>NZ_JBSKJN010000002.1:0-625671 GCF_053709515.1 Enterobacter sp. UPMP701 | reverse complement strand
CATAAATCCGGTGGTTACAAGCAGTCTTCGGTGGAGCGGTAGTTCAGTCGGTTAGAATACCTGCCTGTCACGCAGGGGGTCGCGGGTTCGAGTCCCGTCCGTTCCGCCACTTATTAAAAGCCCTGAGTTAACGCTCAGGGCTTTTTTCTTGTCTGCCTTTTCATTATTGCGAAATTAGCAAAAATCCTCTGCGTTTTGCGATCTTTTTCTCTATAACAGCGCCAGCGATAATCCTCCTCAGTTTACGAACATAACGATTGAGGAATATTATGACTCTCCCTGCATTTGGTCTGGGCACTTTCCGCCTGAAAGACGACGTTGTTATTGCATCTGTTAAAACCGCTCTTGAACTGGGCTATCGCGCAATTGATACGGCACAGATCTATGAAAACGAAGCTGCCGTTGGACAAGCTCTCGAAGAGAGTGGTGTACCGCGTAACGAACTGTTCATCACCACCAAAATCTGGATTGAAAACCTCAGCAAAGAAAAGCTGATGCCGAGCCTGAAAGAGAGCCTGGAAAAATTACGCACCGACTATGTCGATCTGACGCTGATCCACTGGCCATCACCAAACGATGCCGTATCTGTGGAAGAGTTCATGCAGGCACTTCTTGAAGCGAAAAAGCAGGGGCTGACCCGTGAAATTGGTATCTCCAACTTCACCATTCCGCTGATGGAAAAAGCCATTGCCGCTGTAGGTGCAGAAGATATTGCGACCAACCAGATTGAACTGTCACCTTATCTGCAAAACCGTAAAGTCGTGGAATGGGCAAAACAGCACGGCATCCACATCACCTCATACATGACGCTGGCCTATGGTAAGGCACTGAAAGATGAAGTGATTACGCGTATCGCTGAGAAACATAACGCGACTGCTGCGCAGGTCATTCTGGCATGGGCAATGGGTGAAGGTTATGCCGTGATCCCGTCCTCAACCAAGCGCGAAAACCTGGCCAGCAACCTGTTAGCGCTGGATCTCCAGCTGGATGAAGAGGATAAAAAAGCGATCGCAGCGCTGGAATGCAACGATCGCCTGGTGAGCCCGGAAGGTTTAGCGCCGAACTGGGATTAATAAGAGTCTCCCTCTGTACCCTGAACCCTCACACAGCTCCTCCGGGAGCTGTTTTTATATGTTCACTCAGGAAGTCGATAAAAGCGCGTATGCGCGTGCTTACTGCTCTGTCGCTGTAATACACCGCGCTGAAAGGCATCTCGACCGGCAGACGTTTGTCGGCCATTAGCTCCACCAGTTCACCCCGCGCTATCTCCTTATCAATCATATAGTCTGATAAACAGGCGATACCGTTCCCTTCCAGACATAGCTGTTTCAGCGTCTCTCCGCTGTTAGACGATAATCCGCAGGTAATTTCATGAAGCTGGCCGTCATGACAGGCAACAGGCCAGGTATTCAGAGACACAGGTTCCGTAAAGCCCAGGCACAGGTGATGCTTTAACTCTTCTACCGTCTCCGGTTTACCATGCTCAGCAATATACTGTGGCGACGCGATAATTTTGCGGTAGCTGGCAAACAGCGGCCGGGCGCGTAGGCTGGAATCCGTCAATGTTCCCGCCCTGATTGCCACATCCACTTTCCGCTCAATGAGGTTGATAAACGTTTCTGAGGAGACCAGAGAGAGCGTCATTTCCGGATAACGTTCGCGGAAAGGTTTGATCAGCGGCATCAGAAAGTGAAGCACGACCGGCGTGGCCGCATCAATGCGCAGCAACCCGCGCGGCGTACTACGGCTTTCCATAATCTCCGTCTCCGCTGCGGCCATCTCCTGCAGCACCGACTGCACGCGGCGGAAATAACGTTCTCCTTCTTCCGTCAGGCTCAGCTGTCGCGTCGTTCGGTTGAGCAGGCTCACCCCAAGCTTCATCTCCAGCTTTTTCACCGAGCGGCTGATGGCCGAGTTAGCCTGTCCCAGCTGTTCGGCTGCGCGGCTAAAGCTGCCGCTTTCAACGACGGCGACAAAGATTGTCAGCTCTTCGAATGTTGCTTTCATTGTTGCACCACCTGCAAAATTCTATTGATATTTTGACCATTTTTGTTATTTAAGCACTGGCGCATACTGCCTGTCATCTTAATCCTGATGATACGGAGTATTTTATGCCACTGGCGCTACTTGCCCTGACGATCAGTGCCTTTGCAATTGGCACGACCGAATTTGTTATTGTGGGGCTCGTTCCCACCATTGCTAACCAGCTTGCCATCTCGCTGCCCTCTGCCGGGTTGCTGGTGTCCATCTACGCTCTGGGCGTCGCCGTTGGCGCACCGGTGCTGACGGCCCTGACCGGACGTTTTCCGCGTAAGCAACTGTTAGTTGCGCTGATGGTGTTGTTCACCGCTGGCAATATTCTGGCCTGGCAGGCACCGGACTATACCACCCTCGTGATTGCCCGCCTGCTGACTGGACTGGCGCACGGCGTGTTCTTCTCGATTGGTTCCACCATCGCAACCAGTCTGGTACCCAAAGAGAAAGCAGCTTCAGCTATCGCAATTATGTTCGGTGGATTGACCGTCGCCCTTGTGACGGGGGTGCCGTTGGGAACGTTTATCGGGCAGCACTTTGGCTGGCGCGAAACGTTTCTGGCCGTCTCCTTACTGGGTGTTATTGCCCTCGTGGCTAGCCTGCTACTGGTACCGTCGAATATTCCAGGCCGCGCGAGCGCCAGCCTGAGCGATCAGCTGAAGGTACTCACTCATCCGCGTTTGCTGATTATCTATGCGGTCACTGCCCTGGGTTATGGTGGCGTATTCACCGCCTTCACTTTCCTGGCTCCGATGATGCAGGACCTGGCGGGCTTCTCTCCGAATGCCGTAAGCTGGATTTTGCTGGGGTATGGTATTTCCGTTGCTATTGGCAATATCTGGGGCGGAAAACTTGCGGATAAGCATGGTGCGGTACCGGCGCTGAAATTCATCTTTGCCGCGCTGGTTGTCCTGCTGATGATTTTCCAGTTCACCGCTTCGATACACTACGCCGCGCTGGTAACAGTGCTGGTCATGGGGATCTTTGCCTTTGGTAATGTGCCCGGGCTCCAGGTCTACGTTGTACAAAAAGCCGAGCTTTATACGCCAAATGCGGTCGATGTGGCTTCCGGTCTGAATATTGCTGCTTTCAATATCGGTATCGCGCTGGGCTCCATCATTGGTGGACAAACCGTCGAACACTTCGGATTAACCCAGACCCCATGGATCGGCGCGGTGATTGTCCTGGTGGCGTTTCTGCTGATTGGCCTGAGTGGACGTCTCGATAAGCCAGCCCGCGTAGCGCTCGGATAACATCAGTAAGTGCTTGCTTACAAAACTGGAAAACGGTTTCTCAGAAATTGCGTTGAAAGTGTGACCTAAAGTCCCTATAACATTAGAACCAGTCCGTTTTCCGGGCTGGTTCATGTTACAGGGGCTGTTTCCAAAAGTGCGAAAAAATACCTATGCCATGCGTTATGTTGCCGGAATGCCCGCGGAGAGGATCTTACCTCCGGGGTCGTTTGCGAGCATAAGCCAGGCATTACCCGCCGGCACACCGTTAAGTAGCGATGAAAAAATTCGGGTACTGGTGTGGAATATCTTCAAGCAGCAGCGCGCGGAATGGTTATCGGTACTCAAAAATTTTGGAAAAGATGCCCATCTGGTTCTGCTCCAGGAGGCGCAAACCACCCCTGAACTGGTCCGGTTTGCCACCACAAACTACCTTGCCGCCGACCAGGTGCCAGCATTTGTCCTGCCGCAGCATCCCTCTGGCGTGATGACGCTTTCTGCTGCCCATCCGGTCTACTGTTGCCCGCTCCGCGAGCGCGAACCTATCCTGCGTCTGGCAAAATCAGCGCTGGTGACGGTCTATCCGCTGCCGGATACTCGTATGCTGATGGTCGTCAATATCCACGCAGTAAACTTTAGCCTCGGCGTGGATGTGTATAGTAAGCAGTTACTTCCAATTGGCGATCAGATTGCGCATCACAGCGGACCCATCATCATGGCCGGCGATTTCAATGCCTGGAGCCGCCCGCGCATGAATGCGCTGTATCGATTTGCGCGTGAAATGTCGCTGCGTGAAGTTCGCTTCAGCGATGACCAGCGCAAAAAAGCGTTCGGTCGTCCTCTCGACTTTGTCTTCTATCGCGGTTTGAGCGTGCACGATGCCTCTGTTCTGGTGACGCGCGCCTCGGATCACAACCCTCTACTAGTTGAATTCAGTCCCGGCAAACCTGATAAATAATGGTGTGTCAGGTCTGCCGTGGGGCAGACCTGCGCGGGTGCTGCCCTTTTATTTTTAACCAACAAAGGACAGTACGATGACAACAACACACTCCCATCATGACAACGTAGAAAAACAGTTTGGTTCTCAGGCAAGTGCTTATCTGAGCAGTGCCGTGCATGCCTCAGGTCGCGATCTGGTGCGTCTCGGTGAACATCTGGCGGCATTCCCGCAGGCGCACGTGCTGGATTTGGGCTGTGGGGCAGGGCACGCCAGCTTTACGGCTGCGCAGCAGGTAGCCCATGTTACCGCGTATGATTTATCGAGTCAGATGCTGGACGTCGTAGCTGAGGCGGCGAAAGCGAAAGGGCTGAACAACATTGATACGCGGCAGGGGTATGCGGAGTCTTTACCTTTTGATGATGCGTCGTTTGATGTCGTGATCAGCCGTTATTCCGCACACCACTGGCATGATGTCGGCCAGGCATTGCGCGAAGTCAGACGCGTTCTGAAGCCGGGTGGCATCTTCATCATTATGGATGTGATGTCTCCTGGGCATCCGGTGCGTAATATCTGGCTGCAGACGGTCGAAGCGCTGCGCGATACCTCGCACGTGCAAAACTACGCCAGCGGGGAGTGGTTATCGTTTATCACTGAAGCCGGGCTGATTGCGCGCTCGTTAATAACAGACCGCTTACCGCTGGAGTTCAGCTCGTGGATCGCGCGTATGCGTACCCCGGAAGCGTTAAGCCAGGCGATTAGGCTTTACCAGGAGAGTGCGTCCGCAGAGGTGAAGGCGTATTTTGAACTGCAGGCCGATGGCTCATTTACCAGCGATACCATCATGGCTGAAGCACAAAAAGCGGGATAAACAAAAAAGGCACCGAGGGGAATCGGTGCCTTTTTATTTGCGATCGTGTTATCAGGAGTCTGGCGTGGCGCTGTTCTTCACAAACAGCGTCAGCTGGTCGCCCGGTTTCAGATTGTCAGTATCATTATTCCAGCGCATCACATCTTTAATGTTCACGCCGTGTCGTTTTGCGATACTGGACAGTGAATCGCCTTTGCGCACGCGATAGGTAATGCTATCGCTGTTGCTGGCGAGACGCTGTGCGCTGTTACCTGCACCCACCGTCAGTGTCTGACCCACTTTCAGCCCTGAACTGCGCAGATTATTCCACTGCTGCAGATCTTTCGCCGTCACGCCAAGGCGTGAGGCAATGCCTGAAAGCGTATCACCTGAACGTACCTTATAGCTGCGGCTGTTAACGGAGGAAGCATCCGCGATCAGCGTTGACTGAACGGCGGCAATCTCACCCGATGCTAAAGACTCACGTAACTGCTCAGCATGCTTCTGCGGAACCATCACATACTGCGGGCCGCTTGCCCCCAGCGTCGAGCCTTTAACGCCTGCATTAAAGGTTTTCAATTTACTTACCGACATACCCGTCATATCAGCAACCTGTTGGATATCAACCGGATTGCTGAGGCGAACGCGCGCCAGTGCACGACTTTCGTCTGGTGTTGGCAGTTGTACACCGTAACGCTTGCTGTTCTTGAGAATATCGCTCAATGCCAGCATTTTCGGTACGTAAATCTTTGTTTCCTGTGGCAGTGAGAGCGACCAAAAATCGGTGGATTTACCCCGTGCTTTATTCGCTTTCATTGCCTTCAGTACACGACCTTCGCCACTGTTATACGCTGCGACCGTTAACAGCCAGTCGCCGTCAAACATCTTGTTCAGACGTTGCATCATGTCGAGAGCGGCTGTCGTTGAAGCGACAACATCGCGACGCGCATCATAGTTGCGGGTCTGTTTCAGACCATAGTTTCGCCCGGTGCTCGGAATGATCTGCCAAATGCCTGCGGCATTGGCGCCAGACGTCGCGTGTGGGTCAAAAGCGCTCTCCACTATGGGTAGGAGTACCAGCTCCATAGGCATGTTACGTTTTTTAACTTGCCCGGCTATCCAGTACATATACGGCTCTGCCCGTAACGTTACATCGTGGAGATAGCTCTTATTTCTCAAATACTTCTGTTTCTGTTCGCGAATCCGGCTGTTTTCCGGAATTCCCATCTTTAGCTCGTCGCCAATAGAGGTCCACAAGTCTTGCTCCTGCGCGAAAGATGTCCCATCGTCCAACCATCGCGCCTGACTCGTAAACTTCCCTGCTTCCCCTTGACCAGCTGCAGAAAGGCTCTGTGCGTGCTGTTGTACGTTGCTGCCGTTCTGCGACTGGCAACCTACAAGCAGGACAGAGGCGAGTAATATCGCTTTTGCCTTCATGTGTGTGTCAATAGTTGCTTAAAAGACGAGCGATGATAACGGCGAAATTTTGAAAAGGCAACCCGCATTTATCTGAAGTTATCTTTCTTTGACCGTAACCATGCAAATCGCTGTTCTGGTTGTTGCAAATTTGTTTCTTGGTTAATTTTTTTAATTAAATCAATATCATCAGTTCGTAAAAATAAATTAATTTGGCGCTCATTTTTCAGAATAACGGGCAGTGTATTTTGGTTTTTTGCACGTAACTCCTTCACTTTGTGATAATAATCCTGAATCGCCCGATCCTCAGGTAAGAGGCTCACGGCAAACTTCATATTCCCTAATGTATACTCATGTGCGCAACAAATAAGGGTATCATCCGGCAGAGCACTAATCTTCTGTAAAGACTGATACATCTGTTCTGGTGTGCCTTCAAAAAGTCTTCCGCAGCCGCCAGAAAAGAGCGTGTCGCCACAAAAAAGATAAGGTTTGCTGTAGAAACACAGATGTCCCAAAGTGTGACCTGGTGTAGCAAATACGGAAAACTCCCACTTGTGGATGAGGATATTTTCGCCTTCTTCGACTACTTGCGTGGTTCCCTTATCTTGTGTCTCAGCCGGTCCGTAAACCACAAGATGCGGAAAATGGGCGCGCAGTTCCGGCACACCGCCTGTGTGATCGTTATGATGGTGCGTCAACAGAATGGCCTCAGGCTGCCAGCCGTTCTCTTCTATTGCGCCCAGTACAGGGGCGGATTCTCCGGGATCGACAATGACGCATCGACGATCGTCATCGACCAAAACCCAGATGTAATTGTCCTCAAAAGCAGGAATACTGATAAGATTCATACATTACCTCTTATAGCGTGGCGGGTGTGTTGATGAAACCGGCAAGGATACCTCAGACTGTCATAGCACCGGAACGTTGGGCGGAATTGCCCTGGGGTGAATACTATCGCGAGGCGTTAGAGCTACAGTTGAAGCCCTGGCTCGCGAAAATGTATGGCTTTCACCTGCTTAAGATTGGCAATCTCAGCGCGGAAATCAATACCGAAAGCTGCGCTATCTCCCATCAGGTCAATGTCTCTCTCGGCGGATCGCCGGTTCAGGTGAAGGCGGACCCCTTGCATCTGCCGTTTGCGGAAAAATCCGTTGATGCGTGTCTTCTGGCACACACGCTGCCCTGGTGCAGCGATCCTCACCGTATGCTGCGTGAAGCCGATCGCGTGCTGATTGATGACGGCTGGCTGATACTCAGCGGATTCAATCCGCTGAGCCTGATGGGGCTGCGTAAGCTGGTGCCTGTGCTGCGCCGTACGCCACCCTACAACAGCCGGATGTTCACCATGATGCGCCAGCTCGACTGGCTTTCACTGCTGAATTTTGAAGTGCTCAGCTACGGCGGTTTTCAGGTGCTACCGTGGGCGCGGCAGGGTGGCGTGGTGTTGAGCACGCATTTGCCCGCCTTAGGCTGCATGCAATTTATCGTCGCGCGTAAGCGAACCATCCCCCTTACGCTTAATCCGATGAAGCAGAGCAAATCGAAAACACCCCTTCGGCAGACCGTAGGTGCCACGCGGCAGTACAAAAAAACCGATTAGGCGTCGGGCTGATAGCCCGCATCTTCATGAGCGGGGTTGGATGCCGCAGCGCGCGCCAGTTCGTCGCAGCGTTCGTTCTCAGGGTGACCAGCGTGGCCTTTTACCCATTCCCATTTAATTTGGTGCTGACCTAATGCCGCATCCAGACGCTTCCAGAGGTCGACATTTTTAACCGGCTTCTTATCAGCTGTTTTCCAGCCGCGTTTTTTCCAGTTATGGATCCACTGGGTGATGCCCTGTCGCACGTACTGACTGTCTGTACTGAGTATCACATCGCAGTGTTCTTTTAAGGCTTCCAGCGCCACAATGGCCGCCATCAACTCCATCCGGTTATTGGTGGTCAGAAAATAGCCTTCGCTAAAGGTTTTTTCGTGTTGGCGATAGCGCATAATCGCGCCATAGCCGCCAGGCCCCGGGTTGCCGAGACAAGATCCATCGGTGAAAATTTCTACCTGTTTGCGCATCTCTGGTAGACTTCCTGTATTCGAAACGTTCAGTAAAACGATAAGTCTGACATAAATGACCGCTATGAGCACTGCAATTACTCGCCAGATTGTCCTCGATACCGAAACCACCGGTATGAACCAGATCGGCGCGCACTACGAAGGGCACAAGATCATTGAGATTGGTGCCGTTGAAGTGGTGAACCGTCGTCTCACGGGGAACAACTTCCACGTGTACCTCAAACCCGATCGGCTGGTGGATCCAGAAGCGTTCGGCGTTCACGGTATTGCCGATGAGTTCTTGCTGGACAAACCGACCTTTGCCGAGGTGGCAGACGAGTTTCTGGAATACATCACAGGCGCCGAGCTCATCATTCATAACGCCTCGTTCGATATCGGCTTTATGGACTATGAGTTTAGTAAGCTCCATCGCGATATTCCGAAAACAAACACCTTTTGCAAAGTAACCGATAGCCTGGCGCTGGCGAGGAAGATGTTTCCCGGCAAGCGTAACAGCCTCGATGCGCTCTGTTCACGTTACGAAATAGATAACACCAAGCGAACGCTGCACGGGGCACTGCTCGATGCCCAGATCCTGGCCGATGTCTATCTGGCAATGACCGGCGGACAGACTTCAATGAAGTTCAGCATGGAAAATGAGTCTCAGCAGACGCAGGGCGAAGCGGGTATTCAGCGCGTTGTCCGTCAGGCAAGCCGCTTGCGGGTTGTTTTAGCCAGTGATGCAGAGTTACTTGATCACGAATCTCGCCTCGACCTTGTGCAGAAGAAGGGCGGAAGCTGTATGTGGCGTGCCTGAAAAAACGTCGGAATGCCTGTAAAATCATCTGTTGGGCGATTTTTGCAGCAAACGATTCAAAACATGAGAAAAAGCGTTGACGAGATCCGAGGCACACCGTAATATGCGCCTCGTTCCCCAAACGGGAACAGTGGAGCGGTAGTTCAGTCGGTTAGAATACCTGCCTGTCACGCAGGGGGTCGCGGGTTCGAGTCCCGTCCGTTCCGCCACTATTCAGAAGGCCTGAATCAGAAATGATTCAGGCCTTCGTCGTTTCAGCTTTTCTCATCATTTCACTCCTCCCTTTTATTAACAAAAAGTTAATTTATGTGGTGCAATTATTTAACATTTGCACAAATTTAGTGCGTTATTTGCACTTAAATTGTGCATTCTTTCGTCTCATCATCTTTGCGCCGCTCTCCAGATTGTGTCCGGTTGTAAAAATAATTACCGGAAAATCATTCGCTTACCCGTCTTGTTCATAAAAGTTCATGAACCAATAACGTATTGGTTCGGTTATTGCTTAATCATTAGCACGGTAAGCTTCATTCCATATCAATAACTTATCGTAAATAAAAACAAAATAATGATGATAGCGAGCGAACCAATATGGAAAAGCCGTCACGGTTTCTGGCCAATTCCAGTATCGCGCTTGAGCAGTTGCGCGGGCTAATCAACCAGCATGAGTCAACACCAGGCACTCCGCTGCCCACGGAACGTGAGCTGTCGGCAACACTCGGCGTAGGACGACGCGAAGTTCGTCGCGCGCTGGACGTGCTGGAAGAAGAAGGGCGAATCTGGCGCAAGCAGGGCAAAGGCACCTTTATTGGCCCGGCTGCCCCGGTTGAACCGCTGGCCCTTCAGGGACTGGTTCAGCAGACCAACCTGCTGGAAGTGATGGAAGCTCGTCTACAGCTCGAACCCGGCTTAGCCCGGCTTGCGGCACTGCGTGCCACCAGGGAAAACCTCGCGCTCATGCAGCGCATGCTGGAACGCATCGATAAGGTCAGCCCGGACGACCGCGATCTCAACGAACTTTGGGATAGCGCCTTTCACCGCGCCATTGCGGAGGCTGCGGGCAACCGCCTGATGCTCGGCCTCTTTGATGCCATTGATGCCGTGCGGCGTGAACCCGGCTGGCAGCACCTGCGCGAGCTGGCCCGCACGCCCGAACGTGTCGACAGCTATAACGACCACCATCACAAGATCATGTCCGCGATTATCCATCGCCAGCCTAATGAAGCCGCGGCTGCCATGCGCGAGCACCTGCTCAGCCTGCAAAACGCCCTGATTCAGGCGATCCACCTTGAGGATGACTTCACGCTATGACGACGATCCTGTTTAAGGATTCCACGCCAGTACTGCGGCTGAATAATCTCAACGTCAGGTTTTCCGGCTCGCCGGTGAGCGTACTTGACGGCATTTCCCTGACGGTCAAAGCGGGCGAAACGCTGGCGCTGGTGGGGGAGTCCGGCTGTGGGAAAAGTATCACCTCACTGGCGCTGATGGGTTTACTGCCCGCCAGCGCGCAGATTGTTAGCGGCGAGATGCAGTTTCGCCGTCACGATCTGCGTAAGCTCTCGCCGCGCGAATATGCCGATCTGCGCGGCAGCGAGCTGGCGATGATATTCCAGGAGCCGATGACCTCGCTCAATCCGGCGTTTACGCTCGGGGACCAGCTTAGTGAAGCGGTTATGCGACACCAGAACGTCTCGCGTGCAGAGGCGATGACGGTCGCGCTGCAGATCCTGGAGAAGGTGCAGATCCCGGCGGCAGAGATGCGTCTTAAGGCATATCCGCATCAGCTTTCCGGCGGCATGCGCCAGCGCGTGATGATTGCCATGGCCCTGATTAACCATCCCAAACTGCTGATTGCCGATGAGCCGACCACCGCGCTCGACGTCACCATCCAGGCGCAAATCCTGACCCTGCTGAACACCTTAAAAGAGGAAACCGGCACGGCGGTCCTGATGATCACTCACGATTTAGGCGTGGTGGCAGAAGTGGCGCAGCAGGTCGCCGTGATGTACGCGGGACAGGTGGTGGAGCAGGGGAGCGTCGAAGCGATATTTGCCGACCCGCAGCACCCGTATACCATCGGCCTGATGGGCTCGATCCCTTCTCTGGGCGCACGTAAAGGCCAGCTTTCCACCATTCCCGGATCGGTTCCTCTCCCGGAATCCATGCCGAAAGGCTGCCGTTTCGCGACGCGCTGCCCGTTTGCGCAGGCGCGCTGCCATGATGAAAAACCGCATCTGAACACGCTCGGCGCGGGCCATCAGGTCGCCTGCTTCCGCGTGCCGCTCGAACACCACATTTCCCTGGGAGAGACCGCATGACCACGCCCATTCTTGAAGCCCGCGATCTGAGCAAGCGCTTCCCTGGCCCGAAAAAACTCTTCTCCCCGGCGCGGTTTGTCACGGCGGTCGATCGCGTTTCGCTTGCCGTCATGCCGGGCGAGACGCTGGCGATTGTTGGCGAATCCGGTTCCGGGAAATCCACCCTTGGCCGTCTGCTGCTGCGCCTGCTGGCCGCCAGCGAGGGGCGCGTGTTTTACCAGGGTGAGGAGATCACCGACGCCTCGGGCGCCCGTCTGAACCAGCTCCGGCGAGAGCTGCAGATTATCTTTCAGGATCCCTTCGCCTCGCTGAACCCGCGCATGACGGTTGAGCAGATCGTCGGCGAGCCGCTGTGGCTGCATCAGAACATGAAGAAAGCGGATCGTCAGTATCGCGTTGCCGAACTCCTGAAAACCGTTGGTCTGCCTGCCGCCTGGGCAGGGCGCTACCCGCACGAATTTTCCGGCGGACAGCGTCAGCGCATCGGCATTGCGCGCGCGCTGGCCTCGGGACCGAAGCTGCTGCTGGGGGATGAGCCGGTATCGGCGCTGGACGTCTCTGTTCAGGCGCAGGTGGTCAACCTGCTGGAAAGCCTGAAGCACCAGCTGGGGCTGACGATGGTGATCGTCGCCCATGGTCTGGCGGTGATCCGCCATATGAGCGACCGCGTGGCGGTGATGTACCTTGGGCAAATCGTTGAGCTTGCCACCGTGGACGAAATCTTTGACGCACCGCTGCACCCTTACACCCAGGCGCTGATCGCCTCGGCGCCGCAGATGCAGCCGGGTGTTGAACGCGACGCGCCATTGCTGCAGGGGGATCTGCCGAACCCGGCGAGCCCGCCTTCCGGCTGTCGCTTCCACACCCGCTGCCCGTACGTGACCGATGAATGCCGCCAGATCGAGCCGATTAACCAGGTGCTTGACGGCGGCCGTCAGGTTGCCTGCCACCGCTGGCAGGAGATCAACCGCGATCGCAGCGTTATCCAGATCGCACCGCCATCCGCCGCTTTTCTGCGCCGCCGCGCGCTGTTTGAACACGCGGCCACTCACTCGTCCCTTCCTTCAAGGAACTCATGATAATGACAATGCGTAATTCTCTTTTGACCGTACTGGGAAGTGTTATGTTGCTTGGCGCGGCGCTGCCCGCCCATTCTGAAAGCGTGCTGCGGATCGGCCTGGGCGCTGACCCGGATATGCTCGACCCGCATCTGGCGCGCACCTACTATGGACGTTTCGTGTTTGCCTCCCTGTGCGACAGGCTGGTGGACGTCGACGAGCACCTGAAAGTAGTGCCGGGTCTGGCAAAATCCTGGGCCTGGAGCGAAGATGGCAAAACGCTGACTATGGATCTGCGCGAAGGTGTGACCTTCCACGACGGTGAGAAATTCGATGCCGCCGCGGCAAAATACAACCTCGACCGCGCCCTGACCCTCAAAGGCTCCCTGCGTAAAAGCGAGATCTCCTCCGTTGAATCGGTCGAGGTTACCGGCCCGATGCAGGTTGCGCTGCATCTGAAAACGCCCGATGCCGCGCTGCTGATGCAGCTCACCGACCGCGCGGGCGCGATGATGGCGCCCGAAGCGGCGAAAAAGCCTGACTTTGCCGCCCATCCCGTCTGTTCAGGGCCGTACAAATTCGACAGCCGCGTGTCACAGGACCGCATCGTTCTGACCCGTTTCGACAAATACTGGAACAAAGACGCCTATCACTTCGACAAAATCATCTATCTTCCGATCCCGGATGCCTCCGTGCGCCTCGCGAACCTGCGCGCGGGCGATCTAGACCTGACCGAGGGCATTGCCGCCAGCGACGTCAAAACCGTCGAAGCCGACAGCAAGCTGGCGCTGGCGAAGGTCACCGGCCTGGGCTATCAGGGGATCACCTTCAATATCAACAACGGCAAGGTACCGGCGAACGATCCGTTCAAGGACGCTCGTGTGCGCGAGGCGTTTTCTCAGGCCATCGACCGTGAGGCGTTAAACCAGGTGGTCTTCGAAGGCCTCTATACCCCGGCAAACCAGGCGTTTTCGACGGTGAGCCCGTATCACGTTAACCTGCCGGTTCCGCCGCGCGACGTTGATAAAGCCAAAGCGCTGCTCAAAGCCGCCGGTGTGACCACGCCGCTGACCGTCAACCTGCTGGTGCCGAACAACCCAACCTCGCAGCAGGTGGGACAGGTGCTGCAGGCAATGGTCGCCGAGGCGGGCTTTACCCTGAACCTGCAGATGACCGAATTCGCCACGCTGCTGGACCGCCAGCAGAGCGGTGACTACCAGCTGAGCTTCTCCGGCTGGTCGGGACGCCCCGATCCGGACGGCAGCATTTACGGATTTATCCACAGCAACGGCACCCTGAACGACGGCCGCTACAGCAACGCACAGGTCGACGAGTGGCTGACGCAGGCGCGCCAGAGCACCGACCAGGCCGCACGCCAGCCGCTGTACGACAAAGTAGTGAAGCAGCTGCAAATCGACATGCCGATTGCCTACCTCTACTTCGAGCCGCGCATTTTTGGCCTGAACAAGCGCGTGCAGGGCTTTAAGCCTTACCCGGACGGCATCGTGCGTCTGGCGGGTTTGACGCTGACGAAATAAACGTCCTGAGGAGAACCCATGCTGGAACTGATTTGCAAACGTCTGCTGCTGGCTGTCCCGACGCTATTGCTGGTGAGCATGATGGTGTTCGGGCTGCAAAAGCTGCTGCCCGGCGACCCGCTGATCGCGATGGCCGGCGAGGAGCGCGATCCGGCGGTCATCGCCCAGCTGCGCGCGGAGCTGAACCTGGATGCGCCCATCCCAGTGCAGTATTTCCACTGGCTGACGCGGGCGCTGCAGGGCGATCTGGGCGTCTCCTTACGCACGCATGAACCGGTGACGCAGCTGATCGCCAGCAAGCTGCCGGTCACGCTGGAGCTGTCCCTGCTGGCGATGATTATCGCGCTGGTGTTTGGCATCAGCATGGGGATCCTCGCGGCGGTGAACAAAAACAGCTGGGTCGATCACGGGGCGAACTTCGTGGCGATCTCGGGGATCTCGATCCCGCACTTCTGGCTGGGGATCCTGCTGATTCTGGTCTTCTCGGTGAACCTGCAATGGCTGCCCGCATCCGGCTACGTGCCGTTCAGTGAAGATCCGATCCAGAACCTGCGCACGCTGCTGCTGCCCGCGTCCGTGCTCGGCACGGGTCTGGCGGCGACGCTAATGCGCCATACCCGCGCGTCGATGATTGCGGTTCTGAAAGCGGACTACATCCGCACCGCGCGGGCGAAAGGGCTGCTGCCGAAAGCGGTGATTTTAAAGCACGCTTTTCGCAACGCGCTGGTGCCGGTGATCACTCTCACCACGCTGCTGTTCGGCGAGCTGCTGGGCGGCGCGGTGCTGACCGAGCAGGTCTTCACCATTCCGGGCTTTGGCAAGATGATCGTCGATTCGGTATTTAACCGTGACTACGCGGTGGTGCAGGGCGTGGTGCTGATCGTGGCGATTGGCTTCCTGATGCTCAACCTGCTGGCCGACGTGCTTTACGTCCTTATCAACCCGAAAATGCGAGGTTAACCATGGCGGAACTGACGACGCAAACCGTTACGCCTGCGCTTCCGCGCGCGCAGAACCGGGTGCTGAAGAAATTCCTCGGCAACAAAAGCGCGGTGATCGGCGCGGTGGTGGTGGGCTTTTTTGTACTGGTGGCGCTGCTGGCGCCGTGGATCGCCCCCTTCGACCCGGTCAAAGCCAACTTCCTGGCGGTGCGCAAAGCGCCGTCGGCGATGTACTGGTTCGGCACCGACGAGCTGGGGCGCGACATTTTATCCCGCATTATCTGGGGGGCGCGCACCTCGCTGATGGCGGGCTGTATGTCGGTCGTTATCGCGGTGGTCATCGGCGTGCCGCTGGGGCTGGTGGCGGGTTACTTCCAGAAGATGTGGGACGGGGTAATCTCGCGGTTTATCGAGGCGCTGCTGGCCTGTCCGTTCCTGATCATGGCGATCGCGCTGGGGGCATTTTTGGGCCCGAGCCTGACTAACGCGATGATCGCCATCGGTCTTTCGGCGATGCCGATCTTCGCCCGCCTGACGCGCGGGCAGGTGATCGCCATTCGCAACGAAGAGTACATCGACGGCGCGCGGGCGATAGGCCTGCCGGATCGCTGGATCATCATTAAATACGTTCTGCCAAACGTAATGTCACCGATCCTCGTGCAGGCCACGCTGGCGATTGCCTCGGCGATTATCGCCGAAGCCAGCCTGTCGTTTTTGGGGCTGGGACAGCAGCCGCCGAATCCGTCCTGGGGCTCCATGCTCAATACCGCGAAAGGGTTTCTTGAGCAGGCGCCGTGGATGTCCGTTTTCCCCGGCGTGGCAATTTTCCTCGCCGTGCAGGGCTTTAATTTACTTGGCGACGGGCTGCGCGACGCGCTCGATCCGCGCCACGACTAAGGAGTCATGATGACCAAAGCGCTTGATTTTACGTTCGGTTACGCTTCACGCCGCCCGCCGATGATGGGCCATAACGCCGTTGCGACCTCTCAACCTTTGGCGGCGCAGGCAGGGATGAAGATGCTGCAGCTGGGCGGCAATGCCGTTGATGCGGCCATTGCTACCGCGATGGCGCTGACGGTGGTTGAGCCGACCGGTAACGGGATCGGCAGCGACGCCTTTGCCATCGTATGGGACGGTGAAAAGCTGCACGGCCTGAATGCGTCCGGCCGCTCACCAGCCAGCTGGCATGCGGATCTGTTTGCCGGTAAAACCGCGGTGCCGGAAATCGGCTGGGACGCGGTGACCGTGCCGGGGGCGGTATCCGGCTGGGTCGCGCTGGCGGAACGCTTCGGCACGCTGCCGCTGACCACGCTGGCGCAGCCCGCCATTGACTATGCGCGCAACGGTTTCCCGGTCTCCCCGCTGATTGGCCATCTCTGGCAGCGCGGCTATAGCAAGCTGAAAGATCAGCCGGGCTTTAGCGCCTGCTTCGCGCCGGAAGGCCGCGCGCCGCGCGTGGGAGAAATCTTTCGTAACCCGGCGCAGGCCAACTCGCTGGAGCTGATTGCCCGCACCAACGGCGAAGCCTTTTACCGCGGCGAGCTGGCGCAGAAAATTGCCGCCTTCGCCAAAGAGCACGGTGCGCACCTGACGGCTGAAGATCTGGCAAACCACCGTGTGGACTGGGTTGACCTGCTGTCGCGCGACTTCGCGGGCGGCTCGGTGCAGGAGCTGCCGCCAAACGGTCAGGGGATCGCCACGCTGATTGCGCTCGGCATTCTGGAGCAGTGCGGTATTGAGAAGCATCATCCGGACTCTGTGCAGTCTCTGCATCTCTCCATCGAGGCGATGAAGCTGGCGCTGGCGGATCTCGACCGCTACGTGGCGGATGAAGACCATATGGCGTTCGCGGCGAAAGAGCTGCTGAGCGACCATTATCTGAAATCGCGCGCGGCGCTTATCAACCACGACAGTGCCTCAGACTTCGTTTACGGTTCCCCGACGCAGAGCGGCACGGTCTACATCAGCACCGCCGACGCCAGCGGGATGATGGTCTCGTTCATTCAGTCCAACTATATGGGCTTTGGTTCCGGGATCGTCGTGCCGGACACCGGCATCAGCCTGCAAAACCGGGGCTGCGGTTTTGTGCTGGATCCTGAGCACCCGAACGCGCTGGCGGGCAGCAAGCGCCCGTTCCACACCATCATTCCAGGCTTTGCGATGGACGGTAACGGCAAGCCGCTGATGTCCTTCGGCGTGATGGGCGGCCCGATGCAGGCGCAGGGGCACATGCAGATGGCGCTGCGCATTATGCTGCACGGGCAAAACCCGCAGGCGGCGATTGACGCCCCGCGCTGGCGCGTGGTGCAGGGCAGGGAGGTGATCGTTGAATCGACGTTCGATCGCAATACTATCGCCGCGCTGCGCGAGCGCGGGCATCAGATCGTGGTGGAAGATCCGCTCCAGGATTACAACTTCGGCGGTGCGCAGGTGATCTACCGTCTGCCGGAAGGGCACTACGTGGCCGCGACGGAAAGCCGTAAAGACGGGCAGGCGTTGGTGAGTTAAAAGACGCGATCAACATTTGTAGGCCGGGTAAGGCGTAGCCGCCACCCGGCTTTTTTCATCCAATGCTAAACGGATCCGCATCCTGCCAGGCCGGAAATTTCTCCCGATACTCCTTCAGCGCCGTTAACGATAGCTCCGCATCAATGCGCGTGGCCTGATGCGGCTCGGCGGTGGCAATAATCTCGCCCTGCGGATTCACCACCCGGCTATCGCCGCGGTAGTGATGCCCGTTGCCGTCCGTTCCGACACGGTTACAGCCCACCACGTAGGCCTGGTTCTCAATGGCGCGCGCCACCAGCAGCGCCTGCCAGTGCAGCGAACGCGGCGCAGGCCAGTTGGCAACATACAGCGCCAGGTCGTAATCGTTGCGGTTGCGCGACCACACCGGGAAGCGCAGGTCGTAGCAGACCAGCGGCAAAATACGCCAGCCGCGCCATTCAAACACCACGCGCTCGTTACCCGCTTCATAGTGATGATGCTCATCCGCCATGCGGAACAGGTGGCGCTTATCGTAGAAGTGCACTTTTCCTTCCGGCTCAACCAGCAGGAAGCGGTTTACCGGCCCGCGCTCCGTCTGCAGCGCGGCGCTACCGGCAACCAGCGCGTTGGTCTCCTGCGCTTTGGCATGCATCCAGGCGACCACTTCCTCCTGCGGCATCGACTGTTTTGCCGCTTCCATGGCGAAGCCGGTGGTGAACATCTCCGGCAGGACAATCACATCTCGCCCGGTAATCTCTTCCAGTTGACGATCAAAGTGGCGCAGGTTGGCAGGACCATCCATCCACACTAAAGGCTGCTGCAAAATCGAAATCTTAAGACCAGGCACGATACAGGCTCCTCAAACGACCGCTTTTTGACACTGTAGCACGTCATTACGAGAAAATGTGGCAATAAAAAACCCCGCGCGGGGCGGGGTTTGTCAAAGCGAAACGCGTTATGCCGCTTCAGGTTTGCGGTGCTTCTCCGGCAGCTTTACCGGCTGCGTCGCCAGCTCTTCCGGTTCGAAATCATCCACGTTAATGCTGCGCAGACGGCTCTCTTCGGCTTTCACCAGCAGCGCGGCTTCATCTTTGTTGATAATGCCACCGGCCAGCGCCTGTTTCGCCAGTTCATCCAGACGGGTAAACGGCAGGTTTTTGCCCAGCTGTTTGCAGATCTTCTGGTGAATCGGGTCTGCGGCCATCACGTCCAGCAGCGCCTCTTCCAGCAGACCCACCGGGTTATGCGGCGTCGGCTCAAGATACTGACCGCGGCCGATACGGGAGCGGGTTGCGCTCGGTACCTGCAGGATCTTCGCGACCTTGTGATCCAGCTTGTCGGACGGGGCCAGGTGGTGACGACCGGTCGGGAAGATCACCGCGCGCAGAGCGCCTGCGACAAAGCGGTTCGGGAAGTTGGCCAGCAGGTCGTCAATCGCCTGTTCTGCCTGATACATCGCATCCTGCACGCCCCAGTGGACCAGCGGCAGATCTGCTTCCTGACGGCCTTCGTCGTCGTAGCGTTTCAGCACCGCCGAGGCCAGGAAGATCTGGCTCAGCACATCCCCCAGACGGGCAGAGATACGCTCGCGACGCTTCAGGCTACCGCCCAGAACCGCCATGGAAACATCCGACAGCAGAGCCAGGTTGGCGCTCAGACGGTTCAGATGCTGGTAGTAACGTTTGGTCGCATCGCCGGTTGGCGTCGCGCTGGTAAGACCGCGCGTCAGGCCCAGCCAGAAGCTGCGCACCTTGTTGCTGCCCACGTGACCAATATGTTTGAACAGCAGCTTGTCGAAGGCATCCACGTCGTTATTCTGCGCGGCGGCCATCTCTTCCAGCACATATGGATGGCAGCGAATCGCCCCCTGGCCGAAGATCATCATACTGCGGGTCAGGATGTTCGCCCCTTCCACGGTGATGGCAATCGGTGCGCCCTGATAGCCGCGCGCCAGGAAGTTGCCTTCGCCGAGCATAATGCCTTTACCGCCCGCGATATCCATCGCGTCAATGATCGACTGCTGCGCGCGGTGGGTACAGTGGTACTTCACAATCGCGGACAGCACGGCGGGTTTTTCGCCCAGCATGATGCCGTAGGTAATCAGCGACGCAGCGGCATCCATCACGTAGGCGTTGCCCGCGATACGCGCCAGCGGCTCTTCGATACCTTCCATCTTGCCGATGGAGATTTTGAACTGACGGCGGATGTGGGCGTATGCACCAATCCCCATCGCTACCGACTTCAGACCGCCGGTTGAGTTCGACGGCAGGGTAATACCTCGGCCCACCGACAGGCATTCCACCAGCATACGCCAGCCCTGACCGGCCATTTTTGGGCCACCGATGATGTAGTCAATCGGCACAAAGATATCCTGGCCTCGGGTCGGACCGTTCTGGAACGGCACGTTCAGCGGGAAGTGGCGGCGACCAATTTCAACGCCTGGGGTAGACGTTGGGATCAGCGCACAGGTAATGCCCAGATCTTCTTCACCGCCCAGCAGTTTTTCCGGATCAGAGAGCTTAAAGGCCAGACCGAGCACGGTGGCGATAGGCGCCAGGGTGATATAGCGTTTGTTCCAGGTCAGGCGCATGCCCAGCACCTGCTGGCCCTGCCACTCGCCCATGCAGACCACGCCGGTATCCGGGATGGCGCCTGCATCAGAACCTGCTTCCGGGCTGGTCAGCGCGAAGCACGGGATTTCCTGACCGCGTGCCAGACGCGGCAGATAGTGATCTTTCTGCTCTTCGGTACCGTAGTGCTGCAGCAGTTCGCCCGGGCCTAAGGAGTTCGGCACGCCGACGGTAATCGCCAGGATCCCGGAGACGCCCGCCAGCTTTTGCAGCACGCGAGCCTGAGCGTAAGCGGAAAACTCAAGACCGCCGTACTCTTTCTTAATGATCATCGCGAAGAAGCGATGCTCTTTCAGGTACGCCCACAGCTCCGGCGGCAGGTCGGCCATTTCGTGGGTGATAGCAAAGTCGTTCGCCATGCGGCACGCTTCTTCCACCGGGCCGTCAATAAAGGCCTGTTCTTCAGCGGTCAGGCGCGGCTGCGGATAGTTGTGCAGCTTTTTCCAGTCCGGGTTGCCCTGGAACAGGTCGCCTTCCCACCAGGTGGTGCCCGCATCAATTGCTTCTTTCTCGGTGCGCGACATTGGCGGCATCACTTTGCGGAAGCCTTTAAAAACCGGCGCGGAGATCATCGCCTTACGCATCGGAGCCAGGTTAAAGGGCAGAAGAATGATGGCAAGCGGGACTAAAAGCCAGATATTCCAGAGCCCTGCGACGCCAAGCGCAGCCGTCCAGGCCAGAAGAATCAGACTGCTCAGGAATAAACTTACGCGGTGATAGAACAGCACACCGAGCAGTACAACGGTTGCGAGAATGCTCAAAATCATCATAAAGAAAAGCTCCCTTGCTTGTAGGAGGTCTGACCACTTGTGATGATATGGTTGTAGTTGATGTGAATTCCTTTAGCAATGTGTTTACAAAATAATTACAACCTGGTTCACATTGTTCGCGTTTTAGCCGGCACAAAAAATCAAAACGCCGGATGATTCGCATGGCTTTAGCTTCTCGCTTTTCCCGCTATCCGGTACACTCCACTGTGTTATTTCATCAATACTGAAGGATTATCCTCATGTACCAGGATCTTATTCGTAACGAACTGAACGAAGCGGCGGAAACGCTGGCGAACTTTCTGAAAGATGATGCCAATATTCACGCTATTCAGCGCGCGGCGGTCCTGCTGGCCGACAGTTTCAAAGCCGGTGGCAAAGTGCTCTCCTGCGGTAACGGCGGCTCCCACTGCGACGCCATGCACTTCGCCGAAGAGCTGACCGGACGCTACCGTGAAAACCGCCCGGGCTACCCGGCGATTGCGATTTCCGACGTGAGCCACATCTCCTGCGTAGGCAACGACTTCGGTTACGACCATATCTTCTCCCGCTACGTTGAAGCGGTAGGCCGTGAAGGCGATGTGCTGCTCGGTATCTCTACCTCCGGTAACTCCGCTAACGTGATCAAAGCGATCGCCGCCGCGCGTGAAAAAGGGATGAAGGTCATCACCCTGACCGGCAAAGATGGCGGTAAGATGGACGGTACGGCGGATATCGAAATTCGCGTTCCGCACTTTGGCTATGCAGACCGCGTTCAGGAAATTCATATCAAAGTGATCCACATCCTGATCCAACTGATCGAAAAAGAGATGGTTAAGTAAGACTTCGCTGGGGGATCCCTGTGTCCCCCGCTGTTGTGGAGGTGATATATGTGCGAACTGCTCGGGATGAGCGCCAATGTGCCAACCGATATCTGCTTTAGTTTCACCGGGCTGGTTCAGCGCGGTGGAGGAACCGGGCCGCATAAAGACGGCTGGGGCATCACCTTCTACGAAGGCAAAGGGTGTCGCACGTTCAAAGATCCACAGCCCAGCTTTAACTCACCGATTGCCAAACTGGTGCAGGATTACCCCATTAAATCCTGTTCGGTGATCGCCCACATCCGCCAGGCAAACCGCGGCGAAGTGGCGCTGGAAAATACCCATCCGTTTACCCGCGAACTGTGGGGCCGTAACTGGACCTACGCACATAACGGGCAGCTTACGGGCTATAAATCACTGGAGACGGGCAACTTCCGTCCGGTCGGTGAAACGGACAGTGAGAAAGCGTTCTGCTGGCTGCTTCATAAGCTGACGGAGCGCTATCCCCGCACGCCCGGCAATATGGCCGCCGTGTTTAAATACATCGCTTCGCTGGCATCAGAGCTGCGTGAAAAAGGCGTGTTTAATATGCTGCTGTCTGACGGGCGTTACGTGATGGCGTTCTGCTCGACGAACCTGTTCTGGATCACCCGCCGCGCGCCGTTTGGGGTGGCAAAGCTGCTCGATCAGGATGTGGAGATAGACTTTCAGAAAGAGACCACACCGAACGATGTGGTCACAGTCATTGCGACGCAGCCGCTGACGGGCAACGAAGCCTGGCAGAAGATCATGCCAGGCGAGTGGGTGCTATTTTGTCTCGGGGACCGTGTAATTTGACGCCAGCTGCGGGTGGACGACTTCGTGGCTCAGCGGTTTGCTGACCACGTAACGCCCATCGACGATAGAGACTACCGGCGGCTTGTGGGTCTGCTCAAAGTAGTCATAACCTGGCTTCAGCTGTTTCCAGAAATCGGCGTAGTAAGAGTACTTATGGCGCGCCATATTGGCATCGGTCATGCGGAACGGATAGATGCTGACCTGAACGTTAGGCTGCCCAAACACCAGCGCGCCCGTTACAAACTGGAAAATCTCATCAATACCGGCGTCGGTCATCGCATAACAGCCGACAGACACGCAGGCGCCGTGGATCATCAGGTATTTACCTTCATAGCCGTGAGCACGGTCATAGGCGTTCGGGAAACCAATGTTAATGGCTTTATAGAAACGGCTGTCGGGTTTGAGCTGGCTACGCTGAACGTTGTAAAAACCTTCCGGGCTTTTGAAATCGCCCTGACGCTGTTTCGGACCCAGCCCGCCGGAATAGTTACAAATCTTGTAGCTATCAAGCAGCTGATATGTTTCGCCCATTTTGACATACAGATCGAGCGTGCGCTCTTCCTTGAAGATCTGAATATAAACCGGGGATCCCATTAACTGCTGTTTATATTCTTTGCTGATCGGCGTCGTGGAGCTGTTGCTGCTGAGCAGCCCGGCAAACGACATGCACGGAATCAGAAGCATCGCAATGAACAATGCGATTTTACGCATACTACTAGTTCCTTGATAAAACCATGACCAACTTGCCAGGACGGCAAAAGAGACCCGAAATCAGATTATTCTGTTAGGAGCGCTCACATTAGCACCGCTATAGATTTTCGCAAGAGCCGGGCGGTGAGTTTACAAATTAGTTTTACTTTATAAACCATCAAAATCGCGCTGGCTCCAGGAACTTTGCGTAATAGCTCGCAATTTGGCGCGCTCGAAGCTGGATTACCTGCCCGTCAGAAGGGGAAAATGTTACACTTCGCGTCCACTGGATTGTTGTTTATGGAAACCTGCTAACCACATGTTTAAAATAAAAAAAGGACTTGATTTGCCGATTGCAGGCGTGCCTGAGCAGCACGTCTCGTCAGGTGCAAGCGTCCGTCATGTCGCTATATTAGGTGACGATTATCTGGGAATGCGGCCTTCAATGCTGGTACAAGAGGGCGATCGCGTTATTAAAGGGCAAGCGCTCTTTGAAGACAAAAAAAATCCCGGCGTCATGTTCACCGCACCCGCCAGCGGCACCGTCGTCGCGATCAATCGTGGCGAGCGACGCGTGCTGCAGTCGGTGGTAATCCGCATTGAAGGCGATGAACAGCGTGAGTTCGCGCATTATGAAGTAGCGGAACTCGCGTCGCTTAGCCGCGAAGCCGTGCAGGCTCAACTGCTGGCATCCGGTTTGTGGACGGCGCTCCGCACGCGCCCTTTCAGCAAATCTCCTGTTCCTGATACCGCGCCGGTCGCCATTTTCGTTACGGCCATCGACACCAACCCGCTCAGCGCGGATCCGCAGCCTGTTATTCTGGCGCAGCGCAAAGATTTTGATGCCGGTCTGAGCGTTTTAACGCGTCTGACCCCTGGAAAAGTGCACGTGTGCCAGGCTGGCGGCGGGAAGCTTGGTGGACATCCGCTGGGGCAGGTCACGTTTAATGAATTCGCCGGCCCGCATCCAGCGGGGCTGGTCGGGACGCACATCCATTTCCTTGAGCCGGTGAGCCTGACAAAACAGGTCTGGCATCTTAACTATCAGGATGTCATTGCCATCGGTAAGCTCTTCACCACTGGTGTGCTCTGCGCTGAACGGACCATCGCTATCGGTGGGCCGCAGGCGGCAAACCCGCGCCTGGTGAAAACGCTTCTGGGAGCAGACATGAATGAACTGCTCGTCGGGGAAACGAAAGAGGGTGAAAACCGCCTGATTTCCGGTTCGGTACTCAGTGGCCGCCATGCCGTTGGCGCGCACGCGTACCTGGGACGTTTCCATTTGCAGGTCAGCATTGTGCAGGAAGGGCGTGAAAAAGAACTGTTCGGCTGGGTGCTGCCCGGCGCGGAAAAATTCTCGGTCACCCGCACCACGCTGGGCCATTTCCTGCGTCATAAACTGTTTAACTTCTCCACCAGCACGAACGGCGGAGAGCGCGCAATGGTGCCAATTGGCAACTACGAGCGCGTGATGCCGCTGGATATTCTGCCTACCGTGCTGTTGCGCGATCTCCTGGCCGGCGATACCGATGGCGCGCAGGCGCTCGGTTGTCTGGAGCTGGACGAAGAAGATCTGGCGCTTTGTACCTATGTGTGTCCAGGTAAATACGAATATGGACCCGTATTGCGCGAGGTGTTAACCCGCATTGAGCAGGAAGGATAACCATGGGTTTAAAACATCTCTTTGAAAAATTTGAGCCGCACTTCACCGAAGGGAAGCTCAAAAAGTACTACCCGCTGTATGAAGCGACGACCACCATTTTCTACACGCCAGGTCTGGTGACGAAAGGCGCGGCGCACGTTCGCGATGCCATCGATCTGAAGCGAATGATGATTCTGGTGTGGTTTGCCGTCTTCCCGGCGATGTTCTGGGGCATGTACAACGTCGGTCTGCAGACCATTCCTGCCCTGCATCATCTCTACGATGCGCAGCAGCTGGCGCAGGTGATTCAGTCTGACTGGCACTATCGTCTGGCACAGTCGCTGGGCGTCAGCTTTGCCGCTGATGCTGGCTGGGTCAGCATGATGACGCTGGGCGCAGTCTTCTTCCTGCCGATTTACATGACCGTCTTTATCGTGGGCGGCTTCTGGGAAGTGCTGTTCGCCATCATCCGCAAACACGAGATCAACGAAGGCTTCTTTGTTACCTCCATTCTGTTTGCGCTGATTGTTCCGCCAACGCTGCCGCTCTGGCAGGCGGCGATGGGGATCAGCTTTGGCGTGGTGATTGCCAAAGAGATCTTCGGCGGAACCGGACGTAACTTCCTCAACCCGGCGCTGGCGGGGCGTGCGTTCCTGTTCTTTGCTTACCCGGCGCAAATCTCAGGTGATCTGGTGTGGACGGCTGCGGACGGTTTCTCCGGCGCGACGCCGCTTTCACAGTGGGCGGCTGGCGGCGGTGAAACGCTGGTGAACAATGCGACCGGCCAACCGGTGACCTGGTTTGATGCATTTATTGGCAACATTCCGGGCTCCATTGGCGAAGTATCTACCCTGATGATTTTGATCGGCGGGGCCATCATTCTCTTTGGCCGCGTAGCCTCATGGCGGATCGTCGCGGGCGTTATGCTCGGCATGGTGCTTACCGCCACGCTGTTCAATCTCATTGGTTCAAACACGAACCCGATGTTTTCCATGCCGTGGTACTGGCACCTTGTGCTGGGAGGCTTTGCGTTTGGCATGATGTTCATGGCCACCGATCCCGTCTCGGCCTCGTTTACCGACAGAGGTAAATGGTGTTACGGCGCGCTCATTGGGGTGATGTGTGTACTGATTCGCGTGGTCAACCCGGCCTATCCGGAAGGGATGATGTTGGCCATTCTGTTTGCCAACCTGTTTGCGCCGCTGTTCGACTACCTGGTCGTGCGCGCTAACATTAAGCGGAGGAAGGCGCGTGGCTGAGGTTAAAAATAACGACAGCATCAGCAAAACGCTGCTGGTGGTTTTGGTACTGTGTCTGGTTTGTTCCATCGTGGTTGCCGGTTCTGCCGTAGGGTTGAAACCGCTGCAGCAGGAACAGCGCGCGCTGGATAAACAGCGCAACATCCTGGCCGTAGCCGGGCTGATGCAGGAAGGCATGACGAAGGACGACGTCGCGGCCGTGTTTGCTGAACGCATTACCGCACGGCTGGTGGATTTAAAAACCGGCGAGCTGATGGATAAAGACCCGGCGAAATACAACCAGGCGCTGGCGCTGAAAGATCCGCAGATGAGCACCGCGCTTGACGCCTCGCAGGATCCGGCAGGTATTAAGCGCCGCAGCAACATCGCGGAGATTTACCTGGTGCGTGACGAGCAAAAGCGCGTGCAGGAAGTGGTTTTGCCCATCTACGGCAACGGCTTGTGGTCAATGATGTACGCCTTTGTGGCACTGGATACCGATGGCCGCACGGTCAAAGGCATTACTTATTACGATCAGGGCGAAACGCCGGGGCTGGGTGGCGAAGTGGAAAACCCTAACTGGCGTGCGCAGTTTGTCGGTAAAAAAGTGCTCAACGACAACGGTCAGCCTGCACTGAAGGTGGTGAAAGGGGGCGCGCGTGCCGGGGATGAATTCGCCGTTGACGGCCTTTCCGGCGCCACGCTCACCTCTAACGGGGTGCAGCACAGTTTTGATTTCTGGATGGGTGAACTGGGCTTTGGTCCCTTCCTGAAAAATGTACGTGAAGGAGCGCTGAACAATGGCTGATACGGGCGAACTGAAAGAAGTTAAAAAGGTGCTGATTGGTCCACTTTTAGCCAATAACCCGATAACGCTGCAGGTGCTGGGCGTCTGTTCAGCTCTGGCGGTAACGACCAAGCTGGAAACGGCGGTAGTGATGACGCTGGCGGTAACGCTGGTTACGGCGTTTTCCAGCATGTTTATCTCCATGATCCGCCACCACATCCCCAACAGCGTGAGGATCATCGTGCAGATGGCGATCATCGCCTCGCTGGTGATCGTGGTCGATCAGCTGCTGCGCGCTTTCGCCTACGAAACCTCGAAGCAGCTTTCGGTGTTTGTCGGGCTGATCATCACCAACTGTATCGTGATGGGCCGCGCAGAAGCCTACGCCATGAAAATGCCGCCGCTGGCGAGCTTTATGGACGGTATCGGCAACGGCCTGGGTTACGGTGTGATCCTGCTGACGGTCGGTTTCCTGCGCGAGCTTATTGGCAGCGGCAAGCTGTTTGGCATTCCGGTGCTGGATACGGTACAGAACGGCGGCTGGTATCTGCCGAACGGCCTGTTCCTGCTGGCCCCCAGCGCGTTTTTCATTATCGGTTTGCTGATCTGGCTGATTCGTACGTTGAAGCCTGAACAGCAGGAAAAGGAGTAACCGACAATGGCTCATTACCTGAGTTTATTTGTGCGCGCGGTGTTTGTTGAAAACATGGCGCTCGCCTTCTTCCTGGGCATGTGTACCTTCCTGGCCGTTTCTAAAAAGGTCTCGACGGCATTTGGCCTGGGTGTGGCGGTCACCGTTGTGCTGGGGCTTTCGGTTCCGATTAACAACCTGGTGTTCAATTTCGTGCTGCGGGACAGCGCGCTGGTGGAGGGGGTTGATCTCAGCTTCCTTAACTTCATCACCTTCATCGGGGTGATTGCGGCGCTGGTGCAAATCCTGGAGATGATCCTCGATAAGTATTTCCCGTCGCTGTACAACGCGCTGGGGATCTTCCTGCCGCTGATCGCGGTGAACTGCGCCATCTTCGGTGGCGTCTCGTTTATGGTTCAGCGCGATTACAACTTCAGTGAATCGGTTGTGTATGGTTTCGGTTCCGGTATCGGCTGGATGCTGGCGATTGTCACCATGGCGGGGATCCGTGAAAAAATGAAATATGCCAACGTGCCTGCGGGTCTACGCGGCTTAGGGATCACCTTTATCACCACCGGCCTGATGGCGTTGGGCTTTATGTCCTTCTCCGGTGTGCAGCTATAAGGGCTAACAGATGGAAATTATTCTTGGCGTGGTGATGTTCACGCTGATAGTACTGGTGCTGTCAGGGCTTATTCTGGCGGCGCGTGCAAAACTGGTCAATTCCGGCGACGTGGTCATTGATATCAATGACGATCCGCAGAATCAGATCCGCACGCCAGCAGGCGATAAGCTGCTTAATACGCTCTCGGGCAATGGGATTTTTGTCTCATCAGCCTGCGGCGGCGGTGGCTCGTGCGGACAGTGCCGTGTGACGGTGAAAGAAGGGGGCGGTGATATTCTGCCTACTGAACTGTCGCATATCACGAAGCGTGAAGCGAAAGAGGGCTGCCGTCTGGCCTGCCAGGTTGCGGTGCGCCAGAACATGAAGATTGAGCTGCCGGAAGAGATCTTCGGCGTGAAAAAATGGGAGTGCGAGGTTATCTCTAACGATAACAAAGCCACGTTCATTAAAGAGCTCAAACTGCGTGTCCCTGAAGGGGAGAGCGTTCCATTCCGGGCGGGAGGCTATATCCAGATTGATTGCCCGGCACACACCGTGGCGTATGCCGACTTCGATGTGCCTGAAGAGTACCGGGCCGACTGGGATAAATTTAATCTCTTCCGCTTTGTTTCCGAGGTCAAAGAGCCCGCGCTGCGCGCCTATTCCATGGCTAACTACCCGGAAGAGAAGGGCATTATTATGCTCAACGTGCGTATCGCCACGCCGCCACCGAATGTGCCTGATGCACCGCCGGGCGTGATGTCATCATACATCTGGTCCCTCAAGCCGGGTGACAAAGTGACGATCTCCGGTCCATTCGGTGAGTTCTTTGCTAAAGATACCGACGCGGAAATGGTCTTTATCGGCGGCGGTGCGGGTATGGCTCCGATGCGTTCGCACATTTTCGACCAGCTCAAACGTCTTAGCAGCAAGCGTAAAATTAGCTTCTGGTACGGCGCGCGCTCGCTGCGAGAAATGTTCTACGACGACGAGTTTGAACAGCTGGCGCGTGAGAATCCGAACTTTACCTTCCACGTGGCGCTTTCCGATCCGCAGCCGGAAGATAACTGGACGGGCTATACGGGGTTCATCCACAACGTGCTGTATGAGAACTACCTCAAACAGCATCCGGCACCGGAAGATTGCGAGTTCTATATGTGTGGTCCACCAATGATGAACGCCGCCGTGATCAAGATGCTTAAAGATCTCGGTGTGGAAGATGAGAACATCCTCCTTGATGATTTCGGAGGCTGATTATGCTGACCTTTCTGGCAACCTTTGCGGTGTTTTTGCTGGTAATCTTTGGCATGTCATTAGGCTGGATCATCAAGCGTAAAAGCATTCAGGGCAGCTGTGGAGGCATCTCATCCATCGGAATGGAAAAAGTGTGCGATTGTCCGGAGCCGTGCGATGCGCGGAAAAAGCGGATGGCTCGCGAGCAGCAACGCATTATTTAGTTTTCCTGGTCGGGTAAGGCACCCCGCCACCCGACAATTCCTGCGCACCCTTCTCAACCCTCATTTGTTTACTGTATACTTATCCAGTGATGAGTGAGGGCTTACTATGCGCAAAATAATCCATGTCGATATGGACTGCTTTTTTGCCGCAGTGGAGATGCGTGACAACCCGGCGCTGCGGGATATTCCCATCGCCATTGGCGGCAGCCGCGTTCAGCGCGGTGTGATCAGCACCGCCAACTATCCTGCACGCAAATTTGGCGTGCGCAGCGCCATGCCGACGGCAATGGCGCTGAAACTTTGCCCGCACCTTACTCTTTTGCCAGGGCGCTTTGACGCCTATAAAGAAGCCTCAAACCATATACGCGAAATCTTCTCCCGCTACACCTCACTGATTGAACCGCTTTCGCTGGACGAAGCCTATCTGGACGTCACCGACAGCCTGCATTGTCACGGCTCCGCTACCCTGATGGCGCAGGAGATCCGCCAGACCATTTTCAACGAGCTGAATCTCACCGCGTCGGCAGGCGTCGCGCCGGTAAAATTTCTCGCCAAAATTGCTTCCGATTTAAATAAACCCAACGGCCAGTACGTCATCACCCCTGAAGAGGTCCCGGCGTTTTTAAAAACGCTGCCGCTTGGCAAAATCCCCGGCGTAGGCAAAGTCTCCGCCGCGAAGCTGGAAAGTATGGGGTTACGCACCTGCGAAGATGTGCAGCGAAGCGACCTGGCTATGCTGCTCAAGCGCTTTGGGAAGTTTGGCCGCGTGCTGTGGGAGCGCAGTCAGGGCATTGACGACCGCGATGTAAACAACGAACGGCTTCGTAAATCGGTCGGGGTTGAGCGCACGCTGAGCGAAGACATCCATGACTGGTCGGAATGCGAAACCATTATTACGGAACAGCTCTATCCGGAGCTGGAGCGACGCCTGATCAAAGTAAAGCCTGATTTACTGATTGCCCGACAGGGCATCAAGCTGAAATTTAACGACTTTCAGCAGACGACGCAGGAGCACGTCTGGCCGCGCCTGAACAAAGAAGATCTTATCGCAACGGCGAAAAAGGCGTGGGAAGAACGACGAGGCGGACGAGGGGTGAGGCTGGTGGGACTGCACGTCACGCTGCTGGATCCGCAGCTGGAGCGTCAGCTGGTTTTGGGATTGTAGATTGCACTCATCGTAGGCCCGGCAAGCGTAGCGCCGCCGGGCAACAGACGACAAATTACTTCGCAGGGATCGCCTTCAGCAGTTCCGTCAACAGCGTCCAGTAATGGCCGACGCTTTCAATATGAACCTGCTCATCCGGAGAGTGTGGACCGGTAATGGTTGGCCCGATGGAGACCATGTCCATGTCCGGATACGGTTTTTTGAACAGACCACATTCCAGACCCGCGTGAATAACCTGAATGTTCGGGGTGCTGTTGAACAGACGCTGGTAAGTTTCACGCACCAGCGCCATCACCGGAGAGCTTGCATCCGGCTGCCAGCCAGGATAGCTGCCTTTAGCGGAGGTTTTCGCACCGGCCAGCGTGCCCAGGGATTCCAGCATGCTCACCACGTACTCTTTACCGCTGTCGATCAGAGAACGAATCAGACAGATGATCTCTGCGCTGTCGTCGCTCATGGTTACCACGCCTACGTTCAGGGAGGTTTCCACTACGCCTTTCGCTACGTCAGAGTTGCGAATAACGCCGTTTGGCGTCGCGTTCAGCAGTTGAACGAAGCTGTCGCGAGACTGCGCGGTCAGGGCGGTTTTATCCGTAGACACGGATTCCAGCACCACGGTCAGGTTCTTCTCTTTCGCCGACAGTTCGTTTTTCAGGATATCCAGGTAGATGCTGGAGAGTTTTTTCAGCTCGTCCGCTTTCGCCGCTGGCACCGCCACGGTGGCAAAGGCTTCGCGTGGGATCGCGTTGCGCAGGGTACCGCCATTGAAGTCCACCAGACGCAGGTTCAGCTCGGTCGCGTGGCCCGCCAGGAAGCGTGCCAGCAGTTTGTTGGCGTTACCCAGACCCAGGTGAATATCTCCGCCGGAGTGACCACCTTTCAGCCCTTTCAGCGTCAGCTTGAAGGTCTGGAAGCCCGCAGGAATCGCTTCGCGGGACAGCGGCAGGGTAGAGATGAAATCAATCCCGCCCGCGCAGCCCATGTAGATCTCACCTTCTTCTTCGGAGTCGGTGTTGATCAGGATGTCCGCCTGCAGCCAGTTGGCCTGCAGACCAAACGCGCCGTCCATGCCCGCTTCTTCGGTCATGGTCAGCAGCACTTCCAGCGGACCGTGCTCAACGCTGTCGTCGGCCAGCACCGCCAGGGCAGAAGCCATACCGATGCCATTATCCGCACCCAGGGTTGTGCCGCGTGCTTTTACCCAGTCGCCGTCGATGTACGGCTGGATAGGATCTTTAGTGAAGTCGTGAACGGTATCGTTGTTTTTCTGAGGAACCATGTCCAGGTGCGCCTGTAGCACAACCGGTTTACGGTTTTCCATACCTGCGGTGGCAGGTTTGCGGATCAGAATGTTGCCAACCTGGTCGCGCTCTGCGTGCAGACCTTTTTCCTTCGCCCAACCCATAATATGTTCGGCAAGCTGTTCTTCATGGTAAGACGGGTGTGGGATGGAGCAGATTTTCGCAAAAATATCCCACAGTGGCTGTGGAGATAATTGAGACAGTTCAGACACGATAAGTCTCCTTGTCGAGGCGCTGCAAACAGGGTTGCAGGTCACAGGGTTAGCAGGTTAATAGTTACCACAAGACAGGCTTGCGAGATGCATCTGAGAATACCACTTTCTCTGCTGGCTGGTAGCATAAAGCATGTAAAAACTCAGGCAGGGAGCGCTAAACACTGGTTTTTAGTGCGCCAGATCTCTATAATCTCGCGCAACCTGGTTCACCCTCATTTTTTTAAGCCGTATAAAAACAGGCTGGGACACTTCACATGAGCGAAAAATACGTCGTCACCTGGGACATGTTGCAGATTCACGCACGCAAACTGGCTGCGCGTCTGATGCCTTCCGAACAGTGGAAAGGCATTATTGCCGTCAGCCGTGGCGGTCTGGTACCGGGGGCGCTGCTGGCACGTGAGCTGGGTATTCGTCATGTCGATACCGTCTGCATCTCCAGCTATGACCATGATAACCAGCGTGAGCTGAAAGTGCTGAAACGCGCTGAAGGCGACGGTGAAGGCTTCATCGTTATCGACGATCTGGTGGATACCGGTGGTACCGCGGTCGCTATTCGCGAAATGTACCCGAAAGCGCACTTCGTGACGATCTTCGCCAAACCGGCGGGCCGTCCGCTGGTTGATGATTACGTGATTGATATCCCGCAGGATACCTGGATTGAACAGCCATGGGATATGGGCGTGGTCTTCGTACCGCCTATTTCAGGCCGTTAATTCCCGCACGTAACTTTACACGCCCGGCTATGCCGGGCGTTGTTCTTTTTATCCCGCCACGCGTTACAATGGACTCTATATGACGTATCCATGGAGGCAACGCAATGACGCAGGCGAATCTCACCGAGACTCTCTTCAAACCCCGTTTCAAACACCCTGAAACGTCGACGCTGGTCCGTCGGTTTAATCCGGGTACCATGCCTGCCGTCCAGTCTGCGTTAGACGGTAAAAACGTGCCCCACTGGTATCGCATGATTAACCGCCTGATGTGGATCTGGCGCGGTATTGATCCCCGTGAAATCCTCGACGTACAGGCGCGTATCGTCATGAGCGAGTCTGAGCGTACCGACAGCGAGCTCTACGACACGGTGGTGGGCTACCGGGGCGGAAACTGGATCTACGAATGGTCTAAACAGGCGATGCTCTGGCAGCAAAAAGCGAGCCAGGAAGAAGATGCCACGCGCAGCGGCAAGCACTGGCTGCATGCGGCCAATCTCTACGCTATTGCCGCGTACCCGCATTTAAAAGGGGACGAGCTGGCTGAACAGGCTCAGGCGCTGGCAAATCGCGCCTATGAAGAAGCGGCTCAGCGTCTGCCGGGCCAGATGCGCGAGCTTGAGTTCGCCGTTCCGGGCGGTGCGCCCGTCACCGGCTTCCTGCACATGCCTGAAGGCGACGGCCCGTTCCCGACCGTGCTGATGTGTGGCGGTCTGGATTCCCTGCAAATTGACTATTACAGCCTGTATGAGCGCTACTTCGCACCAAAAGGGATCGCGATGCTGACGCTCGATATGCCTTCCATTGGCTTCTCGTCGAAGTGGAAGTTAACGCAGGATTCGAGCTTGCTGCACCAGCATGCGCTTAAAGCGCTGGAAAATGTTCCATGGGTTGATCATACCCGCGTGGCGGCATTTGGTTTCCGTTTTGGGGCGAACGTCGCGGTGCGTCTGGCTTACCTTGAATCTTCACGTCTGAAAGCTGTCGCCTGTCTGGGGCCGGTGGTTCATGCCCTGCTTAGCGATCCTGCCCGCCAGGGCAGCGTGCCGGAGATGTATCTTGACGTGCTGGCCAGTCGCCTTGGCATGCATGATGCATCAGACGAAGCGCTGCGCGTTGAGCTCAACCGCTACTCGTTAAAAACGCAAGGATTGCTTGGGCGCCGCTGCCCGACGCCGATGCTGTCCGGTTTCTGGAAAAACGACCCGTTCAGCCCGGAAGAAGAGTCGCGCTTAATCACTTCGTCATCTGCGGATGGCAAATTGCTTGAGGTGCCGTTCAGCCCGGTGTATCAGAATTTTGACAAAGCCTTGAAAGAGATCACGCGCTGGATCGCCCAGAGAGTGTGTTAATAGATTGCTAAATTTCGCTGGTTTGGTAAAACAGTGGCTTCACAAAAGGAGATCGCAATGACGTTACCGAGTGGACACCCGAAAAGTAGGCTGATTAAGAAATTTATGGCTCTCGGCCCGTATATTCGAGAAGAGCAGTGTGAAGAGAATCGCTTTTTTTTCGACTGCCTGGCTGTTTGCGTCAACGTGAAGCCTGCACCCGAAAAACGTGAATTCTGGGGCTGGTGGATGGAAATGGAAGCAGAGGAAAAGCGTTTTACCTATAGCTACCAGTTTGGCCTGTTTAATAAAGACGGCAACTGGCAGGCCACCACCATCAAAGATCAGGAAGTGATCGATCGCCTGGAATATACCCTGAAAGAGTTTCACGACAAGGCTGGCGCACTGCTGGCAACCCTGGATCTGAAGTTCGAGCCAGCGGATGACTTTTCCAGCGAAGCGGTGAAACTTACTGCCTGATACCAAAGCGCCGGGTAGCGGCTACGCCTTACCCGGCCTACAAAAACTGATGGTTTTCTCCCTCTCCCCGTGGGAGAGGGCCGGGGTGAGGGCACCAGACCGCATTAATTCCCGACAAAAAAACCGGCATTAAGCCGGTTTTTTTTATTTCGCATCATCAGAACTGGTATGTCACACCCAGCGCAACGATATCATCGCTGCTCACGCCCAGTTTATTATCGTCGTCAATCTGGTTGATTTTATAATCAACAAACGCGGACATATTCTTGTTGAAGTAATAGGTCGCGCCGACATCAATGTATTTCACCAGATCTTCGTCACCAATGCCTTCGATATCTTTGCCTTTAGACTGGACATAACCCAGAGACGGGCGCAGACCAAAATCAAACTGATATTGAGCGACGACTTCAAAGTTCTGGGCTTTATTTGCAAAACCGCCCGAGATTGGCGTCATATTGCGGGTTTCAGAATACATCGCTGCCAGATAAATATCGTTCGCGTCGTATTTCAGACCGGTAGCCCAGGCTTCCGCTTTCTGCCCCTGGCCGCGCGCCAGCAGGTTCTGCGCGTTGGTGCGGTCAGAGTTGGTGTATGCGCCGCTGACTGCGAAATCGCTGCCGCCGAAATCATAGGTCAGAGAGGTACCAAAACCGTCACCGTTCTGTTTTTTGGCGTCACGATTTTCGTTCTTACCCTGGTACTGCAGCGTCATGTCCAGGCCGTCAATCGCACCGAAGAAATCAGTGTTACGGTAGGTCGCAAGACCGGACGCACGCTTAGTCATGAAGTTGTCGGTCTGCGCGGAAGAGTCGCCGCCGAACTCTGGGAACATATCGGTCCACGCTTCGACGTCGTACAGGGCGCCCAGGTTACGACCGTAATCCAGAGAGCCAAAATCTTTCAGTTTCAGACCAGCAAACGCCAGACGCGTTTTCTGCGAAGAGTCGCTTTCTGCTTTATTACCCGCAAATTCAGCTTCCCAGCGGCCATAGCCTGTCAGCTGATCGTTAATCTGAGTTTCGCCTTTAAAACCGAAACGAACGTACGTCTGGTCACCATCTTTTGTGTCATCATCGCTGATATAGTGCATAGCTTTCACTTTGCCGTACACGTCCAGTTTATTACCGTTTTTATTATAAACTTCAGCTGCGTGAACTGATGCGGAAGCTACCACGCCCATAACCACTAATGCCAGAGTGCTCTTTTTCATTTTCGATCCTGTCTTATAAACGCGCTTAAAAAATTCGCTGGACGATAAGCTCATGCTTAAGTCCCGTGAAAAAACAGGAAGGGTTTTATCGTTCTGGAATGAAACTTTTATGACAAACTAAGAATAATTTTAAAAAACTGTGATTTATTATTTCGGTAATAAATTTGTCAAAATTTGCCGCTACGCTTCCTGATCCCGCGCAACAAAGTGCTTTGTGATGCGCTAAGGCAGTTGGCAACCGGGCTGACTCCTGTTAAAACGTTCGTTTGACATTACTTTCCCTTATCGTTGAACGGCAGAGAATCATGAGTGACAGCCAGACGCTGGTGGTAAAACTCGGTACCAGTGTGTTAACAGGCGGATCGCGCCGCTTAAATCGCGCCCACATTGTTGAGCTTGTACGTCAATGCGCTCAACTGCATGCCGCAGGGCATCGGATTGTGATTGTGACCTCCGGGGCGATTGCCGCCGGGCGTGAACACCTGGGTTACCCCGAACTCCCCGCGACGATCGCCTCTAAACAGCTGCTGGCCGCCGTGGGACAAAGCCGACTCATTCAACTCTGGGAACAGCTGTTCTCCATCTACGGCATTCACGTCGGGCAGATGTTGCTGACGCGTGCGGATATGGAAGACAGAGAGCGCTTCCTGAACGCCCGCGATACCCTGCGTGCGCTGCTTGATAACAATATCGTTCCCGTGATCAACGAAAACGATGCCGTTGCCACCGCCGAAATCAAAGTGGGTGACAACGATAACCTCTCTGCGCTGGCTGCGATTCTGGCCGGTGCCGATAAATTACTGCTTCTGACCGATCAGCAGGGGCTATTCACCGCCGATCCGCGCTCGAATCCTGAAGCCGAGCTGATTAGCGACGTTCACGGCATCGATGATGCCCTGCGCGCCATCGCCGGTGACAGCGTTTCTGGCCTGGGAACGGGCGGCATGGGAACCAAGCTGCAGGCCGCCGACGTGGCGTGCCGCGCCGGTATCGACACCATTATTGCGGCGGGGAGCCGCCCTGGCGTCATTGGCGACGTCATGGAAGGTATCTCTGTGGGAACCCGCTTCCACGCGCAGGAATCCCCGCTGGAGAACCGCAAGCGCTGGATTTTTGGCGCGCCGCCTGCGGGTGAACTCATCGTTGATGAAGGGGCAACCGCCGCGATTCTGGAACGCGGAAGCTCATTGCTTCCTAAAGGAATTAAAAGCGTGACAGGCAACTTCTCTCGTGGTGAAGTGATCCGTATCCGTAACCAGGAAGGTCGCGACATTGCCCACGGCGTAAGCCGCTATAACAGCGATGCCCTGCGCCGCATTGCGGGTCACCACTCTCAGCAGATCGACGCCATCCTGGGCTATGAATATGGCCCGGTTGCCGTGCATCGCGATGACATGATTATTCGTTAAGGAGCCAGAACATGCTGGAACAAATGGGCGCAGCCGCGAAGGCCGCCTCTTACAAACTGGCGCTCCTTTCCAGTCGCGAGAAAAACCGTGTGCTGGAAAAAATCGCTGATTATCTGGAAGCACAGTCTCAGGACATTCTGCTCGCCAACGAGCAGGATTTACTGGAAGCGCGTCGTAATGGTCTGAGCGAGGCGATGCTCGACCGCCTGGCGCTGAACCCGTCGCGTCTTAAAGGTATCGCCGACGATGTTCGTCAGGTTTGTAATCTGGCTGACCCGGTAGGGCAGGTGATTGACGGTGGGCTGCTCGATAGCGGTTTACGTCTGGAGCGACGCCGCGTGCCGCTCGGCGTTATCGGTGTGATTTACGAAGCCCGTCCAAACGTGACGGTCGACGTCGCTTCCCTGTGCCTGAAAACCGGTAACGCCGCGATTCTGCGCGGTGGGAAAGAGACATGGCGCACCAACGCCGCCACGGTGAAAGTCATCCAGCAGGCGCTGGAAGAGTGTGGCTTACCGGCGGGGGCGGTGCAGGCGATCGAGAGTCCTGACCGCGCGCTGGTCAATGAAATGCTGCGCATGGACAAATACATCGACATGCTGATCCCACGCGGTGGCGCGGGCCTGCACAAGCTGTGCCGCGAGCAGTCGACCATTCCGGTCATTACGGGTGGTATCGGGGTATGTCATATCGTGGTTGACGACAGCGCCGAAATTGAACCAGCGCTCAGGATCATCGTCAACGCCAAAACCCAGCGTCCAAGCACCTGTAACACCGTGGAAACGCTGCTGGTGCATCAGGGAATTGCGAGCACCTTCCTGCCAGCGCTGAGCAAACAGATGGCGGAAAGCGGCGTGACGCTGCACGCTGATACTAACGCGTTTGCGCTGCTTCAGGACGGCCCGGCTAACGTTGTTCCAGTGAAAGCGGAACAGTATGACGACGAGTTCCTGTCACTGGATCTGAACGTGAAGATTGTTGCCGATCTCGACGATGCCATTGCGCACATCCGTGAACATGGCACGCAGCACTCTGACGCCATCCTGACGCGCACGCTGCGCAATGCCGATCGCTTCGTGAACGAAGTGGATTCCTCTGCGGTCTATGTGAACGCTTCCACCCGCTTCACCGACGGCGGCCAGTTTGGGCTTGGCGCAGAGGTCGCGGTCAGCACGCAGAAACTGCATGCGCGCGGTCCGATGGGGCTTGAAGCATTGACCACTTACAAGTGGATCGGCTTCGGTGACGATACGATTCGTGCGTAAATAATCACGGGTGATGCAAAAATAGCCGTTTGATTCAAAAGGGCATTGACGCATCACCCGGATAGATCTAACCTTTTGCCCCGTGGTTACATTCGTAACCGACCTCTCAGGGCCGATATAGCTCAGTTGGTAGAGCAGCGCATTCGTAATGCGAAGGTCGTAGGTTCGACTCCTATTATCGGCACCAGTCATATCAAGTAGTTACGCATCATTTGTACCTTCCTTGTTTTCACTGTGGGACAGATTTGGGACAGAAGACCCGAAAATAGAGTCAATTTGCCGTGCATGTTCTGTCAGGTGATTAGGTGCAAGGTGAGCATATCGGCGAACCATTTCGATTGACTCCCATCCTCCCATTTCCTGCAAGACAGAAATCGGAACTCCAGCCTGAACAAGCCAGCTTGCCCATGTATGTCTCAGGTCATGAAAGCGAAAATCCTCAATACCAGCTCGCTTTAATGCAGCCCTCCATGCAGTGTTAGCGTCGTAGCGCATCTTCCTCACTACAGGTGATTTGGTTCCGTCTGGTTTTGTGCTGCTTTCCTTGTAAACAAATACCCACTTGTGGTGATTTCCGATTTGCTTTTTCAGCACCCGGCAAGCAGTATCATTCAGCGCCACGCCAATGGCCTGATTCGACTTGCTCTGCTCAGGGTGTATCCATGCCACCTTTCGCTGCATGTCTATCTGCTGCCATTCCAGATTGATGATGTTCGAACGTCTTAAGCCAGTAGAAAGCGCAAACTCAACGACTGACTTAAGCGGCTCCGGACATTCATCAATCAACCTTCTCGCCTCGTGAGGTTCAAGCCATCTGATGCGCTTGTTCTTTGGCTGAGGAACTTTGACTATCGGAGCCTTATCCAGCATTTTCCATTCACGTTCTGCTGCCCTGAGAAGCGCTTTAATGAATGATAGGTGGGTTGCTTTTGTGGCTACCGCTGCTGGCTTTGGTTTGTATTCTGGCGGTTGCTTTCCCTTCTTGCGACACGCCTCTTCCATAAGTTTCCAGTTTTCCTCATGCCGACGATTGGTCATCTTCTGAATGGCAGAGTAAATCTTCGTTTCTGTAATATCCTTCAACTGCATCCCTGCAAAATGCTGTAGCCAGAATCCGATCCGGCTCTTGTCGTCATCCAGTGACTTCTTGTGCGACTTTTCCTCCAGCCACCTGACACAAGCCTCTTCAAATGTCATGTCAGGGGTCTCGCCTAATTTGCTTACCCTCCATGCTTCGGCCTTTAGCTTGTCATGAAGCTCCGTGGCCTGCCTTTTGTCCTTTGTCCCAAGAGACTGCTTAAATCTTTTGCCGTCCGGCAATGTGAAGCTGGCGTACCAGGTTTCACCTCTGCGGAATAGTGACATTTCAGTTCCTCTGCTATGCCATCACCCGCGCTCACGCCGACAGTATGCAGCGGAGACTGAAGCGCCGCAATGCAGGCTTGCCGAGTAGTGAGGTATGGGGATTTGGGTTTGGAAGGGTCTTTGCGTGTTGCCTGAAGGCGGCCCGTGCGAATCCAGTTTGTGGCGGTAGGTCTGGATATCTTGAGAAATGCACAGGCCTCATCGAGTGTGAGGCTGTGTGATTCCATGGTTACTCCTACGCATACCACTTATCGACTTTGGCATATTCATCAACTACGTCCGCAAAGCCTAAGGATTCCAATAGCTGGCATATAACTGCATCTGCCTCTTCGTGTGACACCTCAGTGTCTCGCCACGTTTGTAATTCCTTGAGTTTCTCTATCGCTTCTTCACGAGTCATTATCTATCTCCAATAAAAAACCGCCATTGCGGCGGTCTAGTCGATGCGGATGTGCTGTACAATACCTGAAGTTATGCGCTCTACAATGTCTGTAGCTATGCGCCAAGCCAGTTACCGCAAAAGTCGCATCGTTGGATGCGACACCAAATACAACTGACTTGTGCCTGGGTTTTGGTTTTCGAGCTTCCAGATATGCATCAATTTCGGCTGCATTCATTTGATTACTCCTGCTGCGGTGCTGCTGCGAGCATCGTACGGTAAGCAGATGCATGGTAAATGCCATGTGACACCCAGGCGGCATTAAGCATATCTGGCGTTGGCTCCTTCGGAACCAGCACCCAACCATCCGGAATCGCCGGTGCGTTCCCAGCCTCAGCCAGTCCAGCCTTCTTGCCAGCCTGATAACACTCACGCTGCGTCATTACGTAGCCCGGATAATCCGGCATTACTGCAGTCTCTCCCGCACCAACAGGAACCGGTGGCGCTGCTTCAAGTTCAGCAATGTGATTCCTTTGCCAGTCTACGAAATCAGTCAGTGATTCGACGTTGTACCTTTCGCAGAGTGCGTCGTGTACTGCAGCCTTGCGCTTTAGTTCCGTATCGGCACCATGAAGCATGGCAGCCTGATAGTGCTCAAGTTTGACGTATTCCTGCACTCCCCACCCCATTACTCGACAATCAGATGCCTCGGCGGAATCCGTGGAATACGTAGTCGCTCTCCCTCCAGGAACGCTGATGCCATACAGGTCTGCCACTGGCCTAAAGATAGCGTCATTCTCATCAGGCACAGATACCGGCGCTGTCGGGGCGGTGTATACAGGTACAATCTCGCCGCCGAAATCATCCTTCGACTTCAACGCATCGAGTTCATAGCAATAGGTTCGAAGCTCTACATCTTCGCCGTATGCATCACTGCGTTTAACTCTGTTGATGAAATAAGAAGGCTCCGCTTCGCGCGATGCCAGCGCGATACGCAGGGCCGCCAGAGTGTTGATGTCGTCTTCGTCCAGGCCGAACGGGATTTCATCGCGGGTGGCTTCCATGTCGGCAATTTTCTGCTGCAGCCATTCTTTGGTAATAGTACTCATGGGTTAGTCCTCCCCGAACTTCTGAATGCAGATGGTTTTTCCGACGAAACGAGCGCTGCCTTTTCTTTTGGGCAGGCGATATTCACCATCGAACCGATAAATGCCGACAGCAGCGCAAGGACCATCATCACGAATTAATTCCCAGATGAAGTCTCCACGATCGGTGAAATAACCAGGCCCTTCGCCAAATGTCGGGAAGTCGCTATACACCACATCCATGTCACCATGCTGCCCATTGATGAAAATGAAATACCCCTTATGACTCTCACCCGGTTTCGCGTCGAGATGTCCGAACGTTTCGTGTATTACAGCCGCAGCCCTCGCCGCCGTGATTTGAGCTCCGATTTCACGCATTTCACTCCCCCTTACCGATGCCAGCGGCGCGGATTGCTTTTGCGCACTCAGAAATTGCCTGGTTCCAGACTTCTGTTTCGCCCCATAACACGCTACCTGCGTATTCACCCGGACAATATTTTTGTGCCGGAAGCGTCACTGTTCTCGCCTCCAGCTCAGCAATTCGCTGCCTTGCTTCCAGCAATTCTTCAAACCATTGTTCTGAGCTGTCACGCATCTCGATGGCCTGCTCTTTCCACGTTACGGGCCAAAGCGGTCCGCAGCCATTCGGGCAAGGCTCTGTTTTGCTGTTACCCGCTGCGATGGTACCAGCCGCCATATTTATGCTGTTTTTCGTCAGGACGAATCCGCATCCAGCGCAGCGCATTATCCCCGGAGCGATAACAGCCGATGACAGCTCAGCAATCCGCTTCTCTGCCTCTTCAAGTTGAGAGCGCAACTCTGGCGCTTTGTCATCGGCGTTTCGACGTAATTTTGTCACCTCATCAAGCAGCGCTACCGCGATATTTCCCTGCTGTTTTGCCTGGTTCTCTGCGGCTTCCAGCTTCTGGCACAGTTCGCAATTGACTTCCTGGAACATTAGACGCAGCCTCTCGGACTCTTCCAGTTCATCCAGCAGCGCCAGCACGGCGGCAGGGTTGGAGGACTCGAGAAATCCGGCGCATTTGGCTGGAACATCACCATCAGTGCAGTTGACGACTGTCGAACCTTTATCGTCCGTTATGTATGCTTTCGAATGTTGCGTCGCGCGCATGTATTGCCACTTCACGCCACCTGCGCGAACCGCCGCTTCACGTAATGCGCGTTTGTCGATGTTGCTCATTGGGCGGCTCCTTCTATAACGTCTTCCCCACAGTGCATCTGCCCATTTCGGTAGCTCGGATGCTGAACGGTGTAGATAAGGTAAGCACTGCCAAACGCGGTCCATTTGCCTTCAATATGCCGCACTTTCCCGCTTTGCTTTCTGCCCTGACGGTCTGTGTAATTGACAGTTTCACCGACATTGAATTTTGGCCGTAATGCTTTTGCTTTGCTCATGCCTGCACTCCTTTGCGAAGCTGGGCTGCGAATTCCTTTGCGGTTTCTTTAACCATGTCGGATAACAGAGTTCCTCCACCAAATCTCTCAGAGAACATCTCCACCCCCTGCGCCCGCACTTCAGCCAGTAAAGCGTCCGTCGCCGGGGTTTTTATGTCGTTAAGCGCATCAGTGAATCCGCCGCGCTCCATTCCTAATTCAGCTTCGTAATCAGCATCGAACGCAGCGTCTTTGCAGAATTTCTTCAGCCAAGCCATCTCCGCAGCCAGCGCCGCGCATCTGGCTTCAGTTTCTGCGAGCTTTTCTTCGTTCTCAATAGCAATCTTGTACAGCTTCTCAAGCTGAGCCATTGAAGCCAGAAGACCGTTGTGCTTAATGTTTGAAACCAAATCCTTAATGCTCATTTCTTCACCCTCTTTAACCACGCTGTCAGGTGTCGATTGTTGTTGAGGCGTTCTGCATTTCCGAATGAGTCACGCTTCAGCATTTCTTCGCGCGGGATATCGTTGATGGGTTTAAAGCGGTGTCCTTCGATGAGCTCTTGTGGCTGGATAAACGGGTCGTATGTCATGCCTATCATTGTGCACGCTCCAGAAAGTCGTTAACGCCGTCAGCTAGTTCAGAGGAAAGATTGTCGATATGAGCTTTGAGCTCTTTAAGTGATTGCGCTTCTGACTCAAGAATCTCTTTGTGGCAAAGCTCTTTAACCAGTTTGTCGAAGGTGCTGAAATATCCGAGTCTGGATGTGATTTCCTTTCCAAAGTTATTGCTATTTTCGTCTGTGACTTTTTTCTTTTCGCTGAGGACAAGGTCAAACTTAGTGCCGGTGATGACATATTTACCGACGACGATATTTAATTTCATGATGGCAGCCTCAATAGTTTTGCTCTCACTGAATAGATAGAACGGGAGGTGGCTTCTGCGATTTCGTTTGGAGAGTGCGATGAAAAGAGAGCTAATTCCTTTTTGCTCCATGGCTTGTTGTCGCTGGAGATTAACTTGATGCCTAATCTTCCAGCCTTGCTCCATATCGACATTTCAGAGCGCTCAAGCTTTTCCGCTATTAGCTTTGGTTCCATGGTGGAAGCAACTTCGCGCAAGAAGTCCTCCTCCCATGATTCCCACAGGAGGTATGTCATTATTCTTTCTCCAAATCTGCCTTGCGTAGGTTGTAAATTTCATCGAGCTGAGCGAGAAGCTCATCGTTACTTCCGATAACGCCTTTCGTGCGTTTGTATGCAACTTCAAGCTTTGCAGCATCCATGCTTAATACGTTATCAGAGAACCACTTCAGCGCTATTTCAGGTGTGGCCTGTTGCTTAACTTCAAGCCTACGAACCCGATGCTCCTGACGCTTGCCGCGCGACACTGACAGCATCATTGAGAAATCAGCCTCAACGTCGCTCATTGCATAAATCTTGATGCCGCCTACCGCTACACCACCGAACCTCACAGAGGCGTCACCAACTAGTGTAAGAGAGCGTCCAACCCACGAATGGCCATCTGCACCCCAGCCGCCAATTAACACGCGACGCATTGATTTAGACGGCTTGTATGGTCTTCCATCGAAACCTTCCAGGTCGATGAATACTGGCTGCTCGGAGTTGCCAGCGCGAACGGCTTTGATGACTGCTGTGATACTTTGAGTCTGAACATCTTCAAAGTTGAGCTGGTCTGACTTCGGAATAATTGTGCGTGAAAGGTCCATTAGAGAATTACCTCGTCATCGTATTCGTTATCCAGCAAATATGCCGGAACGTTAATTTCGTTGGATGGAAGTACAATTCCTTCGTACTTCAGCTCGTCGTTTTCTTTGCAGGCTACGAGCTTGTCTAATGCAGCAAACATTTCGCGATAACCAAGCTCCAGAGATTCCTCGCCGATGTAGTACATGCAGTTGCGAAATGGTGGCGAGTTCTCGATAGCGAAGAAGGCAAACTGGTTATATTCGATTCCGGTCGCCAGCTTTAGAACGTAGAGATAGAAGGCTGCCTGAATATGGTATTTGTACTGACCGAAAGCATTGCTAAATCCGCGCTCAGAAGCGTCTCTGCAACTCTTAACGTCGAGAGGGTAGGCGAGAGTGTCAGACAGTCTGTCGAAGCGGCATTTAAGCACCAAGCCTGTTTCTGGACACTCTGCGAACATAGATACCTCAGAGTTGCCCTTGGTGTTCATGTAGTCCATGAAGTCGCCATTCAGGCGTGATGATTCGAACATTCGGTTTACTGTTTCGACTTCATTTCCAACAAGGATAAATTCAGGAGATACCTTGCCAGACAAATCCTTGTACTCTTTCGTGTTTCTGGCTTGAATATCTTGCCTGCGAATATATCTGTGCTGATAGATGTCCGGCTCAAGCAACGCCGCATGAATGGCACTTCCAATATGCGCTGATTTACTTCCGGTGAATTTATTGAAGAAGTGGTTAGCGGGACTGATGCTTATGGCTTTGACTGTCGTAGAGCCTATTGCCTCGTCAGCGTGATAGTCCTCGTTAGACATGCCGTAATAAACGCCGGGATTCATGCTGCATCCTCGAAAAGATGACGGCGCATAAAGATATAGAGTGCGTACTCAACTTCTACACGCGGCCTGAATAAATCCCACATGACTGTTCCAGCCATATCCTGATAGTTGCAGTCGTCCTCGCCAAGCCACTCGACTGCATGCTTCGTGTAATCGTCAGGCTTGTGTGCTTCCAGCATGTTGAGCACCGGGCGCATGTTCGCGCACAGCATCTCAACCTGCTTATCAATCGCTGAATTGTCCTCATCGCTAAAGCTCGCGATGATTTGCTTAATCTCTGTTTTGTCTGTCATCGTCAGGCGCATCTTCTGCATCCTCTTTTGGCTGTTTCAACATGTCCTGCATAAGGCGGACAAAGGCATCTTCTGACCAGATATCTGCAATGCTCACTCTGATGACTCTCTTTTCATGTGCTGGCGAATCTGTTTAATAAGCTCTTCTCCATCAACCTCAAATCGCTTCAGGTTTGAACATCCTGAAACCTTGTCTCCTGACATCCGATACCCGAAATCATCATTGCAAATACACAGCGTTAGTCCGCCAGACTGATTGCGGGATATGTCGATATAAACACTTCCTGGACTTAACTCTTTCATGGCTGCACCTTTTGATTCAGAAACTCAACAAGACGCTCCAGGAAGCTCTTAACGCGAGGCTGCTTGAAGTCTGCTCCGGTGATGATGTTCTGGCGTGAATGCTGGACGGATAAGATTGGGTCGAATGAGCGGGCCACGACGGCACCGCCCGCGATAGCAAATGTCATCGTGGGATTCCTTATGTTGTGTGTGATTGCATGAGGCTGAGCACTTGAATAAATGCTCACTCAGATGCGGATATCAAAAAAGCCGCTGGTTAGGCGGCTACGTGAACAGGTTACGTATATACTTCTCGCACTTAGCAGCGCCGCCATACATGACTCTGTTTCTGTGCTGAAACTTATTTGTCGTCGGGTAGAAAATTACTTTTCCTTTATCTGTTTCGAAGTGCATCGAGCCAGAAGAGTCTACCGAGTAGGCGAGACCGCATGTAATCATGTGCGCTTTGTTCTTTTCCAGATTCGCTTGCTTGCGCTCCATCGCCAGCTGCTTATGTGCAGAGTAATCTTTTCCACAGTCACCCATACTTTCCTCCAGGCAAAAAGAAGCCCCGACTGGCGGGGCAAATCAGACAACAAGGGATTTTTCCATCTATCAGGCACTATCGAATCGTCTCCGATAGTACGGTGCGGTATTACACCCAATAGCTAACTCAGAGAATTAGCTATCAGCTGCTATTCGCTTTAATCGTCATCATCGTCATCAAGGTTGACCGTTTTCACCCATACGCCTCTGGTATTCCTTGCGCACCATTCATCGGCCTCGTGATAACTGTCAAAAGTTAGATTGTCGTCAAAGCTATCCTTTGCGATTTCTACGCCCTCAGGATCATCTACATTAAGCAATGCGATTAATTTCATCACTCCTCCCCCAGAGCCTTGCTGATGGCTGCCTGTGACGACATCAATGGATGCTCACTATCACAATCTTCGTCATCTACGCCGCAGACGTTAATGACGTATTCCCGAAGTTTTTGCAGTTCCTTCAGCAAACTAGGAGCTGCTGATATCAGTTTTGCGTTAGCTTTATCTTCAGAAACATCAGTTCGACTGCTATACGTCATGTCGATTATATGATCTCCGTCACCGTCAAAAATCTCATAGTCAAACACGGACCATGGGCCTGGGGAACCTTTGAACTCTTTCATATTCACCTCTGTGGCTTGCTGCCAAAAGAAGGCCGACTATGCGGACTCAGTCAGAAATTATCTTTCCGTGATTAACGATGCTGTCTATCATCCATTCGTAACCACAGAATCCCTTGCTACCCTTGATGGCCTGGTTTTTAGCCTTAACTTCATCAACAATCGTCACGCTAATGTTTGCTCCCCATCCATCCCCGAAGTTGTAATAATGACTGGAGCCATTTTTAACGTTCGGCGAGCCTTTTAGTGGCAGTTGACGGTGTCTGACATATTTATCTCGCTCACCCGACCAGCCTCCATTCCATGAGCCACGGTTAGGCATTGAAAGTTCGAATATTGCGTACTGAGCCATGCTCACCTCGCGGTTACGTTATTAGACTTACGATGACCAGCTGCGAAAATCGCCACTTCTGGCAGACACACAGCACCACCTTCAACTTCCTTCTGACGCGTTCCGGCAAGCGAAATGGCTTTGGTTACGCGTTCACTACAGCCTTCCGACAGCCGTGAAAATGCACGGTCAATCTTTTTACAGTAGGCTTTCATCTCTTTGTGCTGACGAGCACGTTCGAGTTTACGAATCTCTCTGGCTTTCATTGGATACCTCCGAATTCCTTAATTAATTTCTCTCTATTGAATTCAACTTTTCTCAGAGCAGAATCGCCGTGAAGGGCTAATGCAGTTTCGTTGTAAGCGACAACAGCTTCCTTTTTTGAGTCGAACGTGCCTACATGAATTGCCTTTCGATTAATCTTTATTTGAGATGTCCATTTCTTGCTTCTCTCATCAAAACGAACCCCGATATAACCGCTTTTATTTGCCTTGGTTATACAGATGTTCCTATTATTTTGATGCCGACTAACGGCTCTCAAGTTGCAGATTCTGTTATCTGTTCGGTTTCCATTAATGTGGTCTATGTGTTGAGGTTCGGTACCATGGACAATTTTCCAAATCAGTCTGTGCACCGTATAAGCAATGGTTTTATGTCTTACTGCTAAGTAACCGGATCCAGTAACTACTCCACAAGGTTTGGATAGGTCTCTGTTGAAACCTCCAATCTTTCTCCATAAAAGCCCGGTCGAATGGTCATATCTAAAGTGTTCTTCAAGCTCAGACTGCTCAGGCAAGGGAACTCTTTTTGATCTATCACTCATTTAACCCCCTAAGTATTCAGTCAATGTCCACTGCATCATTGGCTGAAGACCTATTTAGGTCTTTGGCGGGGACGAATCATCCCCATGTCATCTTGTTAAAGAGCCAGCCAATCAGTTCCGTTTGGCTACCAGCGTCCTGCTGATGGCTTAAATTTAAGTGTTCTTAATTTAATGGTCAAGTTGATTTTGAAGAAAACTTAAATAAATTCTCGAAATTTAAGTTTGTGACTGATTTTTAAAGGGAAATAAAAAAGCCCCAGAGGAGGGGCTTAAGGAAGGTTTGCTATCTTGGCGTCTACTACTACGCCGATTATCTTACAGTTGCCGTCAACTTCCATCATTGGGTACTGGGGGTTGAGAGGCTTGAGGAACTTTCTACCCGCGTCAATTACGAGCTTTTTGAAGGTGGCTTCGTTCTCGCCTTCAAGTTTTGCGACAACCAGCTTTCCATTTCGTGGCTCAGCTTCTGGATCGACGAGAATCACCATTCCTTCAGGAATACTTAATCCGGCTGGCGAGGTCATTGAATCCCCTTGAACGTCCAGCCAGAAAGAATCCTCTGAACACTCAACGGTTGTGTCGTACCAGTTATCTATAGCTCTTCTGTGATAAGGCTCTACAGCTTCCATCCATTGCCCTGCGCTTACCCAACTGATGAGAGGATATGATCCTCTCGGCTCATGCCTACTATGATAGGCGATATTGGACTGGCTTGAATCTCCCTTCATAAGATAGTCAGGAGAGCACTGAAGAGCCTTGGCGAGAGCAAGCAAGTTCTCACCATTAGGTTCTGTCTCAGAGCGCTCCCATTGCGATATAGCAACATTCGAGACGCCGACCATTTTACCGAGTGCGGCCTGCCGGATCTTGAGCTCTTTTCTTCTGGCGCGTATGCGCTCACCCATCAAAGTTGTATTCATAGTTAAGACATCTTAAATAAACTTGACTTAAGATTCCTTTAGTGGATAATTTAAGTGTTCTTTATTTATTTCGGAGCGAGTCTATGTTCAAGAAGGAAGTTATTGACCACTTCGGAACCCAGCGAGCTGTTGCTAAGGCTTTAGGCATTAGTGATGCAGCGGTTTCTCAGTGGAAGGAAGTGATCCCAGAGAAAGACGCCTATCGACTAGAAGTCGTTACAGCTGGAGCCCTGAAGTACCAAGAAAACGCCTATCGCCAGGCAGCTTAAGTAGTAGCAGTGCCGCTCTTTAACACCACAGGCCAGGGATGTTTCGTCCCTACAACCAACGCATCAACCGATGCGTATTTACTTATTAACTAAGGAAAATATTAATCAATGGAACTAGCAAATCACAGCAAAAAGATACGCGAAGTGGAAACAGAGCTTCGTGCACGACTCGTTTCAATGGGTCAGACAAATTTCGCAAAGATGGCGGGATGGGCTGATTCAAAGGTGAGTCGATTAAACATCCACGATATGGCAGTAACGTTCGTTCTTCTGGAGAAAGTCTGGGAGACAAGCCTGATTCGTGAAGTGGCAAGACAAGCTATTGCAGCTGTGATGCCAGAAAGCAAAAAACGCCCGGTGGTGGCCGGACGCTCTGAGCAAATCAGCATCGAATTCTAGAGACACTGTGTTACGCCAAGTAACAGGAGTAATTATGGCAGGACAAACCAAGCAAGTAAACACCAGCATAATGGCCGGTGACAAGTTCGAAACCGTATATCCATTTATCTTCGTATGCACGGATTATCAGTCTTACGACGGCAACGTGCATACCGATGAGCGTTGGATTGGCGGTTGCCACAAAAATTATGAGCCAGCCGACTGTGGTTATGGCGATCAGTGTTTTTACACCGCTGATGCTGAAGGAAAAAGAATTCTTGAGGTTCTGGCAGTAGTGGAAATGCCAGGCAACTGGCAGCGCAGAATCATTTATTCATGCCACCTTATAGAGCCTGAAGGCAAGGAGAGGAAAGGCAGGAAGGCTTACACAGTAACCGAATCAAGGTTTTTAAAAATGTCTACCGGTTACTTCGCTGATTACGAAGTAGAGGAGGCTTAATGACAAAACCACTCAGTCCTTACCAGGACAAAATGCACAAAAACATACTACGTGATCGCTTCCTGTCCAGCTTCAAGCAGCCTGGTCGATTTCGGGCTGAGTTGGAGAAAGTGAAGCTGATGCAGAAGGAGAAAGGTCATGAGTAATCTCGCAACCGTAACACAATTAAGGCCAACACAGCGGCCTGTGGAGCGTCGTGTGGCAGAACTTGAAGATGGATATACCCGTCTTGCAAATGCCCTGTATGACGAGCTAATCGGCGCAGATTTAACGAAGAATCAGAGCAAAGTTGCTCATGCCATTTGCCGTAAAACATATGGCTTTGGCAAGAAGATGGATCGCATATCTGACAGCCAGTTAGCTCAACTTACCAGGCTGCCAAGACAGAAAGTTAACAAGGCCAAAAATGAGCTGATTTCAATGAAGGTCATCCTTCGCGAAGGCAGTCAAATCGGGCCGAATAAGAATATCACTGAATGGAATATCGAAGGGTGTCACTACTCTGGTGATAATGTCACTGCATTGGTGACAAAAGGTGTCACCAAAACGGTGACAAGGCTGTCACCAAAACAGAGTCACACAAAAGAAACTATTACAAAAGAAAAGAAAGAAAATACCCAAACCCACGAAGTGGGATTGTCATGTGATGAAAAATTAACACCCCGTCAGAAAGAAACTAACCCCAGAGCCAGACAAACCAATCCTCGCTCTACAGTCCCGGCATTCGACCGGGAGCGTTTCAAAGAGACCTGGAACTGCAAAGCCAAACGTCTTGGTATGCCGACCATCAGAAGCATCACCACGTCGACAGAAAATGGAATAAAGCGCCTGTGGTCATCCTACCTGAAGCAGTGCAAAGAGCTTGGCAAGGAGCCACGTGATATCGACAGCATCCTGAACGGATACATCGAGCACGGCTATCAGCCTACGCAGTGGGCGCTTGGTGGCAACCCTGAAGGGAAGGTTTACGGGATTGATACAGCCCTCACGCAGAAGAAGATTGACGAGATTTTAGGAGCTGGAAGCTGATGGAAAGTTACGACTTTGAGCACCAACTGGTTGGCTCGATGATGGTTAAGGGCGATCACATCGACTGCCGCGAAATCGCCGGGAAACTTCCTGCTGAAGCATTCGAGAACTTCCACCTGAAAAGCATGTACCAGGCGATTGTGACATTGCTGAACAAGGCTGAGCCGGTAGATATGTTCACTGTGAAGGACGCTGTTCCATCTGCGACGAAGGACTTTGTGGTTGAGGTTGCATGTAAGTGCTCATCAGCAGCAAACATCCGAGGCTGGGCCAAGCGTGTCAGGCAGTGCTGGATGTTACGCCGTGGCGAGGCTGAGCTTAAGCGAGCAGCAGAGCTTCTGGCAGGTGCGGGAACGCATGACCTGAATGACCGCATCGCTGAAGTAAGCGGGATCCTGTCAAAACTCCAGTTCGAAACCAACGACAAACTACCGCGCCGCATCGGTGATTTGCTGGATGATTACATGGTTGTTCTGGAAAACAGGATGCAAGGCGAGGAGTCTGGTTTGTATCTCAAGACGGGCATTCAGCCTATGGACGATGCATATGGCGGGCTGGACCGAACTGACCTTATTGTAATCGCTGGTCGCCCGGGCATGGGTAAAACGGAACTTGCCATTAATATCGCCAACTCGGTTGGGAGGCAGAAAGGGAAGGGGCTGTTTATATCAATGGAAATGTCGGATATGCAGGTCGTTGAGCGTCACGTTGCTGACCGAGCAGGACTATCAGTAGGCACGCTGCGAAACCCTCTCAATATGATACAGGAGCAATACACACGCCTTACTGCGGCAACGGGAACTCTTCTGGATGAAGATAATCACGTCATAGATGGCTCCTTCACGGTCGATGAGTGCATAGCTCACGCCGAGCGCATGAACATGGACGGCGGCCTAAGCTTCCTGGCTATAGATTACCTCGGCCTGATAGAGAAGCCATCAAACATTCCTGAGCATCAAGCCATCGCTGACATCACCAGAAAGCTCAAGCAGTTCTGCCTTCGCAATAAGGTTCCGGTGATTCTGCTGGCCCAGCTTAACCGTGGTCCAGAAGGTCGGCAGGAAAAACGCCCTGGTCTGGGAGATTTGGCTAAATCTGGCGCTATCGAGCAGGACGCCGACGTAATTATCTTCCCTTATCGCGATGAAGTTTACGACGAGAACAGCAACATGAAGGGAATCGCGGAAATCATCATCGGCAAATATCGATCTGGTCAACCACAGACGTTCTACATGGGATGGAAGAACGGGCACTTTGTGAATATTGACCAGCAGGAAGCCGCAAAACAGTTCTCAGCCAACCAGACGGAGTCCAAATCAAACGACTGGAGATAATCCATGAACACACGAGACAAAATACTCAACCACCTTGAAAGAAACAAACCAACATCAGCACGAGAGTTTCACCACCTTACCGGTGCACCAAAATCCCGCATCACCCAACTACTCCGCGAACTCACAGAATCAGGCCAGCTTGAAATACACAGCGTCCATAACGGAATCAAGCGTTATCGGCTGACTGAACTTCATGCTAACCGTCGCCAGGCGATTCTGGACTGGATGGAGAGCGGTAACGATGGAACTTCAGGAGCTATCTCAGCAGCAACCGGAGTAGACCTGCAAATGACCGCGCAGATTCGGGCATCACTGAGCAAGCAAGGTGAGGTTTATCGTGAGTGGTTAGGCAGAGAAAAGGTCTGGCTGTATCGCAAGAACGCACCGTTTACCTTTGGCTGCGCCAATGAAATGACTGCATTTATCAACAAGGCATTAAGAGAGGTGCGAGCGTGAAAGACCTATCTTCGGCGCTAAATATTGGCCTTTGCTTCATCGGATATCTCTACATCATGTACAAAACTGGCCAATGGGTTGTAAGTAACGCCCTAAAGCAATGGGATAAACGACGTAAGGATTCCCAAAAGCAAAAAGCGGTCAATGCGTTATACGAGGCCTATGAGTTAGACAAGGTAACCGCAGGCGACACGGTTAAGCTAGCAACAAAGTCAGGCTTGGTGATTATGATTTATCGCCAGGATAACAACTAACACCCCAGCGCGCTGATGGAGAGGAATATGGACGAATCAAGAAAGGCTTTCGAATCATGGGTTGAAAGTGCGACAAATTCAGATTTACACAGAGGAATAATGCTAGATAGGCGTGAGAGTGGTGGGTACAGCCATCTTGCAACCGAAAACAAATGGGAGGCATGGCAGGCATCCCGCGCAGCTATCGAGATTGAGCTTCCTGAAAGCTTTACCATGCATAGTGGTCGAACCCCCTACCTGTATGTAAGCGATGTGCAGAGCGCAATCCGCGCCGCTGGAATCAAAGTGAAGGAGTGAGTATGAGCGCATACGAAGAAATTATGTTAGCCCTGCGATTCTTTTTCGATGTGGAAGAAGATGAAAACGTAAACGAGATTATCGGGCAAGACCACGACCCGATCGGAACCATTGCTGCCGCACTTGAAGATTACAGGAGCGTGAAAGGTGAGGAAACTAACGTTTGAACTAAGAAGCCCCATTCATCAGCAGAACGCCATTCAAGCCATATAGCAAATATTCCCCGACCCAACCAAGCCTATCATCGTAACCATCCAGGAACGCAACCGCAGCATTGACCAGAATCGCAAACTCTGGGCTTGCCTTGGTGATGTTTCGCGTCAGGTCGAATGGCATGGGCGCTGGCTCGACGCAGAAAGCTGGAAGTGTATCTTTACCGCAGCGTTAAAGCAGCAGGATGTCGTGCCTAATCTCGCTGGAAACGGATTCGTGGTGATAGGCCAGTCAACCAGCAAGATGCGCGTCAGTGAGTTCGGAGAGCTTCTGGAGCTTATCCAGGCATTCGGTGCAGAGAAGAATGTGAAGTGGTCTGACGAAGCCAGATTAGCGCTGGAATGGAAAGCCAGATTCGGAGATGCGGCATGATATGAAGATGACATGGTTTCACCATCACGACCTCACCAACGAAGAAGCAACCCAGTTAATCACCGCCTACCAGTCCCGCAACGTAAAAACTCAACGAACGCTAAGCGCAGACCCTCGGTTATGGGTGGTTTCCGCATTGCTTCCAGAGTACGCCAGCGAACCAAAGGGCGGAAGTCTGTATCAGCAACGAATCTGGAGTTAGCTATGAGCGCAGAAGAAGACTACATCGAGCGTTTCTCTGACCTCATGGAAGATGCAGAAAGCGAAGGAGTCGACGGCATAAACATCATGATGAATTACCTGATGGCTTATGTGGAGGCAATGACAGAGGACGAAGAAGAGCAGGGAATTATCTGGAAGTTGGGCGACAAAGACCTGGTTATTTCCATTGAACCAGCAGAACAAAATGCGAGGTTGCATTGATATGGACTATTCACAGTTATCAGATTTTGAAATTAACAGCTTAGTTAGCGCGCATCTATGGGGTAGCGTATGCGCGGTTGATGGTGTCGTATTGCACAACGAAAAGGATGGTGAATTTAACCCCTGTAAAAACCCCGATGATGCATGGCTAATCATCGCTGACAACGGCATCAACATTCTCTGGGATTGGAACGAGAACGGATTGCACGGGGCTTCTGCTAACCCTATTTGGGAGTACGAACATGAAAACGTTCTTAGAGCGGCCATGATTGTCTTCCTCATGATGCAGGACGCCAACAATGCTTAGCCAATCAGAAGCCCAATCCTACGAGCAGCAGAGCATACGTCGAACGTTGTGCGCTGGCTGCACGAAAGAGTTATCAGATGGCGAGGTTCATTGCTGTGAAGAATGCGCCTCACTGGCAATAGCGTATCGCGACCCTAACGGATTTATGACGGAGGAAGATGATGGGTGAGTTACGCGCAGGTGGCATCGCGATAGTCATTTTTTCAGAAAACAAACCAGAAATTGGCAGATGCGTTGAGTTAATCGAAAAAGTAACAAACGGATATTTTTTTAATTTTCCTGGCGCAGGTAAGCATGGGTGGCGCGATGAGACGCCCGGCTGGTTAGTTAAAGGCGATGTATCGATTTATACAAACAAGCCTTCAGGTGGCTTCTCTTATTTTTACAGTGATGAACTCATGCCAATCGACGGAGAAGACTTCTCTCACGAAGATGAGCGACAGAAGGAATTGACCAATGACTAAAGCTCCCCGGCGAAAATGCAAAGTCTGCAATGAATGGTTCCACCCGGCATTCTCAAATCAGTGGTGGTGTAGCCCGGAACACGGAACCGAACTAGCAATAGAGCGACGAAGCAAGGAGAGAGAAAAAGCAGAGAAAGCAGCAGACAAGAAACGACGACGAGAATATCAGCAGCAGAAAGACAAGTTAAAGATTCGAAAGCTCGCCTTAAAGCCCCGCAGTTACTGGATTAAACAAGCCCAACAAGCAGTAAACGCCTTCATCAGAGAAAGAGACCGCGACGTACCATGTATCTCGTGCGGAACGTTCACGTCTGCTCAGTGGGATGCGGGTCACTACCGCACGACTGCTGCGGCACCTCAACTCCGATTTGATGAACGCAATATCCATAAGCAATGCGTCGTATGCAACCAGCACAAGAGCGGGAACCTGGTTCCTTATCGAGTGATGCTCATCGAGCGCATCGGGCATGCGGCTGTAGACGAAATCGAATCAGACCATAAGCGACATCGCTGGACTACCGAAGAGTGCAAAGCGATTAAGGCGGAGTATCAGCAGAAGCTTAAACACCTGCGTAACAGCAGAAGTGAGGCAGCATGAGCACTGGAGAATGTATAGCGCTGGCGGTGGGTTTCATCGTTTGCGTACTTCTTATGTCTAGATTGGAGCCACTTCAATGACACCAACTATCAAAACCATACCTGACATTCTCATAGAAGTACGTGGGAATCAGTCAGAAGCAGCCAGGCAACTAGCCTGCAGCCGAAACACCATCCTCAGGTATTCACGAGACACCAAAGCTCAATTCCACGCCATCGTTAACGGCGTTCTCATGGTTCATCAAGGCGGTCGAGGTAAAACATGTGCAGCGTAACTAACATCCAGCATGTTAAGTGGCAGCGTCAGCGCGATATGCATAATGAGCAGGTGCTGATAGGCAAAGAGCAGGAACTTGAGCGCAGTCTTGAGTATGTGCGCGAGCAGCTGCGCGAGGTGCGTAATCGGCTCGGAACGAATAAGCCAGACCATGATCCGGAGGCGGCGTAGATGGACGTTAAAAACTCACTTGAACGCCTTAAAAAGCTGAATGAAGAAAACAGAACTCCAGTGAGAGTATCTCGCGGCCTTCTTAAGTCGGCGCTGATGGAAATTGAAATGCAGAGCAAGCTACATGGCGAATCATTTGCAACAAGGATGGTGCTCGGTCAGTTGAAAGATGTGCTGGGGATAAAATCATGAGACACACACCGATATTTGGCATGATTAACTTCATCGACGATGCTCATTTCCGCCGCGTATGGAAACACCCAAAGAAAACCATCAACTCACGCCAGAAAGCATGGGTTCACTACATGCTGCAGGTATGGGGCAAGGTTAACGCAGGGGATGATTCCCCGGGTGGTGCAATCAACGTTATCGGTCGCCTGATGATTCGTAGCCAGTGGAGTGATGACAAGGCCAAACAGATTGAGTCTGTTGTCATGCGCCTGTACGAAGAGGATGGACTGCGTGGAGATGCGCTCTATCAGAAAGCTCGCGAACTGGTCATCCCTCAATCATCGTTAAGCAACATCATCGCTCTCGCCAAAGAATCCGATGATGCTGCTTTCGTTGAACGTGTGATGGTCAAGATATTTCACCGTGAAAGCCCCGTCCGCGATGTAGCTATTAAGCGATATTGCAATCGAAATTGCACGCAAGATATCGCCAGGCTGATGAATGCAGTCACCGGAATGGATATCCAGTCATGCAGACGTCGGGTTGTCTGGTGCGAGAATGTGCTCGATTCAGAAATCTTTTATGCAATGAAGCGCGAAATTGAGAAGGAATTTCCAAAGGCTGCATAATAATTAGGTAAATTGTCCTAAATAACTTGCGGAAGCGAAATGGAAGTAGTACATTTTGTGTATGCTCGGAGCAAAAGCGAACAGAGCAGCCAAACAAATAAGCCCTGAGGTTCACGCCTTGGGGCTTTTTGCGTTTTAAGCACAACGGAAAGCCTTCTTTCATGCCCTGCTTAGGCTCGACATTAAGTATTCGGGAGAGTTGGCTTCCCGTTGTGGTGAATGCGCAGGCTGATGCGCAGTGATTGCACTCCCGTTGCCATGTTCTGCCACTGACGGGCGTAGGCAGAAAAGCCGGAGATCAGCGCCGGCCACCACAACCTAACCTGCTACATCAGGCAATCGGTCGAAAGACGCCGGATAAACGTAACCGGCATGTTTTATTGCGGATGTACCGCGCGTACATGCTGCGTACGATTGCGTCATAAGACGCATTCAGCACGACCTTTCTGAAAGCGCATCCCACCAAATACCAGACAGACAATACCCTCACCTTATCCGCTGTGGCTACGGTGCTATGCGCTTTCACCCTATAAATCAACGATGGTACGAATATGAACTTTAGCGATGCGTTAGAGGCGGTGAAGTCTGGAGCAAAGATTTACCGTGAAGGATGGAATGGTAAAGGCCAGAGTGTATTCGTCGTTAAGCCTCCTCACTCTGCCACACCCAATGAACCGAAGTATGAAATCACTCTCGATGACAACTATGAATTGCCTGGTGGAAAATTAAAACCGTTCCTGGTGCTGCGTAATTCGCTGAACGAAATTACCTCATGGGTGCCATCGCAAGGTGATTTATTTGCTGATGACTGGAATACGTATCCAGCGTAGCAGTCATTACAAAGCGTCTATATCTGGGCGCTTGATAATGACCAAAAGAAAACCCAGCGCTTGGCTGGCTTCGTGAAGATGGGTGGCAGGAAACTGTTGACGCAGCCTCCTGCCAGATTTGCTCACGCCGTTAATCGCGAACAAACCACGTTACAGATAACCGTATCCTGGATTTGTTCATGCAACAACCACGTCAATTCCTAATTTGAACAGATCCCCGAAATCTGGGGGTGGAAATGCACAAGATGCCATATAAAAGCGATCCGAACCTCTGGTCGATCCTAATCGCTTTCGGCATGACTCTAGTCGGCGCAATAGCCAGTTACTCCTTCAAAGTCCTCAACGGTGAAGCGTTTAGTTGGAGGACAATGTGCCTACAGCTCATCGTGTCGATATTCGCGGGACTTCTCATGATCATGATCGCAATCCACTACGGCTGGCCTCAAGAGGTCACCGGTGGCGTGTGCGGCATGGCTGGGTGGTCAGGTTCTTCCCTAATCAAAGCCCTTGAAGGTAGATTCCTGAACAAGGCGTCTGGAGTAGTCGATGAAGATAAGCAGTAATCTGCAAGCGTTTCTCGACATGCTTGCCTGGTCTGAAGGGACCAGCCGTATCAAGGGTAGCGATAACGGCTATAACGTTGTCGTTGGTGGCTCACTCTTTACCAGTTATGCAGATCACCCTCGCAAACTGATAAGCCTGCCGAAGCTTGGCATTAAATCCACAGCTGCCGGAAGATACCAGCTTCTGTCGCGATATTATGATGCATACAAAAAGCAGTTAGGGCTGAAAGACTTTTCACCTGCCAGCCAGGACGCTATTGCCATCCAGCAGATAAAAGAGCGCCGCGCTTTACCTGACATTGAATCTGGAGACATCAAAGCAGCCATTACTAAATGCTCAAACATCTGGGCATCTCTGCCAGGTGCAGGGTATGGGCAACACGAGCATAAAATTGATGACCTGGTGAATAAGTACATCTCCTATGGAGGTGCTCTCAAATGAACCTTACATTCATCAAGAACCTCATCCCGTTCTTCTTTGCTGCAATCATCATTGGCTTCATCGTTAAATTGGGCACGGATAACCGTCAGCTTAAAATCAGCAATGCTGCATTGATTACAGAGGCTAAGCAGTTGCACAGCAAAAACGACGATCTGGCTAATACCTTGCAGAACCTCGCTGACCGCGTTGGCGATATGAATAAGCTTGTAGACAAAGAAGCGCGTCGCAGGTCAGCAGCAGAGATGAAATCACAACGCCTACAGGAAGAAGTGAAAGATGCGCTCAAAAACAATAAGTGCTCTATCGAGCTTATTCCTGATTCTGTCGTTGACCAGTTGCGCCGACAAGCAGATTCAGTACGAAACGGTAAAAGCACCAACGATACCAATTCCGGCAAATCTTCTGATTGAATGCCCTGTGCCAGAAGTTCCTGAGCAGATGACGTTCGGTGACAGCATCCAGATGAACATCAACCTTCTTAATTCTCTGGACATTTGCAATGGACAGATACGGACCATAAAAGAGATAGAAGCTCATCCATGAGCTTCTGACACAGTCTCTCCTCTGGACTTTAACCGTAGAAAATTCTCACAGCCTCGCATTCGCGGGGCTTTTTTGTATCTGAATTTCACCGCGCACCGCATGCGCATATAAACCACCGAACCAAACCCTTTGGAATGAGCCGTTGAGGATGTCAGTTAGTGCTGGCGAGCCTCGGTGGGCTGACTTCCTATGCGGCAACGGTTCATTTCAAAGATAAGGTAATGACGCTATGACATACCCTACTGTAATCGTGAATGGTGTCTCCGTCCGTGTGGACGAGAAGGGGCGATATAGCCTGAATGACCTTCATGCCGCCGCTGTCCTGAAAGGCGAGGCTACTGAGTCACAAAAGCCGGGCAAGTTCATTCGTAGTGCATCAGTAAAGCGTTTCGTTCAGGCGCTGGCAGGCAAAGGACAAAAATGTCCTATGGAAAATAACCAGGCACTTAGAGTAATTCGCGGTGGTGACGAGCCCGGCGTATGGGCTGCTGAGCTACTCGCTATTCGATATGCCGCCTGGATTAAGCCGGAGTTTGAAATCCGCGTTTATGAAACCTTCCGCGAGGCTGTGCTCAACGGTCTTAGCAATATGAACCGACTCAACCGACTTGACCTGCTGATCGCCAATGAGACCAAAGAGGTCAGCGCATGTGCCCGGGCAATGAATAAGTGGGGCGTCGGTGGTCGCAAGAAGCTTCTCAATTGCGCTCGAGAGCGAATCGTAAGCCAGATGGACCCTGACATGGTCACGCTGATGGAAGCGAAAGCAGGGTAGTCAACGCAGAATTGCGTCGGCAAATAGCGGCATTACAGGAGCCCTTCACTGAGGGGCTTCGATAATGATCTGTGTAACCCCGCAAGGATGGTGATCACATCTTGCTGACGGGTAAGCCGTAAGTAACCAATCACTACTGAGAAGCAGAGAAACCGTTGCGCTAATGCAAACACTTCCAAAGATTAGGAGCTAACAATGACTCAGAGAGTAATTTCGACAGGCGGCGTGCCAACAACCGTGCCAAGCCCTTCAGATGTACCGGTAGCGGCAACATCAAGCACCGCTGGCATCGTTAAGCAAATGACATTCACTCCGCAACTGACTGCAGCGCCAACACAGGCTGACTTCAATGCGCTGCTGACCAAGTTGATCGCATCCGGTCAGATGGCATCAAGCTGATGGCTACTCTAAACCTAACTGTGGTTGCCCAAAGGCGATGGTGGGTAATGCCAGTAATCTCCGTTATTAAGGGGCTTGTTTATGCTCGCCTTGTGAAGGAAAAGCATTTCAAGAAACTTGCGGATTTCATTGCCCAACACGGCTTCACTTTCAAAACAGAGAAATAACATGGCAAAGCTCACAGACAAACAAGAGCTGTTTGCCCGTGAGTACCTGAAAGATTTAAACGCCACACAGGCAGCTATCAGGGCGGGTTACAGCGAGGATTCTGCCGCCTCACAGGGATGCGAGAACCTTATAAAACCTAATATCGCAAAACGCATCGCTGAGCTTAAAGCTGAGCGAAACGAAGAGGTAGGTATAGACGCTGCCTACGTATTGCGACGGCTGACTGAAATAGACCAGATGGACGTGCTCGACATCCTGCTTGCCAATGGAGAACTGAAGTCGATTAAAGACTGGCCTAAGGTGTGGCGTACAACGCTATCAGGCATGGATGTCGTCGAGATGGCTTCAGCGGACAGCGCTGCTCTCCTGAAGAAAATCAAATGGCCTGATAAGGTGAAAAACCTTGAGCTACTCGGCAAGCACGTAAATGTGCAGGCATTCAGAGAACAAACCGCAACAGAGATTACCGGCGCTAATGGTGGTCCGGTTCGTTATGCGGACATGTCAGAAGAATTACTTGAAGAGAAACTGAAGGAGCTGGGAAATGGCAGACGCTCCAATCAGCTTGAATCGAAACGCTCAGATTTATGAGCTCCACAAAGAGCTGGCGATTCGCTCAGCACGTAAAAACCTTCTCGACTTCACTCTGTACACCAATCCGCAATATGAAACAGGCTGGTTTAACGAGCTGCTCTGCGCTGAGTTAGATCATTTCCTCGATGAAGTAAAAGCCGGAAACATGCCTCGGCTGATGGTGTTTGCTCCACCGCGTTCTGGAAAGAGCGAGTTGTGTTCGCGTCGCTTCCCTGCATACGTGTTAGGCCAGCATCCATCATGGAATATCATCTCGTGTTCATATTCTTCAGACCTGTCAGACAGAATGAGCCGGGACGTTAAGCGCATTATCACCTCCGATAAGTACGCTGATGTTTTCCCTGACGTGAAAATACCTTCAGGACGTAGCCTGGCAGGGGGTATCAACAAAACCGAGCTGTGGGAGCCAGTAGACGCTAAAGGCGAGTTACACGGAGGCTCATATCGCTCTGCTGGCGTTAATGGTGGTATCACCGGCCAGGGTATGAATATCGGGGTAATAGATGACCCCGCGAAAGATTACAAGACCGCATCGTCTCCAACCTATCAGGAAGCGGTGATGGACTGGTATGACACGACGTTCTTCACTCGTGTTGATCCAAAGATAAATGGCATCGTCATCATCCTTACGCGCTGGCATCAAAGTGACCTGGCAGGGCAGTTACTCAAACTGGCTGAAGAGGGCGGTGAAAGATGGCGTGTGGTCAGCTTCCCAATGGAGGCTGAGAAGGAAGAAGTGCACGAGCTCAACGGCAACATGTATCACCTGCGAAACCCTGGTGAAATTCTATTCCCTGAGCGCATGCCGCAAGAGTTCGTCGAGAAATGCAAGCAACGCGGATCCCTAGTCTGGAACGCACTGTACCAACAGCGACCAACCGCTAAAGGCGGAGGTCTGATTAAGTCTGAATGGTTCGGTGAATATTCCGTATTGCCTCAGATGCAATGGCGAGCCGTCTATGGCGATACCGCGCAGAAAACAAAAGAGGTCAATGACTTCTCTGTATTCGAGCACTGGGGGCTAGGCACTGACGGATATATCTACCTGATAGACATGATTCGCGGTAAATGGGAAGCAGAAGAGCTTCAGCGTCGCGCCGTCGCGTTCTGGGATAAATGCAAAATCCTTAAGAACGGACCTCTACGCCACATGGCGATAGAAGATAAGTCATCAGGAACAGGGCTCATCCAGAACATTCGCAAAAAGGCCATATGTCCAATCAAAGCCATCCAGCGCGACAAAGACAAATACACTCGCCTGATGGACGTGCAGGGATACATCGAGTCCGGGTATATCAAGCTTCCAAGCAACGCACCATTCATTAACGACTTCCTCGTCGAGATGGAAGCCATCAACCCTGATTTCAATACGCACGACGACCAGTTAGATCCGATGATGGATGCCATCGACGAGATGAAGAATGGCAATGGTCCGTTACGCATATCTGAAGAACTTTTGAGGCTCGCATAGTGTTTGAACGCTGGAAAAAGAAAAAAGCTGAGCCTCCAAAGGAAGAGGCAAAACAGCCCATGTCGCTGGCTAATGCGCTGGCGATGCTGAATGAACAGGAAAGGATTAAGTCAGAGGGTGAAGTACTTCGTCAGATTGAGCGCTATACGCCACCTCCTGGAGTGATTCCTGAGAGCGTAGGTGAAGCGGCCCTGGCGATGGACTCCACACCTTACAGCTACCTCAACTCAGCAAATATCACCGCATATGGTTATGGGGGATTCCCTGGCTATCCATACCTGTCACAGCTAGCTCAGCTGCCGGAGTATCGCAAGATTACCGGCACGATAGCTGAAGAGATGACACGAAAGTGGATTGAGCTGAAGCACATCGGAAAAGATGAGGGCGATGATAAGGCCGACAAGATTCGCCAACTTGATGACGCATTAAAGCGTTTCAAAGTGCGCGAGAAGTTTCGAGAAGCTGCTGAACATGACGGCTACTTCGGGCGCGGTCAGATTTACATCGATGTGAAAACGCCTAGCGGTAACTCTGCCTGGACGGTTCCTGATGAGCTGGATAAGAAGCTCTACATCAGCCCCAGAAAGATAACCAAAGGCAGCCTGAACGGTTTCCGTGTTATTGAAGCAATGTGGACATACCCTGGCGTGTATAACGCAGACAACCCACTCAGCCCTGACTTCTTCAACCCAGCTGAATGGTACGTCATGGGTCGAACAGTTCATGCCAGCCGCATGCTGACGATGATTTCCCGCCAGGTGCCGGATATCCTCAAGGCAGCTTACAACTTCGGCGGCCTGTCGCTTAGCCAGATGGCTGAGCCATACGTGCAGAACTGGCTGAGGACTCGTGACAGCGTGAGCGACCTGGTTCACTCGTTTGTGGTGTATGGTCTCGAAACAAACATGCAAACAACGCTATCAGGCGCTGCTGACCCAAGCTTATTTATGCGAGCAGAGCTGTTCAATAAAATCCGCGACAATCGAGGAATGTTCCTTACAGATAAGGATACGGAGAAATTCTTCCAGTATGCGACAAGTCTGGCAGGTGTTGACGCTCTCCAGGCTCAAGCACAGGAGCAGATGGCTTCCGTTTCAAGCATCCCGCTGGTTAAGTTGCTTGGCATCACTCCTAACGGCCTCAACGCTTCGTCTGATGGTGAAATTCGCGTCTTCTACGACTCTATCCATGCCATGCAGGAGAATCTATTCAGAAGCCCGCTGAAAACCGTGCTGGATGTCATCCAGTTGAACGAATTCGGCGAGATTGACCCTGACATAGATTTTGAGTTCCTGCCGCTGTACGAGCTCACAGAGGCCGAAAAAGCCGAAGTCATGAAGCATCAGTCCGAGGCTGACAAGAACTACGCTGAAGCTGGTGTGTTCGATATAGACGCCATCAAGTCTATGCGCCAGTCAGATAAGAGCAGTCCATACCACATGATGGAATCTGAAGATGACGAAGATTACGAAAACGAGTCCATCGAAGAAGGATTCGAAGAGCCAGAAAACCCTTCGTCCAATCAGGGCTAACGCCGGAGTTCATGAGTGGTATCGTTCGGAGCTGCTAAAGCAGGTACGGGAGATGAACAAGTCATACCGGTACTGGCTTGAGACAGGCTACAAAGACAGCATGGCATTGGATGCCAGTCCTGCGAATGAGTTGAAGCGCAGGCTGGCTAAAATCGGCAAGCAGTGGGAAAGCAAGTTCAACGAGCTTGCGAAAAAACTGGCAGATCGCTTTGTCGATAAGACACTCCGCAATACCGATGTATCACTTAATTCCGCGCTGAAGAATGGCGGTTTCACCGTTAAGTTCACGATGAATGATGAACTTAAAGACACAATGCAGGCCGTCATAAACGAGAACGTCAACCTTATTAAGTCGATACCTGAACAGTACCACACGCAGGTGGAGACGATGGTGATGCAGTCAGTAAGTCGTGGTCGTGACCTCGGACATTTAACTGATGAACTTGAGGCACGCTACGGAATAACTCGCAGGCGTGCTGAAACGATCGCTCGTGACCAGAACAACAAGGCCACGGCGGTCATCCAGTCTGAGCGGCAAAAGAGCCTGGGTATCACCAAGGGCATCTGGCGTCACTCTCATGCAGGCAAAGAGCCCCGTCAATCACACGTCAAGGCGGACGGCAAAGAGTTTGAACTCGATAAGGGGCTGTATCTCGATGGTGAATGGGTGTTACCTGGCGAAGCCATCAACTGCCGCTGCACATGGTCTCCGATAATCCCTGGACTGGAGAGAAAATGATTGAAGTGTTCAAGGCTCTAGGCCTGACATTGATATTTGGCGGCATGGTTATTGCTGTAGAGGTCATCACTGCGCTGGCTAAAAAGTGATAAAATAACTATCTGGCTAGGGTAGCTCCCGAAAAGCGGCATCGTCACCGCCTGCCAGAAACCATCAATGACGAGCAACGAGACGAGGTTGTGATGAAAGTTTGGGTGGTTATTTCTGGCACTCCCTATGAATCAAATGAAGTAATTGAAGGTGTGTATTCATCAGAGGAAAAAGCCAATATAAAGCTAGACTCCATTGAAGATGGGCCACTTGCCTACAAATACGTAGAAGAACACGAAGTTGAATAATATGAATTAAAGCAAACAGGCTGCCTAAGGGCGGCCTTTTTTATTGCCTGAAGAAAGGTAAATCCATGCCAGTACATCAGAAAGATGGCAAATGGTATTGGGGAAAAGAAGGGCCATTCGATACAAAAGCAAAGGCAGAAGAGGTTGAGCGAGCTGCGTATGCCAATGGATATGCTGGTGACTCAGCTCTGGCATTCGACAGGGCAACAGTGCGCTCCTTTGACAAGGATGGTCGTCTGCACATCGAACTAACGCCAATCAGCAAAGCTAACATCTGCCCCTACTATGGCCGTGAAATCCCTAATTCCAAAGCGTTAGGCCTGCAGCCTGACAAAGTTTACTACCTGCTGCGCGACCCCAAAGAACTCGCAAAAGCGGCTAACACGTTCAACAACATCCCGCTCCTTAATGAACACATTCCGGTTACTGCCGCAGACCCTCAGAAGATGGCTGTGGTTGGCTCTACTGGTACTGATGCCGAATTTGACGGGACTTACCTTAAGAACTCGCTTGTCGTCTGGGATGCAGACTCCATTGCTGGAATCGAAACGGATGAGAAGAAAGAGCTTTCGTCGGCCTACAGATATGTAGCTGACATGACCCCCGGCGTACATGAAGGCCAGCCATACGATGGCGTCATGCGCGATATCGTCGGGAACCACGTTGCACTCGTAATAGAGGGCAGAGCCGGATCCGACGTCGTTGTCGGGGATTCATTATCACTGGAGCTAAAAGAGATGGCAAAAGCCAAACAACTCGCGGCTGCTCTGAAGCCATTCCTGGCACAAGACGCAGATCTCGAAGAAGTCGAAAAAGCGGTCAAGAAAAATCTCGAACTCGAAGAGGAAGAGAAAGAAGAGCGCGACGACAAGAAAGACAAAGCGATGGACGAGGATAAAGACGAGTCCAAAAAAGAAGACAAAAAGGCTGAAGATGAAGAGTCCGATAAAAAGGACAAGAAAGCCGAAGATGAAGACGATGAAGACAAAGAGGACAAGGCTGCTATGGATGCCGCATTAATCCGTAAAGCTGAAGAGAATGTCATGGGTCGCATTCGTCAGGCAAACGAAGCTCGCGAGTGCGTACGCGCTCTCGTTGGCGATGTGAGCCTGGTAGCGATGGACTCAGCTGAAGACATCTACCGTTTCGCTCTCGACTCTGTAGGCGCTAACCACAAAGGCGTTCACCCTTCAGCACTGAAATCAATGGTTGAGTTCACAATCAGCCAGAAATCAGAAGCTCGCAAACCTGCTGCCACTATCGGTATGGACTCTGCGGCAACCACTTCTTTCGCTAAGGCATTCCCTGGCGCAACCAAAATGAAACGGAGCTAAGCAATGGGCGGCTTTCAAAGTGTAATCAATCAGCAGCAGGCACCAGGCGTTGAAGGTGACTTCGCTTCTGCAAACCCTAAAGCAAGCTTGCTCGCGGGTGAGGGTGCTCTGGTAGCTGGCACCAATGGCGTGGTGGTCGGTCGCTTCGGCTGGGTGACTAACGGCGTGGTAGACAATACCGGCACCGGCGTTCCGGCTGGCTTCGTTCATCGCGAAGGTCAGGCGTCAATCACTACCTGGCTGGCTGAAGCGTCAATGACAATCCAGCCCGGCTTCCAGATGACCCTGATGACGGCTGGCGACTTCTGGGTGCGCACTGCAGGTGCAGCAACAGTTGGACAAAAAATCTTCGCAAAACTGTCTGATGGTTCAGTAACCACTGGCGCGGCCGGTGCGACCATTTCCGGCTATGTAGAAACTAAATTTGTTGTCGGTAGCGCAGCTGCTGCTGGCGAACTGGTACAGATGGGCACCTGGAGCTAATCGATGAACAACGCAGAATTTTTACAACACAAGGCAATGGCTGAACGGGATTACGGCGTAGTCCTTCCTGAAGCCAAAGCTTACTTGACTGATGCGGTAGCAAATAGCTACTCATACGCGATGGATGCCCAGCCAACTCTGGTTACCTCCAGCAACGCAGGCATTCCGTGGTACTTCACCAACTATGTAGACCCAGAGCTGATTCGCATTCTGGTTACACCGATGAAAGCGGTGGAAATCATGGGCGAAACCAAAAAAGGCGACTGGACTACCATGACCGCGCAGTTCCCGGTCGTAGAATCCACTGGTCAGGTTTCCAGCTATGGCGACTACAATAATAACGGCCAGGTAAGCGCGAACGTAAACTGGGTAGCGCGTGAATCCTACCTGTACCAGACCATCACTCAGTGGGGTGAGCTGGAACTGGACCGTTACGGTGAAGGTCGTATCGCATGGGCTCAGCAACTGAACACAGCTTCAGCTCTGACCCTTAACAAGTTCCAGAACAAGTCTTACTTCTTCGGTGTGGCTGGCCTGAAGAACTACGGCATCCTGAACGACCCTAACCTTCCGGCATCAATCACCCCGGGGGCAACTGGTACTGGCGGCGGCACTACCTGGGCAACCAAAGATGGTCAGGCTGTCTATGACGACATTCAGGCGCTGTACAAGCAGCTGATCACCCAAACCAAAGGCTATGTCGAGCGCGACAGTAAATTGACGCTGGCGATGTCTCCAGAGTCTGAAGCAAACCTGACCAAAACGAACATGTATAACGTGAACGTGTCAGACCAGCTGAAGAAAAACTTCCCTAACCTGCGCGTTGTTACTGCTGTTGAGTACAACACCGCATCCGGTCAACTGGTTCAGCTTATTGCTGACGATCTGGATGGTCAGGACACCGGCTACTGTGCATTCACTGAGAAGATGCGCGCACACCCTGTAGTGGTAGACCTGTCTGCGTACAAGCAGAAGAAAACTGGCGGTACATGGGGCGCGATTATTCGCCAGCCTCTGGCCTTTGCATCAATGCTGGGAGTTTAATTCATGGCTGAAATGGTAAGCGTAGGCTGCAAACTGCCTAACGGTCTCCAGGTTACTCTGGACGGTAAGACGGTAATTCTGAATGGGGCGGCCACCACCGCCCTGCGTGGTCTCGATGGAGCCATTCCTGAAGGTGCCTTTGGTGTCACCCAGGTAGAGAAAGACTTCATGGATAAGTTCATCGCGACCTATCAGGATGCAGCCTATATCCAGAACAACGCAGTATTCATCCAGAAGGATGAGCGCAGCGTTAAGGCTCAGGGTAAAGAGCTGGAAAGCGCCAAAACTGGTCTTGAAGGCTTGGACCAAGACAATCCAGCCCCAGGCGTTAAGAAAGCCGACCAAAAATAAAAGAGGTGATGCATGGGTGTCGTTACGTTTGACCCCGCAGCCTTCAAACTACGCTACCCTGAATTCTCCTCCTTAGACGACGCCCTGCTTCAGCAGTATTTCACCCAGGCAACCATTTATCTAGATAACACAGACTGCAGTCGTGTGTCGGATTTGGCCGTGCGTGCAATGCTGCTGAACATGCTGGTTGCCCATATCGCATTTCTGTACTCGGGTGCGAATGGGCAGTCGCCATCCGGGCTGGTTGGCAGAATAGACAGCGCATCAGAAGGCTCCGTAAGCGTACACGCTGAAATGCCTGGCGTTAACGCAAACTCAGCATGGTACATGCAGACCAAATATGGAGCGGATTACTGGAACGCAACAGCACCATTCCGCACCTTCCAGTACATCAGCGGGCAGTCGCCATCAAACTATCCTTATGGGTATTACCGGAGGTACTGATGGATAAGGTGATGGAGTTTCTTAATTCTGTTGGCAATCAGCTTTCATCAAAGCAGCTAAAAGTTGGCTTTCTGGAAAATTCAACTTATCCAGACGGCACCTCCGTTCCAATGGTTGCCGCTGCTAATGAATTTGGAAATCCAGTTAGCGGGAGTCCGCCCAGGCCTTTTTTCAGAAATGCTATTGCAGAAAGTTCCAGTAAGTGGGCTGAAAATATTGAAACATTAATGTTTAACAGCAATGGCAATACAGAACAGGTCCTAAATCTAATGGGGCAGGTAATAGCTGATGATGTAAAGCGATCTATTGAAACTCTAGTTTCACCTGCTTTGAGCCCAGTCACAATATTGCTAAGAGATAGATTCCCTATGCGCTCTGGAATGACGTTCGATGATGTTTTGCGTGCACGGGAAGATGTCATAAAAGGAGTGAATGGCAGTGGGTCAACCAAGCCATTAATCTGGACTGGCCACATGCAGAGCTCCGTAGATTATGAGGTGGGCGAAATTGAATCTTCGACAGATAGCCAATAACGCGATCACCAGCATTAACCCCAACATCCCGGCAATCCTCAAGAAATACGCAGGCGAAACCATCGGCCCCGGTCGCAAGCCAACCCCAACTTATCAGCCTGACCAGAACGTCACCATTCAGCTTCAGCCTATCAGTAGAGGCGACATGCAGCACGTAGATGGACTGAACATTCAGGGGCTGGCGAAGGTGATTTATGTGAACGGGAACTATTTCAGTGTCCAGCGTGAGATGGAGCAGGGCGGCGATATCTTCGTTATTAATGGCGAGCAATGGCTTGTTGTTGAGCCTGTCGAACTTTGGCCTGACTGGTGCCGCCTCATTGTGGTATTGCAGGTGAGCCCATGAATGACTTTACCGTAGACAACGTAATCGACGTTCTGGCGGATTACATCGAACCCATAGCCGGTATTTGCCAGCAGGCTCAGGCTAACAGGGTGCCGATGCCGAAAGGCCAGTTCTGCATCCTGACCCCCTTGCGATTCACGCGGCTATCCACGACGAGAGATATCAAGCAGGACACAGGCTCTCCGTCGACAAGCGCTATGGGATATACCGAGGTTCGCCAGGCAGATATCCAGGTTGATATCTATGGTCAGGGTGCAGGGGATCGGGCAATCGCCTTAGAAACCACATTCGCCAGTGGCTATGGCTACGACACAATCAAATCCATCGATGCCAGACTGGCTCCGCTTTACTCATCTCCGGCAATTCAGGCTCCCATGATAGATGCGGAAAGCCAGTGGCAGGAGCGATACACACTAACCCTTTCTCTGCAGGCGCACATCACCGTGTCGTTCCCGCAGGACTACTTCGACAAAGCAGAAATTACAACTGAACAGGTGGATGACCGCCCATGAGCACAATCCCTTTATCCGTAGATTTTAATATCACGCCAAATGTCGTTACACCTGCCGGTTCTGCGGTTGATGCTAACGGCCTGATGCTGACTGACAATGAACTGGTGCCTGTGGGCTCAGTCGTCTCTTACTTCTCTGCGGCAGATGTGTCAGCCCTTATGGGAAGCACATCAAAAGAATTCCTTGCTGCGCAGCAATACTTCAACGGCTACGAAAACTCATCCGTTATCCCGGGTGAATTGCTGATGTACCGCGTAATCACTGCTGATGTGGCTGGTTACCTGCTGTCAGGCAATCTGAAAGGTGTTGCACTGGCGACACTCAAGGCAATCCCTGCAGGTACGATTACCCTCACAGTAGATGGTGTATCAACTACCAGCTCGTCTATCGACCTTTCTACTGCTACAAGCTTCAGCGATATCGCATCCAAGCTGCAGACCGGTATCGGCGCGAGCAAGGTGACGGTCGAGTGGCTTCCTATTGCCAATCGATTCATCATTCGCTCTGTGACTACCGGCGCTGATAGCCAGGTGTCTTATGCATCTCCTGGTGCGCTGGCAACCGGCCTTCTGCTGACGCAAGCAACTGCCGCCACCGTCTCCCCGGGCTCTGATGCAGTCACGCTGACAGACACGATGAATAACATCATCAACACCAATCAGAACTGGATCCTGTTTAACTCCCTGGTTGAGTTAACGGATGACCAGAAAACCGAGCTGTGTGCATGGGCAAATGGCAGCAAAAACCGATTCGGCTATGTTGTGCATGACACTACTGCTGCGGGCACTATCGCCAACAATGCCAACTGCTTCGTGCAGAAGGTTGTCGTGGCTAACGGGTATGAGAACATCTTCCCGGTGTACGGTTCCTATCTGTACAGTGTTACGGCGCTGGCATATGCCGCATCTGTAGACTTCGCACGCACGAACGGGCGCGTGTCGTTCAAATTCCGAGGCTTCTCCGGTCTTGCGCCTAACGTAAGCGATCTGGCAACAGCTCAGGCACTCAAATCTAACGGCTATAACTTCTACGGCTCATACAGCCTGAACAAGACAATGGCTCAGTATGCCTCAGACGGCGCTATCTCCGGAAAATTCGTCTGGCTGGACAGCTTCATTGACCAGGTCTGGATTAATGCGAACCTCGTTGGCGCGTATGCCAATCTGTTCACCAATAACCAGTCCTACCCATTCAATCAGAATGGCTATGGGGCGATTCAGGCCGCCACAATCGATGTGGCTAACCAGGCTCTGACCTTTGGTGCAATTCAGAAAGGCGTGGTGCTCGACCAGGCACAGATTCGCATCGTGAATAACACCGTAGGCAAGGATATCTCCGCGACTCTTTATTCTGAGGGATGGTATCTGTTTATTCCTACTCAGACCGGTGCAGCTCGCCTCGAACGTGACCTGAAAGGTGCAATCTTCTACTACGTAGACGGTCAGCTGATCCAATCAATCAACATGTCTTCAACCGCTATTCTGTAAGGACGACAAAATGCCAATTGATATTACAAGTGCTAATTCCAAGCTGCGCATCGTCGTGCCATCTTACTACCCTGGCGGTTTTGATGTGGATGATTACGCTGCCGACAACATGTTTGAAACTGGTGCGCTTCAGAACAAGGAAGACATGATGTCAGCAGACGGCAAATACCATGCTGGCTTCATCTTCAACCCGACAGAGTTCACCATCAACCTTATGGCCACATCGAATGCCAGCGGGCTTCTGGATGACTGGTATGCGGCTGAACGAACGGCGATTTCCGCATTCGCCTGCAACGCGGTACTGACAGTGCCAGCGCTAGGCGCTAAGTGGAACTTCGTTAACGGCGTCCTTTATACCTGGACACCAACCCCTCCAGGCCGTCGCGTACTTCAGCCACGACCTGCAGTATTCCACTTTGAAACGGTAACCCGGAGCGCAATCTGATGGCTCGAAAAGAAATTCCTTTTATCGTCGAAGAAGAAGGGCGCGACAAAGGCAAAGAGTTTCTCATCACAGAAATGTCGGCATGGGATGCCGACACTCTGGCGCAGGATATTTTTCGCGCGATGGGTGATTCTCGCCTCACGGAGATCCAAGCAGACGTGATAGCCATGGGTTGCGCAGGTCTGGCTACTATAGGACTTAGCGTTATATCAGCATCATCCCCAGATGTTGCTCGCCATTTACGAGACCGCCTAATGTCCACAGTAGATATCATCATCACCAATGAAGGTGGCAGGCAGCAACGCAAGGTTAAAGGTGAGCTGGATTTTGAAGAAGTTTCCACTATACGCACTCTGCTGGATAAAGTATTTCAGGTTAACTTCGATTTTTTAACGACCGCCGGAGAGTAAAGTACCCCTTCATGGATGAGGAGTCTCTTCCGGCCAAACTGGTCGAGCCTGTAAACGTCTCTTCAGCGATTAACGCAATCATCTGCTCCGGCAAAGCCTCTTATCTGGAACTTCAGGAGAAGCTTTCCGTAGCAGATATGTACAATCTGCTGGAAATTATATCCGTTGAAAACTTCAACCAACGCGTCTGGCATAAGCATCAGGAGCAGCGATGATTATCAATGAGTTGGCCTATAAGGTCACAATAAAGGCCGATGAGTTCCTGAACGGCAAGAAGAAGGTTGAAGAGAGCGTTAAGGAGCTTCAGGACACCGTAGACAAAAGCTTCGGCGACATTGATGAAACTTCCAAGGAAACTGGAAAGGTTATCGTAAAGGCTGGCGATGACATCCAGCGCTCAACACGGAAAACAGGTAAAGGCCTAAAAGACGCAACGTTTGATGTTAAGAAATTTGGTTCAGCGGCAGCATCGTCCTTCAAAGGTGCTTATGTAGCCGCAGCAGGGTTTCTTGGGATTGGAGTTGGCCTGTATGGCATTAAGCAACTCTTCACATCCACATCAAACGAAATCGTCCGGGCAAGTAACCAGGCCAAATTCTTCGGCACTGACGTCAATAAGATGTTCGGTCTTCGTCGCGGCTTCCAGCAGGCAGGCCTTAACGGTGACGCTTTCATTGGTGCGGCTGGTAGCGCTCGTATGGCGCTGGCTAACATCGCAGACCCAACGGTATTTGGCGGCTTAACCGGTGCAGCACAGAACCTGATGGTACTTGGCGCTCGCACAGGGCTGAATATCAACAACCTTGGCGACCCAAGCAAAGCTCTGCGTGAGTTCACCCGATACGGGAAGAATCACTCACAAGAGAACCTGATGCAGGTTATGTCAGCCGCAGGTTTCGACCCGACAGATGCAGCCAAAATTAAATCAGGTGAGCTGAAGTCACTTGTCGACTCGGAGACAAAGAAGTCAAACATCACTGCTCAGCAGGTGAAAGAGCAGGAGGCTTTAGTGGCAACGCTAGGTCAGCTCGACTCTGAGTTTGACCGCCTGAGGCAGGACCTTGCGATTGCTTTTGCACCTGAAGTTATCCGCGCCATGAAAGACTTTGGCGACTGGATACGCGAACACCATGGTGACATCATTGGCTTCTTCCGTGACGCGGGGGATTCCATTAAGAAGCTCACTGATTCTGTCGGCGGAGCTACAGCGCTGCTTCTTCTGCTGGCTGCCGGGCTACGGTCTAACCCATTAGTTATGGGGGCTATTGCAGCTGCAGCGGCGAGCCATGGCATAGACCAGACGCGAGATGAAGCAAGCAGGCAAGGGAAGGATGTTGGCTCTTATCTTTATGACAAAGTGCATGAAGATAAAAAGCCATTCATGACATGGGATTCTGTTAAGTCGTTCTTTGGTTTTGGTGAGCCTGAGCAGTACGGACAATCAGCAAGGGCGTCTGGAGTATCCGGAGGAATGGACGATCTGCTTCACGGCATAATGATGACAGAGTCTGGCGGAAACCCGCTAGCTTATAACGTTTCCGGTGCTACCGGCGCGTTTCAGTTCATGCCTGGAACAGCAAGAGACCTCGGTCTGCGTGTTGATTCTCAGGTAGACGAAAGGTTAGACCCCGGCAAATCCCGCGCGGCTGCTTCCGTTTACATGCGGCAGTTGCTTAAGCGGTACGATGGGAATGTAGACAATGCTCTTCGCGCCTATAATTGGGGCATGGGAAACGTTGATAAGTGGATTGCCAATGGCAGTGACATTTCTCAGCTTCCAAAAGAAACCAGAGAATACACTGGCAAGGTGTACGGCAACATGGGCAACGCCAGAAATTACTACGCCACACAGGGCAGGATTGCAGACAGCAGGCCGTATGAGCTGGCATCTGGCGGAGGACAATCGCAGGTTACCAACAGCACCCATATCAATACAGTGAACGTTAACAGCAATCCTCAGACTGTCGACTCGCTCACTCAGAGCATTAATCAGCAGGTAAAAAGGGCAACAACGAACTCATCGTTTGCTTCTGCTGTGAATTGATACGATCGATTTATTTCATGAACAGCGTGATTTTTGCGCAGTAGAATGGGGCATGGAGGTAAGACTATGAGAAGCAATTTGCTTTATCTGTTTATCTACGCGCTGACATTTACGATCGTCGCTCAGCCTGTAGACAAGTTAATGACAATAAGTCCAGGCTATGCGCTGCTGTTGCTAACTCTGTGGGTCGCCGTATCGTCAGGCGTTGTTCACATAATTCAATTCTGGCCCACCAAAGTACGCTAATAACCCGCTTCGGCGGGTTTTTTATTGCCTGGAGAAACGATGAGCATCATCGACCTCAATACCGCAGACATATTTAATGCGATCGGCGGTGGTTCTCCACTGTCTATTATCGACAGCGTCCTACACCCTCAATATGTCATCAGAAATAGCACCACAGGAGCTGTAGCGCTTGAGTTTAGCGGCATGGCATCAATTCAGCCAAGTGGCAGAGCTCAGATAACGAATGCACCGGTTGAAGGTGGCAAATACCAGTCCATCAACAAAGTGAAAGAGCCGTCTGTTGTCAGGTGCGAAATCATCGTTACCGGGCTGACTGGTTTCTCGGGCGGCATTCCAAACATCTTCGACCTGACGTTTACAAGCCAGAGCAGCGTACTTGAAACCATCAAAACAATGCTGTCTACGGCCAACACATACGACATCGAGACGCCGAAAGAAACGCTTGAGAGCTATGACCTGGTTGACCACTCATACGAGGTTAATTCACAGCGAGGCGTGAGCATGCTGACCATCTACCTGTACTTTCAGGAGGTCATGCAGCAGATGGAAGTCGTTCTGTCCGGTGCTCAGGCTGAAGCAAAACCGACAAACGACACAGTTAGCCAGGGCGTTACTGGTATGGGCGCATCAACGAAAGACGCTGGCTCTACTCCATCCACTGTCGACGAGCTGGGAAAATCCTGGTCATCACTGAAAACATCAGTTTCAGGTATAGCCACAACAGCGTCAAACGCCATCTCAACAAGCTTCCAGAGCGCACTTGATACCGTTTCGAAGCCGATACTTGACGTGACTAACAGCGCCACTCAGAAAGCAGCTGAGCTTGCGAGAGAAATTAACGAGAACATCACATGAGAACAATTCCACTTGAGCCGCAGAAGTCACAGTCTGTCTCTGTGGATTTGGCAGGGCAGAGATGCGTAATACGGCTGATTCAGCGTGAAAGCTTCATTTACATGGACCTCACAGTTAACGGCAACCCAATTATGCAGGGCGTGCCTTGCCTGTACGGAAACAAAATGGTTCGGTATTCCTATCTCGGGTTTCAGGGAGAACTGGTTTTCCTAGACAACGTCGGGCAGTTAGACCCGTCTTATGATGAGCTGGGTGGCAGGTTCATTCTTTACTACATAGAGGAGAATGAACTTGTACATTAAGCGATCTCTTCGATTTGAATTTATGAATGAGACCTCATCGTTCGACGACGCGGGGAACAATCAAATCTCTATCAGCGAAGCTAGGGCGACGGTATTTCTCCAGTCATCAGGAAACCTCTTCGGAACGCAGGTAAACGTAAGCATATTCGGGCTTGGCCTTGAGATGCTGGCTGCGCTGTCCTCAAAAGCAATGGGCTTGTTCGGCACTGATACTGAACGTATCAGCATGAAGATTTTCGTTGAGAACACTGCGATATTTGCCGGGTACATGACGTCTTCTATCGCCAACATGAACACCATGCCGAATACCGCACTGATGATTACGGCAACGGCCAACGCTGACCTGCAGAACAAAACCGCATCACCTTTTTCATTCAACGGCTCAACTCAGGTTACAAGCGTTATTAACGCTATATGCAAAGCTGCCGGGTACACGCCTTACATCGTGGGTTTAGACGGCAAGGTAATTTCAAACCCACACTATGAAGGTAGTGTGTTTGACCAGCTGAGAGCCGTCTGCGACGACCTGAACATAGCTATGTCAGTATTTCCACCATCGATATCATTCTGGCCGCAGGAAAGCACAAAGGACGATGTGAAACCCCTCATCTCTCCTGAGTACGGGCTAATTGGATATCCGGTCTTCTCAAATGGCGGCGTGATGTTCCAGACGCAGTTCTCAACGCTTCTGACAACAGGACGAGACATAGAGCTGCAGACAACTCTCCCTCACGCTAGCGGCGTTTATAAGCTCACAAGCGTAACGCATGAGCTGTCTTCGTGGATGGAAGACGGGCCCTGGCATTCGGTATGCATTGCTAACAGAAAATTAGAAGAGGCGACCAGTGGCTGATTATTTATTTACGCCAACTAGTGCACAAACTAGTGATGCGGAAAACCTCTCATACGTCTTCAAAAAGCTCCTTTCAGGGGCTTTTTTTATTGAGCTTGTTGAGGTGACGGCGATTCGCGGTACTGCTCCAAATCTGATTGTGGATGTTATTCCACTGGTAACCAGGACTGACCCGTCAGGCGCTACCATCCAGAACTCGGAAATCTTCAATGTGCCGGTGTTCAGACTTCAGCGCGGCGCTAGTGCAGTCATCATGAATCCTGTGGCCGGTGATATCGGCATGATCGCCATCTGCGACCGTGATAACTCAATAGCACGGGCCAACCGCAAGCAATCTGTTCCTGGAAGCAAAAGGACACACAGCAAATCTGATGCGCTTTATCTCGGCGGATTCCTTAACAACCAGCCATCACAGTTCATTGAGTTTGCAGACGGTGCGATCAACATCACTACGCCAAACCTGGTAAACATAACCTGTTCGTCAGCGAACATCACGGCGCCTGATGGCGTCAATGTCACCACGCCGACAATGCACGTTACCGGAAGCATCACCGCTGGCGGAGACATCACCGACAACAACGGTACGCAAAGCGCATCACTCAAAACCCTGCGTGACAAATATGACCAGCATAAGCACCAAGTGCAGAACGTTCAGAGTGGTAGCTCTACCATCACATCAACCTCCACGGATAAACCAGCATGACCTACAGAACAATGCAATTAGACGTGTCGACATGGGATTTAACGCTGGATGGCAGCGGAAGTATTGCGATCGCTGACGAATCATATTCCGTTGCTCAGGATGTTGCCAGCGCATGCCTTGTGTTCTCTAGTGAGTGCTATTACGACACCACGCTTGGGATTCCGTGGAAAACAGACGTACTTGGTAAGCGTCCGACGCCTAGTTTTATCCAGCAGAAACTGCAATCAGAAGCACTCAAACTGCCGATTGTTGACCAGGCTCTGGCGAATGTTTTCTTCGATAAAAACACCCGCAGTATGCGCGGAACTATCCGTGTGACCGACATCAATGGAAACACAGCGCAGGCCACACTATGACGACACTAAATACTGCAGTACCTGATGTAACCATTACAGAAAACGGCCTGTCAGTGCCTGATGTAGCTGATATTCTTTCTGGCCGCCTGACAGATATGACTGCTGCACTTGGTGGAGGAGCAAGCCAATCTCTTAGCTCCCCTCAGGGTCAAATCGCACAATCAGACACAGAAATCATTGCCCAGGAATATGACAAGCTGCTCTGCCTGTTTAACCAGGTTAACCCTGATTATGCCACCGGTCGATTCCAGGATGGCATCGGGCGAATCTATTTTATGGATCGCATTTCTGCTCAGGGGACAGTAACTACGGGAACTTGTATCGGACGGGCGGGAACAGTAATTGCAGCAGGAAGCACTGCCATCACTACAGATGGCTACATCTATCAGGCCATAGATAATATAACAATTCCTGCAGGTGGTTCAGTTGATGGTGCGTTCGTAAACACTACCACCGGACCTATTCCTTGCGCAGCTGGCTCGCTAAACCAAATCTATCGTGCGGTTCCTGGATGGGATGCGATCACAAACGCAAACCCAGGAGTAGTAGGCGTTGATGTGGAGTCCAGGATTGCTTTTGAAACCCGCAGACAGCAATCAGTTGCAAGGAATAGCCGTAACCAGGATGCATCTGTTTTATCTGCCTTGCTAGCAACAAATGGTGTACTTGACGCTTATGTCTGGTCAAACCGAACCGCAGCAACCGTGAATCAGGGTGCAACAAACTACCCTGTACTTGCTCATTCCATTTTCATATCGGTGTATGGCGGCACAGATGCTGATGTTGCTCAGGCTATATTCAGCACATACAACCCCGGCGCAAACCTGAACGGAACAACGCATTACACCGTTTACGATAATGTTAACTATCTTCCTCCATATCCTTCATACGATATGCAATGGTTGAAGGCCTCACCAACCAGGGTTTACTTCAAAGTTCAGATTGATAGCTCATTAAACCCGCCTAGTGATATCACCACTGAGGTGAAAAACATGATTATTTCTGTATTCAATGGTGGGTACGAAGGAATTGGCAAAGCAAGAATTGGATCAACTATAAATGCCGGTAAATACTATGCTCCGGTGATATCCATAAGCCCGGATACAGTCGGAGTGTTATTGCTACAGGTGTCATTGAATGGAACAACATACTCACCTTCTGTAACAATGGGGATTGACCAAGTTCCGACAATTCAAGCATCAGATATCACAGTCACTCTGGTTTAAAGTGGGAGGCATTATATGTGGAAGGACACAATCCTCACACAATATTCATCCAGCCAAAAACTGTTATCTATCATTGATACGTTTAATCAAGCAATCAGTCTTGACGATTTTACGGATGAGTTTATCAAAAAGGTGTGGGATTTAACTACATGTGAAACCTATGGTTTAGATGTGTGGGGAAAGATTGTAGGTGTTAGCCGATATGTAAACGCACCAATTACTAGCACATCATTTGGATTCGGGGAGGCAAACGATGCCAATCCAGATTACCCAACACCATTTGATGAGGCACCTTTTTTTGGTGGAGTACAAGAGACAACAAATGTCAGACTTGAAGATGATGCTTACAGAACTTTAATACTGTGCAAAGCATTTACTAACATTAGTATTGCAACAATTCCTGAAATAAACAGATTCCTCAAGATGCTTTTTTATCAACGAGGAAGGGCATACTGCGTAAACTATAGAGATATGACTATGGGGATTACGTTTGAATTCGAGTTAGCCCCTTATGAAGAGTCAATTTTGACAAACTATGAAGTAACGCCAGTACCCAGCGGGGTGCTGATAAACATCAGGCAAATTATATCTCCTTATTTCGGTTTTTCTTCAGATGCCTATCCATTTAATGATGGAATTTTCTACAGAGATTAATTATGAACCGTACAGATTCACCATCTAAGCAACCAAAGCCGTTTGGTATTAATGGCCCAAGAGAACCCATTCTGGCGACGACGCCAGCCGGAGATAACACGGCATCTTATGATGTGGGCTTCCCTCCAATCACAATGACGCTAAAGTCTGCAGGAGGCCTTCCGCCCAAAGGACAGGATGTAAATCAGATACTTTTTGAGCTTTCTTCGCTTTGTCGGTGGAATAGTGCTGGAGCGTTAAACACATTTGATTCTGCATTTTCTACTTCGATTGGAGGGTATCCTTCAGGATCATTGGTATTGAGTAACAATGGGAAAGTCATTTATGTAAATAAAGTAGATGCCAATACTACAGATCCTAACTCAGGAGGTGCTGGTTGGGTAGATCTTCTTGGTTTTATGGGTGGGCCTGGTCTGTATTCAAACGTTGTTACTTTTGGCACATCTGGAACATACACCTGGCCTGCAGATGTGAAATTTATTGAAGTGATTGTTACAGGAGCAGGTGGCGGTGGTGGTGGATGTAATGCAACGACGACAAGTGATACTTACTTTGGGGCTGGCGGAGGTGGCGGGGGAACTGCATTTGGTTTGATTCGTGCTACTGATTCCGGTGCCGGTCCAGGTACTTATACGGTAACCGTTGGATTGGGCGGGACTGGTGGGAGTGGAGCTGCTCCAGGAAGCGATGGTGGGGATAGTGTGTTTATGTCCCTTATCGGTGGCGGCGGTAAAGGAGCAAAAAGACCGACAGTGGATAATACATCGGGTGGCACTGGTGGGTCTGCATCAGGCGGCTATCAGAGAGCTTTCGGAGCATTTGGGCAAGATGGACAATCTACAACCCGGTCAATTTCAGGTAATGGCGGCGGTAGCTTTTGGGGAGGGGGTGGCATTTCCTCAAATCTTGCTGCTCCTATCGCGCGTGGAAGCATAGGTGATGGCGGCGGTGGTGCATACGACATGCTTTTCCGTGGCGTCAGCGGGAGCGGGGCAAATGGCGGAAACGGGGTCGTTGTTATTAAGGAGTACCGTTAATGAATAACAATTATGCTGTGATTGTAAACGGCTTTGTCGCCAATATTGTTGTTTGGGATGGTCAAAGTAACTGGAAACCTTCAGAAGGTGAAGTTGTTCCACTTTCAGATAAGGCTGGCATCGGATGGTCATATTCAGATGGAAAATTTACCCCTCCGCCTGAGCCAGAGAAAACACACGACGAACTTGTTGAAGAAGCTATCGCTAAAAAGAACTCGCTTATAATGAGTGCCAATGAGTTCATGAACGGCAAGCAGTGGCCTGGCAAGGCGGCTATCGGAAGGCTGAAGGGGGACGAACTCGCGCAATACAACCTTTGGCTTGACTACCTTAACGAATTAGAGGCCATTGATACATCAACCGCGCCGGACATTGCATGGCCGAATCAACCAGGGAAATAAATACTCACAGGGGGGGGGCACCCCCCCCCCTGTGTTTTTCATTTGAATCTTTTTCCAAAATTGATAGACCATTTCTCAACAGTGAAGTGAACTATCGTAGAAAGAAGCAGCACCACAACAAAAGCAATTGCAAATGACAATGAAAATTGCATCCCTTTATCAAAAAGAATCCTTAATATTGAATACCCTATAATGGAGTGTATGGCATAAAATGGATAGCTTATGCCAGATAAAAATGACAGCACTTTGTTTTGTTTAAATAAATTTCTTGTAAAATAACAAGCGCTGAAAATTACTAATGTGTAAGTGTAATTTACAGGGGTTTTAAGGAATTGATCTTCAAACGGGCTGTAATACCATGATGTCAACATTATGGCGAATATGATCAATATATGACTTACTAGTTTCTTTGTGCCAATGCGACCATCAATATGGAAATGAAAGAGAGTCCCTATAAACATGTAGAGTATGAATAACATCGACATTTTCAAACCATCGATGGACAAATTAACATCATAAATGTGATAAATCTTAGTTGTGTTAGATACTAGCGAAATGAATAAACCAAATGTCAACGCCATTATAATAATGAAGGAGCAACTACCAGAAATGACGTTCTTTCTGAAAATGGCAACCACAACATAGAAAAATACTTCAATTGCTAGCGTCCAGTTTACTCCATCCATTGTTAACTGATTAAAATATGGATGTGTAAGTGTCAGGTTCGATAAGATGTTCCACAAAGAAAACCCTGCGTCGCTCTGCCAGTAATATTTGCTAGTGAAATATAAAAAACAAATCGACATCAGCAGGCATGTGATGTATGTAGGGTAAATTCTTGCAAGCCGAGAAATCAAAAAACCTTTGGTTGATTTGCTGCGAAGCGAAAATGGAATTACAAAACCACTTATTAAAAAGAATATAGCTACGCCTATATTCCCATAATCGAAATACGGAAGTGGTAACAATATCTTATTTAAATATTCCCATGTTGAAATTCCTGTGCTAGGAGCTTTCACGATGAAAGAAATTGTATCAGGGAATACCCAGAACACGCCAACCCAATGAGTAAGCAAGACAGATAAAAACGCCAAAACACGTAACTGATCTGCAAATATAATCTTACCGGATTGATTCACGTTTATTCCTCATTCACTCCGACCCCATGTTATATAAAAACGAAAAACCAAATCCACTGAATGTTAAAAAAACCACTTAAACACTTAACCACATGACCACGCTTGTGATTTATGTAATCACGGGAGTTTAGCACCTGCGAATCCAGTGATCACCACTTGATCAGTTTCAAAAGCTGTAATGCTGTATATACATACAGCTTGAAATGGAAGGCGTGGACTCAATCCCATAAATGAGCCCACTCAGGTGAGCTTTTCTATTCCTTGGGTACGAATTTGTATTTCTTAACCAGTTGAGTCACCACAGCTTCTTTGACGTTATCAACGAGCATTCTCATCTCATCTTTTGTCATGGGCATGTTGATATTGGTAGTATCTACACCTTCCTTCCTCTCGTGGTATGAAACCCACGCCTCAATAGCCATAACGATCTCCGCATTCATGGATCTGCCATTAGCTTTGGCTATCTCTGAAATCTTCTCTTTTAGTTCTGCTGGCATCCTTACGCCATAAGGTGCGATGTCTCTTACTTTCATAATCAAAACCCGTGAAGTCATATCTATACACAATGTAATCATAATGGCGTTGACAATCTATGCTCACGATGTATGATCTGTGTAGTGACTACACGATGAAGAGAAAGTGAGGCGTTAATGGAAAGGGTAAGAGATATCGCTCCAACAGGAATTCGGTTTCCGGATCATCTTAAGGAGTTGTTGAAAGTAGTAGCAAAGGGAGAGGGTCGTTCTCTTAACAATGAGGTCATTAAGCGTATTGAAAGGAGTCTAAAGGAAGATGGATTTATCAAAGCATAAAAACAGAGAAGCCCCAATGGCTGCAACCATCGAGGCTCCTAATTTGTCAGTGTCTACCAAGGAACTAACAATGAATAGTTTAGCTAAATCTACCGTGAATTGCACCAACAGCATCGTCATTTCTGACATCAAAATTCACATGGATGCAGAAGGCCGTTACTCGCTCAATGACCTGCACAAAGCGTCTGGCAAAGAGCATAGGCATTTGCCTAACTACTGGATGGACTTGCAGCAAACCAAAGAATTAATTGAGGAAATTCTAAATACCGGAAATCCGGTATTTAAACCTACCATCTCAAAGAAAGGACGTTACGGTGGCACCTACGTCTGCAAAGAGCTGGTTTACTCATACGCTATGTGGATCAGTGCAGCTTTCGCACTGAAGGTTATCCGCGCGTATGACGCTCTGGTAACCGGCAATGCAAATGAAGCTCTTCGCATTGCTAAAACAACAGTGAGCGAGAGAACGCCATTGCGTGATGCTGTTAACATGCTCGTCGGCAAGAAAGGACTGCGTTATGACGACGCATACAATATGGTCCATCAGCGCTTCGGCATTGACAGCATTGATGAGCTTTCAGTAGACCAGATCCCACAGGCGGTCGAGTATATTCATCGCGTAGCACTTGATGGTGAATATATTCAGCGTGAAGATAAGCATGCAAACGCCCTTTCAGCAAAAGAGCTAAATTCTCTTGTTTGGCTGTGGGATTATGCAAACAGAACGCAAGCAGTGTTTAAGGCACTTTATCCAGCCATGAAAATGCTTGAGTCAGGATTTTCTGGTCGTTGCTTTGATTATGGTCATGACTTCTCTTACACGATAAATGCAGCCCGTGATGTGCTGTTATCCCATGCGCAAAATATTGATGTTACCGCACCAGATGGACCAACGAACCTTTCCGCCTGGCTGCGATTGAAGAATCAAGAGCTACCTCCATCACTCTACCCTCGCTAAAAATAATATTCAGCACAGCAAACACATAGCCCACTTCGGTGGGTTTTTCGCTTCTTGCGTATTGATCGATAGCACCGATCAATAATACTGTATATGCATACAGATAATTGGAGGTGGTTATGGGATTCCCGAGTCCAGCACAAGACTATGTTGAGCAACGCATATCACTAGACCAGCGCATCATAACCAGGCCAGCGGCTACGTACTTCATGCGTGCCGGTGCGACACATTACCGTGAAGGAATCCTCAGTGGTGCCTTGCTGGTCGTTGATGCATCTTTAAGGCCGTGTGACGGTTCATTGCTGGTTTGCAGAATGGAAAGTGAGCTGAGGATAAAGCGATATCGCAATCATCCAAAGCCCCACCTTGAGGATTTGCAGACGGGCAAGCGCGAAGAGATACCTGTGTACGATGATGGAACTAGCCCGGATGCGATATTTGGTGTTATCACATACATCATCAACGATGCGCGTTCTGGTGAGTTTGATGATTGTCCGGTGATGTGAGACAGAAATGGGACACACAAAGCTTTGCATCGGTTTGCAAGGCTTTGCATGTTTTTCGAAGATGGGGCGTGTGAGCGCAGTGTTGGCAGGGTATGTTATTGAGTTAAAAGGTAGTTCTTATAATTCGTAATGCGAAGGTCGTAGGTTCGACTCCTATTATCGGCACCATCATTTCATCCAGTACCATCCCCAATCGTCCATTTTTCCTTGTTTTTCGCGGTGTTGACTGTTTTGTTTGTCCGCCGTTATCCACCTTTTACCGTTGCAATCCAAATTTAAAACGGGTACATAAACGGGTATCTGAGTTTGAGGCGGGTACCTATGAAACTAAACGCACGACAGGTCGAGACGGCAAAGCCTGCCGAAAAAGACTACAAGCTGCCAGACGGTAACGGGCTTATTCTGCTGGTGAAAACCAGTGGGGCAAAATACTGGCGCTATCGCTATACCTTCGCCGGTAAAGAAAAGATGCTGGCGCTCGGTGTGTACCCGGCTGTTTCGCTGGCGGCCGCTCGCGAAAAGCGAGACGAGGCCAGGCGGAACGTTGCAGCAGGTGTTGACCCGGTGAAGGTCAAAAGCCATGTTGCAGCTGCGGCAGCAAAGACGATCACGTTTAAAGAGATTGCCGCAGAATGGCACGAATTCAAGAAGCCGCGCTGGTCGCCTGGCTATGCCTCTGACATTCTCGAAGCGTTCAACAAAGATATTTTCCCTGCTGTGGGTAAGCTGCCGGTTGCTGAAATCGAACCGGTTCAGATGCTGGCGGCACTGCGCAAAATCGAAAACCGTGGCGCAACCGAGAAAGCAGCCAAAACGCGCCGGTGGTGCGGTGAAGTATTCAGCTATGCCGTTGCGACAGGGCGCGCGAAGTATAACCCCGTCAGCGAACTGAATAGCGCCATGACCGGGCATAAAGGTGAGTCCTTCCCGTTCCTGACGGCGGAAGAACTGCCTGATTTTCTCGCGGTGCTTGAGAGTTACAAGGGTAGCCCGCTACCCCGGCTGGGGTTGCAGATAATGATGCTGGCAGGGCTGCGTACTTACGAACTGCGGCATTCAAAATGGGAATGGGTAGATTTCGATAATCGGCTGTGGGAGATACCCGCCGAATTTATGAAGATGGACCGCCCGCACCTGGTACCGCTCTCTGATCAGCTTGTTGTCTTGCTGAAAGAGTTGCACGGTCTGACAGGTCGATACGTGAATATGTTCCCCGGTAGGAATGACCCGTCAAAGGTCATGAGCGAGAACACAATAAACAGGATGATCCACACGCTGGGATATAAGGGGAGGGTTGTAGGGCATGGCTTCCGGCATACATTCAGCACCATCCTGAACGATAAAGGATTCAACTCTGACTGGGTTGAACTCCAGATCGCTCACGTGGATAAGAACAATATACGCGGGGTTTACAACCATGCCCTGTATATGGAAGGGCGTCGGGAAATGATGCAGTGGTATGCGGATTATATTGACCAGCTGCGTTTGATTTAAAGAAACTGTTTTTTCCACTCTTCAACCTCGCCGCGTACCCAGCGGGAGGTTCGGCTCCCGAGCTTCTTGGGCTTCGGGAACTCGTTATTACTGATACGCTCATAAATGCTGGATTTTTTCAAACCAACAGAGCGCTCAACTTCTTTGATGTTTATCAGGTCAGTGTCAGAGATAACCGGTGTCATGCTATACCTCTCTTTTTCATGGCATCGAGCAGGATGTCCTGCACCGTTCGTTTTGAGTTGCGCCGCTCCATCACCATTTCGTCCATAGTGTCGGCGGCGATAATGTGGTGAATGAACACCGGACGGTTGTGTCCGGCCTGAATCTGCCGGGTGGGCCCGATGCGTTCGATAATTTGCTGGTACTGCTCCAGATCCCACCAGTGCGAGAAAAACACCAGTATGTTGCCGCCGTCCTGCATGTTCAGGCCGTGGCCTGCGCTGGCAGGGTGCGCGAACAGGACCGGTATCTTTCCGGCGTTCCAGTCGCGCAGCGTCTGTGGATCCTGGTCGAGGTGGCGACCGCGAGGGAATGCTTTAAGCAAACGCTCGAGGTCGTGTTTCCAGTGGTAGGCTACGAGTACCGGTGCGCCAGCTGCTTCGGTGAGAATACTGTCCAGCGCCTGCAGCTTCGCGTCGTGCAGTTCTGACCAGCTCCCGCCGTCGTCGGTGTACACCGCGCCGCTGGCGATTTGCAGACACTTCACCGTTTTTGCCGCGGCGTTCGGCGCTTCAATGCCTTCGCCGTTCAGCTCGAGGAACATTTCCTTTTCCATTTCGCGATACTGCTGGCGTGCCTTCGGCGGCATGTCCACGCGGATCACGTTATGGATGGGCTCTTTGATATCGAACCAGTCGGCGGCATCAAGGGAGATAGTCACGTCGGCCAGTGCACGCTGTATTTCGTCCTGCGAGTGTGCGAAAGGCTCCAGCTTCGTCCAGCTCTGCCCCGGAAACTGTATTGAGTTGAACCAGCGTGAGGTAAACGCGCCGTAGGTGCGCCCGAGGCGCTGCCCCTGGTCCACAAACCACGCCTGCCCCCACAAATCCACCAGGCCGTTAGGCGCTGGCGTACCGGTGAGATTCATCCAGCGCCGGACGTGCTTATGCGCCACCTTGCCCAGCGCTGCCGCACGCTTACCGCCACCGCGCAGCCGGAAGGATTTCAGCCGGGTGCTTTCGTCGGGAATGACGGTACCGAACGGCCAGCGGCCGCCCAGCTCTTCCAACAGCCAGACCAGATTGTCGTAGTTGATGGTAAACACGCTCGCGTTGCTGTTCGCCAGCGCCGCGGCGCGCGCTTTGGCGTTACCGACAATCGGTTGCACCTCGATATTGCGAAGATGCCCCCATTTCACAGCTTCATCCGGCCATGTGCTGGCGGCTACGCGCAGCGGTGCGAGGACCAGCGCGGGTTGAGTCTCCGCTCCCGCCATAAAGAGATCTTCCAGTGTGGTGAGCGTCGCTACGGTTTTACCCATGCCCATGCCCGCCCAGATGTTGCAGCGCAGGATGTCGATTTCATGGTTGATAATTAGATCTTGATAGGGGCGGGGGGTAAAAATTTTAGATGAGGTCATTTCCGTTCTGGTACCCCTCTGCGGCTTTTAAAAATACTATCCAGTGGGTTTTATCTGCCTTGCCAGTGCGTTGCCAGATAGTAGGTTGCTGGTCGGTTAATTCTATAATTTGTCGGACAGGGATCTGCGTAGCATTCCACTTGAAAATTAACGTGCCGCCGGGTGCCAGCACGCGAAATGCTTCTGCGAATCCTGCGCGAAGATCTTCACGCCAGTTCTCTTTATCCAATTGGCCATACTTTTTTCGCATCCAGCCGTTAGGACCGGCGCGGCGTAGATGAGGGGGGTCGTATATCACCTGTAAAAATTGACCGTCGGCAAATGGCAACTGTCTGAAATCGCCGAGTACGTCCGGGCGGATCTCCAACTTCCTGTTATCGCAAAGCACGTGCGACTCGCTACGGGCATCCAAATACACGGCGCGTGGGTCGCTTTTGTTAAACCAAAACATACGAGAACCGCAGCACATGTCGAGAATGGCCGGAAGATTCACAATATCCCCTCCAGATTTTTGCTATCCAACACGACCACGGTAAAGCCCAGCGCGCGCAGCCGTTCGTGCTCGCGCAGCTGGTCGGCGCGTGGCGGTTTGCCGGGTGCTTTACATTCAACGAAAACGAGACGGCCGCCGGGTAGCAGGACAATGCGATCCGGTACCGAGCGGCGACCGGGTGACACGAACTTAAAGGCGACCCCGCCAGCCTTTTTCACTTCGGCGACGAGGTGCTTTTCAATAAGGCTTTCACGTTCGTAGGTCATGCGGCATCCTCAATATACTTTGAGCATGGAGAATGCTGCCGCTGCCACTCGAGGAACTTGTCCATTGCCAAGGGCTTTAATTCTGTCCACCCGATGGGCCAACCCATGAACCACTCGACCCACTGAGGGTTCAGCTGTCCATCCTGGCGTGGCTCTGATCCATCCGGTAATGGACGCATTTTTATCGCGCTGGGCAGATCCGGAGTTCTGCGTAAGCGTTCGCTCGGACAATCGCCCCGGATCGTTGCCTTCGCTGTAGGCCACAATCCACATCCTGTCTCTTTCATGGGGCGCTCCGCAGTTCGATGCTGAAAGACGGAACCACTCGCTGCCATACCCCATTTCGGCAAGGTCACCGATGACCACTGCAAGACCTTTTCCTCTGAGTCGCGGAGAGTTTTCCACGCAGACGAATGCAGGTCGTACCTCACTGACGATTCTTGCCATTTCGGCCCACAGTCCGGAACGTCGTCCATTGATGCCGGCACCATGACCATTTGCGCTAATGTCTTGGCACGGAAAGCCGCCAGAAACGACATCAACAATTCCTCGCCACGGCTTTCCGTCAAAACTGCACACGTCAGACCAAATCGGGAAAGGTCGGAGAATTCCATCATTTTGTCGTTGCGCGAGAACTTGTGCGGCGTAGGCATCACGTTCAACTGCGCATACTGTTTTCCATCCGAGCAGGTGGCCGCCGAGTATTCCTCCGCCAGAGCCTGCGAAAAGAGCCAGCTCATTCACTCGATCTCCTTACGCTTTTCGCGCATGTTCTGCATCAGGCAAAAATCAGACCGGCGTTCGCTCCAGTCCTGATTGAGCTCGTTACGTGATTCGCGGTTGGCTTTGGACCAGACTTTCGCCGCCCGGTCATACTCGCCGGACTGCTCAAGGCGCAAAGCCTCCCGCGCAGTCCGGTAATAAAGCGGACTGTCCCGATATTTAAATGACATAGGGGTTACCTCATTTGATAACACCGACAACTTCACCGTTAGCGTAAACTACCGCTCCGTTAATTTTGCGGCGATGGCAACGTACAAGAACCGCTCCTTGGTTTCCCCAGTCTTGACCAAGGGACCTCCATGAAGGTTTTTTATTACCGCAACATTCCAGGATAGTGGATTTGTCAATGTCGAATTGCGCACGGCTATCCATGACCAAATACATGTACTTCATAGCGGATCACCGTCTGAAAATGCTTCGGCGTCGGGTTGTAACTGGACCATGTCGTCAATTGGCATTAGTTTCAGAGGGCCGCTATCGTTGAGTGCGCCGAGTGTTAACTTTGCGAACAAACGTTTTTGCGATGTGGTTAGTTCGACCTGTGATGTACGGCCGTTAACTAACACAATGATTGCGAAATTTTCTACGTTACCTTGTGCCATAGCGATTAGTCCTTACGGTAGTGGTACGCCTCAAAGCCGCCAGCGTTCAGCGGAATATCGGGCGCCCATTCGGGGTTAGTGGAGAGCAGCGCGGAGAGCGCTTTGTCGTTGAAATCGTCAGTGTCCGGCGCTTCGGTGATCACCTCGTCGTGTACCGTCAGCACAATGCTGTAACCGGCATCCTCGATCAGCGGCATGTTTCCGGCCAGAACGTCGCGGGCGGCCGCCTGAGTGACGTTTTCCACCAGCTTTCCGCCGTAGGTTTTGAGCCGCTGCCATTTGCGTGAGTAGGAGTTAACGCCCTGATAAGTGATATTCCCCTTCTCGATGGATGGGGATGGGTAGCAAAGCGCGCGCCCGGACGGCAGCTGGATGCGCAGCCATGCGCCATCGCGGCGGATTTTCAGATAACCGCAGTACAGCGTTTTTTGCGGTGTGGCTATTGCGGCGCGGACGGTGCGCTCGAGCTCGTACCAGAAATCGCAGGTCGCGGGATGCGCCCGGCGCCACAGGCGCTTGAGCGAGTCACAGGCGATGAATACGCGTTCTGACAGGCCGTAGGTAACCTTACGTTTAACCGATTCGTCGTACCAGCTTTTCGCCTCGCGGATGACATCGCGGGGGATGTTCGGCAGCGCGGCGTTCGCCAGCTCGTCTAGGTCGAGGCCGTAGACCAGGGCGAAGGTCAGGAACGCCGCAACGCCACCGCCAAAGCCGAGGCCCAGCTCCATCACCTTGCCGATTTGGCGCTGGTATTTATCAACATCGTCCGGCGAGATATTGAAGGCGCGGGCGTAGGCCAGTTTATACAGGTCCGGTCCGGTCCCCTCGTCATACTTCCGGAATGCGTCCAGCTTCCACTGCTCGCCGGCAAGCCAGGCCAGTTTTCGCCCCTCGATATTCGACAGGTCGCTAACCACCAGCTTTTTGCCTGCGGGGGCCATGATGCAGCCGCGCAGCGCCGAGCTGGTCAGCTCCATGATGTTATCGAACAGCAGATCGGCGCATCCGGCTTTCAGCGCCTCGATGCCCTCGTCTATCTGGTCCTGCTCAAGCGAAGGGCGGGGCAGGTTCTGGGGCTGGAACAACCGCCCGGCCCAGCGCCCGGTTCGCGATGCGCCGCAGAATTGCAGCGTGCCGCGCAGACGCCCGTCGCTGCTCACACCCTTCATTAGTGATTTGTACTTACTGGTGCTGGTGGTGCTGGCCTGCAGGCGGATAGCCAGCAGCTCTTTCACCGCCGACGGCAAATCAGGATCCGCCATACGGCGCTCCAGCGTGCTGCGCTGCATGTCCGGCAGCTCCACACCGTACGATTCAACAATGTGCTTAATCAGCGCATCGCGCTGCGTGGCCGCCTGCACTTCGCCGTCGGTCATCACCTGCGTGCGTTTCGCCAGGCGTTTTTGCTCTAGGTCTACCGCCTCGATCGCCGCCTGCGCCAGCTGCACATCCATGCAGACGCCACGGTCATTAATCCGCTGGTCGCGATGCCAGAGCGCCAGCTCTGTACCCTTATAATTCCACTTCGGCAGACGCTTATGTACTTCGCGCATGGCCTCAATATCCAGTCCGGCATACGCTAAAAAACGTCGCCATTCTTCCGGGTGGGTTTTGCTGGTGGCGCGGCGCAGTTTGCTGTTCTTCGGGCGTGGCTTACAAAACAGTTTGATCAGCGCCTTACCTTCTTTGTCCTTCGCCTTATCCTGCGGGACGCCCAGCACTTCGCAGAGCGCACCCAACGCGCCGGGGAGGCCGTGCGCCAGCGCCTGAACCATTGTGTCGCGCCAGCGTGTTACATCAGGGGCCAGCCGCGGTATTGCATGGCGCAGCGCCGTGCGGTCGAAGTGCGAATTGTGGAAATAAAGCAGGATGTCAGGGTCACGAAGTGCGACACGCAACGGCTCCGGTATTGGCTCACCAGCGGTTAAATCCCATACACGTACAGGTCCTTCATTGATAGCCCAGGCGAACAGCATAACCTCGACGCCTTCCGCATATGCGTGTGTGCCGTTCGTGATGGGGGTCTCGCAGTAGGTTTCCAGGTCGCCCCAGAGAATGGTTTCAGACATAGATATTCCTCGCGGGTGCTTTGCGAAAAGGAACGCTCTTTGCAAAGCACCCGGCGCGTGGCCGGGTGGGGGAAGGGTTAAACCAGATCGGAAGCGTCTGCGCCTTCGCTGATATCGTCGAAGTCGTCGGTAGTTGCCACACCGCCGCCGCTAAATGCATCGCCATCTTTGAAGAACTGGACGCCACCGAGAGAGAAGCCAATGCCTTTCCCTTTGTTGTCATATGCGTACACGGTCACCGTTGCGTTGACGAAGCAACCGGAATAAGGTCGGCCGTCAGCAGCAACTAGGGGAGAACGGTCGCGGTCAATGACCAAAGGTCTGGCTTTGTTTGATGCCGCTAAGAACATGTGGCCCTCAAAGCCTTCATACTCGGATTTAGTGTCACCGTCGCGGTAGCCGGCGCGGTTCGGGATATGCTTGATAGACTCCAGGATTTTCTCGTACTTATCGCCCCAGGCATCTTTTGCAACTTTACGAACAGCCGCCCAGATTTGTTTATCAAGTTCACTGTTTTTAGGGATCAGGAAGGTGTCACGGAATTTGAAGTTTCCGTCTCCTTCGAAGTCAGTGGCTTCAAACAGATTACAAAACGCATGACGTACGCCATTCAGTTTAATTTTCATGGGTATTTCCTTAATCAGATGAGGTCAGCGGCGAGCGCGTCGTCAGACACGTCGTCGAAATCGTTAACGGGGTTGATATTGAGCGCCGGGCGCGGGTCGGATTCGGGGGCGACGGTAGGCTTACCTTCAGCGCGGGTGATCAGCGCTTCGACTTTCGTCCAGCGGCGAGGGCTGGCCTTTTTGATGAGCTTCTCGGCTTTGGTCGGGCTAATCAGCTTAAGGTCGAAAACCTCCTCAGTTTTATAACGGAACTGGTCTTTCAGCAGCGCGCGGGCGGCTTCTTCATCGCTCCAGGCACGATTACCCTGTTTGCCGGTAACCAGCTTAAAGCCCGGTACCGGATGCCCGGCGTTCAGCTCACTGTTCACCCGGTCGCGCACAGCCTTTAGCCACGATTCAATAAAATCGGCCTGGCTGTATATCTCTGCCAGTTCCTCGATGGTCAGAAGCGGTACACGCGAGCTGGCATCAGCGATAATTTCACCGACCGGTTTCGTCAGGTCTTCGAAATCGCTGACAGCAGTTTGCATGTGCTGCATTTTCTGAGCAGTGCAGACGGCTTTTGCTTTGCAGAACCGGCACTGTTTTTCGCCGGGGGTGAAGTTTTCCAGCGGCAGGGTTTCGACCCCTTCGCAATCGGCGATGTTGAACATCACGATCACACTGGCTGCCGCTTCCTGCGCCCGTTCGCCGAACGCCTGGAGCTCTTCCACCGTCAGGGCCCACTCAGAAACGTGGTTAAGCCGCGGCTGGTGGATGAACAGGCGCACAGTCTCGAAGTCGTACAGCATGCTGACCTGCTCAAGCGCGCCCAGGGCATACAGCTGCAGCTGCTCGTTCTGCTCAGCATCGACGCGCACACCCTTACCGTATTTCAGGTCGTGGATCTGCAACTCGTTGCCCGCGATGATTACGCCGTCGGCGGTACCGAATGACTCTTCAACGCCCACGATATGAGAGAAGTCGACACGCTGCTCGACCAGCAGCTCATTGCCCTGCGACAGCGCCCAGACTGTGTCGACGTAACGGCCAACGGCTTCGACCATTTCCTCATCTACCTGCGGGCCGGAAGTATCATCTGGGTGCTCAGCAAGAGGATAAGAACCGAGAAACATTTCCACGTTGCAGCCCGCATAGCTCTCACAATATTTCTGGCGGTTGCGCAGAACCTTTTCGGCAAGCGCATGCGCTGCGGTCCCTTCTTCTGCGAATGAGGAACTTTTATCCGGTTGAGTGGCCTCCAGCGCCAGACTACCCGCACACCTTAGCCAGCGGTGTGCAGATGATGGTGATAATCGTGCATGAACATCAGGCATTCATGACCTCCTGAATGTGTTTTCGCCGCGTAGCCGCTGCGAGTTGTTTGGTAGGGAAATGACCGAGAGATTTGAATTTGCCGTTTACTCGTCCGTAGGCCTGCCACGGGTTTTTCTTACCTTCGCTGAACCGAACGCCAACCACTCCAGATTTATTCTTTCTGGTGTGAGAGTTAGCCCTGTTTTGTGAAAGAGAGGCCCAGCGAAGATTTACCACCCAGTTGTCATCGCGACGACCGTTAATGTGGTCAACTTCAGGGGCAGATCCGGGAATAAATGCTGCGGCAACGAGACGGTGTATTTTGACGGTTACCTTTTTACCCGCTTTCCATAAGTCGGTGATTAGATATCCGTCTGCGTCATAGCGTGGTTTTAGTGGCTTACCTTTAATGGGATAGGTGCAGCCAGAACCTTTGTTTAATACAGTTCTGTCGAGGCTTCTCAGGTTGCCAGCGTCTGAAATCTGGTAAATGCCTTCAAAGCCTGAAATATCCTTCCAGGCTTCTGGCATAATTAACCCTCCAGCGCTTTTTCAGCCTGAGCGATCACGTCTGCGAGGTTCTCGTCAGCAACTTCGCCGAGTTTTTTGGCACCCTGTTTTTCCAGAATCGCCACCGCTTCGGCACGGTAACCGCCTTTCGCCAGCTGAAGGATCATTCCTTCAGCCTGTTTACGCAGCGCCGCAAAATCGGTCTGCGCGCCTGCATTATCCCCTGCATCATCACCCGTTTCGGTACCGCCTTTTGCCGCGTTTTTACGCGCAAAATCTTCCTGCAGCTGGAGATATTCAACTTTGGTGATTTCGATATGGCCCTTTTTAAGCAGTTCGTTCAGCTTGCGTAAGGTGTGAAGCTCGCTGGCGGCGGAGCCATCGACATTCTTGCAGTAGAAGGGCCCGGTGCGTTCTTCATCCTTACCGCTGGTTTTCGGCTTCACTTCATGACGGCCGTCGGCTGGTGCGTCCAGTAAGCGCTCGGCAAAGTCACGGCGTGCCGCGATGGTTGGTAAATCGTCCCAGAAGCGCAGGATGTTACGTGACAGGTCAAGTAATGCTGGCTTGTTAAGATGGCCAGCGCGTTTAACACCCTGCAGGGCGCTGTCCAGCGCATCGATCTGCACAACGCGCTTATCGCCTTCTGCGTCGCGATAATCAACAACACGCTGGACCATTGTTTCGCTGAGTTCCTGCGCCTCCGGGTAGAATGCAGCCAGGGCGATAATGTCGCTGAACTCCAGATCGTCCAGCGTAACTTTGCGGATAACGGTATTTTCCGCTTTGGTTTCCGGTACCGTTTCGCGGTATTCCTGAACCTGCGCCACAGTGTCCGGGCGAAGAGCGACGCCAGAGGCCAGGGCAGTGATAAGGCGTTCAAGTAGGGCGTTATGCTGCGTCAGCAGTTGGTTGTTAAGTTCGAGACTGGTTTCTAAGCTCATACTGCGGTCCTCGCTACAAGGAGAATGAAGGTAATAGCCAGGCCGAACGCAGTAGCGAGGGCCAGACCGGTGATAATGTCGAAATGTTTGCGGCGATAATGGAGCACGTCGCGCCCCGTCAGCCGGTGGAGGTGTTCAGGTTTCATCGGTAGTGCTCCTTTCATGTCGGGGAGCGCACTGCACTGAATGCGCTTTCAGGCATAAAAAAGCCCGTCATGGGAGGCGGGCAAAGGCTACACACAGCAATGGATGATTCAGGGGATGGGGGTTAACGTGGTACTGCGAGGTTGAAGCGGGCTCGCCAATGCGTTGCAATGACATGCAGGAACGCGTTGCATTTATGGCAGCGCTCGTAGCATTCATTAATTTTGTAACGTTCTGGTTTTGTTGCCTGAAGCGGTGTTTCGCAAACAGGACATTCACCTTTAAGCGGTTTATACGTTTTCACGTCATTTCCTCATTCAGTTCACTTTGGTGGTGCGGTCGGGAGTTGAACCCGAGACTTCATGCCCTGTTAATGCGCGCGCCATGACGTTTTCCCGCGGCAGCTAACCGCTTACCAAACTTCCACACCCCAAAGGGAACTGCACGCCCCATCATCGGGGCGTTTCAACTTGCGTGACTTATCAGCTCGTCGCGGTGTGGTCCTCTACGCTTACCGTACGCATACGGACTCGGCGCTTACCTCGATCCCATCGGGTGCCATTTCGTTTTGCCAGGAGCACAGCGACTTACCTGTCACGCGGTTCTGTTTGTTAAAGAGCAGTTACTTCTTGGGATTAAAAATACAAGCAAACCTGTAATTGCGTCAACAGGTATTCTGGTAATAAAATACATGTTAAACCTAATTACTTGTTTTTACGGGCAATAAAAAAGAGGGCCGAAGCCCTCTATATTTGGTAGTTAGGATGTGATTATCTCTTTCTGCGGAATATGCGGTGTTCTACCATGGTCCCTATGATCTTGACCGGTTTTTCCCAAGAGCGACAAATGGGGTAATCGCTGTTCAAGGGCACAAGTTCGAAGTCTTCCTCGCCTTTAGCGCCAATCCCTACCGGGCGGTACTTTTTGAATGTTGCTTCATGGCTACCGTTGCATGCTGCAACAAATTCACCTGGAGTAGGGTATACATCAGCGTCAATTATAACGATGTCTCCCTCTTTAAATTCCGGCTCCATCGAATCTCCGCGTATACGGAGAGCAAATGAACTTTCTGATAACTCAGCTGTAGTGAGGATGTATTCGAAATCACCTTCTTCATGAAGCTGTTCAGCGCTTGTGAAAGCTCCTGCTTGTACATAGCTTAGAATAGGCACTCTTCGGGCTCCGTAGTTGAAATCAGTGACAACATCGCCCCCAAGAAGTAACCACTTAGGATCGCATTCTAGAGCTGACGCTAAAGCAAGAAGGTTACGTGGTTTAAGTGTTTTTCCATTCTCTATAGCTTCAATCGACTGCTGGCTTATGCCTGCTCGTTTAGCAACTTCGACCTGAGTTAAGTTTAGTTCTGTTCTGCGCTTTTTGGCTCGGTTGGCAAGATTCATGATGACTCCTTTTCTGTCGTTGATGATTACAGATACATCTGTATTTGACAAACAAGGGTGCCTGTGAGGTAATTACAAGTAAACCTGTAAACACCTGAGGGCTTACATAATGACCAGTTCTACTCTTGCTTCACGCATAAAGGAGCGCCGCAAAGCCTTAGGCATAACCCAAACCTCATTGGCTGAAAGCGTTGGCATGCGCCAGCAGTCTATTCAGTACCTTGAATCCGGGCGTGCCACACGTACCAGCTTCATTCTTGAATTGGCAAAAGTTCTGAAATGCGACCCTGACTGGCTATTAAACGGCGAAAATTTAGAACAGCAAAAGGCGTAACCCATGCCAGAGAAAAAGATCTGGGGGGCGACGCCTGACGAATGGTTCCACTTCGATTTGGTGCTGGGGCGTACTGACCAGCTGCTGCCGGTCGTGTGCAACCCGGGCGCGACCATATCCCCGAATAGCAAACTCAAAATGCTTGGCAAAACGCCAAGCCTGTATAACCGCGACCGACTGGCTACCGGGATCAAGGACTGGACCGAGCAAGTCGTAACCGAGCATGATTTTGCCCGCTGGTCGAACGAACCGGATTACGGCATCTGCGTGCGCACAGGCCACGGCTGGCTGGCGCTGGACTGCGACAGCGAAGACGAAGACATCCAGGCCGATATTCGCAAAACGCTGGTGCAGCTGTTTGGCGAGCTGCCGCCGCGACGCTGGCGCGCCAACAGCAACAAATGCCTGTACCTGCTGGCCGTAGAGGGGGATTTCCGTAAGCGTATCCACCGTCTGGCGGGCGATATGGGGATTATCGAGCTGCTGGCTAACGGCCAACAATTCGTTGCCTGTGGTACGCACAGCAGCGGCGCGCGTATTGAATGGGACGGCGGTCTGCCGGATGAGCCTCCGGCTATTACTGCTGAGCTGCTCGAAACGCTGTGGCAGCGCCTGGCGGATCAGCTGCCTGTGTCGGTTACCACCGAAGCGGGCAGCACGAAGATGCGCGACCGCTCAACCTTCACGCCCGGCGCCACGGACGATACAGCCGAATACCTCGATGCCAATGGCTGGACGCTGCTGGATGGCGCGAACGGCGAGCGATACATTCGCTGCCCGTTCGAAGGCGGTCACAGCACCGGCGGCGACCCGACCAGTACGGTTTACTTCCCGGGTGGTACCGCAGGATTTGAGCAGGGCCATTTCAAGTGCCTGCACGCCAGCTGTGCACACCGCGATGACGGTGATTTCCTTAACGCCATCGGGGTCCGAAACGACGATTTCGAAGACCTGACCAGCACCGATGTTGCAGAGCCATTACCATTGCCGGCGTTTGAGCGCGATAAGTGGGGCCGCATCGAGGCCACCATCAGCAACGCGGCCAAAGCCGTTGTGCGTCCTGACTTCGTGGACATCGATATCCGCTTTGACCAGTTCCGCGATGAAATCATGTTCGCCCAGGCGGGCTCCGGCCAGTGGCAGGCGTTCACCGATGCGGATTATGCGCGCCTGCGCATCACGATGGAAAAGCGCGGCTTTAAACCTGTGGGGCGCGAGCTCATTCGCGACGTGGTGCTGCTGGCCGCTGACGAACAGCCTTTCGACTCGGCGACCACCTGGCTGAACGGGCTGGAGTGGGACGGCGTGCCGCGTATCGAAACTTTCTACCATACACACTTCGGTACCGCCGACACGCCATACACCCGCGCGGTGTCCATGTACATGTGGACGGCGCTGGCGGGCAGGGTGCTGGAACCCGGCGTTAAAGCCGATATGGTGCCGATCCTCGTCGGTCCTCAGGGCTGCGGTAAGTCCTCCGGCGTGGAAGCGCTTAGCCCCGACCCGGCGTTCTTCACCGAGATCTCTTTCGCTGAGAAAGACGATGACCTCGCACGCAAGATGCGCGGGCGTCTGGTGGCAGAGATTGGCGAGCTGCGCGGCCTCAATACCAAAGAGCTGGAATCCATCAAGGCATTCGTGACGCGCACGCATGAGAACTGGATCCCTAAATACCGCGAGTTCGCTACCCAGTTCCCGCGTCGCCTGGTGTTCGTAGGTACCACCAACGAAGACGAATTCCTCGCTGACAAGACCGGTAACCGCCGGTGGTTGCCCGTTGAGGTGTCGAAAGTCGACGTGAAAGCGATAAAAAAAGACCTCCTTTTGCTGTGGGCTGAGGCCCGCGAGACGTTTAAGCGCCTCGGCGGCATCCAGTTCCGCGATGCTGAGCGGCTCGGTGCGAGTGTCCACGAGCAGTACACCATTAAGGACGCGTGGCTCGAAACGGTCGAGAAATGGCTCGACACGCCTGACCTGATGACTAACGACATTCCGCGAAATTGCGAATTTTTACGCGCTAGCGACGTTCTGCGCGATGCGATTGGCTTAAATCCAAGCCACATCGGAAAACGTGAAGAAATGCGAATTAGCAATGTTTTGCAAAATTGCGGTTATAAGCGCGCCCAAAGGCGAATTGACGGTAAGAAAAGCAAAGTTTGGGAGCCTTTGGAACCACCTGGAACCACCTGATAGCGGAGGTGGTTCCACTTTCCAAACCTTGCGGTTAGCGGCTCGGAACCACTGGAACCACTGGAACCACCTAGTTACTAAGAACCCCATATATATATATAAGTCGATTTGGGGAAAGGTTAGAAAAAGGTGGTTCCAGGTGGGGGCAGGTGGTTCCTCCCTGAACATGTAATTTATTGCGAGTAGCGATATGCAAACACGATTTGATTCCACCACGGCGATTAACGAGCGTCAGAAGCTCAATAAAATCGCTCTCTATGCTCGCGCGTGCGCGCGTTTTGGGAGGTGACCCATGCCAGTTGTCGCAACGTTCAAAACGGACTGGTTCCGGGTGATTAACGACATCACGCGCAGCGGCATCCCCCTCCAGGAGATTGCCAGAGAGCTCGATGTGTCGAAGTCTGCTATCATCGGCTGGAAGCAGGGCGCAGCGCCGAACCATCACACGGGTGAAGCGCTGATAGATTTCTGGTGCTACGTCACACAGCGCCCACGCTCCGAACTGCCAGCACAGGTCACATCACGGCGATTCGTTTACGCCTGGCGTTCTAAGCGCCTGGCACCATGAAAACTTGCAAAAACAGGGCGTTCATCGGTTAAAACCGCTATGCAAAAACCGCCCTGTTTTATGCACGATTTATGCAGTCCATTTTCACCACTTCCAGCCAGTAAACCGCAACAAATAACCGCTTCACGCTGAATCGTTAACGAGTGCCATTTCGCTGGTGCGCGTAACGGTCATTATGTTAAATCGGGCTGTTTTTTAACAAATCTTCCATTTGGTCGGGATCCTGACCGCGGACCCATTTCACACTTACGGCTCAATCATCACAGGAGCCACCACAATGGGTCGACCAAAGAAACCTATCGAAGTACCGGGGCAGGAACCCGAAACGGGCGCAGAGAAGCCAACAGGCGCGGAGAACAGCCTTACCGCAACTGAGATCCTGATACTTAACGCAGACGGCCAGCGCGCAGAACAGGAAGTTATTCAGCAGCGCGTTGTCAGTCTGCTGGACGATGCCGCACTTGCTGAGCGCAATACTCTGCTGGGTACCATCAACGAGCAGGGCGCGGCCATCATCGCCCGCTTTGAAACGCTGGGCTACACCGACCTGGCTGACCAGCAGCTGACCGACAATCTCGAATTCCTCCAGCTCGTCAAAAGAGCCACCACGGCGGAGCCCGCCGCGCCCTTAGGCTACGTGACGAACGACGAGGGCAAACGCCAGCCGGTTGCGGGTAAGCCCGTTCTGACTGAGCACGGCTGGCACGTTCCGGGCTAAGAGGGGGAATCGTTATGTGTGGAGGTGGAGCGCCAAAGGTCACGCAGACCGACCCGCAGGCCGAAGCGGATGCAGCTGCCGATGCAGCAGCAAGAGCGGCAAACGCGGATGCAGCAGCGCGTAAGAAGCGCAAGAAAGGCTCGTCCCTTCTCGCCAGTGGTGCAGAGGGCGCAGCTGATTCGGGCAGCTCTCTGCTGTCCTCTGGTGCGCAGGCAGCGCAGCAAAAAAACACTCTGGGGGCGTAACTGATGGATGAACTCGCCGTTAAGCTGATTAAGCGTTCCGACACGCTGAAAGCCAACCGCCAGCAGCATGAAAGTGTCTGGCGCGAGTGCTATGACTACACCTATCCGCTGCGCGGCGCGGGATTCTCTGACGAAGTGCTCGACGCTCAGAGCGCAAAACACAAGGTGGCGAAGCTACTGGACGGCACCGCCACCGACAGCGCCCGCATGCTGGCCTCTGCGCTCATGTCCGGCATGACCCCGGCGAACGCGCAATGGCTGAACCTCGACAGCGAATCTCTGCCGGACGATGCCAAAGCCTGGCTGTCTGAGTGCGCCACGCTGGTCTGGGAAAATATCCACGCCGCCAACTTCGACGCCGAGGGCTACGAGGCGAATCTCGACGTGGTGTGCGCTGGCTGGTTCGTCCTGTACATCGACGAGGACCGCGAAGAGGGCGGCTACACCTTCCAGCAATGGCCGCTGGCGCAGTGCTATGTCACGTCCACCCGCAAGGATGGCATCGTGGACACGATCTACCGCAGCTACCAGCTGACCGCAGAGCAGGCCATCAAGGAATTCGGCACGGACAAGGTCAGCGAGAAGATCCGCGACGCGGCGAAGAAAAAGCCTGACGATAAATTTGATTTCCTGCACTGCATTTTCCCGCGCGAAACCTACATGGTCGATGCCCGCCTGGCGAAAAACATGCGCTTTGCATCGTACAACGTCGACGTGAGCAATAAGCAGATTGTGCGCGAATCTGGTTATCACGAATTCCCGTGCTGCGTGCCGCGCTGGATGAAAATCCCCGGCGGCTCCTATGGCATCGGCCCGGTGTACGACGCGCTGCCGGACTGCAAAGAGCTGAACGAAACCAAACGCATGGAGAAAGCCGCGCAGGATCTGGCTATCTCCGGCATGTGGATTGCCGAGGACGACGGCGTGCTCAATCCGCGCACGGTCAGAGTTGGCCCGCGCCGTATCATCGTGGCGAACAGCACCGACAGCATGAAACCGCTGCTGACAGGCGCAGATTTCCAGGTAGCGTTTACCGCAGAAGACCGCCTGCAGGCGTCAATCCGCAAAATCATGATGGCCGACCAGCTGCAGCCGCAGGACGGTCCAGCCATGACCGCCACCGAAGTACACGTGCGTGTCGCGCTGATTCGCCAGCTGCTTGGCCCGGTGTATGGTCGTTTCCAGGCGGAATATCTCCAGTTGCTGGTGGTGCGCTGCTTCGGTATTGCTTTCCGCGCTGGCATCTTCTCCCCGCCGCCTGAGAGCCTGCAGAACGCCAATTTCAATGTGCGTTACATCTCGCCTCTGGCACGCGCCCAGAAGCTGGAAGACGTAACGGCAATTGAACGCCTCGGCGCGAACGTGGCAAACCTCGCGGGCATCAACCAGGACGTTGTTGACCTCATCGATACCGACGAAGCCACGCGCGTTGTGGCTGAGGCTCTCGGCGTTCCGGCTAAAGTGATTCGCTCATCCGATGCTGTGGCGGATCGCCGCGACCAGCGCCAGAAAGCACAGCAGCAGGCCGCACAGCAGCAGCTCATGATGCAGGCGGGCACAGAGGCTGCGGGGGCGGCAGGGCAGACCGCTGGCGCGGCAATAGGGCAACGACTGGCAGGTAACCAATGAGAACCAAAGAGGCTACACCCGCAGATTACAAGCGGATTTTTGAAGAAATGCCAGGCGGTGCGCCTGTACTGGAAGAACTTACCAGGCGCTTCGGTCGCGAAGCGTACGTGAAAGGCGGTACCGAAGGTGACCGCGAAACATGTTACCGGGCCGGGCAGCGTTCTGTGCTCGATTTCATTCTCAGTCAGATCAACAGAGCCGATGGAGTAGAAGACGATGTGGAAGCTTAAACACTTATTCATGAACGCTGAGCAGGGCGCAGAACTGCCAGGCGGCGGTAACGGAGGTGGTGAAGATGGCGGCAATAATCCTGGTGCTGGCGAACCTTCTGGTAATTCTCTCCTCAGCACAGGCGCAGGCGAACCGGGTGCTAATGACTGGCTACCTGAGAAATTCCGCGTTATGGGCGAAGACGGAAAGCTCAGTATTGAAAGCTCTGCCCGCAAACTGGCGGAAAATTACACTCACCTTGAAAAACGCATGGGTAGCGGCGACGCGCCGCCGAAAACGGCAGATGAGTATGCGCCTAAGGTAGAGGTCGAGGGATTCAACTGGGAAGAATTCAAAGCCGATCCGCGCATGCAGGGCTTCATGAAAACTGCTCACGCCAAAGGCATCACCAACGATCAGATGAGTTTTATCCTGGGCGAATACGCACAGCGCGCTCCTGAGCTGGTGGGTGGGGCCGCTGCTCTGGATGCTGAAGCCGCCACCACGCAGCTGCGCGAGGTGTGGAAGACTGACGCAGAGTTTAAGCAGAACATCGGTCTGGCTTTCCGCGCGTTCAACTCTCTGGCGGACGACGCCGACAAAGGCCGAATTGACGAGATCGGCAATAACCCGATGGTTATCCGCATGCTGGCTAAAGTCGGTGCTGAAATGCAGGAAGATGCGCCAGCGGGCGGCGATGTGAACCTCGAAGAGCAGCAGACCATTCGCGACCTGATGAAATCTCCGGCCTACATGGACCCGAAACACGCCGACCACGAACGCGTATCTGCGAAGGTCAAAGCGTATTACCAGAAGCGCTACGGCGATCAAACCGTGGCGTGACATGTCACGACAACTTAAAGCGAGGAATTACCCGTGACTCAACATATCGGTGTGAAATTAATTAATGCGTTCCCTATGACCCGTCTGGCATATAACGATTTTCGTGGATGGCAGCTCCCCGCTGATGAGAACGGCGCGGACGAAGGTTATCTGGTGGAATATTTGGACGGCGGAAAACCTAATACGGATCGCTTTGATGGCTATGTCAGCTGGAGCCCGAAAGAAGTATTCGAAAAGGCATACCGTCCGGTTTCTGGCTTGAACTTCGGTCTTGCTACTGAAGCCCTTAAGCAGGGTAAGAAAGTCGCCCGAACTGGCTGGAACGGAAAAGGTATGCATTTGCAGATGGTTAAGCCGCCTCAGTCGGCTACACCTCCAGACATGCGCTACGACGTAACTGTCGGTGACGAATATACCTTTGTTCCTGGTGTTAAATTACTTCCGTGGATCGGTATGAAAACGGCTGATGGGGGTTTTGTGCCTTGGCTGGCTAGTCAAACCGATATTCTGGCCGAAGATTGGCAGATCGTTTAATAGCCCACCAACAATTGTTATACCCCAAAAGCCAGCCTGACCAGCTGGCTTTTTCATTTGGTCGGGATTCCGACCGCACACCTCGCTAACAATCTCCCCACAACCAGCCCGGCGGGGACGCCGGATAACTGAATTTTCCCGCAGTGCGTAAGCGCCACGCGCATTGTGTTAATCGGGCCGGGCAACCGACAACCCAGCAGGCGATATTTTCTGGAGTGATTGTTATGTCATTTGATACCAATAAGAACATGATCACCGCTGCGTTTATCACGCAGTTTCATGATTCTTTCGAAATCGCCGCGCAGCAGAAGGATTCCCGCCTGCAGGCTGCGGTAAACGACCGTGGGATGATCACCGGCGAAGCATTCACCATCAACGATATGGGTACCATCGAAATGACGCAGATCACAACGCGTTTCGGTGACACCGTATGGGACCTGCCAGACGCTGGCACCCGTAATGCGTTGATGGCGGACTACGCTGTATTTGTGCCAGTTGAAAAACGTGACCTGCGTAAACTGCTGGCCGACCCTCAGGGGCCATATCTGCAGCTCACCCTGGCGGCCTCCAACCGCAAAAAAGACGATGTTGTGTATCGTGCTCTGCTCGACTCTGTGATGCGTAAGACGTCCAGCGGCGGCGCGTACGCTCCGGTGGCGCTGCCTGCGTCGCAGAAAATCGTTGCAGGCGGCACCGGCATGACCAAAGCCAAGCTGATCGCCGCGAAAGCGATGTTCCGCCGTAATGAGTGTGACGAGCAGAACGGTGAAGAGCTGTACATCACCTACAACGCCGACATGCTGACGCAGATCCTCAGCGATACCACGCTGACTTCTGCCGACTTCATGGCGGTGAAAATGCTGCAGGAAGGTGCTGTGTCCGGCAACTGGCTCGGCTTTAAGTGGCTGGCATACGAGAAGCTCGACTCGGTAACCGATACTGGTGTTACCACCAAAACCGCCGTTGCGTGGTGTAAATCCGCCGTGCATTTCGGTACCGGCGCTGAGTACAGCGTTGATATCGGCCCGCGCCGCGATAAAAACAACACCATTCAGATCTCTGTTGATGCGTCTTATGGTGCTGGCCGTGCTAACGAGAAAAAAGTCGTCGCCATCGATTTTGTTGCTTAATGCCGCTGGTGTGTTTGCCGGGGACTACCCCCGGCCTTTTTTCATCTGAGGTTCTGCCATGACTTCGAGTGTATCGATCTGCTCAAACGCACTTCTGGCGCTGGGTGCTCACCCGATAAATGATTTCGACGAAGACACGGATCATGCCCGTCTTTGCGCCAACCTTTACCCTACTGTCCGCAATAAATTACTCCGCGCTCACCCGTGGAACTGCGCGATAAAACGCGTTGTGCTCTCACCTGTCAGCGCTGCGCCTGTCTTCGGGTATGGTTATCAGTTTTCTTTGCCTGGCGACCTGGTTCGCGTTCTCTCTGTTGGCGAACCACGTGACGATATTGATTATCGGATTGAGGGTAGCCGGCTGCTGGCTAACGCCGATGTGATTCGTCTGCGTTATATCTACCGTAACGAGGACGAGTCCACATGGGATGCCGCGCTGGTGGATGTTGCTGAAATGATGATGCAGTCCAAGCTGGCGTATGCAGTGACCGGGTCCACCAGCCTGCGCGATAGCCTGGCGCAGGAGGCCTCATTCCTGCTGAAACAGGCAAAAGCCGTCGATGGTCAGGAAGAACCGCCGGAAGAGCTGGGCGGCTATCCAACTTATGAGTCGAGGTTCTGACATGCGCGCGAACCTTATAAAAACCAATTTTACAGCTGGCGAAGTTTCCCCTCGTCTGATGGGCCGTGTTGATATTGCCCGCTACGCCAACGGCGCGAAGATTATCGAAAACGCGGTAGTGGTCGTGCAGGGTGGTGTTGTCCGCAGACCTGGTACCCGCTTTGCGGCGGCCACGAAATTCGGCAATAAAAAATCACGTCTTATTCCCTACGTGTTCAACCGGTCTCAGGCTTACATGCTGGAGTTCGGCGACGGCTACATGCGTATTTATCAGAACGGTAAGCAGCTGGTTAACGGCGACAATACACCTTATGAAATCGCCAGCCCATACACCGCCGATATGCTGCCCGCTGTGAATTATGTCCAGGGCGCTGACACCATGTTTCTGGTTCATCAGTCTGTGAAGCCTCACCGCCTCCAGAGACGCGGCCAAACCGACTGGGTGCTTGAACCCGCACCGTTCATCGTTGAGCCATTCGACGAGGTGCGCGATACACCGCAGAAATGGTGTAAGCCCTCCGTCAAAGAGTTCGTGGGCTCTGAAATTACGCTGACCCTGAGCGATGCGGAACCGGGAGACACCCCAAATCCACCATTCACTGGCGCGGGCTGGGTTGCTCAGGATGTGGGTTCCTACGTTCGCCTTAACGGCGGTCTGGTGCTGATTAAAAGCATCACCAGTGCTCAGATTGCCGTCGGTACCATTCGCAGCGACCTGACGGCAACGCAGGCGGCATCGCCAGGATCATGGACGCGCGAGGACACAGTCTGGACCGATGAATTTGGGTACCCCGGCGCGGTGACGCTATACCAGCAGCGCCTTGTCCTGGCGGGTTCGCCAAAATATCCGCAAACAATCTGGTGGAGCGAAACGGGCGTTTATCTGTCCTTTGAGATTGGTACCGAGGATGATGATGCGATCAGCTTCACGCTGTCTTCAGACCAGCTCAACCCAATTGTGCATCTGGCGCAAATGAATACCCTGATTGCGCTGACCTACGGCGGCGAGTTTACGATCACCTCCGGCAACGATGCGGCCATAACACCGACCAATATTTCGGTGAAAAATCCAAGTCCGTACGGCTGCAACGGGATCCGCCCGGTGCGCGTTGGTACCGAAATCATGTTTGTGCAGCGCGCTGGCCGCAAACTCTACGCGGTAGCGTACGACCCGGACAGCTTTGTTTCCTATTCAGCCAACGACATGACGGTGCTGGCCGAGCACATCACCGCTGGCGGCGTGCTGGATATGGCATACCAGCAACAGCCGGATGCGTTTATCTGGATGGTCCGGGCTGATGGCGCTGCGGTCACGATGGCTATTGACCGAGGTCAGGATGTAATTGCATGGTCACGACAGGTCACAGATGGCGCGTTTGAGTCGCTGGCGACCATCCCATCGGAAGCTGACGATGTAGTTTATGCGATCGTCCGTCGCGAGATAGACGGCCAGACCGTACGTTATGTCGAGGTGTTCGACAGCAAACTCTATACGGATTCAGCCATTACAGGGTTCAGCGGCGGCGATGGTGCTACGACATGGTCGGGGCTTTCGCATCTTGAGGGGCAGACGGTTGATGTGGTGGCCGATGGTGCAGTTATGCCGCAGTACACCGTTTCCTCTGGTCAAATCACCCTGTCACGTAAGGCTAAAAGCGTTGAGATCGGCCTGCACTTCGAAAGCACGATCGAAACGCTATCGCCGGAGGTTTCCACTACCGAAGGTACCACCCAGAACGCGAGAAAACGCACCAGCGAAGTGACTATGCGTTTCCTCGAAACGACTGGCGCGGAGTGCAACGGCCAGGTTATTCCGTTCCGCCGTTTCGGACCAAAAATCCTCAACCAGCCCGCCCCATTATTCACCGGCGATCACTACTGGGGAAAACTCGGCTGGGAGCGCGGGGAAGACACTCTGCTTATCCAGCAGCGCCAGCCGCTGCCATTCCATCTTCTTGCAATTATTTTCACATTCACCAGTAACGGGGGCTGACATGGTACGTAACGCAACAGCCGGGGATGTCCCGGCGCTGATCGAGCTGGGCGCGCGGATGTATATCGAATCCCGGTACTCGCAAAACTCACCATTCGATGAAGAAAAGTGTGCAGAGCTTGCCCGAAGCGTTATCGCGTCGCCCGCAGGGTGTGTGCTGGTGGCCGAAAAAGAGGGGGTAGTCATCGGCTGGATGGCTGGTGGCATTGCTGAGCAGTGGTTCAGTCACCAGCTGATGGCCTTTGAGTATGGGCTCTTTGTCGCTCCGGAGCATCGCGGCGGCACTGCGGGCCCGCGTCTCGCTAAAGCTTTTATCACCTGGGCGAAAGAACACGGCGCCGCGCTCATAAACATGGGTATAACCACTGGCGTACATGAAGAACGCACCGGCGAAATGTATTCCCGTCTTGGTCTGAAACGTTCCGGCCTGCTGTATTCAATGGAGGTTTAAAAATGTGTACTGGCGTGGAAATTGCGGCTATTGGCGCATCCGTGCTTGCCGCCGGTGGCGCGGTTTATAGCGGGCAGCAGCAAAAGAAAATGTCCAACTATCAGGCTGCACAGGCGGAAGCTGATGCCGAGGCTGCACAAGCAGCTGCACGGGTGGAAGCCGATCGCATCCGTAAAGCTGGACGGGCACAGGCAGCTGCAGCGCGAGCTTCTCTTGCCGGGTCTGGTGTGGACACGGGGGAAGGCACAGCGCTGCGTATTCAGTCCGATATCGTTGGCGATGCTGAGCAGGATGCTTACCAGACCATTCTGAACGGTACGAACCAGAGCGCCAGACTGAATTCTCAGGCGTCCGCTGACCGTATCTCTGGCCGTAACGCTTCAACATCTGGCTACATCAGCGCGGGTAGTTCTGTGCTTAGCGCGGGCGGTACCGCATATAACGGCTGGAAAAAAGCAGGGAGTAAATAACCGTGAGAATTCCAACGGGTAATTTTGGTAACGTTACGCCGCAGGCGAATCCTACCCGCGTCAGTGTCAGCAATGTCGGGCAAATAGGTAACGCAGTCGCAGGTCTGGGGGCGGCTTTAGGTCAGACTGCTGATGAGGTACAGCGCACGCAGGATAAAGCGGATGTGGCGGCAACCCAGGCTATCCTTACCGATCTTGATGCGAAATCCAGTGACCGCTGGGAAAACCCGGAGACCGGCGCGCTGGTAACCCGGCAGGGGTTCAAGTCTTCCGGCGTTGGTCTGGACATGGATAAGCAGGACTCTTCCGACTATGAAGAGGCCCGTAAACGCGTACCGCAGAGCCAGCTGCAGTATTTTGACGCGCAGTGGAAAGCGGGTCAGATCCGCCGAGCCAGCACTTATAACAGCTTTGAGCGTAGCCAGACAGAACAGGCGCAGCGCCAGCAGCTCGACGCGACAGTTAAATCGTCCGTTGAACAGGAAGCGGGGGCGTTTGACGATCCGCAGGCTGCCGCATTGATTCGCAGCGCCCGGCAGCACTCAATTTCATTGTATGGCCAGGCGCAGGGGTGGTCACAGGAGCAAATAGACCAGGCTGTTTCTGAGGCCAACTTACGCGCTATGGATCAGCGAGCCCAGAACTATGCGGTAACCAATCCTCAGGGCTGGTTAAATGGCGATTTTCCCGTGAAAGACATCGGTGCGCTGGATATGCGCGCCATCGGGATTGTTGAATCCGGAGGTAAGCATTTTAACGCCGACGGCAGTGTGATTACCTCGCTCGCCGGCGCGCAGGGTAAATACCAGCTTATGCCGGACACGGGTAAAGAGCTGGCGGCTAAACGCGGCGTGGAATACAACCCTGCCGACGAACAGCAGAATGCGATACTTGCCAGCGACTATGCAAACCAGCTTTACGGTAAATATGGCTCCGAGACTCTGGCCGGTGCCGCTTATAACTGGGGTATGGGTAACGTTGACAAACTGATCGACAAAGTGGGCGACCCGCGCAAGGGTGAGATTTCTGAGTCTGAGTTTATCAGTAAGCTGCCCGCTGAAACTCGCGGATGGCTGGCCCGCTACCGTAAAAACAAAACAGGCCTCGATCCTGTTTCTGTCAACAAAATCGATAACATTGCCGAGTCAAAAATCCGGGAGCAGCGTACGGCGCTGCGCGAGAAAATTGACCCGATTCTGAACAATACGATGGTGCAGCTGTACAACGGGGAAGTGCCTGACGCGATGCCCGATAAAGCATCAATTATGTTTGCGTACGGCGAGCAGGGGGCAAAAGCCGTTAAGCAGCTCGACATCGCGATCAACAATGCCAAAACCTTCCAGGCGATTCAGTACGTGTCCCCGGAACAGCAACAGGCAGAAATCGCAAAGCTAAAACCTCAGGCAAATGATCCTGATTATGCGCTCAAGCTCGATGCGTATGGCAAGCTCGGCGCGCTGGTGCAGAAAAGCAATGAAGCGATACAGGCGCAGCGTGATACCCGTCGTTTTAACGAAGCGCTGTCTATGGGCGAGAAACTTGACCCTACCAACAAATCCATGCAAAAAGCCGCCGACGCCACGCCAACGGCGCAAAACTTCCGGATTAACGACGCCACCACCCATGACGGGATTGTGCAGCAGGTGGCCCAGACCGGGATCGTCCCTTCGCAGGTAACCACCCAGTTATCGGCGATATCCCGCGCGCGCAGTCCTGAGGCGGTCCGTCAGGGAGCAGAGTTATTTAATCGCCTCTATGACACGGATCCCGCATCTGTTGGCGACATGCCAAAGGATATGCAGGGATTTTATCTCACCGTTAAACAGCTTACCGATTCTGGCATGGCGTCCGAAACCGCTATCGAACAGGCGCAGAATCTGACCTACAACCAGACCGATGCACTCAAAGCGCAACTGGCATCAACCCAGAGCACCAAGGAGTACAAAAAAGACCGCGGCAAAGCGATGGATTCTGCGGTGAGCAGCATGTCGGGCTTCTTTAGCTGGGGAAATCCTTCCGCTGACGACCAGACGCCGGAGGCTGCGCGGTTCCGCAACGATTATCAGTCTCTGTACGACATCAATTACCGCACCACTGGCGGCAATGCTGATGCGGCGAAGAAAATGACCAACCAGCAGATCGCCCGCACATGGAGTATCAGCGAGGTTAACGGCGACGCAAAACTTATGAAATACGCGCCGGAGGCACTCTATAACTACGGCCCATCGGGGTGGCAGGCGGCGCAGTGGAAAGAAGAAAAAGAAAGCCTGATGTATGGCGAGCGCAAGGGCGAAATAACCACCAGCCCGGCTCAGCTGGGTATCACCTCAGGTAGTGCCGCGCCGGTTACCAGCAAAACGCCGGGGTCGCGTATTGGCGGCGATCTGGAAATTACCCCTGATGTGCTGACGGCCCGCAATGGCGATTACGCCATCATGGTGCGAACAAAAGATAAGGATGGTATCGAGGCGGTACAACCGTTCTACGATTCTTACGGCAGGCCGATGCGCTGGAAACCGTCACTGGAAGAGTGGGCGCCATACAAAAAAATGCAGGAAGAGCGCGAAGAACATGATCGCAATGAGCTGCAACGCGGTCAGGATATTCGCGGGTTCAAAGATAAACACCGTGCGCTCGATGAGCAGTACAAGCGCCTGCATAACGAGCGCATGGACAGGGTTAAAAATTACTTTTCGTGGAGCACTGAATAATGCCGGTATACGCCACTCCTGAAGAACTGAATAACGGATTCACTCCGGCGGGTAATGTCCTGGCAGCACCTACCGGATTTGATGTGCCTTTACCTGAAGGCACCAACCCCGAGCCTCAACAGGATGAGCCGTCTGTGTGGGGCGCTGCATTTCGTCAGAATAACCTGCTTGGCGAAATGTTCCGCCCGGCCAAACAGTTTGAGCCGGTAGAGGGTTATAACCCTTATGCGGATAAAACCGAGCTGCACGGGTACGAACAGTGGGGCTCGGCGTTTGCTGATTCCCGATCGCCGGAGGAGACCGCCTGGCTGAAACAACAGATTGACGACGAAAACGAGGACCGCAGGGTACTTTCCGAGGCGGGCGGCGAAGGTGTCCTCGCCAGCATTGCAGCCGGAGTGGTAGACCCTGTCACCGTAGCTTCCATGTTTATCCCCGGTGCGCAGGGCGGCGCGGTTGCCCGTATCGCGTCGCAGGCTGCAATCGGTGCAGCTGCAACAGCAGCGAGCGAGGTTGTCCTGAATAACCAGCAGATCACCCGCACATGGGGCGAAAGTGCTTCCCACGTGGCAGCCGGTGCGTTGATGAGCGGTGTATTTGCTGCAGCCGGCGCAGCGCTGTCACCCTCTGTTCGCACTGCTGCCACGCGCGAAGTGGCTGATGCGCTCGATAATATGAGTATCACGTCAGCGACGGACACCGCTGCTGCTGCATCGCTCCCCGAAGGTGGTAGCGTCGGCGCGGCGAGAATCAGTGAGGCAACGCTCGAGGATCTCACTCCGGCAGCTGGCGGCCCGGTTGGTAAACTGGCACGTAAGGCGGGCAGTTATCTGACGCCGTTTACCCGTCTTATGGAGTCACCGTCGAAAACCTCCCGCCGTACGGCGCTGGAGCTGGCGGAGAATAACTACACCCTGCAGGGTAATGCCCGGGGTATCGAGACGCCCGTCGCGGCAGAAACCCGCGTGCGCGGGTGGCGTCGTGAAGAGGCTGCCGTCGTAGTGACGAACAAGCAGGCCTACAGCCAGTACAAAGCGGCTGGCGGTGACCTGAGCTTTTCACAGTTCCGTGAGGAAGTTGGCAACGCCATGCGCAGCGGCGATGTGCATGCTAATCCGGTGGTGCAGGAAGCGGCACAGGCAATGCGCACCGTGGTTAACCGGGTGAAAGTGGCGCAGCAAAAGCTTGGCCTGTTGCCGCCTGACGAGGAACTGAAAGCCATCGGCCAGGAAAGTTATTTCCCCCGCGTGTACAAAGTCGGCAAGATCGTCAACGAGCGTGATAAATTCCGCGACATGCTGGTCGACTGGTGGTCTCGCGGTGAGAAAACCATGTCCCGCGAAGAGGCTGAAATTACGGCTGATGCCACGATCAATAAAATTGTCGGCGCAAAAATACCGCAGGATTTTGCGAACGTCTTTATGGTGAAAGCGGCTGGCAGCACCCGGTCGCGTACGCTCAGCGTTCCCGATCGCCTGATGAAAGATTATCTGGAGAGCGACGCCAATTATGTGCTGCAGCGTCATATCCGCGAGGCGTCAGCAGAGGTTGAGCTGACGCGCGCATTCGGTAACAAATCGCTGGAAAAGCAGCTCAAGGATATTCAGGATGAATACGATGCGCTGATGCGCCAGAACCCCAAAGACCAGGCGAAGCTGGCGAAAGCCCGCGATAACGATATTCGCGACATCACAGCGCTGCGCGACCGCCTGGCGGGTACCTACGGCATGCCGGACGATCCATCATCATTTTTCGTACGCGCTGGTGCGTTCCTTCGCAGCGCTAACTTTGTCACCAAGCTGGGCGGTATGACCGTTTCCGCTATTCCTGATCTCGCGCGTGGTGTGATGGTTAACGGGTTTGGCAATACCATGCGCGGTTACTCTGCGCTGATAACCCGGTCGCCGGCATTCAAGGCCAGCCGCGCCGAACAGTTAAAAATGGCCGTCGGGCTGGAGACCATACTCCATACCCGTGCGCGTACGATGGGGGACCTGGTGGACAGTTCCGCACGAACCACGGCGGTAGAAGCGGGCATGGAGCGCGTCACCGATGCGTTCGGTAAGCTCACGCTGATGGGCCACTTCGACGATATGAACAAATCGGTAAATGGCATGATCACCTCCGACGGCATTTTGTCCGGCGCGTTCACTGGCCGTCGCCTTGCCAAGCTCGGCATTAACGACAATATTGCCGCGCGTATCCGCAGCGAATTCGAAAAGCACGGCGAGGTAATCAATGGTTGGCATATCGGCAATTTTGAAAAATGGGACGATCAGCATGTGGCTGGTGTCTTCCAGTCGGCGGTGCTCAAAGACGTAAACAATACCGTTATCACACCAGGGATCGGCGATACACCACTGTGGGCCAGCACGCCGCTGGGTAAAACTATCTTCCAGTTTAAATCGTTCGCTACCGCGTCCTACAACCGTGCAACGCTGGGCGGCCTGCAGGAGGGAACCGGTCAGTTTTATTACGGTACTGCTTTCCAGATTGGCCTCGGCGCACTGACGTACGCGCTGAAACAGTCTGCAAATGGTAAAGAGGTTGACTGGTCGCCTCAGAAACTGGCCATTGAGGGTATCGACCGTTCAGGTATTCTCGGCCCGCTGATGGAATATAACAACATGGCAGAAAAAGCCTCCGGCGGTATGGTGGGGCTGGGTGCACTGCTCGGTACCGGAACGCAGTCACGTTATGCCAGCCGTGGTTTTATCGGCTCTGCGCTTGGTCCAACGTTCGGCCTGCTCGATACCATTACCGATGTGACAGCTGGCGTGCTTAACGGCGATGCTGGCGACCGGGTGCTGCATAACGTGCGTACGCTGCTGCCGGGTAATAATCTTTTCTGGATAGCACCGCTGATAAATCAGGTTGATCCCGGTATGAAATAAGTAGCAATATCCGGTAAAACAAAATACGGTGATAAAAATGCGCAAACTTTCTTTTATGTTAACTGGGTTTATTCTGGCCTACTCAACTGTCGCGAGTGCTACGGTATTTGGTGGCTCGAATCTAGGCTTTAGTGGTTATCCTGAGTTTTCGGATTCGGAGCCGACACCTCCTTATGATCGCAATGAATATTCAATGCAAGCGTATAAAAGTGAGGTTGAAAGGTATATCCAAAATGCGAAGGATTATACCGAAAACGCTGGTAACGATATGAAACGTATTCAGGAATCCCAGGACGATGCGATTCAAAAAGCAAACCGCGTTGTAGAGGAATATAACCAAACAGCAAGGGGGTATTAATCGGTCGGGATTCCGACCTTAAACCCACGCCATCATAGCCCTGTATTCACTACGGGGCTTTTTTATGCATCAGGATTACAAAACACGCCTTACCGCACTGAGTGATAAACTCACCGATGTGGTGCTCGAAGAAGCCGATCCGGAAAACTGGCCGGGGGCGGGAAAGAAACCGAGCGAACTGACCAAGGATGAACGTGGCGATCGCTACTGGGATAAGAAGAACGCAGCCGCATCGCTGACGCTGCTGATTAAGGTTCACTCCCTGATTGGCATGCAAACGCGCGGCGGTACGCCATCCGATAATCCCGGTCAGGATGATGAAGCCTTTGCGCTGGGCCAGCAGGTTTCAAAAGCTGAGCGAGAGGCGGCCGCCATTATTGAGCGCCTGCAGAAAGGGAAAAAATGATTTCGTTCCTCGCCTTCTTCTTAATGTGGGCGGAGCGAATGAACTGGGACGTTCCGGACTGCCACTATCAGGCCTGCCACTGGCTGGAGCATCGCGGGAATCTCGCGGTGCTTCGCTGTTTCCGTGGTTTCGGTAAATCAACGATCCTCGCTGTCTATAACGCCTGGCGGTATTACTGTGATCGCCAGTACCGCATTCTGCATCAGTCTGAATCAGACGGAACCGCGTATAAAACCAGCCGTGACACTCAGAACGTCCTGCGTAACCATCCGCTGACCAAAGGCATGCTTCCTGACGGGCAGGGAACCGTTGAGCAATGGTGGGTTAATGGTGCGCTGGATTTACGTAACGGCAGCATGTACGCAAAAGGCATCCTGTCTAACGTAACCTCAGCGCGCGCCAACGAATGCCAGAACGACGACGTAGAGGTACCACGTAATATCCAGACTCCGGAGGCACGCGAAAAGCTGCGCTATCGCCTGGGAGAGCAAACCCACATCCTGATCCCCGGCGGGCGCAAACTTTATATCGGTACACCGCACACGCATGACAGCCTTTATGATGAGGTGGAGTCTATGGGCGCCGACTGTCTTACCATCCGGTTATTTGATAAAGAAAAGCGCATTGAAGCGAAAGAGGCCTCGCAGCTGCGCTACGCAGTGCCTTTTCGCCCGGATTATGTTTTTGCTGGCATCCACAAGGCGGCGCGGCTGTTGGTCGAAAACGTGGATTATAAGCTGACCGCCGACGGCGTTGAGTTTGCGGACGCACCGGACACGGTTATCGATTTTTATGCAGACTGCGCCTGGCCTGAACGGTTCACCCGTGAAGAAATGGAGAACCGCCGTAAAGAAACACGCACGATTAACGAGTGGGATAGCCAGTATCAGCTGCACAGTAAACCCGTCGGAGACGTTCGCCTCGACCCTGAGCGCATCCGGGAATACAACATTCATCCACAAATTCGCTATGCGAACCGTACGGCTTCGCTGTGGCTGGGTAACGTGCAAATCGTTGGTGCTGTTGCCTGGTGGGACGTGGCCACTGGCAAGGTTAAAGCTGACGCCTCTGCATTCTCTCTGATGCTTACGGATGCCAGAGGGCATTTGTACTGGCATATCTGCCAGGAGCTTACCGGGGAGCTGGCAGAGTTCGACGATAACGACAAAATCACCGGCGGGCAAGTAGCGCAGATCAGAGAGCTGGTGCTCAAATATCAGATCCCTGTGGTTTGTGTCGAAGTAAACGGCCCGGGCAGCTTCGCGGGTAAATTACTGCGTCAGGCGCTCAAGGGGACGGGCTGCGGCGTCCGGGAAGAGTTCAGTATCACCAACAAGCAGAAACGCATCCTCGATGCGTTTGAAGCGCCGCTGTCCTCGCGGTTCCTGTGGGCTCACACCGACGTGCTAGACGGTCCTGTCTATGACCAGATGCGCGACTTTAACCCCGCACTGACCAGCCAGCCAGATGACTTTATCGACTCCGGCGCGGGAGCAATAAGTCAGACCCCAGTTCGCATCGGGAAAGTGGTCGGGATTCCGACCGGACATACGCGCGAAGATTGGCAGTTAAGTGACGGAGATCATCTGGTCGACGTCGATTACTAACTTGCCAGAGGTTTCGCATCATGTCGGTACCGAACCAGACTCCATATATAATTTATAACGCCAACGGCCTGACCACCGTTTTTCCCTTCGAGTTCTATATCATCAACTCCGGTGATATTCAGGTCACAATTAACGGCACCGTTATTACTAGCGGGTACACGGTGTCCGGGGTAGGGAATATCGGCGGCGGGGATGTGATTTTTATCACCCCGCCAGCCAGCGGATCGGTTGTGATGCTGGAACGGGTAGTGCCAACGTACAGGCTGACCGATTATCAGGATAACGGCGACCTGTTGGCTGACACGGTTAATAAGGATTTTGACCGCCTCTGGATGGCGATTCAGCGCGCCTTTATTTATCTCGGGTTGGCTCTTCGCCGCCCGTTGTTCGGTGGTCCCTTTGATGCAGAGGGTTATCGTATTGAGAAACTGGCAGATCCGGTAAATGCGCAGGACGCAGTGACTAAAAAGTATTTAGAAAGCGTATCTTTAGCCCGGGTACTGCGCGTTCCAGAGGCATCCGTTGGGTTAGTACCTTCGCTGGATCTGCGTCGCAATAAACTGCTGGCATTCAACAATTCAGGTGACCCTATTCCGGTTTTGCCAGAATCAGGGTCTGCCTCTGACGTGATGATAGAACTGGCAAAACCTACCGGCGCGGGCATGGTAGGCACCACGCTAGGGGGAACAGTACAGAAAAAACTTGAGGATGTTCTCAGTGCGCAATACCGTGAACGAAACATAAAGTTTCTTGCTCAGTTCCAGTATAAATGTCGCACAAAGCAAAGCGTCAAGATCGTATGTCAGGGCGATTCTATTACAGCCGGCATGGACACAACCTCCACAGATGTCGTCCCGCCAACAGGTGCTGATGCCATAGTCAACCCCACCATCACTCACGCGAGTATTGAGTACCCGGCGCGACTTGGGGTGTTTATGAATTACGTATCAGGCATACCTGTATCGGTAGTTAACCAAGGGGTTAGCGGACATACTGCAAAAGAAGGTTACGAATACTGGACAACTAATCCGAACGCAGATGTTGTATTTCTGATGTATGGCATAAATGATGCAGACCCTATCAATAGCACCCATGAAGAATACATGCAGTATATGGAGTTGCTTATTCGCCGTTACATTGACTGGGGATGCGGTGTTGTAATCATGGCTTGCGCATCGGGCGGTACCGGGAGAACTGATCCACTTTTTCAGAAATTCGCTCAGCAAGCAAAGAGTATGGCTACGGTATTTGGCTGCGCTTATATGAATGCAAACGAAGTGCTTTATTATATTCCTCAGGGAGCTGTAGAAGCAGATGGGACTCACCTCAACTCAGCCGGATATTCAAAGCTTGGCGAAGCGGTAGCCGGGTTTATTCTTGCTGGCGGTGTGCTTTCTGCGTATAAACCACTTTCACAAGAAACATTTTTCTGGCCTTCAATGCAAAGTGATACTGTTGGTTTTTACGACGCACTCGGTAGCTTCGAAACTCTATATAACGATGGATCATTCATTCTTCAGAAGATTGTTGGGCGAATGGTTGCAGGCACTCCGACAAGAATATCATTTTCATTTTACCTTGATGCTGATGCTGCTGAAGTAGATGTGATAGGGCAGTGGTCGGACCTTGATGTAGTATGCGGCATGACTTCGGAGCAGGTTCACGGTAGTGTTTACCCCCCGTATTATAACGATGTAAACCCGAGAAGTTCGCGTTACATCGACACCAGATCTGGTCAGTCTTTTCAGCTTTCGATGAGGGACAGAGCTGGAGGGAAATTAAGCGGGTTACCACGAATTGTAGGAAGCCTTATTGGTAGAGGATGGAAGACGATTACATTCCAGACCAGAGAGGATGTTGGGAGTACAAACGATGTGTTCATTCAGGGCATCACGGTCCGCCCCGTCGCCCTTTCAGTAGCGCAAAATGATTATTCAGGAAACCAGGTTTTAAGAGGTACTGATGAGGTTTATCGTCAGACGGTGCCTCATAAAGGAAATAATGAGGCCGGCGGTCCTCCTTCAGCAATAAAGTTGAATGGTGCTATTTTCCCCTTGCCTAAGACTCTATATGGCATGATGTTTAATAACGACACAGATTATTTCGACACAGGGATTATTGAAATCACGTTGCGGTGCGTGGGGGGTACAGTTGGAAACGGGTTAGTTAAGTGGACTGGATATAAAAACTCAATCGGGACGGACTTGGCATTAACAGAAACATTTCGAAGTGGTAACCCTTCAATGCCATCCATAGCTTCACTGAAAATTATGACCGTGCCTAACGACATCAAGTACGCATCTGGTAGTTTTGCACCAAATATGCCATTGCAAAAAATATTTGGACCTGGCGAACCGGTAAATGAAATATCAATGTCACCTATGGGTAGAGCCCTTACCATGACGTTTGACTATCCAACAGCTAATGATACTGGGTACTGGTACATTGAGGTGAGAGGGGTAGCTGTAGGCAGTGGAGGATTCTGCGGTACCGCTTTCTGAATTATAAGGCAAAGAATTTATTAAAAAAAATAGTAGGCCTTTATGGCCTGCTATTAATCTGTGATTTATTTTTACTTTAAAAGAATTATCTTCTGGATGTACAAGTAACTTTATGTAAGTTATGACTTTTTTCTGATGTGTTTTTTATAAAATTCAATTATTATTTTGTGGTCCTGGTGAAGCCAGACAGGAATCATCAAAACTTCAATAAGTTGGACATAAGGATATCCAGAGCTAAAACCGGTTATAAAACTTGTAACGCTTGCTAAAGCTGCAAATCTTACAAGGTTTTCCATTGTTATTTTCATTTACAGGTCTTTAAGTTTAAAAATCAGGGTGTAATTTTATCACTTAAGTACCACTTGATCATCCCTTGCAGCATGATACTTACTCCGTGTAGCTGCTCAAATACCATATAGTCGGGATTCCGACCGGCTCGCCCGCTTACCCTCAGCCCACTACTATGATTTTCCCCACAGGGGGTGAGGCGTGAGGATGAATAACCTTTCAGACGTAGCGGCGGGGCTGTCCTACGGTACATCTATTGGCAGCTTTGGTTACTGGTTACTGCAGCTACTCGATAAAGTTAGCCCCAGCCAGTGGGCCGCAATCGGTGTTCTTGCCAGTATTCTCTTTGGTCTGCTGACCTATCTGACCAATCTGTATTTCAAAATCAAGGATGATCGGCGTAAGGAGGCCCGGGGCAATGGCTTCCAACAAGACTAAGCTCAGCGCTGCCGTTCTGGGGCTTATCCTTGCTGGCGCTTCAGCGCCACAAATTCTTGATCAGTTCTTGAACGAGAAAGAGGGAAACAGCCTGATCGCGTACAGAGATGGCGGCGGAATCTGGACGATTTGCCGTGGTGTCACGATGGTTGATGGTAAGCCAGTGGTGCAGGGCATGAAGCTGACGCAGGCTAAATGCGATCAGGTAAACGCCATCGAACGCAATAAGGCTCTTGCGTGGGTTGACCGCAATATCAAAGTTCCTCTGACCGAACCGCAGAAAGCCGGTATCGCATCCTTCTGTCCGTACAATATTGGCCCCGGAAAATGCTTCCCTTCTACGTTCTATAAACGCATCAATGCCGGTGATCGGAAAGGGGCATGCGAAGCTATCCGCTGGTGGATTAAAGACGGTGGCCGTGACTGTAGACTGACCAAAGGCCAGAAGAATGGCTGCTATGGCCAGGTTGAGCGCCGGGATCAGGAAAGCGCGTTAGCGTGCTGGGGGATAGACCAGTGACGATAAAAGCAAAGCTGTTAGCGCTGGCCGTTCTGCTGGCGTTTTTTGTCGGTACCTTTTACGCAGGCTATCTCAAAGGCTGGTATGCGCACAGCGACAAGGTAAACAGCGAGCATACAGCAAAGAACAAAAAGGTAGAGAAAGCCGTGGCTACTGGCGAGCAGAAAGCGGCGGCGGCCAGTGCAGAGGGTAAAGTGATTTACCGGACCATTTACCGAGATGTGGTGAAATATGTTAACGACCCGAATCATGTTAAGTGCGATTTTGACGATCACGCTGTGCAGCTGCGGCAGCGAGCAATCGATGCGGCCAACAATATCCCAGGATTTGATGAACCCACCGTGCAAGGCAAGTGACGCAGGGCGGGATAGCGACGAAGACCTGCTGGCGGATACCCAGACAACGGAATGTGTGCGCGAGCTGCGGACAAATATCTATCGCTGGCAAGCGTGGTACAGGGCAACGGAATAGTGTGTTTTGTTCCTCAATCGGGAGCGAAAACAAAACGGGTATCAATTCGGGTATCTATCTCATTTGTAAAAATAAAACACAGCAAATACATGTGGTTATTTACTGTGTTTTACTCCTATTATCGGCACCATCTTTTAAAAATCCTCTGATGCATTAGCCATCAAATTCCTCTGACAGCTCCGATAACCCATCACACATCTCCTGCAACTCATTAAACATCCTTGCCACATGGAAACCATCGCACACGGAGTGATGGACCTGCACCGCGAGCGGCAACAACACTTTTCCATCCTGTTCGTAGTATTTTCCGAACGTGAACATAGGAGTAAAAAAGTTCTGCATATGAGCAATGTTCATATTAAAGTTAGTAAACGTGACCCAGGGAATAGACGATACGAAAAAGACATTTTCCCTGGACTCTTCCTTCGGCCAATAAGAAAGGTTATTTCCATAGCGTGCAACGTCTTCTGAATAGGTAATCTGGAAATGATGAATATTGCCATCATAGTGACTCCATAATGACGAGAAGGTCTCCGTTTCATGATGGAAAATGGTGTAGCTTGGATGAATTTCATTCCATATAACCAGCTCATTGCCCTTCATGGCCATACGGAACTCGGCATGCTGGTTCATGATTTTAGAAAGAAGGAAGATAATGGTCGGGTAAAACTTCCAGCCAACCTTTTTAATATGTTTTCGCAATGCGGTAATATCAATCAGGACCGTTTGATTAATTGTACATTGAGCAAATGACTGAAAAACTTCAAAGTGCTCCTTCCTTGCCCAACGAGACAAATCAACAGGTGTATATTCAGGTGTTGTTTTTTTCATTATTTAACCTTTGATGATGCAATCATTGATATGTGTCCTGGCCAGAAACAGCCTTAAATCCATTGCAACCGCATCTGATCTGCTCATTAACCTCAGGATGTGGTTTTCCGAACAGGTATCCCTGTACCAGATCGCAGCCAAGTGCCTGAAGCCGTTGAAGTTGCTCTTCGGTTTCAACGCCTTCTGCAATGACCCTCATATTAAGGCTCTTTGCCATACCGGTAATCAGTTTGACGATATTAAGCGCATTATCTTGCGTAGAGATCGAATTCACAAACGATTTGTCTATTTTAATTTTATCAAAATTAAGTTCACTCAGCCTTGAGAGTGAAGAATATCCCGTGCCGAAATCGTCGATGGAAATTTTTACACCCAATGCCCTTAGCTTTTTGAGAATCGTGAGCGGCGTGTTGCTGTCGCTAAAAAGTGAAGACTCTGTCACCTCTAGCTCAAGGCGGCCAGCCGGTAACCCTGTCTCTTTCAGAATAGACTGCACCATTGTTGTAAACGATTTGGTGCCCAACTGAACAGGTGAAACGTTCACTGAGATCCGCGCCGGAACCGCCCAGGAAGCCGCTTCCCGGCAGGAAAGCTCAAGTACCATTTTTCCTATCTCATTGATCATGCCGGTTTTTTCAGCGACAGAGATAAAATAATCAGGTGAAAGAATGCCCTTTACCGGGTGCACCCAGCGAATAAGCGCTTCATAGCCGTAAATTTCTTTGCTGAACGAATCGACAATCGGCTGGTAATAAACAACGAATTCATTTCTGTCGAGCGCCAGCGCCATATCATGTTCAAGGGTTCTGCTTTCCTGCAATTTTTCCAGCATCCACTGACGAAAAACTTTTATCTGGCGTGAGCCTTCATTTTTAGCTTCGTAGAGCGCCAGGTCGGCAAACTTATAGAGATAATCAGAGCGCCGTTCATTATCGGATAAAACGATCCCCACACAGGTGGCAATTTTAATTAGTTGATTATTAATCGAGTAGGGCTGGCTGATATAATCGCTGATTTCTTTAGCGCGCGAAACAGCAGCGCTTTCGGTCAAGCCACTGGCCAGAAGCGCAAACTCATCTCCTCCTAAACGGTAAAATGTATCTGAACCACTGCTCATTGAGGTGAGCCGTCTGGATACCTGATTTAACAGTAAATCCCCGGCATCATGGCCATAGGTATCGTTAACCTCTTTGAAACGGTCTAAATCAAATAACATCACCGTCACAGGGACGTGGTCTTTATCCGCCTGAAGATTAATTTTGTTGAGATCGTCCCAGAAATAAAGACGGTTTTTCATGCCAGTGAGGGAATCATGATAAACATCATATTCCAGCCTGGAGTTCTGAATTTGCAGCGTTTCTTTTGATAACTGCAGTTCGTCGGCAAGACTTTTAACCTGCATATGTGCTTTGAGAATGTTTTTATTCTGGTAGATCATTAAGAACCCCAGAATAAAACTTAAGATCACCAGGAGTAACGACAGTGCGGAATAAATATAATAAAGGATTTGTATTTTGTTATTGGATTCATTAATCGTATTAATATCTTTTGTTAACGCACTTGAAGAGAGTTGACTGAGTGGCGCGTCGAGCAGATGCATATTAGCCAAATATTTCTTTAACTCGGCATGGCTCATTTTTTCCAGATTATTGTCCAGATACGTAAGTATTTGCTCCAGACGGGCAGCGAGCGCCTGATGCGTTTTATCACTTTCAATATAGCGGCCTAAATCTCCCCCCTTCATTAACTCACCCTGGCTGAGCATAATTTCGAGGCGCATGCGGGCCTGGTCTACCGTAACCTCATCGGTATCGGTTGCGTACAGACCAAGCCATGATTCAAATCGGTAGTACTCAGATACCAGTTGAGCCACGGACCAGGACTCAGTGTAGTGAGTCAGTTTTTGCAACTCTTGCTGACGATCGTAAACAAGAAATGCAATATATCCTGTCGTGATAAAAAGAGAAAAAATGATACCAACCAGTATCCTGTTCATTATGTTCTCCTGAACTGCTATTCAATCTTCATTTTGCTAACCTGCCAGGCTGAACGCGAGTAATAAATCTGATTATTCAATTCAGGAAGACTGTCATACGGGTAAACAATGAATGATGGACCTTTATCGCGAATGCGCATATATTCGCCATTGATCTTTAACGCAAGTATGGCGTTGTATTTTTTGAAGTCGCTGAGAGGGATCTCGGTAGCGTAATCATTGAGCGCAATGACATTAACGGCAGAACCCTTTGCACCCACATAATCCATAAGTTTTTGCATCGGGACACCCTCAAATTTAGTGCGACCAGTGTACCAGGGGGATGTCGTCTCGAAACTTACCATACCCAGTTTTTCCAGGCTGGCGAGATCAAACACTGCTTTTCCCTCTTCATTGGTATTTTCTATATTACCGTAAATCGTCAAAATGGGTTTTCCAACGGGTTTTGGCAGTTCGCCAGCCCAGGCAAAACTCTGTACCAGACAGCATAACAGCATTAGGATTAGTCGCATTTTGGCCTCCATTTTTGTATCAGGTATAAGGATTATAATTTAGTTATCAAATGAGTTTATGTATTTTGTTAAAGCACTATGATTTTTATACTTTTTACTTTTAAAAGTCATTAAAAATCAACGGATTAATGCTAGCTGTTCGATTGTTGAACGAGACCTCAGTTTTTGAAACACGCTACCGTTACTTGAATAAACTCTCCTGCGTTTAAAAAACGATCGTTTTAATTGATTAATATTTTCTCACGCCACAGATTTACTTTTGAGGGAAACCCAAAAAGCCACCCAACGGATGACGCACTCGTATTTAACGATTATCCAGCTGGGCGCGAACGTTGTTCAGCCCGGTGGTGTTGATGCGATAAGGCTGCCCGTTAACAGAGCGGATCAGCTTTTTAGTGCGGAGTTTTTTAAAAACAGCGAGTGTGCAATCACTCAGCACGAGTCCTTTACACCAAAGCCGGACCATCCATGATGTTATGCTCAGGCCAGCGCATATTCGGTATCCGATGAGAAGGTAAAAAAGTGGCGCGATGACGACGGTTAACCCGCTTCCAGCATCCCAAAACTTACAATTCGCGCCCGGCCCAGCTCTTTCGCCCGATACAGAGCCACGTCCGCGGCGCGCAGCAGGTTGTCGCTCTGGGCATGCTCCGGATAGCTGGCGATGCCAATTGAAACATCCACCGGCCCAATCTCTGTCAGCCCGTAGCGAAGCGACAGCTCATGCACGCCAGTGTGAATCTTCTGCGCGCAGGCGTGCGCCTCTTCATCATTGGCACCAGGAAGCAGAACCAGAAACTCTTCGCCTCCGAAGCGGAATGCCAGGCCGCTGTCATGCGCGACCCGCTGAACAATCGACGCCACGCTTTTGATCACCTGATCGCCCGCCTCGTGACCAAAGCGGTCATTAATACTCTTGAAGTGATCGATGTCGATCATCATGCAGCTTAACGGTTCGCTGTTGCGCATTGCCTGCGTCATCTGCGTGTGCAGGGTGTCTTCCAGATGATGACGGTTTCGCAGGCCAGTGAGTGGGTCAAACAAGGCTTTTTCCAGCAGCGCGTCACGCAGACGCTGGTTGGCCAGCGCCAGCCCGAGCGCCTCGGCCATCAGCTCCAGATACGCGCGTGCAGGCGCATTCTCCGGAGTAATGTTCTGGAACGAGAGCAACCCAATGGCTTCGCCCTGGGCGATGAGCGGCACGCACAGCGAGCTCTCCGCCTGTGACGCCGGGAGATGATAGCAGGCGATATCCGGCTCACCGTTGACTGGCGGGTGGCTCTGACCGCGACGCACGGCCCAGCACGCATCGGGGTGAAACGTCGTCTCTTCACCGGCCGGCGACAGCCATTGCGCGGCGCAGCGCATTTGCCACGGATCGCGGTCAAAAACGTAGAGCCGGCCCGCTATCCCCGGCGCGATATTGGGCGCAAACAGCTCCGCCACGTTAATCACGTCGTCAAAGCTTTCACACCCCTGCAGCCGCTGGGTCATGCGCGCCAGCAGCTCGCGGATGGCCCAGTCGGCATCGCGCTCTTTTTCCAGGCGCTGTCGCGCAAGGCCGTTTTCACGAAAGATGCGGATGGCCTGGGCCATATCACCAATCTCATCAATCTGGCTGAAGTTGGGCGTTTCGACGGCGTAATCCTGCGATGCCAGGCGGTGCACCACGTCGCTCAGGCGTACCACCGGGCGGAGCACGCGGCGTTTCAGTATGAAGCCGAGCACAAACAAAAACAGCAGGGCTGTCAGGCCAACCATCACTTCAGAGGCCGTGCGCAGCGCTTTCGATTTTTTCGTCGCCTCCCGCACGGCGGCAATCACACGCTTGTCGAGTATCTGGCGAAAGCGATCGATTTGGGTTTGCGCGCGCTCAAGCTCCTGCTCGTAGGGCATGCCATAGAGCAGGGCAACGGCCTGTTCATCTTCACCCCGTGCCGCATTCGTCAGTGCCGTCTGCTGCTCGTCCTGCAGCTGATCGATGATCTTTAGGCCATCATGCAGCAGGGCCAGCTCGTCATCTGAAGCGCCGCTGTCCTGCAGTTTTTCCAGCTTCAGCTCTATATTCTTAAAGACGTTTTCTGACTGGCTGTATTCTCTGAGGATCTGCGGGTCTTTTTTGATGACATACAGGCGCGCTAAATCGGATTGTATCCAGGCATCGGTTTCAATATTTTCGGTAAGCTCATCAAAACGTTGACGTTGCTCAATGGCCTGACGTTCAGCGGTGTCCGCACCGGAGGCCATCAGCATGATAATGCCGGAGGCGATAGTCAGGCAGACCGTGGCACCGTAGGCCCAGTTTGTTATTGTCGCGATTCGCACCTGGAGATCCTTTTACAACATGAAGAGGATGGCGTTCTTCAAATTATAGAAAACGTTTGATTTAAGGCGAAAAAAAAGGCGGCACAGCGCCGCCTGGTGTGGTCGTTATCGTCACATCCCTACAAATCTGGAGGGTTTTTTCCTTCTTCGATGAAATCCGCGTCCAGCTCTTCGGCATTGCCTGCGTGATCGCGGCCGGAGAAGAGGTTCCAGCAGGCGATAAACAGCGCGGCGATGAGCGGCCCAATCACAAAGCCGTTAATGCCGTACAGCTCCATACCGCCGAGGGTAGTGATCAAAATCAGGTAGTCCGGCATTTTGGTGTCTTTTCCCACCAGCAGCGGGCGCAGAATATTGTCCACCAGCCCGACGATAATCACAAAGAAGCCAACAATAAACAGACCCTGCCAGAGCTGGTGCGTGGCGAACAGGAAGATGGCGGCTGGCACCCAGACAATCGCCGAGCCGACGGCGGGAACCAGCGACAGAAACGCCATCAGCGCGCCCCAGAGCACGCTGCCGTCAATGCCGACAATGGCAAACGCGATCCCGCCGAGCGTGCCCTGAACCACGGCCACCACCGCTGTCCCTTTCACCGTCGCGCGGGAGACGCCGACGAACTTGGCGAATAGGTGCTGTTTAACGAAATCAGACAGCGGCAGGGAGTCGAGGATCTGGCGCACCAGATACGGTCCATCTTTCAGCAGGAAAAACAGCAGATAAAGCATGATGCCGAAGCTAATCGCAAAGCCAAACGTGCCTTTGCCGATCAAAAATGCACTGCCCGCCAGATACTGCCCGCCCTGCAATGCGACATCGGAGAGTTTTTTCTGGATCTGCGCCGCGTTGGTCAGGTTGTGATCCGCCAGGAAGCCGCTTGCCCAGCCCGGCAGGTGGTTAAAGATGCTCGCCACCACTTCCGGGAATTGCGTGTTGTTCTCCTGGAGTTTCGTATAAACCACGTTCAGTTCAATGGCGAGTGAGGAGAAGATCACCATCAATGGGATAAAGACGATCAGGCAGATAATGCCGATCGTCAGCAGCGAGGCCAGCCCGTTGCGATCCCCCAGCGCGGCGCGCAGCTTGTTTTTTACCGGGTTAAAAATGACGGTCAGAATAGCGGCCCACAGTATCGCGGAGAAGTAGGGCGACAGCACGTCGAAGAAAGCCCAGGTGACAAGGGCGAGAATAAAAATAAAGAAACCTTTGGTCAGTCCGTTAAAGCGCATCAGTTAGTCCTGGTTACTAAGAAACTGTGACGACTATAGAACTGATTATGAGAATTACCAACCCGGCGGCCTGTTGAGCAATCTCGTGGTATGAATTTAGCACTTTCGACTGACCGAAGAACGCACGCACCCGCACCATGCTGTAAGTATCTGCTTGCGGAGGTGCTTATGGCCTGGCGTCCGATTCTCTATGTGATCCTCACAACCCGCCCCAGACTCAGCGCGCGGCGCGCCCGTTTGCGTTTGGTCATCTAGCTTTTTATTAACAATCGCGGTATAACACACCTTCTTTGGATGTTTAGATGTCCATACGTATAGAAGGTAATATGCAAACACAACAAGAAAATGGACAGCTTAAGCGCACCATGAAAACACGCCACCTGATTATGCTCTCGCTGGGCGGCGTGATTGGGACAGGGTTATTCTTCAATACCGGATACATCATTTCCACCACCGGTGCGGCAGGCACGCTGCTGGCGTACCTGATCGGCGCGCTGGTGGTCTGGCTGGTGATGCAGTGTCTGGGCGAACTCTCCGTGGCGATGCCGGAAACCGGCGCGTTCCACGTCTACGCCGCCCGCTATCTTGGACCGGCGACGGGCTACACCGTGGCGTGGCTCTACTGGCTCACCTGGACGGTGGCGCTCGGATCGAGCTTTACCGCTGCCGGATTCTGTATGCAGTACTGGTTCCCGCAGGTGCCCGTCTGGGCGTGGTGCGTGGTCTTTTGCGTGGTGATTTTCGGCCTTAACGTCATCTCCACGCGTTTCTTTGCCGAAGGTGAATTCTGGTTCTCGCTGGTGAAGGTCATCACCATCATCGCCTTTATTATCCTGGGTGGCGCGGCGGTCTTTGGCTTTATCCCGATGCAGGACGGTTCACCCGCGCCGGGCTTAAGCAACCTCACTGCCGAGGGCTGGTTCCCGCATGGCGGCCTGCCGATCCTGATGACCATGGTGGCGGTGAACTTTGCCTTCTCCGGGACCGAGCTTATCGGCATCGCGGCGGGTGAAACCGAAAATCCGCACAAGGTGATTCCGGTCGCCATCCGCACCACCATCGCCCGACTGATTATCTTCTTTATCGGCACCGTGTTTGTGCTGGCGGCGCTGATCCCGATGCAGCAGGCGGGCGTGGAAAAGAGCCCGTTCGTGCTGGTGTTTGAGAAGGTCGGCATTCCTTATGCGGCTGATATCTTTAACTTCGTGATCCTGACGGCGATCCTCTCGGCGGCAAACTCCGGGCTGTACGCGTCTGGCCGTATGCTGTGGTCGCTCTCGAATGAGAAAACGCTCCCGCGCTGCTTTGCCCGCGTGAACAAAAACGGCGTGCCGCTGACGGCGCTGTCGGTTTCCATGCTCGGCGGCGTGCTGGCGCTATTTTCAAGCGTTGTCGCCCCGGACACGGTGTTTGTGGCGCTCTCGGCGATTTCCGGGTTTGCGGTGGTAGCGGTGTGGATCAGCATCTGTGCATCGCACTTCGTCTTCCGTCGTCGTCATCTGCAGTCCGGCCAGCCGCTCTCTGCGCTGCAGTACCGTGCGCCGTGGTATCCGCTGGTGCCGGTGCTCGGTTTTATCCTCTGCGTGGTGGCCTGCGTCGGGCTGTGGTTTGACCCGAGCCAGCGTATTGCCCTTTATTGTGGGCTCCCGTTCGTCGCCCTGTGTTATGGTGCCTACTACCTGACCCGAAATATGACATCGCAGGAGCCTGAACATGTCGCAGAATAATCCGCTTACCGCCATCCTCGAAAAACAGCCGTTTGTGGTGCTGGATGGCGCAATGGCAACGGAGCTGGAAGCGCGCGGCTGCAACCTGGCAGACAGCCTCTGGTCTGCCAAAGTGCTGGTAGAAAATCCGGATCTTATCCGCGAAGTGCATCTTGATTACTACCGTGCTGGCGCGCAGGTGGCGATCACCGCCAGCTACCAGGCCACGCCTGCGGGATTTGCAGCGCGCGGCCTGGACGAGGCGCAGTCTCGCGCGCTGATTGGTAAAAGCGTGGAGCTGGCGCGTAAGGCGCGCGAAGCGTACCTGGCCGAAAACCCGCACGCGGGTACGCTGCTGGTAGCGGGTTCCGTTGGGCCGTACGGCGCGTATCTGGCGGATGGCTCAGAGTATCGCGGCGACTACGTGTGCAGTGCCGAAGAATTCACAGAATTCCATCGCCCGCGCGTGGAAGCGCTGCTGGATGCGGGCGCTGACCTGCTGGCCTGCGAAACGCTGCCCTCGTTTGCCGAAATTAAGGCTCTGGTGGCGCTTCTGGCCGAGTACCCCCGCGCCCGGGCGTGGTTCTCGTTTACACTGCGGGACAGCGAGCACCTGAGCGACGGCACGCCGCTGCGTGAGGTGGTCAGCGTGCTGGCAACCTCTCCGCACATTGTCGCGCTTGGCATTAACTGTATCGCCCTGGAAAACACGACTGAGGCGCTGAAGCACCTGCAAAGCCTGACGCCGCTGCCGCTGGTGGTTTATCCGAACTCGGGCGAGCATTATGATGCGGTGACTAAAACCTGGCACCACCACGGTGAAGCGTGCGAGACGCTGGCAGGATATTTACCGCAGTGGCTGGAAGCGGGAGCAAAGTTAATCGGTGGATGCTGTCGCACCACGCCGAAAGACATTGCGGAGCTTAACGCTCAGCGCTGATGCCCTCACCCTGGCCCTCTCCCACGGGGAGAGGGAAAAAACCAACCGCACAAAACTGACTATCCTTTCCCGTTTTTTTTCTAAAAACGAATCGTCATTAACGATTCTTTTTTATTCCTTTATCAAAATTCCCGCGCCGGAAATACTGCCCTCATAACAACAAGGGGAGCAGGCATTATGGCAATTTCATCGCGAATCACACTTCTCGGCGCGCTGGCGCTGTGGGCATTTCAGGCGCAGGCGGTGGACGTTACCGTTGCGTATCAAACCTCCGCCGAGCCAGCGAAGGTTGCGCAGGCGGACAATACCTTTGCGAAAGAGAGCGGCGCGAACGTCGACTGGCGCAAGTTCGACAGCGGCGCGGCCATCGTGCGGGCGCTGGCCTCCGGCGACGTGCAGATTGGCAACCTTGGCTCCAGTCCGCTGGCGGTGGCGGCCAGCCAGCAGGTGCCGATTGAAGTCTTCCTGCTTGCTTCGCAGCTCGGTAATTCCGAAGCGCTGGTGGTGAAGAAAAACATCACCAAACCGGAAGATCTGATCGGCAAGCGTATCGCCGTACCGTTCATTTCCACCACCCATTACAGCCTGCTGGCAGCCCTCAAACACTGGGGCATCAAGCCGGGTCAGGTACAAATTCTCAACCTGCAGCCACCGGCGATTATTGCGGCCTGGCAGCGCGGCGACATTGACGGCGCTTACGTCTGGGCTCCCGCGGTGAACGAGCTGGAAAAAGACGGCACTGTGTTGACCGACTCCGAAAAAGTGGGCCAGTGGGGTGCGCCAACCCTCGACGTGTGGGTGGTGCGCAAAGACTTTGCCGAGAAGCATCCAGAGGTGGTGAAAGCTTTCGCCAAAAGCGCGATTGACGCCCAGCAGCCGTACATCAGCAACCCGGATGCGTGGCTGAAGCAGCCCGCCAACCTGGAAAAACTCTCCCGCCTGAGCGGCGTGCCGGAAGCGGACGTACCGGGGCTGGTGAAAGGCAATACCTATCTGACGCCCGCGCAGCAGGTGCAGCAGCTGACCGGGCCGGTAAATAAAGCAATTGTCGATACCGCCACCTTCCTGAAAGAGCAGGGCAAAGTGCCAGCGGTCGCGGCGGATTACAGCCAGTACGTGACCGATCGTTTTGTGAAATAAGGAGTCCGCCATGCTGAATATTACGAACCTGTATGCCGATTACGGTGGTAAACCCGCGCTGGAGGACATCAACCTGACGCTGGACAGCGGTGAGTTGCTGGTCGTGCTCGGCCCGTCCGGCTGCGGAAAAACCACGCTGCTGAATCTGATCGCCGGGTTTGTACCGTATCAGCACGGCACCATTCAACTGGAAGGCAAAAAGGTGGAAGGCCCCGGTGCCGAGCGCGGCGTGGTTTTCCAGAACGAAGGATTGCTTCCCTGGCGTAACGTGCAGGAAAACGTTGCCTTTGGCCTGCAGCTGGCGGGCGTTGGCCGTGAACAACGGCTGGCAACGGCGCGGGAGATGCTGAAAAAGGTCGGGCTGGAGGGCGCTGAAAAACGCTTTATCTGGCAGCTTTCCGGCGGCCAGCGCCAGCGCGTCGGCATTGCCCGCGCGCTGGCCGCGAATCCGCAGCTGTTGCTGCTGGACGAGCCGTTCGGGGCACTGGATGCCTTCACCCGCGAGCAGATGCAAACCCTGCTGCTGCGCCTGTGGCATGAGACGGGCAAGCAGGTGCTGCTGATTACCCACGACATCGAAGAGGCGGTGTTTATGGCGACGGAGCTGGTGCTGCTCTCGCCGGGGCCGGGCCGCGTGCTGGAACGTTTGCCGCTGGATTTCGCCCGCCGCTACGTGGCGGGGGAGCCGGTGCGCAGCATCAAATCCGATCCGCTGTTTATTGAACAGCGTGAATACGTCTTAAGCCGCGTGTTTGAACAGCGGGAGGCCTTCTCATGAGCATCGTCTTCAGTGAAAAAACGCGCCGCACGCGCCTTACTGTACGCTGGCCATTCTCCCGGCAGTTTACGCTGAGCGTGGGCACCCTGCTGGTGCTGCTGGCGGTGTGGTGGATAGTTGCGGCGCAGGCGTGGATCAGCCCGCTGTTTCTGCCGCCGCCGGGGCAGGTTCTGGCGAAACTCATCACCATCGCCGGGCCGCAGGGCTTTATGGATGCCACGCTCTGGCAGCACCTGGGTGCAAGCCTGGCGCGCATTCTGGTAGCGCTGCTGGCGGCGGTGATTATCGGGATTCCGGTCGGGATCGCGATGGGCCTAAGCCCGACGGTGCGCGGCATACTCGACCCGCTGATTGAGCTTTACCGCCCGGTGCCTCCGCTGGCGTATCTGCCGCTGATGGTGATCTGGTTCGGCATTGGCGAAACGTCAAAAATTCTGCTGATTTATCTGGCGATTTTCGCCCCGGTTGCCATGTCGGCGCTGGCGGGCGTCAGGAGTGCCCAGCAGGTGCGCATTCGTGCGGCGCAATCGCTGGGGGCCAGCCGCACGCAGGTGCTGCTGTTCGTGATTTTACCCGGCGCGCTGCCGGAGATTTTAACCGGGCTGCGCATCGGCCTCGGCGTGGGCTGGTCCACGCTGGTGGCGGCGGAGCTGATTGCGGCCACGCGCGGCCTCGGGTTTATGGTGCAGTCGGCGGGGGAGTTCCTTGCGACTGACGTGGTACTGGCGGGGATAGCGGTGATTGCCGTTATCGCCTTCGGATTAGAACTGGGGCTGCGTGCGTTACAGCGCCGTCTGACGCCCTGGCATGGAGAAATACAATGAGTGAACGTCTGACCATTACCCCGCTGGGGCCGTACATTGGCGCGCAGGTGTCGGGCCTGGATGTGACCCGTCCGCTGAGCGATAACCAGTTCGAGCAGCTGTACCACGCCGTGCTACGCCATCAGGTGGTATTCCTGCGCGAGCAGGCAATCACCCCGCAGCAACAGCGCGCGCTGGCATTGCGTTTTGGCGACCTGCACATCCATCCAGTCTATCCGCATGCGGAAGGGGTGGAGGAAATTATTGTTCTCGACACCCATAACGATAACCCGCCGGACAACGACAACTGGCATACCGACGTGACCTTTATCGAGACGCCGCCCGCCGGAGCCATTCTGGCGGCGAAGCTGCTGCCGGAAACGGGCGGCGATACGCTATGGGCCAGCGGGATCGCGGCGTATGAAGCGCTCTCCGCGCCGTTCCGGACGCTGCTGAGCGGACTGCGTGCGGAGCACGACTTCAAAAAATCGTTCCAGGAATACAAGTATCGTAAAACCGAAGAGGAGCACCAGCGCTGGCAGGAGGCGGTGGCGAAGCATCCTCCGCTGCTGCACCCGGTGGTGCGGACCCATCCGGTCACGGGCAAGCAGGCGCTGTTCGTGAATGAAGGGTTCACGACGCGCATTGTGGACGTGACGGAAAAAGAGAGTGAGGCGCTGCTGGGATTCCTGTTCGCGCATATCACTAAGCCGGAGTTTCAGGTGCGCTGGCGCTGGCAGCAAAACGACCTGGCGATCTGGGATAACCGCGTGACGCAGCACTATGCCAATGCGGACTATCTGCCGCAGCGAAGGATTATGCAGCGGGCGACGATTTTGGGGGATAAGCCGTTTTATCGTGCGCCTTGATCCCCTCACCCTAACCCTCTCCCCAAAGGGGCGAGGGGGCTGTCCGGTGCGGTTTTCACCAGGGAGGGGGCTATAAATGCACCTCTATATACCGCTGATAGCGGTTCGCCTTCAGGTAGCACAAATCCACCAGCACCAGCCCGTCGACGCAGTCGTTGAACGCCGGGTCGCTGCCGAAATCGATAAACTGCACGCCGCCGGGCTCGCACAGTTCGGAATACTGTTTGTACAGCGGCGGTATGCCGCAGCCCAGATTACCGAGCAGAGATTTCAGCTTCGTCAGGTCGTCCACGTAATCCACGCCGCCAAATTGCGCGAGCACGTCCGGTAACGACGCCGGATAAGGCTGGCGTGACGCGGCCAACGGATGCGTTGCCGGGAACCACAGGCGGTAAAAGGCCACCAGCAGATCCCGTGCGGCTGGCGGTAAGCCGCCGGAGATGGAGACCGGGCCAAACAGGTAGCGAAAGTGTGGATAACGCGCCAGGTAAGCCCCGATGCCGGACCACAAATAGTCCAGCCCCCGACGTCCCCAGTAGCGCGGCTGAATAAAGCTGCGCCCGAGCTCAATGCCGTGCTCCAGCACGTCCTGCATTTTGTCGTCGTAGTGGAACAGGCTGTAGCTGTACAGCCCGTCAAGGCCGCGTTTTTCAACCTGCATGGCCGTTGGCATAAAGCGATACGCGCCGACAATCTCCAGATCTTCATCATCCCACAGGATCAGGTGCAGATAATCGTCATCGTAGCTGTCGGTGTCCCGTCGTTTACCGCTTCCTTCCTCCACCGCGCGAAACGCAATCTCGCGCAGACGGCCCAGCTCGCGCAGAAGAGGCGCCTCTTCCTGTCCGTTGCGTTGCCACAGGTAGATGGTTTTGCCGTCGCTGGTTTTCCCCAGACACTCGGCCTGCGCCAGCTCGCGTTTCAGGGTGGCCCGGTCTTCCGGACGGGCAATGGCGCACTGGGTTTTGAAGACGCCAGGCAATCCCTTGCCAAGACGGATCACGTGCTGACGGCACTGCTCGGCCATCTCACGCGACGAAAGGGTGGCGCTGTGCCAGTGATGCCAGGCGATCTGCTGGCCGATTTTAATCGGCAGCTGGCTATGGCGGCGGCGGAACATCTGCTGTATCAGCAGCAGTATCGACAATGTTGGCGACACCAGCGTGCTGGCATAAAAGAGCAGGCTGTTGTGCGCCTGAATATGCACAGGCAGCAGCGGGGCGCGAAGCTTGCTGGCGAGTTTGATAAAGCCAGAGTGCCATTTCTTATCGCGAATGCCTTTGCGCGTGGGCCGCGAAACTTCTCCCGCCGGGAAGAAGATCAGCACGCCCGCGTTTTGCAGATGCTGCTCCATTTGCACCAGCGACGATTTCACCGTTCTGCCGCCCATATTGTCCACCGGAATAAACAGTGAGCTGAGGGGCTCAAGGTGGGTCAGCATCCGGTTGGTCACGACTTTCACGTCGCGCCTCACGCGGGAGACGGCGTACATCAGCGCCAGACCGTCCAGCGTGCCCGTCGGATGGTTGGCAATAATGACCAGCGGGCCATGTTCAGGGATTTGTTCGAGATCGCGGGCGGAAACGGTGCAGAGAATATCAAGATGCTCCAGAACTTGCTCCACCATATCCAGTCCTTTCAGGTGGCGGTGAGCGGCGGCAAACTGCTGGAATTCGTCTTCGTAAAACAGCCTTTTTAACAGACTTTTTTGCCAGGGTGCAGGCCTCGCCTGAGGCCAAAGATCGTCGAGAACGCTATCGAGGCTAAACATGGTTACTCCTCCTGCCGTCTTGCGAAGACAGTAGAAGGAGCAGATGTCGGTTGTATTGCAGTTTGGTGAAGATTAGCGGAGGATTTTTTTCTCAGCCAGATCCAGCGCGAAATAGCTGAAGATCAGATCCGCGCCTGCGCGTTTGATCGCCCCCAGGCTTTCGAGGATCACTTTTTCTTCGTCAATTGCTCCTGCCTGCGCGGCGAATTTGATCATCGCGTACTCACCGCTCACCTGGTATGCCCCCAGCGGCAGTTCGGTGCGTTCGCGGATATCGCGCAGGATATCAAGGTATGCGCCAGCCGGTTTCACCATCAGGCAGTCTGCGCCCTGAGCTTCGTCGAGCAGGGATTCACGAATCGCTTCCCGGCGGTTCAGCGGGTTCATCTGGTAGGTCTTACGATCGCCTTTCAGCGCCGTGCCCGCCGCTTCACGGAACGGGCCGTAGAAGGAGGAGGCAAATTTGGTGGAGTAGGACATGATGGCGGTATCGGTGAAGCCAGCCGCGTCCAGCGCCTGACGGATCGCCTGAACCTGTCCGTCCATTGCGGCAGACGGCGCGATGAAATCCGCACCCGCAGCGGCAGCTACGACCGCCTGCTTGCCGAGGTTTAGCAGGGTGGCATCGTTGTCCACGCCGTGGTCGCATAGCACGCCGCAGTGGCCGTGGGAGGTGTATTCGCAGAAGCAGGTGTCGGACATGACCACCATTTCCGGCACGGTCTCTTTGCAGATACGTGACATGCGGGCAACGAGGCCATCTTCTTTCCAGGCATCGCTGCCGGTCGCGTCGGTATGATGGGAGATGCCGAAGGTCATCACCGAGCGGATCCCCGCGTTGGCGATACGTTCGATCTCGCGCGCCAGATGTTTTTCTGGAATGCGCATCACGCCCGGCATGGCTTCGATGGCTTTGTAGTCATCAATCTCTTCTTCGACAAAAATCGGCAACACCAGATCGTTTAAGCTCAGTGTTGTCTCTTCAAACATAGCGCGCAGTGCAGGTGACTTACGCAGGCGGCGGGGACGTGCAATTAAATCGGTCATGGTATGCCTGATGTTTGTGGAACAAAGAAGGCTAGTGTACCTCAAAGTGAAGACAGGTGTTTTACTAAAGTGGGCATTTTGTTTTTGCCAAATGCGGCCAGTCAGTTTCATATCATCAATATATATAATACCGGGCAGTATATTGCTAAAAAGAGAGGAGGTATTCGCGTAGTTTCTATATTAATTGGGATGCATTATTAAAAATAATCTATTATTTGCTGTTGTATTTTTTGTATTGGTGTGCCTGTATTTTAACGTTTTGTTTTTATAATGTTTATCTCCAATGGCTCATGCGTTTATCGTTTTGAAGTGTTATTAGTCTGAATACGGACTTAATGGAAACATTCATTGAACCTTTTCGAAATGGAAATGCATAATTCCGCTTGCAATAAAATATTGCCAAATGGTTTGATGGATAAACTTGCTTACGTCCCTGAGGAGGGATGACCCAATGCAAATATGGAAAAAGAAACTGGTTGTATCTCAACTTGCATTAGCCTGCACCCTGGCTATCGCTTCTCAGGCCAATGCGAAGGATATTTCCGGCACGACATATAATACTTTTGGATATGATAATACAGCATCTAGCCCATGGTATTATGGCTACGCTGACTGGGATTACTCAGATGTTACCCACGATGGTGATATTTATCCGGTGATTAATCAATCAACGGTGAACGGTGTTATTTCAACATACTATCTGGATGATGGAATCAATGGTCGTGCGAACGCGTTAAGTATTTCTAACAGCACCATTAACGGCATGATCACGTCAGAGTGTATGACCTCGACGTGTGCAGATGGCGTAGATACTGACGGCACCGCTCATACCCAGTATGATCGTTTTAGCCTGACCGTTGATAACTCCACCATCAACGATACCTACGAGCATTACGCGTATGATGTCGTCAATGGCGAAACCACTGAAACGCATTATCTGGACACCTATGGTCTGGGTAACGCCATCACCCTGGACGTTGAGTCTGATATCGTTATTCAGAACAATTCCCACGTCGCGGGTATCACGCTGACGCAGGGTTACCAGGATCTGGATAACACGCCATACGACGGTGTTGAAGGCGTTGCTAACAGCAGCCATATCTTTACCGATACGCTGGTGGTGAAAGACTCTGTGCTGACCTCCGGTGCGTACAGCGATCTGGGTACCAGCGGCTTCTACGGTCAAACGGCGAAGCCGAGCGACTACGGTGAAACCAACGCCACGGCTGCCGATGATGCGGCGCTGATCGTTGCGGCCAGCGCGTCTGATAACGCTATGCAGACCACCGCTACCTTCGATCACTCTACCATTACTGGCGATATCCTTTTTTCCAGCACTTTTGATAACAACTTCTACGAGAATGGCGATCCGGCAACGGATACCACCGATGACGGCATCTATAACCCAACTACCAACGGCTGGGATGATACCGACAAGCTGGATGTCACGCTGACCAATGGCAGTAAATGGGTGGGTGCCGCGCAGTCCAGCGTTGAAGCCATCGGCACGGCGCAGATGTATGGTGAAGGCTACAGCAATGTAGACTGGCACGCGCTTTCTCCAAACAGCATCTGGCCTGATTCTACCTACGACAGCAACGGTCACGTTGCGGGTGAAGAGGTTTATCAGAGCGGCCTGTTCAACGTGGCGCTGGATAACGGTTCCGAGTGGGATACCCGTAAGATCTCCAACATCGACGCGCTGACGGTGAACAACCAGTCTCAGGTCAATGTTGAAAACTCCGGCCTGCTGGCGGATTCCATCACCCTGACCAATGCGTCTAGCCTGAATATCGGCGACAGCGGCGCGGTAGCAACCGACAGCCTGTATCTGGATAGCTACAGCCGTGCGGCACTGACTGAAGAGACAGCTGAGCTGTATGCCAACACCATTACCGTGGACAACGGTGCAGAGCTGGCGCTGGGTCTGGGTCAGGTTGATACGCACAATATGGTGCTGACCGATGGCGGTGTGCTGAATGTTGCCAGCCGCGATTATGTGTTGAACAGCGATCTGAACAACGCACGCTATATTACCAACGATCCGTACCTGGCGGACTACGACTATGGTGTCGTCGCGCTGAATTCTGACGGTCATCTGGCTGTTAACGGTGACGTTAGCGGTAATTACAAAGTGCGCATCGATGATGCGACCGGTGCGGGTTCCGTTGCTGATTATAAAAACAAGGAAATTATCCACGTTTATGACAGCAACACGGATACCGCAGCCAGCTTTACAGCCGCAAACAAAGCCGATTTAGATGCCTACACCTACCAGGCGCAGCAGCAGGGTGACTCCGTTGTCCTCCAGCAGAAAGAGCTGACCGACTACGCCAATATGGCGCTGAGCATCCCATCAGCCAATACCAACATCTGGAATCTGCAGCAGGATACCGTAGGTACGCGTCTGACAAACAGCCGTCACGGTCTGGCGGATAACGGCGGGGCGTGGGTGAGCTACTTCGGTGGTAACTTCGACGGCGACAATGGCGTTATTAGCTACGACCAGGATGTGAGCGGTATTATGGTTGGTCTGGATACACAGATTGACGGTAATAATGCGAAGTGGATTGTCGGTGGTGCGGCAGGTTTCGCGAAGGGTGATATCAGCGATCGTACCGGTCAGGTCGATCAGGACAGCCAGACGGCGATGATCTACGCATCAGCGAAGTTCATGAACGATCTCTTCCTCGACAGCTCCCTGAGCTATACCCGCTTCAACAGCGATCTGTCTGCTAATATGAGCAACGGTCAATATGTTGACGGCAACACCACCAATGACGCAGTTGGTTTTGGGCTGAAACTGGGCTATGACTGGAAACCAAACCTGTCCGGCTATGTCACGCCATACGCAGCCGTGTCTGGGCTCTTCCAGTCAGGCGATGATTATCGCCTCAGCAATGATATGCGCATGGATGGTCAATCTTACGATAGCCTGCGTTATGAGCTGGGAGTGGATACGGGTTATACCTTCAACTACGGTGGCGATCAGGCCCTGACGCCTTACTTCAAACTGGCCTACGTCTATGACGATGCCGATAACAACGCTGATATTAACGGTGACAGCATTGATAACGGTGTTAAAGGCTCCGCTGTGCGGGTCGGGCTGGGCTCCCAGTTCAGCTTTACGAAGAACTTTAGTGCGTATACGGATGCCACTTATCTGGGCGGCGGCGACGTTGACCAGAACTGGGGCGCCAATTTGGGTGTGAAATATACCTGGTAATGCATAAAAGTGGGGGAGGATGTCCCCCGCTTTTTTTATTCATAAAAGCAATATTGAACCGACAAATACGGATGTCTTGAGGTCTGCATGAATGTTAATGCGAAACCACTGTCTGAATTAAGCCGGCTCGAACAGTGTCTAAAATCAGCCAGTACCCCTTTTAAATCTGCCCCACAACAATTAATTACATCTGGTGAGTGTCATGAACCCCGCACGACCATATTACAAACCGGTATAATCGAAATCTATCGTCATTCCGATGCACTGCTTGTGGGTATCGCGAAAGCCCCTTTTATTTTTGGGCTGTCCACAGTAATGATTAATCACTCTCAGGAATATAAAGTGATAGCCAAAACATCCTGCACGGGTTTTTATTTGCCCACTGAAACCACCCGTCAACTTATACAACAGAACGCGTTATGGAAAGAGGCTTTCGGTTGGTTATCCTGGATAAATTACATACTTGAGAAACGTGATATGCAGCTGGTGGGAAATAATTCCTATCATCAGATCCGCGCCATGCTGCTGAATATGGCTGAGTGGGATGAAACGCTGCGCTCAAAAATTGGTGTGATGAATCATATTCAACAAAGTACACGTATTTCGCGTTCAGTTGTTGCTGAGGTTCTCGCTGCTCTGCGGCAAGGTAACTACATCAATATGAGTCGGGGCAAGCTGGTCAGCATCAACCGCTTGCCCACGGAATATTAAGATCAATTAGACGCGGTAAGCACCTGGGCTTTGTTGGCGCTCAGCTCGGCCACCAGGTTATTAATACCATCACTCATATTAACGAAACGCGTGTGTGGAGAACGGGTAACCACCACAAACGCGCCCACGTTGGACTGCGGGATCATCGCCATATAGGTAATGAACCCGCCGCCACCGCCAGTTTTCTGAATAATGCCTGGACGGCCATTTTTCGGTGCCATATAAACCCATCCCAGGCCGAGCGCGTCGGCTTTACCCGGCACGTCCATCCCAATGACGCGTTGCAGCTGGCCGCGCTGATAAATCAGGGTCTGCATACGATCGGCCTGGCTGCTGCGCGCGTAGAAATCTGAAGAGAGGAACTGCTGCATCCAGCGCATCATGTCACCTGGGGTGGAGTAGACCCCGCCGCTGCCCACGGCCGCCAGCGTGTTGTTACACGGGCTTGCGCCTTTCTCCGCCACCATCAGGCGTCGACACTGATCTGGTGACGGGGTAAAGGTGGTGTCTTTCATACCCAGCGGACGCGTAATCTGCTCTTCAAACAGCTGAGGGTAAGGTTTGCCCGCTGCCGCGGAGAGGGCATCTGCCAGCAGGTCAAACGCCAGGTTTGAGTAAGAAGCCTGCGAACCCGGGGCGGTTTTCAGCGTGGCGGTACTCAGGTAATTCCACCGCTGTTGCCGAGTAGGCCAGACGAAAACATCGCGGTGTGCTGCGCCGCCCGGCTGCTCGCGCGGCAGAGCGCTGGTGTGCGTGGCGAGGTTCACAAGGCGAATTGGCGTACCCTGGTACGTCGGCACGCGGGCACCCGGAGGTGCGTATTTGCTGAGCGGATCGTCGAGCTTCACCACGCCCTGGTCGAGCAGCTTCACCAGCATTTCGCTGGTCATCAGCTTGGTTAAGGACGCGATGCGAACAACGGAATCCAGCTGCGGGTGAACGTTATTGCCTGGACGCGTTTCGCCAAAGCTGCGGAAAACGCGCTGGTTGCCGTCGATGACCACCATTGCCATCCCGGTCGCGCCGCTGCCGTAATAGATAAGGTTCGCGTAGCGATCGGCGATATCTGAAGCTAAAACGGGTGCCGTCAGCGGCTGGGCTGCCTGGGCGGTAGAAAAGCTCACCGCACACAGCGCGGCAAAAGAGAGCAGACAACGTTTCAACGAAAAGCATCCATGAAGTGAATGAGGGAAGTAATGGGTATTTATACTACTAATCGGCACCGTGCAATGCCCCGAATGACATAACGATAGCGAGAAAAACGTAACCATGGGTAAATATGAACAATTTCCCTGCGAGCGCTCTCACATTTTGTGACATCAGGCTTATGATAGATGCCAGTGTCACTCAATCTTACGGAGAACGGTATGTCTGAGAAGCGTGTGGTAATGGTGGTTGATATGCAGAACGGAGTATTTGAAACGCCTCGTCATCAGCGAGAAAAGTGCGTTTCTCTTATCAACCAGCTTACGCAGGCAGCCGACACGGTGATTTTTATTCAGCATACCGAAGCCGGGGGGCTGGAAGAGGGGAGTGAAGGGTTTGCGCTGCTGGCTGAACTCCATCAACCCACAGGCGCGCTGTACGTGACCAAGACCGCCTGTGATGCTTTTTACAATACCACGCTTGAGGCGCTGTTACGCGAGCAGGGCATTCGCGAGTTTGTCATCTGCGGCTGCGCCACCGATTACTGTGTCGACGCGACAATCAAAAACGGCGTCAGCCGGGGTTACCACATTACCGTAGCAGAGGATGCCCATACCACCGCCAATCGCCCGGCTGCTGAAGCGCAGATTCTGATTCACCACCACAACGACGTCTGGCGAAACTTCATTGCGCCAGCGAACCCTCTCGCGGTGAAACGCACCGAAACAATTCTCGAAAACTGGAAAGCGAACTAATAATCAACCCACGGGTCTGACCTTTTTGCCCGAGCCGGGAGACCGGCTCTGGCAGGGTATTCGTGTGGTAATGTGTTGAGCACAGCAACAACCATAACAACAAGAAGGAAGCATCATGTTTAAGTCTTTTTTCCCAAAGCCGGGGCCTTTTTTCCTGTCGGCATTTATTTGGGCACTGATTGCAGTCGTATTCTGGCTGGCGGGTGGCGGTGCATGGCTGGCACGCATCGTGGGGGCGACAGGCGAGGTGCCGATTAGCGCGGCGCGCTTCTGGTCGTTCAGCTATCTGCTGTTTTATGCCTACTACACGCTGTGCGTCGGGCTGTTTGCGCTGTTCTGGTTTAATTATTCCCCTCATCGCTGGCAGACGTGGTCCATTCTGGGAACGTCGCTGATTATTTTTGTCACCTGGTTTCTGGTCGAAGTGAGCGTAGCCATTAACGCGTGGTATGCCCCGTTTTACGATCTCATCCAGAAAGCGCTGAGCGCCCCTAACAGGGTGCCAATCGGCGAGCTTTACGCTCAGTTGAAAATTTTTATGGGTATCGCGATGATCGCTGTCACCGTGGCGGTGCTGAATAATTTCTTCGTCAGCCATTACGTCTTCCGCTGGCGTACGGCGATGAACGAATTCTACATGACGCACTGGGAGCGTTTGCGTCATATTGAAGGTGCTGCTCAGCGTGTTCAGGAAGACACCATGCGTTTCGCGTCAACGCTTGAGGATATGGGCGTCAGCCTGCTTAATGCCATCCTGAAACTGTTTGCGTTCTTACCGATTCTGGTCGCGCTTTCTCCCCATATTTCAGCATTGCCGATTGTCGGACATTTACCGTACGGCCTGCTCATCCCGGCGCTGGTCTGGTCGCTTATGGGCACAGGCCTGCTTGCCGTCGTCGGGATTAAGCTGCCGGGCTTAGAGTTTAAGAATCAGCGTGTTGAAGCGGCCTATCGTAAGGAACTGGTCTACGGAGAGGACGACCCAACGCGCGCAGCGCCCCCGACGATAAAAGAGCTGTTCCGTAACGTCCGTTTCAACTATTTCAGGCTCTATTTCCATTACATGTACTTTAATATTGCCCGTATTTTCTATCTGCAGGTCGATACGGTTTTTGGACTATTCCTGTTGTTCCCGTCTATTGTTGCGGGAACAATCACGCTGGGCTTACTGACCCAGATTACGAACGTGTTCGATCAGGTCAGAAACTCTTTCCAGTATCTGATCAACTCCTGGACCACGCTCGTGGAGTTGATGTCCATCTACAAACGTCTGCGCAGCTTTGAGCATGAGCTGGACGATCGTGACCTGCAGGAAGTCACCAACACATTTAGCTAATACAGGGAGTTGCTATGTCTTTTGCCGTACCGCGCGCGTTACCGTTGTCCTTGCTGGCCGCCCTCGTCCTGGCGGGCTGTGCCGAAAAAGGGGCTGCTCCGCTTAAAAAGGGCGAGAAGCCCGTGGATGTGGCGAGCGTTGTGCGGCAAAAAATGCCCGCCAGCGTGAAGGATCGCAATGCGTGGGCGGATGCGCTGGCAAAAACCTTTGAAAGCCAGAAGATCGCCCCAACCGAGGAGAATATCTGCTCGGTGCTGGCGGTGGCGCAGCAGGAGTCGATGTACCAGTCCGACCCGGTGGTGCCGGGTCTCAACAAAATTGCCTGGAAAGAGATCGACCGCCGTGCGGAATCGATGCATATCCCGGTGTTTCTCGTGCACACCGCGCTGAAAATCACCTCGCCAAACGGCAAAAGCTACAGCGAAAGGCTGGATACGGTGAAAACCGAAAAACAGCTTAGCGCCATCTTTGATGATTTCATTAACATGGTGCCGATGGGGCAAAAACTGTTTGGCTCACTGAATCCGGTTCACACCGGTGGCCCGATGCAGGTGAGCATTGCGTTTGCCGAGAAGCATACCGACGGCTACCCGTGGAACATCGACGGTACGGTGCGTCAGGAGGTCTTCTCCCTGCGTGGCGGACTGTGGTTCGGCACCCGGCATCTGCTGAATTATCCGGCGAACTACAGCGAGCCGCTGTACCGCTTTGCCGACTTTAACGCGGGCTGGTATGCCAGCCGTAACGCGGCGTTTCAGAGCGCGGTTAGCCGCGCAAGCGGCGTCAAGCTGGCGCTGGACGGCGATCTCATCGCCTACGGCAGCAGCGAGGCGGGAAGCACCGAGCGGGCGATCCGGAAATTATCGACAGCGCTTGATATGAGCAACAGCGACATTCGCCGTCAGCTTGAGAAAGGCGATAGCCTGACATTTGAGAAAACGGATCTGTACAAGAAAGTGTTTGCGCTTGCAGAGAAGAAGAGCGGGAAAACGTTACCGAGGGCTATCCTGCCGGGTATTCAGCTGGAAAGCCCGAAGATCACGCGTAACCTGACCACAGCCTGGTTCGCAAAACGCGTGGACGATCGCCGGGCTCGCTGTATGGGGCTTTAATGACGACGGCGCAGGCGCAGCACTAACGCGACGACGCCCAGAATCATACAACCCGCGAGGAAGGGGATCAGACCGAACAGGGTGCTGACGCCAAACCCGATTTCAACTCGCGGGCGTCCGTTATCCTGCACCTGCATCAGGTGTTCATAAACGCCAGGCGCATGTACCAGCATATTGAGCAACTGGGAGCCTGCCCAGAAGCAGAACAGGACAAACAGGGCATACGCGATATTACCCGCCGTGGAGGTTTTTGGTTTGCCGCCAAAAATCGGTTTCGACAATGTAAAGTCAGCCATGTTGACCTCCCGTGGTATCACTCTGTTTTAATACGCGTCTTACGGGGTGAGTTTGACAGGTCATCGCATTTGTCAATATCAGAATCGTGGTAATTTACGCTCAGGAATTCTCCTGGATTGTTGATTTCTGCATCACGTCACAATTTATTAACTTAAGTGAAACATCGTCGCATTTCAGAATTTCCGCATCTGCCACAGACCTGGCGGTAAAACTGTGAGAGGATGTGTTTTTTTCCTGCCGGAGTTGTTATGAAGCTCACGTCCAAACTTCGCCGTGACTGGCACTACTACGCTTTTGCTATTGGCCTGATTTTTATTCTTAACGGCGTCGTGGGGCTGTTGGGGTTTGAGGCAAAAGGCTGGCAAACTTATGCCGTGGGTCTGGTGACCTGGGCGATCGGTTTCTGGCTGGCAGGGTTGATTATCCGCCGTCGTCCTGAAGAGACGACAGCGGAGGAGACGGCTAAAGGCGCCGATTAACCGTTAACGGAACTTTTCAGGGCGCTGTCGGCGGCATGACGCTCCAGCGCCAGCTCGATCAGGCGGGTGATCAGCTCAGAGTAGCCAAGCCCGCTGGCCTGCCACAGTTTTGGATACATGCTGATATTGGTGAAACCCGGCAGCGTGTTGATTTCATTGATCACCACCTCGTTCTCCGGCGTCAGGAACACATCCACGCGTGCCATGCCGCTGCAGCCGAGCGTCTGATAAGCCTGAATGGCGATCGCCCGGATCTTATCGTTGATGGCCGGATCGATATCCGCAGGAACAACAACCTGGGCGCCTTTATCATCAATGTATTTGGTGTCGTACGAGTAGAAGTCGCTGTTTAAGACCACTTCACCGCAGGTGCTGGCCTGTGGGAAATCATTGCCCAGCACCGCGCACTCAATTTCGCGGCCTTTGATCCCCTGCTCAACCACCACTTTATGATCGAACGCAAACGCCAGACGGACGGCTTCCGCAAACTGTGCTTCGGTGGTGACTTTGCTGACGCCAACGGAGGAGCCCTGGTTGGCTGGCTTCACAAACAGCGGCAGGCCTAACTCAGCGCTAACCTGCGCGAAGCTGTGCTTGTCGCGGTTGGCGCGGGTGAGCGTCACGAACGGCGCGACATTCAGCCCGGCATCCCGCAGCAGGCGTTTGGTGACGTCTTTGTCCATGCAGGCGGCGGAGCCCAGCACGTCCGAGCCCACGAACGGCAGGTTGGCCATGCGTAGCATCCCCTGCAGGGAACCGTCTTCGCCGAGGGTGCCGTGAACGATGGGGAAGACCACGTCAATCTGGGCGAGAGCCTGCGCATTGCCGGCGTCGATGAGCTGTCCTTGAACGACGCCGGGTACGGTGGCGACGCTAATTTCCGAAGGATTAAGGGCAATGTGTGCCGGATCGTTGGCATTCAGCAGATACTGGCTGGCATCGTTAACATGCCACTGGCCCTGTTTATCAATGCCCAGCAGCACCACGTCAAAACGGCTTTTATCGATCGCATCGACAATATTTTTAGCCGATTGCAATGAAACCTCGTGCTCCGCTGATTTTCCCCCAAAGACAATACCTACGCGCTGCTTTGCCATCTCACTCTCTTCCAGTCTGACGAAAAGCCAATAACATACCACGATGCCCTGCGGGTTTCGCGGCCTTCTGCCATAATGTTTTGGGGAACAGTGAGGGGGGAGAGTGAAAGGAAAAACGTTGCTGACCGTTTTCATCCTTGGGGCAATCGCAACGGCGGGCTACCGCTGGCTGCCGTCACACTACAACCCTTTCACGCCGCTGTCTCTGGACGACCCGCCAGGCCGCATTACCCAGTATAAGCTGCGGCGCTTAACGCCCGACGCCTGCGTGAACCTGCTGGCGCGGGCTAATCAAAGAAATCTTATCCGCACGCAGCCGGTCGCGGACAGCGGCGGAGAGTGTCCACTGAGCAACGTCGTCCGCGTCCGTGACTTCGGCCCCGTCAGCCTGAACGGCAGTTTTCTTGCCAGCTGCCCCCTGGCGCTCGGCTCTGCGCTGTTTGTCAGCCAGCAGGCCCGGCCGCTAACCAAACGCTTCACGGGAAGTGAACTGACGCGCATTGAGCACCTCGGCAGCTTTGCCTGTCGCAATATCTACCACCGGCCTGACGCGCGGCGCAGCGAGCATGCGACGGCAGAAGCCCTGGATATCGTTGCTTTCCGTCTGGCGAACGGGGAGCGCGTTACGGTACTGAACGGCTGGAGATCGGCAAAAACGCAGCCTTGGCTGAAAGCCATACTGGCGGCAAGCTGCGGCTACTACGGGAACGGTCTGGGGCCGGAGTATAACGCGGCGCATGCCAACCATTTCCATCTGGGTATGCGCGGTTTCGGGCTCTGCCGCTGAAGCATAATATTCCGCCAGAAAATGGATGGTTTGTGACTTATTTCACAAATATGATGACTGGGAAGATAAAACACCAAAGTCAGCGAGGGCGCATCTCTGGTGCGACGTCAACACCGGTAACTTGCTAATCTGACGGCGAATTCGCCTAAAAATGAAGACTATTTCTTTATGGAATCCTGGAAAGTTAATCTTATCTCGGTCTGGTTCGGCTGCTTCTTCACCGGGCTTGCCATCAGCCAGATCCTGCCGTTCCTGCCACTGTACGTGTCACAGCTGGGGGTCACCTCCCACGAAGCGCTCTCCATGTGGTCCGGCCTGACGTTCAGCGTCACGTTTCTGGTCTCCGCCATTGTGTCACCGATGTGGGGCAGCCTGGCCGACAGAAAAGGGCGTAAGCTGATGCTGCTGCGCGCCTCGCTCGGGATGGCGATAGCCATTCTCCTGCAGGCCTTCGCCACTAACGTCTGGCAGCTGTTTTTCCTGCGTGCGGTGATGGGGCTGACATCCGGGTATATTCCTAACGCCATGGCGCTGGTCGCCTCGCAGGTGCCGCGCGAGCGCAGCGGATGGGCGCTGAGCACGCTCTCCACCGCTCAGATAAGCGGTGTCATCGGCGGTCCGCTGCTGGGGGGCTTTCTGGCGGACCACGTCGGTCTGCGCGCGGTGTTCATCATCACCGCGATCCTGCTGGTGGTAAGTTTTCTGGTGACGCTCTTTCTTATTAAAGAAGGAGGCCGACCGGTCATCAGTAAATCTGAGCGCCTGAGCGGCAAGGCCGTTTTCGCCTCGCTGCCTTACCCGGGGCTGATGATTAGCCTGTTTGTCACCACCATGGTGATCCAGCTCTGTAACGGCTCGGTCGGCCCGATTCTGGCGCTATTTATTAAGTCGATGGAGCCAGACAGCAATAATATCGCCTTCCTCAGCGGTATGATTGCCGCCGTACCGGGCGTCTCCGCGCTGATCTCTGCGCCGCGTCTGGGAAAACTGGGCGACAGGATCGGCACGGCGCGTATCCTGATGGCGACGCTGATTTTTGCGGTCGTGCTCTTTTTCGCTATGTCTTTTGTCACTTCTCCGCTCCAGCTCGGCGTGCTGCGCTTTTTACTCGGCTTTGCGGATGGCGCCATGCTGCCCGCGGTCCAGACGCTGCTGGTCAAATATTCCAGCGATCAGGTCACGGGGCGTATTTTTGGATATAACCAGTCGTTTATGTATTTAGGCAACGTTGCCGGTCCGCTTATTGGCGCATCCGTTTCTGCAATGGCCGGCTTTCGTTGGGTATTTGCTGCAACGGCGATTGTAGTATTGATAAATGTTATCCAGCTGGCTATTGCCCTGCGTCGTCGCAGGCAATTAGCGGAGGCGAAATCGGCGAAATAACCGTTTCTCAGATGTATTATATATTCTTATGGTAGCCGCATTTTTATATAACAAAATGCGGCTTTTTTTTATAGAAAAACGTTTCGCTGAAAATACCGCGCAGCCTAATTTGGCAGTGGTGTCACTTTTGCATAAGATAATACTTTTCTCCACTTTGCATATTTCATTTCGGATGTTAATTTCAGAGGAAATCCCATAAGGAAATAGCACGATGAAAAATCTCATTGCTGAGTTGCTGGTCAAGCTTGCACAAAAGGAAGAGGAGTCAAAAGAGCTGGTCGCCCAGGTTGAGGCGCTGGAGATCGTCGTCACGGCGCTGCTGCGACAGATGGAAAAACCGGATCAGGAGGCGCTGATCGACAACGTCGAAGGTGCGCTGGAAAAGGCTCGCCCCGATTCACAGGTTCCTGCCGAAGATGCGGAATTGCTGCAGCAATACGTAAAGAAGCTGTTGAGGCATCCGCGCAGCTAAGCCGTCAGGGAACGTAACGACGTGTCATAGAATTGTCATGCAGGATGCCTGGAGTCGCTCTGTTTTATTTTTAAGTATTTGTACATGGAGAAAATAAATCGAAACAGAGCGCACTTTTCATTGCATTTCTTTCCCTGTTTATTACCCACGCCATTTATGCCGATACCGCCAATACTCCCGTTCTGGATTTAAAATGATAAATTCCTGGGGAAAATCACATCTGCCGGGTGGTTTTTTTCCTGCCACGGACCAGACTTACAGGGAATGTTCACAAAAGGATGGTGCAATGAAAACAACATTACTGGTTACTCTGCTCTCCGGCCTGTTCCTGATCTCCTCGGCGAACGCGGAAGAAAAAACGTTAACGCCGCAACAGCAACGTATGACCACCTGTAATCAACAGGCGGCGTCACAGAGTCTGAAAGGCGACGCCCGTAAGACCTACATGAGCGACTGCCTGAAAAACGGCGCCGCGAAACCGGCGGAAAAAAGCCTGACGCCGCAGCAGCAAAAGATGCGCGAGTGTAATGCCAAAGCGACCGAACAATCCCTTAAGGGAGACGATCGCAGCAAGTTCATGAGTGCCTGCCTGAAGAAAAAAGTGTAGTTCAAACGGGTGAGTGGCTCCGGCGGCTCACCCGAAATTTCATACTTTCCCCGCAGACCCCCTCTCTATAATTTGGGAAAATGTTTCAGAATATTCCCAAAAATGATGAGTGATGACATTTATTACACCCAAAAGCGCATTCGGGAAGAGTGGAGTTTAACCCTTTCTCAGGATGACCCTCACCGTACCGGCATCCAGTTTGCCAGGCGAGTTCGGCTGGCGCGCGTTGTCGGGCTGGCGGCGATGTTTTTCCCCGTTGCGGGTATTCTGGTCACCCATTTTTTACCCGGCGGCTGGTGGTTGTTACTGGTGGGATGGGCATTCGTCTGGCCCCATTTTGCCTGGCAGCTCGCCTGCCGCGCCACGTCACCTCATCAGCAGGAAATTTTTAACCTCAAGGTGGATGCCGTTATCGCCGGGGTCTGGATCGGCGTGATGGGGATGTATGTATTACCCGCGGCGGCGCTGGTGATGATGGTGGGGATGAACATGATGGGGTCCGGCGGCTGCCGCCTTTTTATTGCGGGGATCGTGCTCACCTTGCTTACCGCGCTGCTTACGTTACCGCTTGCTGGTAGCGTGGCGCCCTTTAATCCGGGGGCGCTGGAGTGGGGCTTAACCCTTCCCGTCCTTATGTTTTATCCCACGCTCTTTGCCTGGCTCAGCCACCGCACGGCCATCAGGCTGGCGGAACATAAGCGGAGGCTGGAAATGATGAGCACCCGCGACGGTATGACCGGGGTCTTCAATCGACGGCACTGGGAAGTGCTGCTGCGCAATGAGTTTGAGCACTGTCGCCGTAACCACTGCACCGCCACGATATTGCTGATTGATATCGACCACTTTAAAAACATAAACGATACCTGGGGCCACGACGTGGGCGACCAGGCGATCGTTGCCATTACGCGCCAGCTTCAAATGTCGGTGCGCGCAGGGGATGCAATAGGCCGATTTGGCGGGGATGAGTTTGCGGTGATCATGTCGCAGACCGCGGCGGAAAGCGCCATCGCCGTCATGTCCCGGGTTCACGCGCGGCTGGAAACGCTGTCGCTGCCCTGCGCGCCGAAAGAGACGCTACGCATAAGCGTCGGCGTGGCACCCTGGGGGCCACAGTTTGTGCATTATCGGGAATGGCTGAAAGCGGCTGACGTGGCGCTGTACAAGGCGAAAAATGCCGGGCGAGGCCGCACCGAAGTGGCCGCCTGACGCCCGACTCTCCATCAGGATTTACTCAGCTTTTCTGATTTTTCCATGCATTTTGCCATCGCTTCGATAACCGCAGAACGGAACCCGCGTTCTTCCAGCACCCGCACCGCTTCGATGGTCGTACCGCCAGGAGAGCAGACCATATCCTTCAGTTCACCCGGGTGTTTACCGGTTTCAAGTACCATTTTGGCGGAGCCCATCACTGCCTGCGCGGCAAATTTATACGCCTGCGCGCGCGGCATGCCGCCAAGCACGGCGGCGTCCGCCATCGCTTCTAAAAACATGAAGACGTACGCCGGGGCTGAACCGCTCACCCCGACCACCGGATGGATCATGGATTCGGCAATGACTTCCGCCTCACCGAAGCAGCGGAAAATGTTCAGCACGTCCGCCACCTCTTCTGAGGTCACCAGCGCGTTAGGGGTGACGGAGGTCATGCCGGCGTTGACCAGTGAAGGCGTATTGGGCATTGCACGGACGATTTTACGGTCGTGGCCCAGCGCCCGCGCCAGTTGATCGAGCGTGACGCCAGCGGCAATCGACACAACCAGCGTCTCTTTGTTCAGGCTCGAAGTGATATCGCTTAATACTTTGATCATGATGTTCGGCTTAACGGCGCCAAAGACGATATCGGCAACCTGGGCCACCTCCTGCGCGCTTTCGGCGGCGTTGACCCCGTATTGATCGCGCAAGGCGGCGACGTTATCCGGTGACGGGGTATAGACCCAAATCTGACCCGGCAGAACCTGTCCGCTGGCGATCAGGCCGCCCAGGATGGCTTTGCCCATGTTACCGCAGCCGATAAACCCGATTTTCTTATCCATCACGATTCTCCGTCATTATGCGTTGTTTTCTCTGATTGATAGCTTAACAACGAAATGCAGGCGACAATAGTCGGCAGAGTCATTATGGGGAGACAACATGGCGATTTGGGTTGATGCGGACGCGTGTCCGAATGTGATTAAAGAGATTTTATTCCGCGCCGCCGAGCGCGTTCAGATGCCGCTGACGCTGGTGGCGAACCAGAATATTCGCGTACCGCCATCGCGGTTCATCCGTTCTTTGCGCGTGCCAGCCGGGTTCGACGTGGCGGATAACGAAATTGTGCGTCTGTGCAGCGCAGAAGACCTGGTGATCACGGCGGATATTCCCCTGGCGGCGGAAGTGCTGGAGAAAGGGGCAGCGGCGCTCAACCCGCGCGGTGAACGTTACTCGCCTTCAACCATTCGTGAAAAACTCACTATGCGCGATTTTATGGATACGCTGCGGGCCAGCGGCGTGCAGACCGGTGGACCGGACAGCCTCTCCCAGCGCGATCGTCAGCAGTTTGCTGCCGAGCTGGATAAATGGCTGCTGGAAGTGAAGCGCCGCACAGCGTAATGATAATTATTGTCAATTTGTGGTACAGTGTGGCCTCCACAGGGTTGTCATCCCGTACCGCTTTGCAGTAAAGTAATCGACACATCTTCTGCAATTATTTCTTTACACTCTTCAGCCATCCGGCATCAAGGGGAACACCTGGCTATGACCCAACCCATCTTTTTAGTTGGCCCCCGCGGCTGTGGGAAAACCACCGTTGGCCTTGAACTGGCACGCGCGTGTCATCGTCAGTTTGTCGACACCGATCACTGGCTGCAAACCGAGGCTGGCAAAACCATCGCGGAGATAGTCGAGCAAGAGGGATGGGAGAGCTTTCGCGCACGCGAAACGGCTGCGCTGAAAGCGGTCACCACGCCGTCAGCCGTCATTGCGACGGGGGGAGGCATTGTCCTGGCCGAGTGTAATCGTCACTTTATGCGCGAGAAAGGCATTGTGATTTATCTCTGCGCGCCGGTGGCGGCTCTGGTAGGGCGTCTTGAGGCCTTCCCGGAAGAGGGGCAACGCCCGGCGCTGACCTCCAGACCGCTCAGCGAAGAGGTGAGCGAAGTGCTGGCCGAGCGCGATGTACTGTACCGTGAAGCGGCACACCATGTCGTGGATGCCTCTGCTGCCCCGGAAGAAGTGGTAATTCAGATTATTACCGCCCTGCGTCTGGCCTGCGCCAGCTAACCGCCGTCTATACTGATAGCTCAGACATAAAAAAAGGATGAGCTATGCCAACCAGACCTCCCTATCCGCGCGAAGCACGTATTGTTACCGTTGAAAAAGGCAATGGCGACCAGACCGTCACCTGGTATCAGCTGCGTGCCGATCACCCCAAACCGGACTCGCTGATCAGTGAACATGAGACTGAACAGGAAGCGCTGGATGCCAAACGGCGCTACGAAGATCCCGATAAGTCGTAGTTGTTTTCCTAAACGCTCCAATACCGTGCCTGAATCACACTTTTTACTCATCGCTAATGTTAAGCAGGAGTTAATATTTAGTTATTACAGGTAGCTCCGTTTCCGGCAGGTGATCTTTACATTTCGGGACAGAGATCACCTGCTACGCTTGGTGCTGTTTTGTTGAAAAAACGAACTGTGCAGCGTAGTGAGCCTGTACCTGTGTACACGTTTTTGTAGTGATGGAAGGCAAAAAAGATGAAGGCAACGTTGGCGATCCTCACCATTGGTGTGGTCCCTGTAAGCGAAGTATTACCGCTCTTAACCGAGCATATATCTGAACAACAGATCACGCATCTCAGCCTGTTGGGTAAGATGAGTCGGGAAGAGGTCATGGAAGACTACGCTGTTGAGGCGGGGGAGGATCCCCTGGCGACGTTATTAAGTGACGGTAAACTGGCGCATGTTTCACGACAGAAAATAGAGCGTTCGCTGCAGGCAGTTATAGAAGTACTCGATAATCAGCAATATGACGTTATTTTGCTGATGAGCACCGCCCCCATTAAGGGGCTCATCGCGCGTAACGCGATTTTGCTTGAGCCGATGCGAATCATTCCGCCGCTGGTGGCCTCCATTGTTGACGGGCATCAGGTGGGGGTGATTGTGCCCATTGAGGAGCTCATGGACAACCAGGAAGCGAAATGGCATGTGCTTGAAAAAACGCCTCTGTACGCGCTGGCAAACCCCTTCTGGGACAGCGAGGCTAAACTCATTGCTGCCGGGAAGGAGCTGCTGGAAAGAGGGGCAGATGTGTTGATTCTGGACTGTCTGGGGTTCCACCAGCATCACCGCGATTTATTGCAAAAGGCGCTGGACGTGCCGGTGCTGTTATCTAACGTTCTGATGGCTCGCCTGGCATCAGAGCTTCTGACGTAATGATTTTGCGTGACAGGTGATGAGCATGGCCCCTATAGTGAATTTTTATCTCTGAATATAAGGGCCAGTTCATGCTTCAAAGTAACGAATACTTTTCCGGTAAAGTGAAATCCATTGGTTTTACCAGCAGCAGCACTGGCCGCGCCAGTGTGGGCGTCATGGCTGAAGGCGAATACACCTTTGGCACGGCTGAAGCGGAAGAGATGACGGTGGTCAGCGGCGCGCTGAACGTCTTACTGCCGGGTGAAACGGAATGGAAAGTTTACGCTGCCGGGGAAGTTTTCAACGTTCCTGGCCACAGCGAATTTCATCTGCAGGTTGCAGAACCTACCTCTTATCTGTGCCGCTATCTGAAATGATTTTTTCCCCTCTCCCCTATGGGGAGAGGGTTAGGGTGAGGGGAAATTATCTCTGCGCTTCGCCGCCGAGACCTTCCACCAGATTCTGAATTAACGCGGCCAGTTCGCCGGTCATCAGGATAAAGTCCGCATCAAAGCGCTGGGCGTAATCTTCTCTGTCGATATCTTCGTTTTGATCGCGCAGCTCATCGCAGAACTTCAGACGCTTCACGGAGCCGTCGTCGCACATCACGAACTGAATACGCTGCTGCCAGTCGAGCGCCAGTTTAGTGACCACTTTACCCGCTTCGATGTGTACGGCGATCTCGTCGCTCACCAGATCCTGCTTCTTCGCGCGGATCACGCCACCGTCTTCCAGCAGGGCTTTTAACTCGGCTTCGTCCAGGATCTGGAAACCTTGCGCCGCGGTACCGCTGCGGACCCACTCGGTCAGGGTCAGCTCAATCGGCGTTTCAAGCGCCAGCGGAACGACTGGTAAAGAGCCGATGCTTTTGCGCAGCAGGGCCAGCGTATCTTCTGCTTTCTTGGCGCTGGCGCAGTCCACCATGATCAGCCCGTTAACGGTATCGATCCACATCATCGTCTGGCTGAAGCGGCTAAAGGCACGCGGCAGCAGAGAGTGCAGCACTTCATCTTTCAGCGAGTCTTTTTCGGTTTTTTTCAGCTTGCGGCCCTGTTCGGCTTCCAGCTTGAAAATTTTTGCTTCAAGCGCCTGCTTAACCACCGGGGTGGGCAGTATTTTCTCTTCTTTACGGGCGCAGACGATGATTTGACCCGTGCTGCTGGCGTGGGTCAGTGCATCGCTTTGTGAACCCATTGGGGGAACCCAACCGGTTTTCGCCATATCCTGGCTACCGCAAGGGGAAAAGCTATAAGCGGCTAACTGTTTTTCCATCTCTTCTGCGCGCAGCGAAACGTCGCGGCTGAGACGGTAAACCATCAAATTTTTGAACCACAGCATGATAATTTCCACGGCCTTGTCGTTAAATCAGCGGGCATGATAACGAATTGTCGCATCGCTTGCATTGCTAATCGGGAAGCGTGCTTCTACTCTGTTGATAATCAAAATAATGAGGAGAGTCTTGTGCGTATTGGGATTGATTTGGGCGGCACCAAAACAGAAGTTATCGCACTGAGCGAGCAGGGGGAACAGCTGTTCCGTCACCGTCTGCCTACGCCGCGTGATGACTATCACCAGACGATCGAGACGATTGCCCGGCTGGTCGACATGGCCGAGCAGGCTACGGGCGAGAGGGGCACGGTCGGGATGGGGATCCCCGGCTCTATTTCGCCCTATACTGGCGTGGTGAAAAACGCCAACTCCACCTGGCTCAACGGTCAGCCGTTTGATAAGGATTTGAGCCAGCGTCTGAACCGGGAAGTGCGTCTGGCGAATGATGCTAACTGCCTGGCGGTCTCTGAGGCCGTTGATGGTGCAGCCGCAGGAGCGCAGACCGTCTTTGCGGTGATTATCGGTACCGGCTGCGGCGCGGGCGTGGCTTTTGGTGGACGTTCACATATTGGCGGCAATGGCACGGCGGGCGAGTGGGGACACAATCCGCTGCCGTGGATGGATGAAGATGAACTCAAATACCGTGCCGAGGTGCCGTGCTATTGCGGAAAACAAGGCTGTATCGAGACGTTTATCTCCGGCACCGGTTTTGCGACCGACTACCACCGCCTGAGCGGCCAGCCGCTCAAGGGGAACGAAATTATGCGTCTGGTGGAAGAACAGGATCCGGTGGCCGAACTGGCGCTCAGCCGCTACGAAATGCGTCTGGCGAAATCGCTGGCGCACGTGGTGAATATTCTTGACCCGGACGTGATTGTGCTGGGCGGCGGCATGAGCAACGTTGACCGGCTGTACGCCACGGTGCCAAATCTGGTGAAACAGTGGGTCTTCGGCGGCGAGTGCGAAACCCCGATCCGTAAAGCCGTCCACGGTGACTCCAGCGGCGTTCGCGGCGCGGCGTGGCTGTGGCCGGAATAAACGCAAAACAGCAACGTAAGTTGCTGTTTTTAATGTTTGTACCCTCTCCCCGTGGGAGAGGGTCAGGGTGAGGGCACCAGACCGCACCATTCCACCATTCACCCTACCGCAAATTCCCTGTCCAGCCTGCTATACCCCAGCCCGTTGATTTTCTTCACCTTGATCTGCACCGGAATACGCTCTTTCATCGCCTCTACGTGGCTGATCACGCCAATGGTTTTCCCGGTAGCGTTCAGCGCGTCGAGCGCATCCAGCGCGGTATCCAGCGTTTCGCTGTCCAGCGTGCCGAACCCTTCGTCCAGGAACAGGGAATCGATCCGCGTCTTGTGGCTGACTAAATCAGACAGCGCTAAGGCGAGCGCCAGGCTGACCAGGAAGCTCTCACCCCCGGAGAGCGTGCGGGTATCGCGCACCGCGTCCGCCTGCCAGGTGTCGACCACTTCCAGTTCCAGCGCGTCGCTGGCTTTGCGCTGTAGCAGATAGCGTCCGTGCAGGCGGTTAAGCTGCTGGTTAGCGAGCCAGACCAGATTATCCAGCGTCAGCCCTTGAGCGAACTTACGGAACTTATCGCCGGTGCTGGAGCCGATAAGCGCGTTCAGATACCCCCAGTCGTCTGCCTGGCGACCGGCCTCTTCAATTTGCTGCATTAACGCCTGCTGGCGCTGACGGTTATCGCTGTCCTGCTTAAGCTGCTGGCGGATCTCGCCCTGATGCGTGGTGTTCTCACGAAGCCGTAGCGCCAGCTGCTGCAGCTGGCTTTGCAGGGTTGCGGCATCGGTGTCGAGCGCTTCCGGCCGCATCGCCAGATGCGCCTGAAGCTGCTGGCTGGCCTGGCCGGAGAGGGCCGTGGTCTGCTGTATCTGATTTTCCAGCGACTGTTTCAGCTGTTCGAGGTGGCGGATAGCGTCGTCATCCAGCAGGGCGGCAAGAAACGCCTCCCGATCGGCAAAACAGCTTGCTGAGAGCGCGGCAGTGAACTGCGTCTGCGACTGTTGCAGGCGTTCTCGCTCCAGGGCTTCCTGCTGCTGCTGGGCGGTAAGCTGGCTCTGCAGCGACACGCATTCATCATGGATTTCACGCCAGCTATCGGGAATGGCCGGTTCGGCTTCTTCCTCGCTCGTTGCCGGAAGCGTATCGAGCAACGGCTTCAGGGCGTTCACGCGTTCCTGAAGCACGCCGTGCTGCGTTTGTTTCTCCTGCCACTGTGCAAATTCCGCTTCGCGGGCGTGCAGCCAGGCGGCTTCATTACCGTCTTCAGGTACGTTAAGCGATAGCGCGAGGAGGGGGTGTTCCAGCGCCTGGCGCGCGGTCGCCAGCTGTTGCTGATACTGGCGTTCCTGCATTTCCTGTTCGTTGAGCTGGTTTTGCAGAGTCTGGCGCTGGCTGAGCTGATAAAGCTGGCGCTCGTACTGTTCCTGCTCGTTCATCCAGGGCGCGATATCATCCTGAATCGCCAGCGTGACGTTCAGGGACGCGCAGGTCTCCTGCCACTCTTTAGTGAGCGCTTGCTCTTCCTGAGCCAGGGTCTGCGCTTCGTCCGTCTCGCGCTGGATCTGCTGAGCCAGGGCATTGACCTGTCCCAGCACCAGCAGGCCTTCTTCTTTTAGCGCGGCAACCTCTTTTTCCAGCGCATCACGCCGGCGCTGGTTATCCGTCAGTTCAAGCGACTGGTATTGCTCAACGGCGGGATGCTCGCTGGAGCCGCACAGCGGACAGGGTTTGCCTGCCTCAAGCTGGGAACGATAATTCTCCAGATCTTTAATCGTCGCTTCACGTTCACACAGCGCTTTCAGGTCCAGATAGTGCTGGTGTTTCTCTTTGTACTGCTGGCGGCGTAGCGTCAGCGTTTCATTGAGCTTACTCTGCTCCGCCTGCGCTTTTTGCACGCTTTCACTGCTCTGGCGCAGGCGCTTTTGCAGGGGATGATAGCGGGCATGCAGCGACGTCAGCCGCTGGCGCAGCGTGCGTGACCGGGACTGCTGTTCCATTGCCTCGCTGACCTCATCCGCCGTCAACGTCAGCGTAATGTCCGGCATTGCAGCCAGCTTGTTTCGTAGCTCAGCAATCCGCGCAGCAAGCGCGGCGAGCTGACTTTTATCACGGTTTAGCTGCGAGAACTGGGCGCGCCAGCCGGCAATCTCCTGGCCCAGCAGGCGATGACGATCGTGCTCCGCCAGCCACTGCGCCAGCGCCGTCAGTTCGGCCTGTAGCCGCTCGTGGGTTCGCAGTGCGGTCGTACGAATTCGCCCGCGCAGCGCGGTTTTGGCTTGTAAGCGAGTATTTACTTCAATAATTCGCTGCTGGGTTTGCGCCAGACGTGAGGTTTGTTCCTGCAGGTGCTCCCACAGCGGACGCAGCTGGGCGGCGGGCTGGGCAAGCTGGAGCTTTGCCAGCTCAGGCGCTGCGTCCGTCAGCGCCTGCTGCGCCTGCTGCTGCAACGCAGCAACGCGCTGTTGCTCGTGCGCAAGCTCGTCATGACGCGTAAGCCACTGAAAATCTTTCTGTTGGCTCTGCTGTCGCGCCAGCAGGGTTTTCTCTTCGTCAGTAAGTGCCTGCAAACTTTCCTGCAACTGCTGCTGTTGCTCTTCACTCAACAGCACAACGCCCGCCGCCTGCGCCTCGCACTTTTCCAGCACGCTGCGGGCGGCTTTATGTTTTTCAAACACCATGGCGGAAATCTGGCCGTAGATCTCGGTGCCGGTGAGCTCTTCCAGCAGCTCCGCGCGATCGCTCGGTTTGGCATTCAGGAAGGCGGCAAACTGTCCCTGCGAGAGCAGCATCGAGCGGGTAAAACGGCCGTAGTCCAGCCCGGTGAGCGCCGCGGTTTGTTCCAGTTTATCTGAGACCTTATCGGCAAGGATTTTGCCATCTTCGCAGCTGGCCAGCTCCACGCGCGGCGCCTGGAGATTCCCGTCCGGCTGGTTGCGCGCCCGGTTCTGGCTCCAGAAGGCGCGGTAGGCGACGCCTTTCACCTCAAACTCTACCTCCGCCAGGCATTCGGCGGTGTCGCGCGTCATCAGATCGTTCTGCGCCTGCGAGACCTTATTCAGACGCGGGGTTTCGTGGTAGAGCGCCAGACAGATGGCATCGAGCAGGGTGGTTTTACCCGCGCCGGTCGCGCCGGTGATGGCAAACAGGCCGTTGCTGGCAAACGGCTCGGCGGTGAAGTCAATTTTCCACTCGCCCTTGAGGGAGTTGAGGTTTTTCAGACGCAGGCTCAGAATTTTCATGCGTTTTCTTCCTCGTCAGTGAGCGCATGCAGGGTATGGCTGAACAGCTCGTTGAGCCGGGCCCGCTTCGCATCATCGATCTCTTCCTGCGACAGGCGGCGCTCGAACACCTCTTCTACGCGCAGTTCGCTGAGCGTTTCACGCTGGGCGCCGAGCAGAATTTTCTCGCGCTGCTCGCGGCTGCGGCGCACCAGCAGCACCTCTACCGGCAAATCTTCGGTGAGTGCCTGAATTTTTCGCTGCATGTCATGCAGATAGTCATCGGTGGTGATTTCAATATCCAGCCAGATCGGCGGATCGCGCTCTGCGCCGCGCCACTGCTCAAGCTGTTGCGTAATCGCGGCAAGATCGCCTTTTAACACCGCCAGCGGCTGGGTGACCGGCACCTCCAGCGTCTCGACGGCGCTGAGTTTGCCCTCGGAGAAGCTCACCAGATGGACGGATTTGGCTTTACCCGTCTCGTCAAAGCTGAGCGAAACAGGCGAGCCGCAGTAGCGGATATGCTCGCAGCCGCCGATGACCTGTGCCCGGTGAATGTGTCCGAGCGCAATGTAGTCGGCAGGCGGGAAGTTTTGCGCAGGAAAGGCGTCCAGCGTACCGATATAGATCTCGCGGACCGCGTCACTTTTACTGGCCCCGACGGTGGTGAGGTGCCCGGTCGCAATCACGGGGATGGCCTGTTCACCGCGCAGGGCGCAGGCTTCCGCGTACTGCTGGTGATAATAGTCGGTGATGGCCTGTAATAAATGCTGCTGCTTTTCCGCACCCGACAGCCCCGCCTGGCTTTGCACGATGTCGCGCGGACGTAAAAATGGAATGGGGCACAGCACCGCCCCCGGCGTGCCGTCGCGTTTATTCAGGATCTGCGGGGCGTGCCCGGCGCTGGCCACCACGGTGGTATTGAGAAACGCCAGGATATCGCGGGACTCATTCAGCGTGGCGACGGAGTCATGGTTCCCGGCGACAATCACCAGATGGCACCCGGTCTGCTGCAGGTTCACCACAAAACGGTTGTATAATTCACGCGCGTAGCTCGGCGGCGAACCGGTATCGAAAATGTCACCCGCCACAATAATGGCATCTACCTCGTGCGCCTGTGCCGTTTCCAGCAGCCACTTCAGGAACGCTTCATGTTCAGCCGCACGGCTTTTGCTGTAAAAGTTTTGACCCAGGTGCCAGTCCGAGGTGTGAAGTATGCGCATAGGAGATCCGTGGCGAAAAAAGATGCGGACGATTATAAACTCTCAGGGAAAGGAAAATAACCGCTGTAATAAAACAACAGTTTGCCATTTATAGTGGTACTGTTTTTCATAAATCTGTCATAAATCTGACGCATAATGACGCCGCATTACAAACTTGTAACTTAAATAAGATAAGACAGGGCAAAGTATGGCGAGACGTATTCTGGTCGTAGAAGATGAAGCTCCAATTCGTGAAATGGTGTGCTTCGTGCTCGAACAAAATGGCTTTCAGCCGGTTGAAGCGGAAGATTATGACAGCGCGGTGAACCAGCTGAATGAACCCTGGCCCGATCTGATTCTGCTTGACTGGATGTTGCCCGGCGGCTCCGGACTGCAGTTTATCAAACACATTAAGCGTGAGGCGATGACCCGCGATATCCCGGTTGTCATGCTTACGGCGCGCGGTGAAGAAGAGGATCGCGTGCGCGGTCTGGAGACCGGCGCGGACGATTACATCACCAAGCCTTTCTCCCCGAAAGAGCTGGTGGCGCGTATCAAAGCCGTGATGCGCCGCATCTCGCCGATGGCAGTTGAAGAGGTGATTGAGATGCAGGGCCTCAGCCTTGATCCAACGTCACACCGCGTCATGACCGGCGAAAATCCCCTCGATATGGGGCCTACCGAATTTAAACTCCTGCACTTCTTTATGACTCACCCGGAACGCGTTTACAGCCGCGAGCAGTTGCTGAATAACGTCTGGGGAACTAACGTGTATGTCGAAGACCGGACGGTTGACGTCCATATCCGCCGCCTGCGAAAAGCGCTGGAACTGAGCGGCCACGATCGCATGGTGCAGACGGTCCGCGGCACGGGTTATCGTTTTTCTACCCGTTTCTGAACAATGACAGGAGTGTGACGCGTGCTGGAACGTCTGTCATGGAAAAGGCTCGTCTTTGAACTGATCTTATGCTGTATTCCGGCCCTCCTTCTGGGGGCCATTTTGGGTTATCTGCCGTGGTTTCTGCTGGCGTCGGTGACGGGTTTGCTGATCTGGCATTTCTGGAACCTGCTGCGTCTTTCATGGTGGCTGTGGGTGGACAGAAGTATGACCCCTCCGCCGGGGAGCGGAAGCTGGGAACCGCTGCTGTACGGCCTGCACCAGATGCAGATGCGTAATAAAAAGCGTCGTCGCGAGCTGGGAAGCTTAATCAAACGCTTTCGCAGCGGTGCGGAATCGCTGCCTGATGCCGTCATTCTGACGACCGAGGAAGGCACCATTTTCTGGTGTAACGGTCTTGCGCAACAGGTCCTCGGCCTGCGCTGGCCGGACGATAATGGTCAGAACATCCTCAACCTTTTGCGCTATCCCGAATTCACGCTGTATCTGAAAAAGCGTGATTTCACCCGTCCGCACAATCTGAAGCTCAATAATGGCCGCCATCTGGAAATCCGCGTAATGCCCTACAGCGATCGCCAGTGGCTGATGGTGGCGCGCGATGTCACCCAGATGCACCAGCTGGAAGGGGCGCGACGCAACTTCTTTGCCAACGTCAGCCACGAGCTTCGTACCCCGCTGACGGTGCTTCAGGGCTATCTGGAGATGATGCAGGAGCAAACCCTGGAAGGCGCGCCGCGCGAAAAAGCACTGCACACCATGCGCGAGCAAACGCACCGGATGGAAGGGCTGGTGAAGCAGCTGCTGACGCTGTCGAAGATTGAAGCGGCGCCTTCGCTTGCGCTGACTGACACCATCGACGTACCGATGATGCTGCGGGTGGTGGAGCGGGAAGCCCAAACCTTAAGCCATAAAAAACACCATCTTACTTTTGACGTCGACAACACGCTGAAGGTACTCGGTAGCGAAGATGAGCTGCGTAGCGCCATCTCCAACCTGGTGTACAACGCGGTGAATCATACGCCTGAAGGGACGAACATCGTGGTGCGCTGGCAGCACACCCCGGCAGGGGCCGAATTCAGCGTAGAGGACAACGGGCCGGGGATCGCGCCTGAGCACATTCCGCGTCTGACCGAGCGCTTCTATCGCGTGGATAAAGCGCGCTCGCGGCAGACCGGGGGAAGCGGCCTGGGGCTGGCGATTGTGAAACATGCGGTTAATCACCATGAGAGCCGTCTTGATATTCAGAGTACGCCGGGCAAAGGAACCCGCTTCAGCTTTGTGATGCCGGAACGATTAATTGCCAAAAAAATCGCCTGACGGCAGGCGTGTCATTTTACCTTTCCACGGGCCAGCGTTTGCTGGCCCGTTTGCTTTGCAGTCAAGCGAAACGCGTGTGAATTTTATACGGCTGTCTGTTTTTTGTTCGCATGATTAGCCATGGGTTTTTCTCATAATTAGCGCATTGTGCTGGCGTGTGTTTTCATGCTGGCATATTGTTCTGGTTTTGCGATCCCACCTTGCCTTTAAACGTTATAAGCGTTTAAATTGCCCCCCAGATACTGTCAGACCGACTGTATTTGCGTGGTAAATCGAAAAACTATTCTTCTCCACGCCAGGACGGGAGCATTTCCCGCTGAAATTGAGCAAATTTTCGGCTGTATCGTCCCATCAGGGAAATCGAAAATCTCAATGTTTTCAACACCACATCCACAGGCAGTAAGGTTTTATGACCCATCACTTAAAATCGCGTGACATCATCGCGCTGGGCTTTATGACATTTGCGCTGTTCGTTGGCGCAGGCAACATCATTTTCCCTCCAATGGTTGGCTTACAGGCGGGTGAACACGTCTGGACCGCCGCGTTTGGTTTCCTGATTACTGCCGTGGGCCTGCCGGTGCTGACCGTCATCGCGCTGGCGAAAGTCGGCGGCGGCGTGGATAGCCTCAGCACCCCGATTGGCAAAGTGGCGGGCGTTCTGCTGGCGACAGTTTGCTATCTGGCCGTTGGCCCGCTGTTTGCCACCCCGCGTACGGCGACCGTTTCCTTTGAAGTCGGGATTGCCCCGCTGACCGGAGACGGCGCGATGCCGCTGTTTATCTACAGCCTGATCTACTTCGCCATCGTGATTCTGGTTTCCCTCTATCCGGGCAAGCTGCTGGATACCGTAGGTAACTTCCTGGCTCCGCTGAAAATTGTGGCGCTGATCGTGCTGGCCGTGGCGGCCATCATCTGGCCAGCAGGCCCGATTAGCGACGCGATGGACGCCTACAAAAACGCTGCGTTTTCCAACGGCTTTGTGAACGGCTATCTGACGATGGATACGCTGGGCGCCATGGTGTTTGGTATCGTTATCGTTAACGCCGCGCGTTCCCGTGGCGTGACCGAAGCGCGTCTGCTGACCCGCTACACTATCTGGGCTGGCCTGATGGCCGGTGTGGGCCTGACGCTGCTGTATCTGGCGCTGTTCCGCCTGGGTTCCGATAGCGCGATGCTGGTTGATCAGAACGCGAACGGCGCGGCTATCCTGCACGCTTACGTTCAGCACACTTTCGGTGGTGCGGGCAGCATGCTGCTGGCGGCGCTGATCTTCCTGGCGTGTCTGGTGACGGCGGTTGGCCTGACCTGCGCCTGCGCAGAGTTCTTTGCACAGTATCTGCCGCTCTCTTACCGCACCCTGGTGTTTATCCTCGGTATCTTCTCCATGGCGGTGTCCAACCTCGGTCTGAGCCACCTGATTCAGGTCTCTATTCCAGTGCTGACGGCGATTTATCCGCCATGCATCGTGCTCGTGGTGCTGAGCTTCACCCGCCCGTGGTGGCATAACTCCTCGCGAATTATTGCGCCAGCCATGTTTATCAGCCTGATTTTTGGTATCCTTGACGGGATCAAAGCATCAGCGTTCGCAGATATTCTGCCAGCCTGGACACAGCGTCTGCCGCTGTCCGAGCAGGGCCTGGCCTGGCTGATGCCTACCGTTGTTGCGCTGGTTCTGGCCGTTATCTGGGACCGTGCTGCAGGGCGTCAGGTCGCATCGAACGCCCATTAATCAACGGCAACAAACTGTTTAACCACGGGGCTTAAGGCCCCGTGGTTTTTTGTTTTTTCGTGTTGAATGGCAAGATTTTAATGGAAAGCACTAACAAACTTAAACGTGGACTCAGCACTCGCCACATCCGCTTTATGGCGCTGGGCTCTGCTATCGGTACCGGTCTTTTTTATGGCTCGGCAGATGCCATCAAAATGGCCGGTCCCAGCGTTCTGCTGGCCTACATCATCGGCGGCGTGGCGGCGTATATCATCATGCGCGCCCTCGGCGAAATGTCGGTTCACAACCCCTCTGCCAGCTCCTTCTCCCGCTACGCGCAGGAAAATTTAGGCCCGCTGGCCGGGTTTATCACCGGCTGGACCTACTGCTTTGAAATCCTGATTGTCGCCATTGCCGACGTGACCGCGTTTGGCATCTATATGGGCGTCTGGTTCCCGGCGGTGCCGCACTGGATCTGGGTGCTGAGCGTGGTGCTGATTATCTGCGCCGTCAACCTGATGAGCGTGAAGGTGTTTGGTGAGCTGGAGTTCTGGTTCTCCTTCTTTAAAGTCGCGACCATTATCATCATGATCCTCGCCGGTTTTGGCATCATCATCTGGGGCATCGGGAACGGTGGCCAGCCGACCGGGATCCATAACCTCTGGAGCAACGGCGGCTTCTTCAGCAACGGCTGGCTCGGGATGGTTATGTCGCTGCAGATGGTAATGTTCGCCTATGGCGGCATCGAGATTATCGGCATCACCGCCGGGGAAGCGAAAGATCCTGAGAAATCCATTCCGCGCGCCATCAACTCGGTGCCGATGCGTATCCTGGTGTTCTACGTGGGCACGCTGTTTGTGATCATGTCCATCTACCCGTGGAACCAGGTGGGCACCAACGGCAGCCCGTTTGTGCTGACCTTCCAGCATATGGGCATTGCGTTTGCCGCCAGCATTCTCAACTTTGTGGTGCTGACCGCATCGCTTTCGGCCATCAACAGTGACGTGTTCGGCGTGGGCCGCATGCTGCACGGCATGGCAGAGCAGGGCAGTGCGCCTAAAGTGTTTGCCAAAACATCACGCCGCGGCACGCCGTGGGTGACCGTCGTGGTGATGACCGTGGCGCTGCTGTTCTCGGTTTATCTGAACTACATCATGCCGGAGAACGTCTTCCTGGTGATTGCGTCGCTGGCGACCTTCGCGACGGTGTGGGTGTGGATCATGATCCTGCTGTCACAGATTGCCTTCCGCCGCCGTCTGTCGCCGGAAGAAGCGAAAGCGCTGAAGTTCAAAGTACCGGGCGGGGTGGCGACCACCGTCGTTGGGCTGCTCTTCCTGGTGTTTATCATTGGCCTGATTGGTTACCACCCGGATACCCGTATTTCCCTGTACGTGGGCTGTGCGTGGATCGTCCTGCTGCTGGTGGGCTGGGTGTTTAAATGCCGCCGCGACCGTCAGCTGGCGGAAGCGCAGTAATATTTTATTCCCTCTCTCTGCGAGAGAGGGAATTCTTGCCTCCTCCCCCGTCCTCCTCCCCCAATAAATCTCGTCATGGTGAGCTAACCTTAATCACCCTGTGGCAAGGTGACGTCAATTTCATCAAAGGGGATTCGTGATGTTAAACGCCTGGCACCTTCCGGTTGCTCCATTTGTTAAGCAAAACAAAGACAACCTGGTGATTACGCTCTGGCTGGCGGGAGAAAATCAGCCGGAACGTGTGACCCTTCGCGCCGAAGTGGATAACGAAGAAACGTCGCTGAAAATGCACAAACAGCGCAGCCAGCCGCAGCCGGGGATCACGGCGTGGCGGGCGAATATCGACCTGCGCAGCGGGCAGCCGCGCCGTCGCTACAGCTTTAAGCTTTTGTGGAACAACCGCCAGCTGTGGTTTACCCCGCAGGGGTTTAGCCGTTTCCCACCGGCCCGGCTGGAGCAGTTCGCGGTCGATTACCCGGATAACGGTCCGCAGTGGGTTAACGATCAGGTCTTTTACCAGATTTTCCCGGACCGCTTTGCGCGCAGCGAAAAACGTACCGCCGACCAGGACAAGGTCTATTACCATCATGCCGCCGGTCACGACATCATCCTGAAAAAATGGGGTGAACCGGTGACCGCGCAGGCGGGGGGATCGACGTTCTACGGCGGCGATCTCGACGGTATCAGCGAAAAGCTGCCGTACCTGAAAAAGCTCGGCGTGACGGCGTTGTACCTCAACCCGGTGTTTAAAGCCCCGAGCGTGCATAAATACGATACCGAAGATTATCGCCACGTTGACGCGCAGTTTGGCGGCGACGCGGCGCTGCTGCGTCTGCGCGAAAACACCAAAAACGAAGGGATGCGCCTGATCCTGGACGGCGTGTTTAACCACAGCGGCGATTCGCACGCCTGGTTTGACCGTCATAATCAGTCGATGGGTGGGGCGTGCCATAACCCGGATTCGCCGCAGCGCGACTGGTACAGCTTTAACGAGGAGGGGCGCGCGCTGGACTGGCTGGGCTACCCGAGCCTGCCGAAGCTGGATTTCCAGTCGCCCTCTCTGGTGAACGAGATTTACGGCGGTGATGATAGCATAGTCCGTCACTGGCTGAAGGCCCCGTGGAACATGGACGGCTGGCGTCTGGACGTTGTGCATATGCTCGGTGAAGCGGGCGGCGCGCGCAATAACCTTCAGCACGTGGCCGGGATCGCGCGTTCGGCAAAAGCGGCGCAGCCGGAGGCGTTCGTCTTTGGCGAACACTTTGGTGACGCGCGGCAGTGGCTACAGAACGATGCGGAAGATGCGGCGATGAACTATCGCGGCTTTACCTTCCCGCTGTGGGGATTCCTGGCGAACACCGATATTTCCTACGATCCGAACCATATCGACGCCGAAACCTGCATGGCGTGGATGGACAACTATCGTGCTGGCCTGTCGCATCAGCAGCAGTTGCGGATGTTTAACCAGCTCGATAGCCACGATACCGCGCGCTTTAAATCCCTGCTCGGTAAGGATGTCGCGCGCCTGCCGCTGGCGGTCACCTGGCTCTTCACCTGGCCGGGCGTGCCGTGTATTTACTATGGCGATGAGGTCGGGCTGGACGGCAACAACGATCCTTTCTGCCGCAAAACCTTCCCGTGGGAGTCAGAGAAACAGGACAAGGTGCTGTTCAGCCTGTATCAGCGGCTGGCGAAACTGCGTAAGCAGAGTCTCGCCCTGCGCTACGGCGGCTGCCAGGTGGTATACGCCCACGATAACGTGGTGGTCTTTGCTCGCGTCTATAACCAGCAGCGGGTGCTGGTGGCGATTAACCGGGGCGAGGCCTGCGAAGTGGTGCTGGATGATTCCCCGTTGCTGAAGGTGGCTACGTGGACGAACAAAGAGGGCAAGGCGACGATACAGGATGGCGTGCTGGCGCTGCCTGCGGTATCCGCGGCGGTCTGGTTCGGCAGCTAGTGCGCTAAGGTTTCCACTTTTAAGATGGCGCAAATGCAACGATTTGTGTCAATCTTAGTGGATCGTTTACGGTGAAGGTGGAAACATGGACGAGCTTTACATCCTTGGCTGTTTATTCCTGGTTTTTGCGCTGGTGGTTGCGCCCGTGCTGGCGGTTATCGGGTTTAATCGAAGTACGGCGGCGCAGCAGGAGATCGCCCGGCTACGCCAGCGCATTGAGGCGCTTGAGCAGCGCGGCATGGCTGAGATAGCGCCGGATCCGGTACCGGCCGCCGCGCCAGTGGTGGTGGAAGACGCGCCCGCGCCTGTCGATCCCTGGCGCCCCGAAACTCCCGCTGTCGCGACAGAACCCGCTCCGGCCCCTGCGTCTGCGGCTAAACAGCCATCTGCCTTTGGCGGCATAGTGACGTCGCTGGCGCGCTGGTTTATGCAGGGCAATCCGCTCGCGAAGCTTGGCATTCTGCTGCTTTTCCTCGGCCTCTCTTTCCTGCTGCGCTATACCGTCGAACATTCCCTGTTCCCGCTAGAGCTTCGCCTGGTGGCGACGGCGCTGTTTGCTGTCGTTCTGCTGGCGGTTGGCTGGCGGCTTCGGCACAAGCAGCCGGTCTACGCGCTTATCTTACAAGGTGGGGCGACGGGGATTCTCTACCTGACGGTCTTTGGCGCCTTCCGGCTCTGGCAAATGTTGCCGATGACGCTGGCCTTTGCGCTACTGATAGTAATTTGCGCCGCGAGCGTCGGGCTGGCCGTGCTGCAGAAAGCGCTGAGCCTTGCCATGCTGGCGAGCCTCGGCGGATACCTTGCGCCGCTGCTGTTGTCTACCGGAGGCGGGAGCTTTGTGGCGCTGTTCTCCTTCTATCTCCTGCTTTCCATCGGCATTCTTGCCATCAGCATCTGGCAGCACTGGCGCGAGCTTAACCTGCTCGGGCTGCTCTTTACCTTTGGCGTGGGCGGCCTGTGGGGGCTGAGTGATTACCAGCCCGAGGACTATTGGATCTGCCAGCTGTTCCTGATTGCCAATACGCTGATATTCGGCGTGCTGAGCGTAGCCCTTTCGCTGCGGGCACAGGAAAAAGGGAAGCAGATTATTGACGGCGTTCTGCTGCTTGCCCCGCCGCTGGTGGGGTTCGGGATGCAGTACGGCATGACTCAGCACTGGACATACGGCCCGGCGCTCAGCGCATTGGGTTACGGTGCATTTTATCTTTCCCTCGCATTCCTTGCGCTGCGACGCTATCCCTCCATCGGGCGACCTCTGGTGATGGCGGCGCTGGCCATTGGCGGCGGATTTGCCACGCTCGCCATTCCGCTGGCGCTATCGGCACGCTGGACGGCAATGGCATGGGCGCTGGAGGGGCTGGGCATCCTCTGGCTGGGCGTGCAACAGCAGCAGCGGCGCATGAGTTATAGCGGGACGGCGCTGCTGGTGCTGGCGCTCGGCAGCGCGATCTGGGCGCTGATGAACGGCGTGACGTCGCTGAGCCTGCTGTTGATCTTCGCCATTCTCAGCCTCAGCTGGCTGGCTGCAGCCTGGCTGTGGCGGCGTATTGTGCTGCCGGTCAGCTGGACGCTGCTTGCAGGCGGGCTGCTGTTCTGGCTCGTGGCGTTATTGGGCGCGTCGCGGCTGGTGTTGAAACACGAATTACCTGTTCTGGCAGGCGTGCTGGCGCTCCTGGCCGTCTCTGCCTGGGGCTGGCGGCAGGTAGCCGCGCGTCTGACGTGGCGGGAACTGGATGCCAGTAAATGGCTGTTGTGGCCGGTTATGCTGCTGATGGTGGGTTATCAGATCTGGCACCAGCAGATGTTTGCCGCTGGCTGGGTAAATCTCGCCTGGTGCGTTGCGCTGCCTGCCGCGCTGATGCTCTTGTGGCGAGACGGTGCGCGTTTAGCGCCGCGCATCGCGATGGGGCTGCATGTGTCGCTGTTCTGGATGATTTTACTGGCGCTGGCGGCAGAACTTTACTGGTTTGCCCGGTCGCTGCCGTGGGGCATGGCGGCCTGGGGCAGCGGGCTGGCTATGGCCGCAGGCGGCGGGGTGATTATTGCACTCTCTGCGGCGGTGCGCCGTCGCGTGTGGCCGTTCCGTGCGTGGCCTGCGCTCTACGCGTGCATAGCTCCGATCCCCGTGGTCGCGGCGCTGTTGGTATTACTGGTGGTGACCAATTTCCAGGACGGCGTGGTTTATCGTCAGACCTGGCTGCCGCTGGTGAACCCGCTTGAGGAAGGCGCGGCGTTCGCGCTGCTGGGGCTGGTGGTCTTTTATCGGGCAGTGGAGCGCGACTACCCGGCGTTGCTCTCGCAGGCCCGTCCGTGGCCTGCCGTCGCGATCGTGGCGTTTGGCTTCTGGTGGCTTAACGGTGCGTTGATGCGCGCTCTGGCCTGGTATGGTGACGTGGCCTGGAATATGGAATCGCTATGGGATTCGCGGCTTATCCAGACCACCTTTGCCCTGTTCTGGATGCTGATCGCGCTGGTGGTGATGGTTCACGCCACCCGTCGGGCTTCCCGTCAGGAGTGGCTCAGCGGTGCCGGGCTACTGGGGGGGGTGATGGTTAAACTGATGCTGGTAGACAGTGCGGGCGGAGGTGGTCTGTCGCGCGCGGTGGCGTTTATCGGCGTGGCGATACTGGTACTGATCGTGGGGTATTTCTCACCGCTACCGCCCAAAACAGGAGAAGAAAAATGAAATGGATGAAAGCGGTAGCGTGTACCGCGCTGCTGGCGCTTTCCGGCCCGGCGTTCTGCGACGAGGCAAAAACGGAATCGCCGCGGGATTATGCCTTCGGTCTTTCGCTGGATACGTCAGCTCCTTCCCAGTGGTATCGGGTGACGTTGCCGCTCGCCGTCTATGCACAGAGCACGTCGCCGGATCTGCATGACGTCCGCGTCTTTAATCAGTCGGGCGAGCCGGTTCCGTTCAGCCTGGTCGCCGCGACCCGTCCGCAGGCGCCAGTGCAATCCACTGCGCTGCGCCTCTTCCCGCTGGATGCCTCGCCGCTTGCGCCTGCGTCAGATGCCGGTGATAGCGATAAGATCCTGCTCCGTTCCCGAAACGGCGTTGAGATTGTGCTGGAAGGGCAAAAAGCCGCCGCAGCCGGGCAACATTATCTGCTGACCCTGCCGGAGCAGGCTATGGGAGAGATGGCCATATCCCAGCTGCAGCTGCTCTGGAATACCCCGCAGACGCCGTGGCAGGGTACAGCGTCGGTCTATTACAGTGAGGATCTTAAGCGCTGGTATACCCTGCGCGAGGATATGCCATTGCTGGACGTCGTCAGCGGCGAGGATCGTCTTAAGCTCGATCGGATCGATATTGATACGGTTTTATCTCCCGATGCGAATCGCTATCTCATGGTGGTGCTGAACGCGCAGAGCCAGGGGATAACCCTGACCGGCGTAAACGCAATCAGCGCACCTGCCCAGGCGGCCCCGGAAGCGGTCGACCTTGAGGGAGAAGGGGAACAGCTATCGACAAGCGAAGCGCAGTGGCACTGGGCGCGGCCGCAGCCGCTGAGTGCTGTCAGCATTTTACTGAATGGCGACGGCGTCCTTCCCGTCGAGATCGCGTGGCGGAGTACGGAAAAAGATTCATGGCACCCGCTGAAAAAAGAGGTGCTTTACCGTCTGGAAGGCAAAACGTCTCCATCGGTTTCGCTTAACGGAGGCCTGGTGCAGGCAGTGAAAATCACGACGCTGAATGCGCGTCTGCCAGAATACCTGCCGGGCGTCATCGGGCATCGCGATCGTTATGACCTGGTATTCAACGCGCAGGGAAAAGCGCCGTACGTGCTCGCCTGGGGAAACGGGGCTGCAAAACTTGCCAGCGTGGGGCCTGACATGCTGATCCCTGCCGGGCTGCGTAAAACGTATGATATGGCGAACCTGCCGCAGGCCGGTATTCTGAAGGATGTCGCGTTAGGCGGCGAGGGGCGCCTGACCGCTACCTCTGCGGCCGAGCGGGAGAGCCGGATGAACACCCTGCTGGTGTGGGGCGTGCTGATTGCGGGCGTGATTTTGCTGGCAGGCATGGCCTGGCGCATCTGGCGAGAGACGCAGCGTAAAGCATAAAAAAGGCCCGCATAAGCGGGCCTTCTTCGTAAACCGTGCCAATTACAGGCTGGATACGTTCTCGGACAGGTATTTAGCAACGCCGTCTGGGGAAGCAGACATACCTTCTTTACCTTTTTCCCACTGAGCCGGGCACACTTCGCCGTGCTCTTCGTGGAACTGCAGCGCGTCAACCATGCGCAGCATTTCGTCGATGTTACGACCCAGCGGCAGATCGTTCACAACCTGGTGACGAACGATGCCGTTGGCGTCGATCAGGAAGGAACCGCGCAGCGCAACACCAGCGTCCGGATGTTCGATACCGTAAGCCTGCTGGATTTCGCGTTTGATGTCCGCAACCATTGCGTATTTCACCGCACCGATGCCGCCTTTGTCGACAGGGGTGTTACGCCATGCGTTGTGTACAAATTCAGAGTCGAAGGAGACGCCAACAACTTCCACGCCACGCTTCTGGAATTCTTCATAACGTTTGTCGAAGGCGATCAGCTCAGACGGGCAAACGAAAGTGAAGTCCATTGGCCAGAAGAACAGAACGGTCGCTTTACCGTTGGTGTGCTGTTTGAAGTTGAAGTTTTCAACGATTTCACCGTTGCCCAGAACTGCTGCAGCTGTAAAATCCGGAGCCGGACGAGTTACCAGAACCATATGATTCTCCTGTAGATACTAAGGTTATTTGGAACGCAACGCGAGCCAGTATAGAGAGTGTTCATGGATAAGACAAAGAGGTGGTGACAATCGTTCCGCCAGCTTTTACCTATCAATGTGAATTCTGTTACAGCTGTTTGTTTTTCGCCTGCGCCATCATGCGCGGGTAAAACTGCCAGAAACGCGTTTCCAGCGCATCGTAATGTTCATCCAGGTCATACCAGGAATCGCGCAGCGCATCCAGTCGCGGGCGACGGCTCGCCATCCCGTTCAGTACATTCTGGATGAAATCCATCTCGCGATAGCGCTCCAGCCAGCGTTCCGACCACAGGTAGTTATTCAGATTCACAAAGCGCGGCGGCGAATCGGGCAAAATGATCGACACCTGCTGGTGGGCATAGCGCACAAACGCTGGCAAGGGCATCTCCGGCGACAGCTGTTCCCAGTGGCGCGACAGAAAGTGGTCCCACATCACGTCGAGCGTGATCGGCGCAACGCGGCGCGTTTCAGGGCGAAACCACGCTTTGGCTTCCGTGACCTCTGGCAGATTATCGGTCAGCACGTCGATGCGACGGTGCATAAAAATCCCGTCGACAACCTCCGGGGAAAAGTCCTCCGCGGGGTTGCCGCGCACGAAATCGGCCAGCAGGTTGCCGGAGAGGGAGCTTTCAGCGAGGTAAGCGAGATGCAGGTGAGCGAGAAAATTCATGCGTTTTATTTGTCCAGTGGCGGCTAGTTGTTGCAGCAAAAGGGTGTGAGCACTAGACTATGCCGCCTGTTTTTAAGTCACGAGTATACGTCATGCGCGTCGCCGATTTCTCCTTTGAACTACCTGAATCCCTGATTGCTCACTATCCTATGCCTGAGCGCAGTAGCTGTCGCTTACTGTCACTGGATGGGCCAACAGGCGAGCTGACGCACGGTACTTTCACCGATCTGCTCGACAAGCTCAACCCTGGCGATCTGCTGGTTTTTAACAATACCCGCGTGATCCCGGCGCGTCTGTTTGGCCGAAAAGCCAGCGGCGGCAAGATTGAAGTGCTGGTCGAACGTATGCTCGATGATAAACGTATTCTGGCACATATTCGCGCTTCTAAGGCGCCGAAGCCGGGCGCGGAACTGCTGCTGGGCGATGACGAGAGCATCAAAGCGACCATGACCGCGCGCCACGACGCGTTGTTTGAAGTGGAATTCAACGACGAGCGTACGGTACTCGATATCCTGAACGCCATCGGCCACATGCCGCTGCCACCGTACATCGAACGCCCGGATGAAGAGGCAGACCGCGAGCTGTACCAGACCGTCTACAGCCAGAAGCCTGGCGCCGTTGCGGCGCCAACGGCGGGCCTGCACTTTGATGAACCGCTGCTGGAAAAACTGCGCGCGAAGGGCGTGGAGATGGCGTTCGTGACGCTGCATGTCGGCGCGGGCACCTTCCAGCCGGTGCGCGTGGACAGCATTGAAGATCACATCATGCACTCTGAATATGCCGAAGTGCCTCAGGATGTGGTTGACGCGGTGCTGGCGGCAAAAGCGCGCGGTAGCCGCGTCGTGGCCGTCGGAACGACGTCGGTGCGTTCACTGGAGAGCGCCGCTCAGGCTGCAAAGAGCGATCTTATCGAGCCGTTCTTTGGCGATACGCAGATTTTCATCTACCCGGGCTATCAGTACAAAGTGATTGACGCGCTGGTGACCAACTTCCATCTGCCTGAATCGACGCTGATTATGCTGGTTTCCGCGTTTGCGGGGTATCAGCATACGATGAATGCGTACAAGTCTGCGGTAGAACAAAAATATCGCTTTTTTAGCTACGGTGACGCGATGTTTATCACGTACAATCCGCAGGCTTTGAATGAGCGTGTCGGGGAATAAGTCCGCGGCACCGTATGACAACGTTGGACTGTTTTTCTGACGTCGGAGAAAAAATGAAATTTGAACTTGATACCACCGATGGCCGCGCGCGTCGCGGTCGTCTGGTGTTTGATCGCGGCGTGGTGGAAACCCCCGCGTTTATGCCTGTGGGCACGTACGGCACCGTAAAAGGGATGACGCCGGAAGAAGTTGAAGCCACTGGCGCACAGATTATCCTCGGCAACACCTTCCACCTGTGGCTGCGTCCGGGTCAGGAGATCATGAAGCTCCACGGCGATCTGCACGATTTCATGCAGTGGAAAGGCCCAATCCTGACCGACTCCGGCGGCTTCCAGGTCTTCAGCCTGGGCGATATCCGCAAGATCACCGAGCAAGGCGTTCACTTCCGTAACCCGATCAACGGCGATCCGATTTTCCTCGATCCAGAAAAGTCGATGGAGATTCAGTACGATCTCGGTTCTGACATCGTGATGATCTTCGACGAATGTACGCCGTACCCGGCGGACTGGGATTACGCAAAACGCTCTATGGAGATGTCGCTGCGCTGGGCGAAGCGCAGCCGCGACCGTTTTGACTCCCTGCAGAACAAAAATGCGCTGTTCGGCATCATTCAGGGCAGCGTTTACGAAGATTTACGCGATATCTCCGTTAAAGGTCTGGTAGAGATAGGTTTTGATGGCTACGCTGTCGGCGGTTTGGCTGTGGGTGAGCCGAAGGAAGACATGCATCGCATTCTGGAACATGTCTGCCCGCAAATCCCGGCGGATAAACCACGATACCTGATGGGTGTGGGTAAACCCGAAGATCTGGTGGAAGGCGTACGTCGCGGCATTGATATGTTCGACTGCGTAATGCCAACCCGCAACGCGCGTAACGGCCATCTGTTCGTTACCGATGGCGTGGTGAAAATCCGTAACGCGAAGCATAAGAGTGACACCAGCCCGCTCGATGCCGAGTGCGATTGCTATACCTGTCGCAATTATTCTCGCGCGTATCTGCATCATCTCGATCGTTGTAATGAGATTTTGGGCGCGCGTCTCAATACCATTCATAATCTTCGCTACTATCAGCGCTTAATGGCTGGTTTACGCAAGGCTATCGAAGAGGGTAAATTAGAGAGCTTCGTGACCGATTTTTACCAACGTCAGGGGCGGGATGTTCCACCGTTGAACGTTGATTAATATTAATAATGAGGGAATTTGAATGAGCTTTTTTATTTCTGATGCGGTAGCAGCAACGGGTGCACCAGCGCAGGGCAGCCCGATGTCTCTGATTCTGATGCTGGTTGTGTTCGGTCTGATTTTCTACTTCATGATCCTGCGCCCACAGCAGAAGCGTACTAAAGAGCACAAAAAGCTGATGGACTCCATCGCGAAAGGCGATGAAGTGCTGACCAACGGTGGCCTGGTCGGTCGCGTAACCAAAGTGGCTGAAAGCGGCTACATTGCTATCGCCCTGAACGACACCACTGAAGTGGTTATCAAACGTGACTTCGTAGCTGCCGTTCTGCCGAAAGGCACCATGAAGGCGCTGTAATCCCAACTTTTCCCAAAGGGAACTGCCGTGTTAAACCGTTATCCTTTGTGGAAGTACATCATGCTGGTCGTCGTGATTATCGTCGGCCTGCTGTACGCGCTTCCCAACCTGTATGGTGAGGATCCGGCTGTTCAAATCACTGGCGCGCGCGGTGTCGCCGCCAGTGAGCAAACGCTGATCCAGGTCCAGAAAACGTTACAAGAAGAAAAAATTACCGCTAAGTCTGTGGCTCTGGAAGAGGGTGCAATTCTTGCTCGCTTCGACACCACCGACACGCAGCTCCGCGCTCGCGAAGCGCTGATGGGCGTGCTGGGTGACAAGTATGTCGTGGCGCTTAACCTTGCTCCTGCAACCCCTCGCTGGCTGGCTGCGCTGAACGCAGAGCCAATGAAGCTGGGTCTTGACCTGCGTGGCGGCGTTCACTTCCTGATGGAAGTGGATATGGATACCGCGCTCGGCAAGCTGCAGGAACAGAATATCGACAGCCTGCGCAGCGATCTGCGTGATAAAGGCATCGCCTACACCACCGTGCGTAAAGAAGATAACTACGGCATGAGCATCACGTTCCGCGACAGCGCGGCTCGCGATCAGGCTGTAGATTACCTGACACAACGTCACCGTGACCTGGTGATCACCTCTCAGGGCAGCAACCAGCTGCGTGCGGTGATGACCGATGCACGTCTGAAAGAAGCGCGTGAATATGCCGTTCAGCAGAACATCAACATTCTGCGTAACCGTGTAAACCAACTGGGCGTGGCTGAGCCGCTGGTACAGCGTCAGGGTGCTGACCGTATCGTGGTTGAACTGCCGGGTATCCAGGACACTGCGCGTGCGAAAGAGATTCTGGGTGCGACCGCAACGCTGGAATTCCGCCTGGTGAACTCCAATGTTGATCAATCCGCCGCAGCGTCTGGCCGTATTCCGGGTGACTCTGAAGTGAAACAGACCCGCGAAGGTCAGCCGGTTGTGCTGTACAAACGCGTGATCCTGACCGGTGACCACATCACCGACTCCACTTCAAGCCAGGATGAGTACAACCAGCCACAGGTTAACATCTCGCTGGATAGCGCGGGTGGTAACATCATGTCTAACTTCACCAAGGACAACATCGGCAAACCGATGGCGACCCTGTTCGTGGAGTACAAAGACAGCGGTAAGAAAGATGCAAATGGTCGTGCGGTGCTGGTGAAAGAGGAAGAGGTGATTAACATCGCCAATATCCAGTCTCGTCTGGGTAACAGCTTCCGTATTACCGGTATTAACAACCCGAACGAAGCGCGTCAGCTCTCTCTGCTGCTGCGTGCCGGTGCGCTGATTGCGCCAATTCAGATTGTTGAAGAACGTACCATTGGTCCAACTCTGGGTATGCAAAACATCCAGCAGGGTCTGGAAGCGTGTCTGGCCGGTCTGGTGGTCTCTATCCTCTTCATGATCTTCTTCTATAAGAAGTTTGGTCTGATTGCGACCTCCGCGCTGATCGCGAACCTGGTGCTGATCATCGGCATCATGTCCCTGCTGCCGGGGGCGACGCTGACCATGCCGGGGATTGCGGGTATCGTTCTGACCCTTGCGGTGGCGGTCGACGCCAACGTACTGATTAACGAACGTATCAAAGAAGAGTTGAGCAACGGTCGCTCTGTTCAGCAGGCGATTGACGAAGGTTATAAAGGCGCGTTCAGCTCTATCTTCGATGCGAACGTAACAACACTGATTAAGGTTCTTATCCTGTATGCAGTGGGTACTGGCGCGATCAAAGGCTTTGCGATTACCACCGGTATCGGTGTCGCAACGTCAATGTTTACCGCTATTGTCGGCACCCGTGCCATCGTGAACCTGCTGTACGGCGGCAAGCGCGTCAAAAAGCTGTCTATCTGAGGAGTGCGTTGTGGCACAGGAATATACTGTTGAACAATTGAACCATGGCCGTAAAGTCTGGGACTTTATGCGCTGGGACTACTGGGCCTTCGGCATTTCAGGTTTACTGCTGATTTTGTCCATCGTCGTTATGGGCGTGAAAGGCTTTAACTGGGGGCTGGATTTCACCGGTGGTACGGTTATCGAGATCTCCCTGGAAAAACCGGTCGATATGGACCAGATGCGCCTGTCTCTGCAAAAGGCGGGCTTTGAAGAGCCGCTGCTGCAGAACTTCGGCAGCAGCCGCGACATCATGGTGCGTATGCCGCCGGTACACGATGCCAACGGCAGCCAGGAGCTGGGCAGCAAGGTCGTACAGGTCATTAACGAGACCACCAGCCAGAACGCGGCGGTCAAACGTATTGAGTTTGTTGGCCCGAGCGTAGGTGCGGACCTGGCGCAGACCGGCGCCATGGCGCTGCTGGTGGCGCTGATCTCCATCCTGGTGTATGTCGGTTTCCGCTTTGAGTGGCGACTGGCAGCGGGTGTGGTTATCGCCCTGGCGCACGACGTGGTGATCACCATGGGCATACTGTCTCTGTTCCACATTGAGATTGACCTGACCATCGTGGCATCCCTGATGTCCGTTATCGGTTACTCACTGAACGACAGTATCGTGGTATCTGACCGTATCCGTGAAAACTTCCGTAAGATCCGTCGCGGTACGCCGTACGAAATCTTTAACGTGTCGTTGACCCAGACGCTGCATCGTACCTTGATCACATCCGGTACCACCCTGATGGTGATCCTGATGCTGTTCCTCTTCGGTGGCCCGGTACTGGAAGGCTTCTCGCTGACCATGCTGATCGGTGTCTCCATCGGTACGGCGTCGTCCATCTACGTGGCGTCCGCACTGGCACTGAAACTCGGCATGAAGCGCGAGCACCTGCTCCAGCAGAAAGTCGAGAAAGAAGGGGCGGATCAGCCGTCCATTCTGCCGTAAGCCGACGTTTAGCGCGTTATTGAAATCCCGGTCTGTTGACCGGGATTTTTTTTATCTGCTCCTGACAAACACTCCTGACAGTATGCTGTCAGGAGCCCTGTCGTAGACTCCTTCTGAACCCAAACAACAGTCAGGAGGATGTATGAAAAGCGTCATTAACTGGTTTGAAATTCCGGTCTCGGATATGGATCGCGCCATCAAATTTTATGAGCCAGTGATGCAGCTCGCGCTGCGTCGCGAGAAAATGGACTGCGCGGAGCTGGCCGTTTTCCCGCATGAGGATCCGTATACCGGCGGGGCGCTGGCAAAATTTGACGGCGTTACACCGTCTTTGCAGGGCGCTATTATTTACCTGCATACTGACAATCTGGCGGCTACGCTCGATCGCATTGCCTCTGCGGGCGGCGAGTGTGTGTTTGGCCCGCTGGAACTGCCGCATGGCATTGGCACTATCGCATTGTTTACCGACAGCGAGGGTAACCGCGTCGGCCTCCATCAACCTGCCTGAGAGCGAATGACGTTATGACCCGACGCGCTGACCGTTTGTTTCAGATTGTGCAGATCCTGCGGGGCAGGCGTCTGACAACGGCAGCGCATCTGGCGGAGCGGCTGGGCGTGTCCGAGCGCACGGTCTACCGTGATATCCGCGACCTGTCGCTTTCCGGCGTGCCGGTGGAAGGCGAGGCGGGGAGCGGATATCGGCTGATGTCGGGTTTTGACCTGCCGCCGCTGATGCTGACAAACAAGGAGTCAGAGGCGCTGATCGTCGCGATCCGCCTGCTCAAAACCTGGGGAGGGGAGTCGCTGTCGCGCGAGCTGGAGTCGGCTCAGGAGAAGGTGCTGGCTATCCTGCCCGAGGAGAGTCGTCGCAAGGCGGAGCAAACGCGGATCTACGCCCCGGAGTTTTGCATGCAAAGCCACTCCCGCAGCGATTTTGACATGATTCATCAGGCGATTTCCGCCCAGCTTGTGCTGGCGCTGCATTATCGTGATGAGGCCGGGCAACTCTCAAAACGCGAGGTTCAGCCGCTGGGGCTGTTCTTCTGGGGGGAGCGCTGGCTGCTGGCGGCGTGGTGCGAACGGCGCGATGACTACCGCTGTTTCCGGCTCGACCGGTGTCTCAATATTGTGATGACGGAGAGGCGGTTCAGCGAGAGTGCGGACAGGTCTCTGGCGGATTTTTTGCGGAAAGTTAAGCAGTAAAAAGCCAGCTCAAGAGCTGGCTTTTTTGCCCGGCGGTGCTGCGCTTGCACGGGTCTACAGGTTTTGTACGCCGGGTAAAGCATAGCCGCCACCCGGCACCAACCACAACGTTAGAAGTTATAACCTACGACCAGGTAACCACCCCAACCGGTAGAACGGACGTTTTCTTTCATCCAGTTCAGATCGGCGTCGTCGTTCCACTGGCCACCGTTGTGCCAGTAACGCGCAACAACAGAGTAGTGCCAGTGATCGTAGTTCAGCGCCAGGATATGGCTGGACGCGATAGAGTCATTGGTACGCTGTTTAATGCCGTTCTCTGCGTAACCACTCTTATCGCCCAGATCTGAACCCCAGTCGAAGTTGGTGAAGCCGATGTAGCTCAGGTTACCGCCCCACAGTTGGGTGATTGGCACAAAGTATTTCACTTTGAAACGGTAGCCATCCCACTCATTCTGGTTTTCAGCACCGTAGTTCTGCCACTGGTATTTCGCGTACACGTTCAGGGACAGGCTCATTGGCAGGCCAGTGTCGATGTCGGTACCCAGACCCATATACCAGGTGCTCTGACGACCGGACTCGTTGCGGCCCATGTCGTAAATATAGTTGTTCGCGAAGTACCACTCTTTAAACGGACCAAACGCCAGGCTGGTGCCCGTCAGCTTATCAATAGAGAAGCGTGGTTCGATTTCCATAAACAGAGGGGAACCGTGGTTCCAGATACCTTTAGCCTGCGTGTTACCGCCGAAGAAGACCGGAGCATCCATATAGCCGTAGAAATCAAACCAGTCTTTTTTGGCGAACGCTTCGTATTCCAGGTAGGTATCGTTGCGGATCTGTGGTCCGAAACGGGTGTGGTAGCTACCAACCACGTTAACGCTCTGGTGCCACCAGTCGGAGAGGTATTGTGGTTTGTCGTTTTCCGCTGCGTTAACAGTGAAAGAGGAGGACAGTGCCAGCACGGCGCCAGCTGCGAGTAATGTTTTTTTCATAATCATGCCACTGATTGAAATTCCCTTCCGGGAGTGAAAAATGCGCGAATTGCGTTTCTAAATATTTCGTGTTTCTGCGGTGCCTATTATAGGAATCCCTGCTCACAAAAATATGTGTTGTTTCACATATCTCTCACACACGTAATCGATTGCTTTCACGTTTGCGTACTTTAAACGGCCGGGATTGTAGCGGCAATCATTTATGTTGCCAATCCATACGAAATGTAAATGTTAGCGGAGTGACATTTCACTCCGCTCAAAAGGAAGGAATTACTGCGCGGCGGGTTGGATATCGTGAATGCGGATAAAGCCTAACTGCTCAGGCGTAAGGCCGCTTAGCTGAAGCGGAATATCCACATCGCTGGGTGCCAGAACGCTGGCCGGGGCAGTGAAAAGCTGGTTCTTCACGTTCACTTCCTGGTAGCTCTCCGTGGTGCCCTGGATCTGGCCCCACTCTACGGTGCCGCTAAAGGCGGGCAGCGGATCGTTTGATTCACCATGAATACGCAATGTTGCGCGCGTACCATCCGCATTCGCCGCCACATTCACCAGCGACATTTTCAGTGTGCCAATCTGGCTGTTAAGCAGGGCGGGCGTATTTGCCCCCGGCAGCAGATATACCCCGCCGGTGGATTTCGCGTTCAGCGCGTTTTGCTGGGTGATCTTCACCGTTTCTTTGTTCAGTTTGTCCATTGCCGAATTGAGCGTGTTCACACTCTGTTTCATCTGGCGGACTTCGGTTTGCTGTGCGCAGGCACTGAGGGTGAAGAGGCTCCCCACCAGTAAAATTTTCAGGTAACGTCTTGTCATAGCGTTTATTTCCTTGAAATAACGGATCCTTGCTATGGTAGCCAGCAATGTCTCGCCAGACATAGATCCTTTGTCTCAAAAAGCTCTTCCTTTGTTGTCAGGCCAGATCAGGGTAAAATGAAAATCAGTTAACCGGATAACAGGGATACCGTATGCATTGCCCATTCTGCTCCGCTGTGGATACCAAAGTCATCGACTCTCGTCTTGTGGGCGAAGGGTCTTCTGTACGCCGTCGTCGGCAGTGCCTGGTGTGCAACGAGCGTTTCACGACCTTTGAGGTTGCAGAGCTGGTAATGCCGCGCGTGGTAAAAAGCAACGACGTGCGTGAGCCTTTCAACGAAGAAAAGCTGCGCAGCGGGATGCTAAAAGCCCTCGAAAAACGGCCCGTCAGCGCAGACGATGTCGAAATGGCGTTAAACCACATTAAATCTTATCTTCGTGGGCTGGGCGAGCGCGAGGTCCCGAGCAAAATGATCGGCAACCTGGTGATGGAGCAGCTGAAAAAGCTCGATAAAGTTGCCTACATCCGCTTTGCTTCTGTCTACCGCAGTTTCGAAGATATCAAAGAGTTTGGCGAAGAGATCGCCCGCTTACAGGATTAAGCTCATGCACGATGAGATGTACATGGCGCGAGCCATGAAGCTGGCGCAGCGCGGTCGTTTTACTACCCATCCCAACCCGAACGTCGGGTGCGTAATCGTGAAAGATGGCGAAATCGTGGGGGAAGGCTATCACCATCGTGCGGGTGAGCCGCATGCCGAAGTGCATGCGTTGCGCATGGCGGGCGAGAAGGCGCGCGGCGCCACGGCCTACGTGACGCTCGAGCCCTGCAGCCATCACGGACGTACGCCGCCGTGCTGTGACGCGCTGATTGCGGCGGGCGTGGCTCGCGTGGTCGCAGCGATGCAGGATCCTAACCCGCAGGTGGCCGGACGTGGATTATATCGGCTCCAGCAGGAAGGGATCGACGTCAGCCATGGCCTGATGATGCAGGATGCGGAAGCCATCAACAAAGGCTTCCTGAAGCGCATGCGCACCGGCTTCCCGTTTATTCAGCTCAAGCTGGGCGCCTCGCTGGACGGCCGTACGGCAATGGCGAACGGTGAAAGCCAGTGGATCACCTCGCCGCAGGCAAGGCGCGATGTGCAACGTCTGCGCGCGCAAAGCCATGCTATCCTCACCAGCAGCGAAACCGTTCTGGCTGACGATCCGGCCATGACCGTGCGCTGGGACGAACTGAATGCCGATACCCAGGCACTCTATCCGCAGGAGAACCTGCGCCAGCCGCTACGTATTATTATTGATAGCCAGAACCGCGTGACGCCGCAGCACCGCATCGTGCAGCAGCCGGGTGAAACCTGGATTGCCCGCACCAAAGAAGATACGCGCGAGTGGCCGGAAGGCGTGCGCAGCATTATGGTGCCGGAGCATAACGGACATCTGGATCTCGTGGTGCTGATGATGCTGCTCGGCAAACAGCAGGTGAACAGCATCTGGGTCGAAGCCGGTCCAACGCTTGCCGGGGCGCTGCTCCAGGCGGGGCTGGTGGATGAGCTTCTCGTCTACGTTGCGCCTAAACTGTTAGGTCACGACGCGCGCGGCCTGTTTGTGCTGCCCGGCCTTGAAAAACTGGCCGACGCACCGCAACTCACATTCAGCGAGATTCGTCCGGTGGGTCCGGATGTTTGCCTCCATTTAACGACAGCGTAATTGCACCCGAAATAGGGAAGCAGTGCGCAAAGTATTATGATAAAATCCGCCCCCCTGCGGGGCCAAATGAACCCGTAAAGGAAGAGTATGAACATTATTGAAGCTGCTGTAGCTACCCCGGACGCTCGCGTCGCCATCACCATTGCGCGTTTCAACAACTTCATCAACGACAGCCTGCTGGAAGGTGCGATTGACGCCCTGAAACGTATCGGCCAGGTTAAAGATGACAACATTACCGTTGTTTGGGTTCCAGGCGCTTACGAACTGCCACTGGCGGCGGGCGCGCTGGCGAAAACCGGTAAATACGACGCGGTGATTGCACTGGGTACCGTTATTCGTGGCGGCACTGCGCACTTCGAATACGTTGCGGGCGGTGCAAGCAACGGTCTGGCACACGTTGCGCAGGATGCTGAAATTCCTGTCGCGTTCGGCGTGCTGACCACCGAAAGTATTGAACAAGCCATCGAACGTGCTGGCACCAAAGCCGGTAACAAAGGTGCAGAAGCTGCACTGACCGCGCTTGAAATGATCAATGTATTGAAAGCCATCAAGGCCTGATTTTTTTGTAAGGGGAATTCCGTGAAACCTGCTGCTCGTCGCCGCGCCCGTGAATGTGCCGTTCAGGCACTTTACTCCTGGCAGTTGTCCCAGAACGACATCGCTGATGTTGAATACCAGTTCCTGTCAGAACAGGACGTGAAAGACGTTGACGTTCTGTACTTCCGTGAACTGCTGTCGGGAGTGGCGACTAATAGCGCGTATCTCGATGGTCTGATGAAGCCATACCTGTCCCGTTTGCTCGAAGAGCTGGGCCAGGTGGAAAAAGCAGTGTTGCGTATCGCGCTGTTTGAGCTGTCTAAACGTGATGATGTGCCGTACAAAGTGGCCATCAACGAAGCGATCGAACTGGCGAAAACCTTCGGCGCTGAAGACAGCCACAAGTTCGTAAACGGCGTACTTGATAAAGCAGCACCTGCGATCCGTCCCCACAAAAAGTGATCCGCAAACCGGAGTTCTGCATTGCCTGACGGGCAGTGCGGCTCCGGTTTTTTCTTTTATTTGCTGAGGCATAACGTATGGCATGCGGCGAATTCTCCCTGATTGCCCGTTATTTCGACCGTGTCAGAACCTCTCGTCTTGATGTTGAAACCGGCATTGGCGATGACTGCGCACTTCTCAACATTCCCGAAAAACAGACGCTGGCAATCAGCACCGACACCTTAGTGTGCGGACGTCATTTCTTACCGGATATCGATCCTGCCGATCTGGCGTATAAAGCGCTGGCGGTGAATGTCAGCGATCTGGCCGCTATGGGCGCAGATCCTGCCTGGCTGACGTTGGCTCTGACCCTGCCAGAGGTGGATGAAGCCTGGCTGGAAGCGTTTAGCGACGCGCTGTTTGAACAGCTGAATTATTACGATATGCAGCTGATTGGCGGTGATACGACCGCCGGTCCGCTGTCGATGACGCTGGCGATCCACGGCTACGTGCCGTTTGGTCGCGCGCTCAAGCGCTCGGGCGCAAAACCTGGCGACTGGATCTATGTGACCGGTACGCCGGGCGACAGCGCGGCAGGGCTGGCAGTCCTTCAGAATCGATTAACGGTTGAAGATGCCGACGATGCGGCGTATCTGGTGAAGCGTCACCTGCGCCCGACACCGCGTATTCTGCACGGTCAGGCATTGCGTGAGCGGGCCAGCTCGGCTATCGATCTCTCTGACGGACTGATCTCAGACCTCGGCCATATCCTGAAAGCCAGCGGCGTGGGCGCACGCGTTGACCTGGATCTGTTCCCGCTGTCGGAGCAACTGCTTCGCCATGTCGAACCTGAACAGGCGCTGCGCTGGGCGTTATCCGGTGGAGAAGATTATGAGCTGTGCTTCACCGTGCCTGAGCTGAATCGCGGAACGCTGGATGTGGCATTAGCGCATCTCGGCGCGAAATTTACCTGCATCGGTCAGATCATGCCGGAAAGCGAAGGGCTGAAGTTTGTGAAAGACGGTGCGCCTGTGACGCTGGACTGGAAAGGATACGATCACTTCGCGTGAGTTTGTGCGCTCTGTATTGCCGGGTGGCGGTTATGCCTTACCCGGCCTACGGATTAGAGGGTTAGGGCTTACTTAAACCCCACCACCGGATGCTGCTGATACGGCGTCTCCAGCTCGGCAATCTGCTCCGGCGTCAGGGATAAATCCACTGCACTCAGCAACTCATCCAGCTGCTCTTCCCGCGACGTGCCGATAATCGGTGCCGCGACGCCGCGTTTACCCAGCAGCCACGCCAGCGCCACCTGTGCGCGGGTTGCTCCGGTATCGTCGGCTATCCCGGCTAAGCGTTCGGCAATTAGCGCATCGCTGGCCTCTGTTCCGGAATAAAGGTTTTTCCCCACTTCATCCGATACCAGGCGGGCCGTGGTTTCTCCCCACGGGCGTGTCAGGCGGCCGCGCGCCAGCGGGCTCCATGGGATCACCGCTACGCCTTCCTGGTAGCAGAGCGGCAGCATCTCGCGCTCTTCTTCACGATAGATCAGGTTGTAGTGATCCTGCATGGTGACAAAGCGCGCCCAGCCGTGCTGCGCCTGGAGATCCAGCGCCTGGGCAAACTGCGACGCGTGCATAGACGACGCGCCGATATAGCGCGCTTTACCCGCTTTCACCACGTCGTTCAGCGCTTCAAGCGTCTCTTCAATCGGCGTGTTGTAATCCCAGCGATGAATTTGCAGCAGGTCGACGTAATCCATGTTCAGGCGTCTGAGGCTGTCATCAATGGAGCGCAGGATCTGCGCGCGAGAAAGGCCTTCAGTCAGATCGCCTGACGGGTAGTAAACCTTGGTGGCAACGACGATGTCATCCCGGCGGGCAAAATCGCGCAGGGCGCGACCAACAATCTCCTCGCTGCTGCCGTCGGAGTAGCTGTTAGCGGTGTCGAAAAAGTTAATGCCGCCTTCGATGGCGCGTTTGATAATCGGACGGCTGCTCTCTTCCGGCAGTGTCCAGGCATGGTTTCCCCGATCGGGTTCACCAAAGGTCATGCATCCCAGGCAAAGCCGGGAAACCTTAAGGTCCGTTTTACCTAATGTCGTGTATTGCACGGTTCCGCTCCTGCTGTTTAAACACCTGGTTTAAGCATAGCAGGAGCGGAAAAGGGAAGGGGTTATGCCAGCCAGGTGCGGATTTTGGCTTCGATACCGGCGGCATCCAGGCCAATCGCCGCGCGGGCTTCATCCTGGGTACCCTGAGGAATAAAATGATCCGGCAGGCCGAGATTGAGGACCGGAACGGCTTTACGGTTCGCCATCAGCACCTCGTTCACGCCGCTGCCCGCGCCGCCCATAATGGCGTTTTCTTCCAGCGTGACCAGCACGTCGTGGCTTTCCGCCATGCTCAGGATCAGAAACTCATCCAGCGGCTTCACAAAGCGCATATCCACCAGCGTGGCATTCAGCGTTTCAGCCACTTTCGCGGCCTCTGGCATCAGCGTGCCGAAGTTCAGGATTGCCACTTTCTCACCGCGACGCTTCACCACCCCTTTGCCAAGCGGCAGTTTTTCCAGCGGCTGGAGCTCAACGCCCACCGCATTGCCGCGCGGGTAGCGAACCGCGCTTGGGCCATCCTGATAGTGGTAGCCGGTAAACAGCATCTGACGGCATTCGTTCTCGTCACTTGGCGTCATGATCACCATATCCGGGATACAGCGCAGGAACGAGAGATCAAATGCGCCCTGGTGCGTCTGGCCGTCGGCACCGACGATGCCCGCGCGGTCGATAGCAAACAGCACCGGCAGCTTCTGAATCGCTACGTCGTGGATCACCTGATCGTAAGCGCGCTGCAGGAAGGTGGAGTAGATAGCGACAACCGGCTTGTAGCCGCCAATCGCCAGGCCCGCTGCAAACGTCACCGCATGCTGCTCGGCAATCGCCACGTCGAAATACTGGTCAGGGTATTTTCTGGAGAACTCCACCATGCCGGAGCCTTCGCGCATAGCCGGGGTGATCGCCATCAGTTTGTTATCTTTCGCAGCGGTTTCGCACAGCCAGTCGCCGAAGATTTTAGAATAGCTCGGCATACCGCCGCTGCTTTTCGGCAGGCAGCCGCTGGACGGATCGAATTTCGGCACCGCGTGGAAGGTGATCGGATCTTTTTCCGCCGGTTCGTAACCACGACCCTTTTTGGTCATGATATGCAGGAACTGCGGGCCTTTCAGATCGCGCATATTCTTGAGCGTGGTCACCAGACCCAGCACGTCGTGGCCGTCAACCGGGCCGATGTAGTTAAAGCCCAGCTCCTCGAAAAGCGTGCCGGGAACGACCATGCCTTTGATGTGTTCTTCGGTACGTTTGAGCAGCTCTTTAATCGGCGGTACGCCGGAGAAGACTTTTTTGCCGCCTTCGCGCAGGGAGGAGTAGAGCTTGCCGGAAAGCAGCTGCGCCAGATGATTGTTCAGCGCACCGACGTTCTCGGAGATCGACATTTCGTTATCGTTAAGGATAACCAGCATGTCCGGCTTGATGTCGCCCGCGTGGTTCATGGCCTCGAAGGCCATCCCCGCGGTGATGGCGCCGTCGCCAATCACGCAGACGGTGCGGCGCTGCTTGTTCTCTTTTTCGGCGGCAACGGCAATACCGATGCCCGCGGAAATAGAGGTGGAAGAGTGGCCGACGCTCAGCACGTCATACTCGCTCTCACCGCGCCACGGGAACGGGTGAAGGCCGCCTTTCTGACGAATGGTGCCAATTTTATCGCGACGTCCGGTCAGAATTTTGTGCGGGTAGGCCTGATGGCCCACGTCCCAGATGAGCTGATCGAACGGCGTGTTATAGACATAGTGCAGCGCCACGGTCAGCTCTACCGTGCCAAGCCCGGAGGCGAAATGGCCGCTGGAGCGGCTAACGCTGTCGAGCAGGTAGCGACGCAATTCGTCGCACAGCTTCGGCAGGCTCTCTTTCGGCAACAGACGTAACTCCTGGGTGGAGTCAACTAACGCCAGTGTCGGGTATTTGGCAATATCAAAACTCATCAAAGGCTCATCGAGATATATAGTTTATTTATCACGCTGGATTATATAGTCCGCTAGCGCTTCCAGTGCCGAGGTATCCAGCGATTGCGCGGCCAGCTCACTTAGCGAGTGGCGGGCATCGTCTATCAGATCCCGGGCTTTACGTTGGGCTTGCTCAAGACCCAGCAGGGCGGGGTAGGTACTTTTGCCAAGCTGCTGGTCCGCGCCCTGACGTTTACCCAATGTTGCAGTATCGCCCACCACATCCAGAATGTCATCCTGAACCTGGAATGCCAGACCGATACTTTCTGCGTATCTGTCCAGAATCGGCAGGGCTTTGCGCCCTCGCTCACCCGCGCTCAGCGCGCCCAGGCGAACGGCGGAACGAATCAATGCCCCGGTTTTATGGCGGTGAATACGCTCCAGCTGTTCCAGATTAACCTGACGTCCTTCCGCTTCAAGATCCAGCGCCTGTCCGCCGCACATACCGGCGACGCCGCTGGCCATTGCCAGTTCGGAGATCATCGCCAGGCGGTCGCGATCGGCCACTTCCGCCATCGGCGCATCGCTCAGAATCGAGAACGCCAGCGTCTGCAGAGCATCCCCCGCCAGAATGGCATTCGCTTCGCCAAACTTAATGTGGCAGGTGGGTTGACCCCGACGCAGATCGTCATCGTCCATCGCCGGAAGATCGTCGTGGATCAGCGAATAAGCGTGGATGCACTCCACGGCGGCTGCCGGGGCGTCCAGCGTGTTATCGCTGATACCGAACATATTGCCGGTGGCGTACACCAGAAACGGGCGCAGGCGCTTTCCACCCAAGAGTGCGCCATAGTGCATGGCTTCAACCAGTGGAGTGTTCTGAAAAGGCTGTGGCGCAATAAATCGGCGCAGGGCGTTGTTGGCGCGCACGACGCGCGCCTGAAGCTCGTTGGCAAAATCCATTTACTCGGCGTCCGGTGTGAAAGGCGTGGTTTTCGCGTCTTCGCTGTCGGAAAGCAGGATCTGCACACGCTGCTCGGCCTGCTGCAGTTTGACCTGCCCCTGGCGCGCCAGCTGCACGCCACGCTCGAATTCGTTGAGCGCCTCTTCCAGCGGGAGATCGCCGCTCTCAAGACGGGTAACGATTTGCTCCAGTTCACTCAGCGCAGTTTCGAAACTGGCCGGTGCGTCGTTCTTCTTCGGCATAGTGAATTGACTCTTATATTCTCAGCCCTGATATGGTAACGGACTCGGGCGGATAAGCAAATAACGCGCAATGTGCACAGGAGCGGCGCGATGGTGGTATACTTGCGCGCCTGGATGCAGCCACGGGTGTGGGCTGCTGTACTCTTTTCCATTACAAGCCTTAATACGCTTGCCTAAGAAACATTGCCGCCATGAAGTTTATCATTAAATTGTTCCCTGAAATCACCATCAAAAGCCAATCTGTGCGTTTGCGCTTTATTAAAATTCTCACCGGGAACATTCGTAACGTATTAAAGCACTACGACGAAACCCTCGCCGTGGTGCGCCACTGGGACCACGTTGAAGTGCGCGCCAAAGACGAAAACAAACGTCAGGATATTCGCGACGCGCTGACCCGTATTCCAGGGATCCACCATATCCTGGAAGTGGAAGATGTTCCGTTCAGCGATATGCACGACATCTTCGAGAAAGCGCTGGTCCAGTACCGCGACCAGATCGAAGGCAAAACCTTCTGCGTGCGCGTGAAGCGTCGCGGCAAGCACGAGTTCAGCTCTATTGAAGTGGAACGTTACGTCGGCGGCGGTTTGAACCAGCACGTTGAAACGGCGCGCGTACGCCTGACTAACCCGGACGTGACCGTGAACCTGGAGATCGAAAACGATCGCCTGCTGCTGGTGAAAGGGCGCTATGAAGGTATCGGCGGCTTCCCGATTGGCACCCAGGAAGACGTATTGTCCCTGATCTCCGGCGGCTTCGACTCCGGCGTCTCCAGCTATATGCTGATGCGTCGCGGCTGCCGCGTGCATTATTGCTTCTTCAACCTGGGCGGCGCGGCGCACGAAATCGGCGTTCGTCAGGTCGCGCATTACCTGTGGAATCGCTTCGGCAGCTCCCACCGCGTGCGTTTCGTGGCGATTAACTTTGAGCCGGTCGTGGGTGAAATCCTCGAAAAAGTGGACGACGGCCAGATGGGCGTGATCCTGAAGCGCATGATGGTGCGCGCGGCGTCCAAAGTGGCGGAACGCTACGGCGTGCAGGCGCTGGTCACCGGCGAAGCGCTGGGCCAGGTCTCCAGCCAGACGCTGACCAACCTGCGTCTGATCGACAACGTGTCTGATACGCTGATCCTGCGTCCGCTGATCTCCCATGATAAAGAGCACATCATCGACCTGGCGCGCGAAATCGGCACCGAAGATTTTGCCCGCACCATGCCGGAATACTGCGGTGTGATCTCAAAAAGCCCAACCGTCAAGGCGGTGAAGGCGAAGATCGAAGCGGAAGAAGAGAACTTCGATTTCAGCATCCTGGAAAAAGTGGTGGCAGAAGCGTCCAACATCGACATCCGTGAGATTGCCCAGCAGACCGAGCAGGAAGTCGTTGAAGTTGAAACTGTGAGCGGTTTTGGCGCTAACGATGCGATTCTGGATATCCGCTCCATTGACGAGCAGGATGACAAACCGCTGCAGGTAGAAGGCGTGGAGGTGGTTTCTCTGCCGTTCTACAAGCTGAGCACTAAGTTTGGCGATCTCGATCAGAGCAAAACCTACCTGCTGTGGTGTGAGCGCGGGGTGATGAGCCGCCTGCAGGCGCTGTATCTGCGCGAGCAGGGCTTCGCGAATGTGAAGGTGTATCGTCCGTAGTTTCTAGCCGGGGAGTGCGGCCTGATGCCCTCACCCCGGCCCTCTCCCACGGGGAGAGGGAGAACACCTATTCGTAATAATTATAAATCCCCGCCGGCATCACCAGCGATGACGCCACTTCGTACGCTTTCTCACGCCCGACCAGCAGGTCAATAATCTTTAAGCCAAAATCGATAGCGGTGCCGGGCCCCTGGCTGGTCAGCAGGTTGACGCGCGGGTCCCAGACGACGCGTTTATCCACCCAATGCTCTTCCGGGATTGTATCCTTAAGCCCCGGGAAGCCGGTCATGTTGCCGATGGGGAAGATATCGTGCGGAATCAGAACCGTTCCGGCGGCGGCACAGATTGCTGCGACGATGCGGCCGGACAGATGGAACTGGCGCACGGTCTCGACCAGCAGCGGGCTGTCGCGAAAACATTCCGCACCTTTTAAGCCGCCGGGCAGCACGATGATGTCGTAATCGCCGTCAGCCACCTGAACAAGCGGTGCGTCCGCCAGGATTTTCACCCCGCGTGAACAGGTGACGGCGAGATTGCCGTCGCTGGCAACGCTGGCGGTGGTCACCGTGATACCGCCCCGCACCATTAAATCGATAGTGGTGACGGCTTCCATCTCTTCGCTACCAGGGGCGAGGCATACCAGTGCTGACGCGCTCATACTCATTCTCCTTACGTTTAACCTGATCGTACAGGCGGGCGTTCTCAGGCACCGCGATACCGTGCGCACGGGCGCGCTTTAGCAGATAACCGGTGATGTAGTCGATTTCGGTGTGGCGTAACGCACGAACGTCCTGCAGCATCGAAGAGATATTTTCTGCCGTGCTATCAATCACCTGCTCGACATAATAGCGTAAATCATCCGCCGAGGTGTGCAAGCCTTCGCGCTCCACCACCGAAGCCACTTCTTCACACAGCGTCGCTATCTCCTGCGGATGGTTTTTTAGCTCCCCGTTCGGGCAGTCCCACAGCGCCGTCAGCGGGTTGATCACGCAGTTTACCGCCAGCTTGCGCCATAGCTGAGGGCGGATATTGTTGTGCCAGGCAACGTCCGGCAAGACCTTTTGCAGGACATCCGCCAGATAGCTGTAATCGCCGTCCTGTTCGCGGGCCGGACCGATATGCGTCACGCCGCTGGCGACATGCACGATGATATTGCCGTCACGACGCGCAGCGTGCGTTGTGGTCGCCATCAGCAGGGGCTGTGGAACGCTTTGCAGCTCGTCAAGTGTCCCCATGCCGTTATGCAGCAGCAGAATGGGGGAAGTGGGGGGGAGCTGCGCGGCCAGCGTTTTTACCGTGTCGGAAACCTGCCAGGCTTTGAGCGTCACCAGCAGAAGGTCGCTTTGCGCGAGGAAATCAGGATCGTTCGCGGTGAGGGATTCGTTAAAGATGCTTCCGTCTTCACCAATCAGGTTAACACTGCAATAGGGCTGGGGTACGCGCAGCCAGCCCTGAACCTCATGTCCGTGCTTGCACAGTGCGGTCAGCCACAGCTGGCCAAGCGCTCCGCATCCGAGCACCGTAATTTTCATTGTTCCTCCTCACCTGCAACTGCGCCAGGTGTCACAGCTTAATTATACAGCTAAGCTTCTGTTGAGTTATGCCTCGTAGCGGGTATTATGCAACGCAACAAAAGTGAAGGGAGAAGAAAAGATGCCATCTTTCGATATTGTTTCCGAAGTTGATATCCAGGAAGTTCGCAACGGCGTTGAGAACGCAACCCGCGAAGTTGAGTCACGTTTCGATTTTCGTGGCGTTGAGGCGTCGTTCGAGCTGAACGACGCAAATAAGACCATTAAAGTGCTGAGCGAGTCAGATTTCCAGGTGAATCAGCTGCTCGACATTCTGCGCGCCAAGCTGTTAAAACGCGGCATCGAAGGAACGTCTCTCGATGTACCGGACGAATTTGTGCACAGCGGTAAGAACTGGTTTGTGGAAGCGAAGCTGAAGCAGGGCATTGAGAGCGCGGTGCAGAAGAAGATCGTTAAGCTCATCAAAGACAGCAAGCTGAAGGTGCAGGCGCAGATCCAGGGCGAAGAAATTCGTGTGACCGGTAAGTCCCGCGATGACCTCCAGTCGGTGATGGCGCTGGTGCGCGGCGGGGATCTGGGACAGCCGTTCCAGTTCAAAAACTTCCGCGATTAAGACAGAAAAGCCCGGTTCAACCGGGCTTTTTTTTACGCTTAGAGCGCTTGCTCGACCTCGAAGCGATTGGTCATTTTACTGTCTATTTTGACGTAAGCGCTGCGTTCTTCCGGGACGATAAGCACCTCGGTCACGCCTTCTTTGGCTTCCAGACGCTGTTTCAGCGCATCGCTAATCTCCACATCCCCCGGGATTTCTACCCGCAGGCTGCTCACATAGCGCGGCTCTTTCATGGTGCTGGCAACCAGCAGCCAGACTGTCGCCAGCAGCGCGCCCGCGAGAAACACGGTTTGCGAATCAAACAGGCCGTCGACCCAGCCGCCAAGCGAGCCGCCAATCGCCACGCCGAGAAACTGGCTGGTGGAGTAGATGCCCATCGCCGTGCCTTTGTAACCGGCCGGAGACTCTTTGCTGATAAGCGACGGCAGCAGCGCTTCCATCAGGTTAAACGCCAGGAAGAAAAGCTGTACGCCTGCCACCAGCTCCCAGAAGTGCGGGCCGGAGCCCCAGAGCACGATTTCGGCAATCAGCAACAGCGCCACGCAGCCAATGAAGACGCGCTTCATTTTGCGCTTCACTTCGGCATAGATGATGAACGGCACTACGGAGACAAACGAAATCAGCATCGTCACCAGATAGATTTTCCAGTGCTCAGCCGCCGGGAAACCCGCCGCGGCAAGCTGGCCGGGCAGGGCGACGAAGGTGGACATCAGCAGAATGTGCAGACACATGATGCCGAAGTTCAGCTTCAGCAGGCGCGGTTCAACCAGCACTTTGCTGAAGCAGCCCTTCACCATGCCGGATTCACGGTTCAGAACGTGGTTTTTGCTGTCCGGCACAACCCAAAGCGTTAGCGCGATCCCGATGGTCGCCAGTACGGCAATCATCCAGAACAGGGCGTGCAGACCGAGCGCATGGGTGATTATCGGGCCCAGCACCATCGCGATGGCAAAGGTGACGCCAAAGCTGACGCCGATAAAGGCCATCGCCTTCGTGCGGTTCTGCTCGCGGGTGAGATCTGACAGCAGCGCCATGACGGCAGCGGCAATCGCGCCGGAACCCTGCAGGGCGCGGCCAAGAATAATCCCCCAGATAGAGTGGGAGAGGGCGGCAATGATGCTGCCAAGAACAAAGATAAGCAGACCGCCGACGATCAGCGGTTTTCGGCCCACCCGATCCGAGAGCAGGCCAAACGGGATCTGGAAGACCGCCTGCGCCAGTCCATAAATGCCGATCGCGAGTCCAATTAGCGCCTCGCTGGCCCCCTGCAGCGCCATGCCGTACGTGGTCAGAACAGGCAGGACCATAAACATGCCAAGCATCCGTAGCGAGAAGACAGTCCCTAAGCCCCAGGTCGCGCGTAGCTCGCCTGGCGTCATTTTATAATCGTTCATTACCACCTCAGTTCAAAAGCAGGCCATAGTGTAGTGCGGGGAAGGGGCGGGGTAAATAAAGGCTTATTTAACAAATATTACATGCGTTATTAATAGATTTAGTGAATAAAAAAGGGTGCCGAAGCACCCTTTTTAGACCTGATTTGGCTTACCAGACGTAAGTCAGCAGGTTGTGTGAATCTGGCACCATGAAATCTACGGACATCATCACGGACAGCGAGGTGATGGCCACAATCGAGAACACAAACAGTTTGCGCGCCCAGACTTTGTCATCTTCCACTTTGTAACCGCGCAGCGCCATACCGAGCCACCAGACGCTCACCGCAGCCGCTACTGCCAGATATTTGTATCCAGCGTAACCACCCAGAGAGAGCATCAGCGTTGCCACGGCAAAGGCGATGATGTACAGCGTGATGTGGTTCTTGGCAACCGAAATGCCTTTAACGACCGGCAGAACCGGGATGTTCGCTGCCTGATAATCCTTAAAGCGGAAAATCGCGATGGCATAGGAGTGCGGCATCTGCCACAGGCTAAAGATAGCCAGCAGGATCAGCGCACCGCTGTCGAACTCGTTCGTGACCGCGCAGTAGCCAATCACCGGCGGCGCAGCGCCGGAGAGAGAACCAATCAGCGTGCCGTAGACGGAGTGACGTTTCATATACAGGCTGTAGACGCCCACATACACAACGAACCCCATCACCCCCAGCCAGCAGGCCAGCGGGTTAGCACCAAACCACAGCAGCATAAAGCCAGCAATACCCAGCAAGGTGGCGTACACCAGCGAGACGGAAGGGGCGATCAGGCCTTTCACCAGCACCCGATTTTTGGTCCTTTCCATCTTCTTGTCGATATCCATGTCGATGTAGTTGTTAAATACACAACCGGACGCAACAACCAGTGACACACCGACCAGCGTGGAGATAAAGAGGGCGTAATCAATGCTGCCCTTAGAGGCCAGCAGGAACCCTCCGATCACGGAGATCAGGTTGCCAAAGATGATGCCTGGTTTCGTTACTTGCAGGTATTGCTTAAACATACTCGCCGCTCTTAGTGAACCATCATGTTGTAGTTGAGGTTCCACATAATCCAGATGGAACCGACTACCAGGATAGCGATGATAATCACGGTAAAGATAAAGGCCGTCATGTTCCAGCCTTCATCGGACTTGGTGTTCATGTGCAGGAAGCAAACCAGATGCACCAGAATCTGAATCACCGCGGTCACCAGGATTGCGCCCAGGATAACCGGCTTAGATGCAGAACCGCTCATCACCATCCAGAACGGGATCACCGTCAGGATGATCGACAGGATGAAACCTGTCATGTAGGTTTTTACGCTGCCGTGGGAAGCGCCATGATCGTTAGAATGACTCATTACATCGCCCCCATCAGATAGACAACAGAGAACACGCAGATCCACACCACGTCCAGGAAGTGCCAGAACAGGCTCAGGCACAGGATACGGGTACGGTTAGTGCTGGTCAGGCCGCGACGGGAGATCTGGAACATCAGAACTGCCATCCAGATCAGACCTGAAGTCACGTGCAGACCGTGGGTACCCACCAGCGCGAAGAACGCGGACAGGAAGCCACTGCGATCCGGGCCGAAGCCTTCCATGATCAGGTGATGGAATTCATAGATTTCCATCCCGATAAAGCCAGCACCAAACAACCAGGTCAACGCCAGCCAGGAGACAACCTGGCTTTTGTTGTTTTTGTACATGGCGATAGCCGCCATGCCGTAGGTGATGGAGCTGAATAACAGCAGTGCGGTTTCAACCAGAACGAACGGCAGTTCAAAGATGTCCTTGCCGGTCGGGCCGCCCGCTGTGCCGTTCACCAGAACGGCATAGGTCGCGAACAGACAGCAGAACAGAATGCAGTCGCTCATCAGGTAGATCCAGAAACCGAAGACTTTGGTCGGTCCCGTATCGTGGTGCGCATGCTCATGCGCGTGGGCAGTTGAGTGCGCCAGAGTATCAGTTGCCATTTTTCAGCCCCGCTTTAGAAATCTCGTCGAAATGCTGATTTTCCAACTTTTCAACTTCACGGACTGGTACGTAGTAGTCCACGTCCTCGTCAAAGCTCTTCACAATCCAGCTGATTACGATGCCAGCGAAGCCAACAATCGCCATCCACCAGATGTGCCAGATCATTGCGAAACCAAATACCGTTGCGAAAGCGGCAATCACCATGCCCGCCGCGCTGTTTTTCGGCATATGGATCTCTTCGTAATGCTCAGGTTGCTTGTACGCTTCACCTTTTTCTTTCATTTCCCAGAATGCATCACGCTCGTGAATGTGCGGCACTACGGCAAAGTTATAGAACGGCGGTGGAGAAGAGGTCGCCCACTCCAGCGTACGGCCACCCCATGGGTCACCGGTCAGGTCGCGGTTCAGGTTACGGTCACGGATAGACACGTAGTACTGAATCAGCTGGCACAGAATACCGCAGGCAATCAGCGCTGCACCGCCCGCTGCAACCATCAGCATTGGGTGGAACTGCGGATCGATCTGCTGGCTCAGACGACGGGTCATACCCATGAAGCCCAGCACGTACAGCGGCATAAACGCCACGAAGAAGCCAATGATCCAGAACCAGAACGCGCGTTTACCCCATTTTTCGTTCAGCGTGAAGCCGAACGCTTTTGGCCACCAGTAGGTTACGCCAGCGAAGCAGCCGAAGACCACACCACCGATGATAACGTTATGGAAGTGCGCAATCAGGAACAGACTGTTGTGCAGAACGAAGTCAGCACCTGGTACCGCCAGCAGTACGCCGGTCATCCCACCTACGGAGAAGGTCACGATGAAGCCGATGGTCCACAGCATTGCTGAGTGGAACACGATACGGCCCTGGTACATGGTGAACAGCCAGTTGAAGATCTTCACCCCGGTAGGGATGGCGATAATCATGGTGGTGATACCGAAGAAGGCGTTTACGTTCGCGCCCGCACCCATGGTGAAGAAGTGGTGCAGCCAAACGATGAACGACAGAACGGTAATACACACAGTTGCCCACACCAGAGAGGTGTAACCAAACAGACGTTTACGCGAGAAGGTTGCCGCGATTTCGGAGAACACACCGAAGACAGGCAGAACCAGAATGTACACTTCCGGGTGACCCCAGGCCCAAATCAGGTTGATGTACATCATCATGTTGCCACCCATATCATTCGTGAAGAAATGGGTGCCCAGGTAGCGGTCCAGGGTCAGCAGCGCGATGGTGACGGTCAGAATTGGGAACGACGCGATAATCAGTACGTTGGCGCACAGAGATGCCCAGGTAAATACCGGCATCTTGAACATCGTCATACCAGGTGCACGCATCTTCAGGATGGTCACGAAGAAGTTGATACCGGTCAGGGTTGTACCGACACCGGAGAGCTGAAGCGCCCAAATCCAGTAGTCAACGCCTACACCCGGACTGTACTCAATTCCTGACAGCGGCGGGTAAGCCAGCCAGCCGGTCTGTGCGAATTCGCCCACACCCAGTGACAGGTTAACCAGGATAACGCCGACAACCGTGAACCAGAAGCTCAGGTTGTTCAGGAACGGGAACGCAACGTCACGCGCGCCAATTTGCAGCGGAACGACAACGTTCATCAGACCGATTACCAGCGGCATCGCCACGAAGAAGATCATGATAACGCCGTGGGCGGTAAAGATCTGATCGTAGTGGTGCGGTGGCAGGAAGCCGGCTTCGCCCGCAGACGCAAGTGCCTGCTGGCTACGCATCATGATCGCATCCGCAAAGCCACGAATTAACATGACGATACCGACGATGCAGTACATGATACCGAGTTTTTTGTGGTCAACCGAAGTCAGCCACTCATTCCACAGGTAGCTCCACTTACCGAAGTAAGTGATCAGGCCAACTAAGGCCGCGCCACCAATGATAATTGCAGCCACCGTAACCATAATAATCGGTTCATGGTAGGGCACTGCATCCAGTGTCAATTTTCCGAACATTTTCTTCCTCGGCCCCTTAGTGAGCGGTTTCCGCGTGGCTCATGTCCATGCCTTCCATACCTTCGTGCGCGCTGTGCTCGCCTTCAGGCTGGGTCATGTCCATGCTCATACCGTGGTCCATAAATTTGCCAATAACGTCTTTGAACAAATCTGGTTTCACGTTAGAGAAGTACTCCACCTTGTTGTATTCGCTAGGTGCAGCCACTTTTTCGAACGCCGCCATGTCAGACATGGTGTTTGGAGACTGCTTCGCTTTTTCAACCCACTGGTCGAAAGCGGCACGGTCCGGCGTCGCGATAGCTTTGAACTTCATACCTGAGAAGCCCGGGCCGCTATAGCTGGCGGAGATACCATCGTAGGTGCCTGCTTCATTCGCGATCAGATGCAGGTTGGTCTGCATACCGGCCATCGCGTAAATCTGGCTACCCAGACGTGGGATGAAGAAGGAGTTCATTACGGAGTTGGAGGTCACTTTGAACTGAACCGGAGTGTTCGCCGGGAAGGCGATTTCATTCACGGTAGCAATGCCCTGCTCTGGATAGATGAAGAACCATTTCCAGTCCATGGAGACCACTTCAATGGTAATGGGTTTTTCATCGTGAACCAGCGGCTTGCTTGGCTCAAGTGCGTGAGTGGTTTTCCAGGTCAGAACGGCAAGGAACAGGATGATCAGAATAGGTACCGTCCAGACCACAGCTTCCACTTTATTGGAGTGTGACCAGTTAGGGCTATACTTCGCATCTTTATTGCTCGCACGATACTTCCAGGCGAAACCAACAGCCATCAAAATGGCAGGAATAACCACAATCAACATCAGGCCAAAAGCCGTCAATATCAGTGAACGTTGTTCCAGTCCAATCTGTCCTTTGGGGTCTAGTAGTGCAGAATCACAGCCACTGAGTAATACAGTGCCTGCGAATAATGACAACCATCCCAAACTTTTATTGTATTTCCTGAGTCTCATTTAACGACCTCAATTCCACGGGAGTCTGGTGGCGTTTAAAGTGTGCGGGCATTTTACGGGAAGGTTACATTACTGTAAACATCATTAGGCCTGTGTCAGGAAGGTGTTACCGGGTTCTGCCGCACGTGTCACAAGTGTTGCAAATTATGTCGGTTTTTATGACCGAAGCCGCATGGCATGGGCTTTATAACGAAAGGACCCCCAAGCATACCCTAAAAGGGGCAATTGGTATAACCATTGTTAAAAATAAACAAAAAATTAACAATTAATTATCAATAAAAAGACATCTAAAAAACGAAAAATCAAACTTTCCACTGCTGAATCGTTTAATGAAAAATAGCGTTTTGGAATTGGCTCCAATAATTTCCAAAACCTATCCCGCACAAAACAACAAATATTTTTTTTAGCGGTTGGTGGCTATTTCACCGTTATAATTTCGGTTGGTGATTACAACGGGAAATAACCTTTCGCTTTTTCTTCAGGTCATCTGCGTTTTACGCAACGCCATAAAATCGAGCAGACCGCCGGTCAGGATCCCCGCGACGGCCAGCAGGGCGCCTGCGTCCAGCAGAAGGGCTTCGAGAGGGAGCGCCAGTGACGTGCTGGCATTAATAATGAGCACCACAAGCCAGAGTGCCAGCGCAACGCAGCCCACCATTAACAGACGTAAGGCAAAACGGTAGGCGCGATGATATTCGGTACGCGGCATAAAGTGTTCTGTCCGCTGGGTATATTCCAGCGTCTGACGGCAGACCAGCAACAATAAAATCCCCGGCACGGCCGCCACGACCGAGAAGAGATAAAACGTTGGCCAACCGTGGGCTTCTACAAACCAGCCGGCTATTGGCCCAACGTAGACCCGGCCAACGGCGGAGAGCGCCGAGAGCAGAGCGAACTGCGTGGCGGAAAACGACTTGTTGCACAGGGTCATCAGCAGGGCGACAAATGCCGCTGTCCCCATACCGCCACAGAGATTTTCAAAGAACACCGCGGCGGCCATGCTGAACATATGCTTGTCAGTCACCGACAGCAGCCAGTAGCCCGCGTTAGATGCGCCCTGCAGGATGCCGAAGATCAGCAGCGCGCGGAACAGCGTCAGGCGCTGCATCAATACGCCGCCGTAGAGCGCGCCGACGATGGTTGCAAACAGCCCCAGCGTTTTATTCACCACGCCCACTTCACCGGCATCAAAACCGACGCCCCGGATCAGGAAGGTGGTGGTCAGGCTCATCGCAAAGGCATCGCCCAGCTTATAAAGGACGATAAGCAACAGGATCAGCCAGGCGTTGTTGCGGCCAAAGAAGTCGCGCAGCGGTTCGGCGACGGCCTGCTCCAGCGAGCGGGGAACGGGGATAACATCGCTCGGTTCGGGAGCAAACAGGGTGGCAATGATGCAGGGGATCAGCAGGGCGGCCATCAGCCAGTACATGCCCTGCCAGCCGAGGTAGCGATCGGCCAGCCACAGCGCCAGCCCGCCGGAGACCAGCATCCCGAGGCGATAGCCCAACACGCTGATGGCCGCACCGGCACCGCGCTCTTCCGCAGGCAATACGTCCGTTTTCCAGGCATCGAACACGATATCCTGTGACGCAGAACAGAAGGCAATCACCACCGCAAGCGCGGCCATCCAGCGAAGCTGCGTGGTCGGTTCAAGAAAGCCCATCGCTGCAATCGCCAGCAGCAGCAGGACCTGCGTCATCACTAACCAGCCGCGACGACGTCCCAGAAACGGCGGGGTGTAACGGTCCATGACCGGCGACCACAGGAACTTAAAGACATACGCCTGCCCGACAAGCGAGAAGAAACCAATGGTTTTAAGATCGATGTTCTCGACCGTCATCCACGCCTGAAGCGTGCCGGAAGTGAGCGCAAGGGGTAAACCGGAGGCAAAGCCGAGGATCAGCAGAATGGCTGATTTCGGTTGCTGGAAAATGCGTAAGTAATGGCTGGACATGTTCTTATAAAACTGACCCGGCCTGAAACCGGGTCAGCGAGCGGGATTAACGCGCGTTCTGCTTGATGAAGTCGTGGATGCTGGTGTCCTGCGCCATATCGGCGATGGTGTCCGTCAGCACGCTGTTTACAGCGTTAGCGATGTTCTGGTTAGATGCCTGGAACGCACCTTCAACAGAGTAGCTGGCGCGGTAGTTTTTGGTCATTTTGTTGCCGTTTTTCGCGGTAGCAATGATGGCGATATCCGCTTTGGTCGCGATGTTGTAGCGCACGTTGCCCTGAGACACGTCAGCGTACAGGTTGTTAACGATGATCTGCAGATCAACCGCGCCGCTTGGGCCAATCATATAGCCGCGTGCGGTCATTTGCTTCTCAAGCACTTCCTGCAGCAGGAAGCGCAGGTCGCGGGACGCGGTCAGCGTTACCTGCTGGTTATCGCGGGTCACTTTTGCCAGCGCCTGGTCCTGACGCTGATCGGCACCGTTAATGCTCACGGTAACGCCCATCAGGCTTGGGTCCTGCTGAGGCAGCGTGATTTTTGGTGAAACATCAATGGTGGTAGGCGGGGTAGCGCAGCCTGCCAGCATAAAAAGGGCTACCAACGGAAAGAAGAGTTTTTTTAACATTTTCAGGTTCTCAACGAATCGTAAGCATTAAAGAGAGAAAAATTGCCGTCATCATAACATCGACTACGGCCAGGGGAAGTGGTCAACGCATGTAAATTCATCGTCTTGTCTGAAAACTGACCAGCTCATCCTTTTTCTCCTCTCGCGTGTGACGAAAGGTATGAGTCTCACAGGGAACTTCATTCGTTTGAATGAGAAAATCAGACGAAAGCTAAATATTTGTTGTCAAGGTGTAATGGAAACGGTAAAAGCGGCTAATATTTAAAGGGATGGGTGACATCTCAGCGTTGTCGGAGGAGTAATTTCATGATGATACGTGAACAGATAGAAGAAAAATTAAGGGCAGCGTTCAACCCTGTGTTCCTCGAAGTCGTCGACGAAAGCTATCGTCATAACGTGCCGGCAGGTTCTGAAAGCCACTTTAAAGTGGTTCTGGTTAGCGATCGCTTCACGGGAGAACGTTTCCTGAATCGACACCGCCTGATCTACAGCACCTTGACGGAAGAACTCTCCACAACCGTGCATGCGCTGGCACTGCATACCTACACCATTAAGGAATGGGAAGGCTTGCAGGATACGGTTTTCGCGTCGCCGCCTTGTCGCGGTGCAGGCACCATCGCCTGATAAATCGGATTTGCAACGGCTGGAGCTTTTCCAGTATGTTGCTTACAGATTTCCTCAAAACGGCCTCCGGGCCGTTTTGTTTTGTCTGAGTTTTGAGCGGATGGTGCGATTTTAAGGCTAAAAATAGCCTTAAAGTGTGAAAAAAGCCGCAGCAACATGCTCCAACCGTTCTCGACTCACCTAAGTGATGCCGCTATAATGCCGCGTCTTATTGAATGTCTTCGGGATGATTCTGGCGACAGGGAATGTGAATCTGCACTAAGAGAGCATCCCGGTATAACAGACAGATTCAGAGTTGACCGAGCACTGTGATTTTTTTGAGGTAACAAGATGCAAGTTTCAGTTGAAACCACTCAAGGCCTTGGCCGCCGTGTAACGATTACTATCGCTGCTGACAGCATCGAAACTGCTGTGAAAAGCGAGCTGGTCAACGTAGCAAAAAAAGTACGTATTGACGGCTTCCGTAAGGGCAAAGTACCAATGAATGTTGTTGCTCAGCGTTATGGCGCTTCCGTGCGTCAGGATGTGCTGGGTGAACTGATGAGCCGCAACTTTATCGACGCGATCATCAAAGAAAAAATCAATCCGGCCGGTGCGCCAAACTACGTTCCAGGCGAATACAAACTGGGCGAAGACTTCACCTACTCCGTAGAGTTCGAAGTGTACCCGGAAGTTGAGCTGAAAGGTCTGGAATCTATCGAAGTTGAAAAACCGATCGTTTCCGTCACTGACGAAGACGTTGACGGCATGCTGGACACCCTGCGTAAGCAGCAGGCGAACTGGAAAGAGAAAGAAGGCGCTGTTGACGCGGAAGACCGCGTAACCATCGACTTCACCGGTTCTGTAGACGGCGAAGAGTTCGAAGGCGGCAAAGCGTCTGACTTCGTACTGGCAATGGGCCAGGGTCGTATGATCCCAGGCTTCGAAGACGGTATCAAAGGCCACAAAGCGGGCGAAGAGTTCACCATCGACGTGACCTTCCCTGAAGAGTACCACGCTGAAAACCTGAAAGGTAAAGCAGCGAAGTTCGTCATCAACCTGAAGAAAGTGGAAGAGCGCGAACTGCCAGAACTGACTGAAGAATTCATCAAGCGTTTCGGCGTAGAAGATGGTTCTGTTGCAGGCCTGCGTACCGAAGTGCGTAAAAACATGGAGCGTGAGCTGAACGGTGCTGTGCGTAACCGTGTGAAATCTCAGGCGATTGAAGGTCTGGTAAAAGCGAACGAAATCGACGTTCCTGCTGCCCTGATCGACAGCGAAATCGACGTGCTGCGCCGTCAGGCTGCACAGCGCTTCGGTGGCAACCAGCAGCAAGCGATGGAACTGCCACGCGAGCTGTTTGAAGAGCAAGCGAAACGTCGCGTTGTTGTTGGCCTGCTGCTGGGCGAAGTGATTCGTACCCACGAGCTGAAAGCTGACGAAGAGCGTGTGAAGGGCCTGATCGAAGAGATGGCTTCTGCATACGAAGATCCATCAGAAGTGATCGAGTTCTATGGTAAGAACAAAGAGCTGATGGACAACATGCGCAACGTCGCACTGGAAGAGCAGGCTGTTGAAGCGGTACTGGCGAAAGCGAAAGTGACCGAAAAAGCGACCTCTTTCAACGAACTGATGAACCAGCAGGCGTAATTTCGCCCTAACGGTTTAAAGTTTGAACAAAAAACCCGTTGCCTTCCGGCGACGGGTTTTTTTTATCGCTGCTTTAGTTCTGGAAGGGTGCTAAAACGCCCTTTCAGTGTTAGCGTTACAACAAAAGGTTGTTATGCTTGAAATAGGGCGTGGCGAACCCCATAAGTATGTAATCACGATGATTGAGACTGGCTGATAATCCGTCCATAAGGTTACAATCAGTACAGCAGGTGTTTTCAATTTTGAACCAGGAGACGGAAATGTCATACAGTGGCGAACGAGATAACTTTGCACCCCATATGGCGCTGGTGCCGATGGTTATTGAACAGACCTCACGCGGTGAGCGTTCTTTCGATATCTATTCCCGTCTGCTCAAGGAACGCGTTATCTTTTTGACCGGCCAGGTAGAAGACCATATGGCTAACCTGATCGTAGCGCAGATGCTGTTCCTGGAAGCGGAAAACCCGGAAAAAGACATTTACCTGTATATCAACTCGCCAGGCGGTGTGATTACGGCGGGCATGTCCATTTATGACACCATGCAATTCATCAAGCCAGATGTCAGCACTATCTGCATGGGGCAGGCTGCATCCATGGGCGCGTTCCTGTTAACCGCAGGGGCGAAAGGTAAGCGTTTCTGCCTGCCTAACTCCCGCGTGATGATTCACCAGCCGCTGGGTGGTTACCAGGGGCAGGCGACGGATATTGAAATCCACGCCCGCGAAATTCTGAAAGTAAAAGCGCGCATGAATGAACTTATGGCGCAGCATACAGGTCAATCTCTTGAGCAGATCGAGCGCGATACCGAGCGCGATCGCTTCCTCTCTGCTCCAGAGGCAGTTGAGTACGGCTTAGTCGACTCCGTATTGACCCATCGTAATTGATGCCCGCGACGCGAGCGTGCCGCTATACTAAGGTAGGGCGGCACACTGCCTGAGCGCAGCTCGCGTCTGAAAATGGCATTTGCGTCGTCATGTGCGGCACAAAGAACTTAAAAAGAGGTTTGGACTCATGACAGATAAACGCAAAGATGGTTCGGGCAAACTGCTGTACTGCTCTTTTTGCGGCAAAAGCCAGCATGAAGTGCGTAAACTGATTGCCGGGCCGTCCGTGTATATCTGCGACGAATGTGTCGATTTATGTAACGACATCATTCGCGAAGAGATTAAAGAAGTTGCGCCGCACCGTGAGCGCAGCGCGCTGCCAACACCGCATGAGATTCGTCATCATCTTGACGACTATGTCATCGGTCAGGAGCAGGCGAAGAAAGTGCTGGCGGTGGCGGTGTATAACCACTACAAACGTCTGCGTAATGGCGACACCAGCAATGGTGTAGAACTGGGCAAAAGTAACATCCTGCTGATCGGGCCGACTGGCTCCGGTAAAACGCTGCTGGCTGAAACCCTGGCGCGCCTGCTGGATGTACCGTTTACCATGGCGGATGCTACCACCCTGACCGAAGCCGGTTATGTGGGTGAAGACGTTGAGAATATCATTCAGAAACTGCTGCAGAAGTGCGATTACGACGTTCAGAAAGCACAGCGCGGGATTGTTTATATTGATGAGATCGACAAGATCTCCCGTAAATCAGACAACCCGTCCATTACCCGTGACGTATCCGGTGAAGGCGTACAGCAGGCACTGCTGAAGCTGATCGAAGGCACGGTGGCTGCTGTTCCGCCGCAGGGTGGGCGTAAACATCCGCAGCAGGAGTTCCTGCAGGTTGATACCTCCAAGATCCTGTTCATCTGTGGCGGTGCGTTTGCTGGTCTGGATAAAGTTATCTCCCACCGTGTTGAAACCGGCTCCGGCATTGGTTTTGGCGCAACGGTGAAATCAACGTCCGAAAAACCAAACGAAGGCGAACTGCTGTCTCAGGTTGAGCCAGAAGATCTGATCAAATTCGGTCTGATCCCTGAATTCATTGGTCGTCTGCCGGTTGTGGCAACGCTGAATGAACTGAGTGAAGAGGCGCTGATTCAGATCCTGAAAGAGCCGAAAAATGCGCTGACCAAGCAGTATCAGGCGCTATTCAATCTCGAAGGCGTCGATCTGGAATTCCGTGACGAAGCGCTGGATGCGATTGCCAAAAAAGCGATGATTCGTAAAACCGGCGCGCGTGGCCTGCGCTCTATCGTTGAAGCGGCGCTCCTCGACACCATGTACGATCTGCCATCGATGGAAGACGTTGAGAAAGTGGTGATTGACGAGTCCGTGATCAGCGGTCAAACCAAGCCACTGCTGATTTACGGTAAACCGGAAGCCCAGCAGGCATCTGGCGAATAATTCACCAAATCATACAAGCAGTTAATCAAAAAGGGGGGATTTTATCTCCCCTTTACTTTTTCCGTATTCATAGCGTTGAATGTGTGGGAAACATCCCCATATACTGGATACATGTTAATGGTTGTGTGAAGCACAGTTACATGACCAGTTTACCTGGCGGACACTAAACTAAGAGAGAGCTCTATGAATCCTGAGCGTTCTGAACGCATTGAAATCCCCGTATTGCCGTTGCGCGATGTGGTGGTTTATCCGCACATGGTCATACCCTTATTTGTAGGGCGGGAAAAATCTATCCGTTGCCTCGAAGCCGCCATGGATCATGATAAAAAAATCATGTTGGTGGCGCAGAAAGAAGCTTCAACGGATGAGCCGGGTGTAAACGATCTTTTCACCGTCGGGACCGTGGCCTCTATTTTGCAGATGCTGAAACTGCCTGACGGCACCGTGAAGGTGTTGGTTGAAGGCCTGCAGCGTGCGCGTATTACCACCCTGTCAGACGATGGCGAACACTTCTCTGCGAAGGCAGAGTACCTTGATTCGCCTGAGCTTGATGAGCGCGAGCAGGAAGTGCTGGTGCGTACCGCGATTAGCCAGTTCGAAGGCTATATCAAGCTGAACAAGAAAATCCCACCAGAAGTGCTGACGTCGCTGAACAGCATCGACGATCCTGCGCGTCTGGCGGACACCATCGCTGCGCACATGCCGCTGAAGCTGGCTGACAAACAGTCCGTGCTGGAAATGTCCGACGTCAACGAACGTCTGGAATACCTGATGGCGATGATGGAGTCTGAAATCGATCTGCTGCAGGTTGAGAAGCGTATTCGCAACCGCGTGAAAAAGCAGATGGAGAAATCCCAGCGTGAGTACTATCTGAATGAGCAAATGAAGGCCATTCAGAAAGAGCTGGGCGAGATGGACGATGCGCCGGACGAAAACGAAGCGCTGAAGCGTAAGATCGACGCGGCGAAGATGCCGAAAGAGGCGAAAGAGAAAGCCGAAGCAGAACTGCAGAAGCTGAAAATGATGTCTCCGATGTCGGCGGAAGCGACCGTTGTGCGCGGCTACATTGAGTGGATGGTGCAGGTTCCATGGAACGCCCGCAGCAAGGTCAAGAAAGACCTGCGTCAGGCCCAGGAGATCCTCGATACCGACCACTACGGCCTGGAACGCGTGAAAGACCGCATTCTTGAGTACCTTGCGGTACAAAGCCGAGTAAACAAAATTAAAGGCCCAATTCTGTGTCTGGTTGGACCGCCGGGGGTAGGTAAAACCTCTCTGGGTCAGTCCATCGCTAAAGCGACCGGACGTAAGTATATCCGTATGGCGCTGGGTGGCGTACGCGATGAAGCGGAAATCCGCGGTCACCGCCGTACCTACATCGGTTCTATGCCGGGTAAACTGATCCAGAAGATGGCGAAAGTGGGGGTTAAAAACCCGCTGTTCCTGCTTGATGAGATCGACAAAATGTCTTCGGACATGCGTGGCGATCCGGCGTCTGCGCTGCTGGAAGTGCTTGATCCAGAACAGAACGTGGCGTTCAGCGATCACTATCTGGAAGTGGACTACGACCTGAGCGACGTAATGTTCGTGGCGACCTCCAACTCCATGAACATTCCGGCACCGCTGCTGGACCGTATGGAAGTGATTCGCCTCTCCGGCTATACCGAAGACGAGAAGCTGAACATTGCTAAACAGCACCTTCTGCCGAAGCAGATTGAGCGTAACGCGCTGAAAACCAACGAGCTGACCGTCGAGGACAGCGCGATTATCGGCATCATTCGCTACTACACCCGTGAAGCGGGCGTGCGTAGCCTTGAGCGTGAAATCTCTAAACTGTGCCGTAAAGCGGTGAAACAGCTGCTGCTGGATAAGAGCCTGAAGCACATCGTGATTAACGGCGACAATCTGCATGCTTACCTGGGCGTTCAGCGCTTCGACTATGGCCGCGCGGATAACGAAAACCGCGTTGGTCAGGTGACCGGTCTGGCATGGACGGAAGTGGGCGGCGATCTGCTGACCATCGAGACCGCCTGTGTACCGGGTAAAGGCAAGCTGACCTACACCGGCTCGCTGGGTGAAGTGATGCAGGAGTCCATCCAGGCGGCGCTGACCGTGGTGCGCGCGCGCGCGGAAAAACTGGGTATCAACCCGGATTTCTACGAAAAACGCGACATTCACGTTCACGTTCCGGAAGGGGCGACGCCGAAAGATGGCCCGAGCGCGGGTATTGCTATGTGTACCGCTCTGGTCTCCTGTCTGACGGGTAACCCGGTGCGGGCCGACGTGGCAATGACCGGTGAAATCACCCTGCGTGGTCAGGTTCTGCCAATCGGCGGATTAAAAGAAAAACTGCTGGCGGCACACCGCGGTGGGATCAAAACTGTATTGATCCCTTACGAAAACAAACGCGATCTGGAAGAGATTCCGGACAATGTGATTGCCGATCTGCAGATCCATCCGGTTAAGCGAATTGAGGAAGTTCTCAGTCTCGCACTGCAGAATGAACCCTCCGGAATGCAGGTTGTAACCGCAAAATAGTGACCTCGCGCAAAGAGCGTCAATAAAAACAAGGCTGGTAAGTCATTTCGGACTTGCCAGCCTTTTTTTGTATAGCTAATTTAGATTGCTGATTAGGTCAGCCATCAACAACGGGTGTTGTAAGGTCATGGCAGGCCTGATATAACTGCTGCGCGGTCGCGTTGTGAAGGATTCAGGCGCGATATAAATTATAAAGAGAGGAAGAGAACAGTGAATAAATCTCAACTGATTGACAAAATTGCTGCTGGTGCTGATATTTCTAAAGCTGCAGCTGGACGTGCGTTAGATGCATTAATTGCTTCTGTTACTGAATCTCTGCAGGCTGGGGACGACGTTGCACTGGTAGGCTTCGGTACTTTTGCTGTTAAAGAGCGTGCTGCCCGTACTGGCCGCAACCCTCAGACCGGTAAAGAGATCACCATTGCTGCTGCTAAAGTGCCGGGTTTCCGTGCAGGTAAAGCGCTGAAAGACGCAGTAAACTGATTGCTTTCCCGTTTCAGGGAAGCCGGATAGTACAAGGGCGCATCATTTGATGTGCCTTTTTTGTTTGTCCAGACCTGATTTGTGCGAGTTTATGCGAGTTGTGGGCTGACAATCGCCCCGTTTTCTTGTCACAATACGCCTTTACGCGCGACGGGCAGGATTTTCCGTCAGCGTCAGGTAACCAGTCACCTACAGCGGAGTGTTGTTACACCATGATGGACAGCTTACGCACGGCTGCTAACAGTCTCGTGCTCAAGATTATTTTCGGTATCATTATCGTGTCGTTCATATTGACCGGCGTGAGCAGTTACCTTATTGGCGGTGGCGCGAACTATGCCGCAAAAGTGAATGGCCAGGAGATCAGCCGTGGTCAGTTCGAGAATGCTTTTGCCGGTGAACGTAACCGTATGCAGCAACAGCTGGGCGACCAATTCTCTGAACTGGCGGCGAATGAAGGGTACATGAAGACCCTGCGCCAACAGACACTGAACCGTCTTATCGACGAAGCGCTGCTGGATCAGTATGCCAAAAAGCTGGGCCTTGGCATCAGCGATGAGCAGGTGAAAAAAGCGATCTTCGCCACTCAGGCATTCCAGTCTAACGGTAAATTCGACAACGCGCGTTACAACAGCATCGTTAACCAGATGGGCATGACGGCCGATCAGTACGCGCAGGCGCTGCGTAACCAGCTGACCACCCAGCAGCTCATCAACGCTGTCGTGGGTACCGATTTCATGCTTAAAGGTGAAACCGACGAACTGGCCGCGCTGGTGGCGCAGCAGCGCGTTGTCCGTGAAGCGACCATCGATGTGAACGCCCTGGCGGCGAAACAGCAGGTGAGCGACGCAGACGTGAATGCTTACTACGAGCAGAATAAAAACGCCTTTGTTTCTCCAGAACAGTTCCGCGTCAGCTACATCAAGCTGGATGCAGCCGCGCTGCAGGAAACTGCGTCTGACGCGGAAATCCAGTCTTACTACGATCAGCATCAGGATCAGTTCACGCAGCCGCAGCGTAACCGCTACAGCGTGATCCAGACCAAAACTGAAGCTGATGCTAAGGCGGTACTGGACGAGCTGAACAAAGGCGCGGATTTCGCAACCCTCGCAAAAGCAAAATCCACCGATATCATCTCTGCGAAAAACGGTGGTGATATGGGCTGGCTGGAAGACGCAACCACGCCTGATGAGCTGAAAAATGCGGGCCTGAAAGATAAAGGTCAGCTGTCTGGCGTCATTAAGTCTTCCGTTGGTTTCCTGGTCGTACGTCTGGACGACATCGTCGCGGCGAAAACCAAGCCGCTGGCTGAGGTTCGTGATGATATCGCGGCGAAAGTGAAACAGGAAAAAGCGCTGGATGCTTACTATGCGCTGCAGCAGAAGGTAAGTGATGCTGCCAGCAACGATAACGAATCTCTGGCGGGTGCAGAGCAGGCGGCGGGTGTGAAAGCGGTTGAGACCGGCTGGTTTGGGCGTGACAACCTGCCGGAAGAGCTGAACTTCAAGCCGGTTTCCGATGCCATCTTTAACGGTGGTCTGGTGGGCGAGAACGGCACGCCGGGCAGCAACTCAGACATCATTACCGTTGACGGTGACCGTGCGTTCGTTCTGCGCGTCAGCGAGCACAAGCCAGAAGCGGTCAAACCGCTGGCGGAAGTGAAGGATCAGGTTGTCGCTCAGGTTAAGCACAACAAAGCGGAACAGCAGGCCAAACTGGATGCTGAGAAGATTCTGGTTGACCTGAAAGCGGGCAAACAGGACGCGCTGAAAGCGGCTGGCCTGAGCTTTGGTGAGGCGAAAACGCTGAGCCGTACTGGTCAGGACCCTATCAGCCAGGCCGCGTTTGGTCTGAGCCTGCCTGCGAAAGACAAACCAAGCTTCGGTACCACTACCGATATGCAGGGTAACGTCGTTCTGCTGGCGCTGGATGAAGTGAAAGCCGGCACTATGCCAGAAGCGCAGAAGAAAGCGATGGTTCAGGGGATTACCCAGAACAATGCCCAGATTGCCTTCGAAGCGATGATGAGCAACCTGCGCAAAGACGCGAAAATCAAGCTGGGCGATATCATGACTCAGCAGCAATAATTACGTGTCTGCTCGCAGATTTTCGTAACGTACTGCAAAAACTAAAGGCCGCTTTCGCGGCCTTTTCCATTTCTGCAATCTGCTGTTTGTGCCTGTTTTCTCCTGCGGCTATCGTTGCGTGGCTGTCAACAAACAAGGAGATAACAGCATGAAATGTGGAATCAAAGCACTGTTAATTACGCTGGCTATTGCCACCACCGGGATGAGCACGGGGGCGCTGGCGGCGACGCCCGCCGCCAAACCACAGGCTACGCAGAGCAAGTCTGACGCGGCAACGCCGGTGCAAGGGCAAACCAAAGCGACTGATGTCGGTAAAAATGCGGATGATGACGGTACGCGGGTCAGCATTAACTCGGCCTCGGCAGAGGATCTTGCCCGCGCAATGAACGGTGTCGGCCTGAAAAAAGCGCAGGCTATCGTCAGCTATCGTGAAGAATACGGTCCATTCAAAACGGTCGACGATCTCAAACAGGTCCCGGGCATGGGCAGCGCGCTGGTTGAGCGCAACCTCTCACACCTGACACTGTAATTTCGCAATTCCTTGCACTGCGGCAAAAGTTTGCCAGGATAAAGAGGTCATACCAGTTATGACCTCTGATCCTATAACAACGAAAGGCTATTGCGCTATGCAGACAAAAATCAAAGTACGTGGTTTCCATCTTGATGTTTATCAGCACGTCAATAACGCTCGCTATCTCGAGTTTCTTGAAGAAGCGCGCTGGGACGGGCTGGAAAACAGCGAAAGCTTTCAGTGGCTGACTGCGCACAACATCGCGTTTGTGGTCGTCAATATCAATATCAACTACCGTCGTCCGGCCGTGCTGGGTGATGTGCTCACGGTGACCAGCCAGGTACAACAGCTAAACGGCAAGAGCGGCGTGTTAAGCCAGGTGGTAACGCTCGATCCAGAAGGGCAGGTGGTGGCTGATGCACTGATCACCTTTGTCTGTATCGATCTAAAAACGCAGAAAGCGCTGCCGCTTGAAGGGGAATTGCGGGAAAAGCTGGAGTTGATGATCGCTTAGGAAGTTTGTCTTTTATAAAAGACAAAAGGATTTTTCAGGGATAGAATAATGGACAGGGACTACGTTGTTGAACGTTACCGGACCCGTGACGGAAAAGTGCCGTTTGAGGAGTGGGTAGCCAGAATGAATCGAAGGGATCCGGATACGGTTTTCCGGATCCTTATGCGGATCAACCGCGCAATAAAACGTAATTTTGGCGATTACAGATACCTCAGGGAAGGTGTTTGGGAGATGCGAGTCGACAGTGGCCCCGGCTACAGAATCTATTTTGCAGTAGAGAATCGGCAGGTTTTATTGTTACTTATCGGTGGTGACAAAAAGAGCCAAAAAGCGGATATCAAACTGGCAATAGATTACTGGAAAGATCATCAAATAAAAGGACAATCGAATGAGCGCCACTGAACGAAAATATTCGAGTTCTGTTAGCCATCATGATGCTGTTGTGAAAATGCTACGAGAAAATCCTTCCTACGCTCAGCGTTATTTGCAAACAGCCCTGGAAGAAATCTATGAAGACCAGGGGATCCCTGCCTATCTCATTGCACTCCGCCAGGTTATCGAAGCACGAGGTGGCATCGGAGAAATTTCTGCTAAATCAGGCCTGTCTCGTCAGCAGCTATACCGAACCTTATCAGACAACGGCAACCCAACGCTGACAACGCTGATGAAAGTCACCCGTGCTGCCGGCGTGAAACTGTTCGACAGCACGGTTAAATAACCCTATTTAAGCCCGGTTTTTTTCTGCATTGCGGCCATCACGCCGACTTTATCGGCGAGATAATGATTCAGCCCGTTAGCGCGCAGATTACAGGCCGCGCACTGCCCACAGCCGTCGCCTTTGATGCCGTTATAGCAGGTGAGCGTTTCGCTGCGAACCAGGTCCAGCTTGCCCCAGTAGTCGGCCAGCGCCCAGGTTTCGGCTTTATCCAGCCACATGAGCGGGGTTTCAAAGCGCGTTTCTTTCGCCATGCCCAGATTGACGGCGTGGTTGAGCGCTTTCACAAACTCATCGCGGCAGTCCGGGTAACCGGAGAAGTCGGTCTCGCACACGCCGGTAATGACCGCTTCGGCTTTTACCTGATAGGCATAGATTGCCGTCAGGGTCAGGAAGAGAATATTGCGTCCCGGTACGAAGGTATTTGGAATGCCGCTGGCGTCTGGTTCGTAGTCCGGAACCGGAATACTGTCGCGGGTCAGGCTACTGACGGCCAGTTCGTTTAACAGCGTAACGTCCAGCACCTTGTGCGCGCGTGCGCCCAGTTTGAGGGCCAGTTCACGGGCAACGTCGATTTCAGCGCGGTGACGCTGACCATAATCGAAAGTGACACAGTGAACTTCATCGTACTGATGAAGGGCCTGTACCAGGCAGGTAGTAGAGTCTTGTCCTCCGCTGAACACGACGACGGCACGTTTCATAAATCATCTCGACTGTTACGGTAAAAACGTTATGTTACCGTCTGGCTACGGCGGCGACCAGCTTCTTCACGATTTCGGGGCGGGCAGCCAGGCTTCGGTAAAATCAAACCAGCCGCGGGTGTTGAGACGTATCCCGTTTACCCCCGGCGGAGCGCTGATTTGATACTGATAATTAAAGAGCGGCGTCAGTACAGCACTTTCCATTAAGCGGCTGAAGATGACCTGCAGGCCCGCGTGCCGGTCCCGAGCCTCGGCCTGACTCTGCACCGCATCCAGCGTGGCCTGCAGGTGCGCATATGCTGGTGCGCTTAACAGATGCGGCCAGAGCGCATCGCAGCGAAGCCACTGCTCGAGCGTATACGCTGGCGCTTCACCAATTAGCCTGTCCCCCATCATCATATCGGCTTCGGCAAGCTGCTGGCATCCGTCCCACGTCTTGGCATCGTGAAAGATGACGGTCAGTTCACACCCGTGTCGTGCCAGGTACGCCTTCAACTGGCTCGCCATGGTGTGAAGCTCAACGGGCAGATGGTAAACCAGCGTCAGGGCCTCCGGCAGGGCAACATCCGTTAACTCAGGCCATTCCGGGATTGTCCAGCCGGGAAGCAGTTCCTGGGTGGGCGTAATGAGCCCTTCATTGAGCGGAAGCGTGTGCAGAAGCCTGGAGAGATGAATGATATTGATAAGCCGCTTCGCCTGCATTTCGCTCAGGCGCGCGCTCTGTTTCAGCGTGAGGTAACAGAACCCCAGGCTGGTGCTGCTGCTTACCAGCCGCAGACTTTCCAGCTCGTCGGCTTCGCCGATCGCGATTTGCACCGGGTGACGACAGCTGGTGCCCAACCTGTAATCAAAAAGCTGAGGGGTGATCCAGTATTCGATGGCCTTAAGCAGCGGATGGCTCAGGTGGTACTGCTCATGGCTTTCCAGACGCACCAGGTCTGGCTCAAAGGCGGCCAGCCGGAAGGGGCCGCAGCCAAGCTCAGGGTTATCGGGATGCGCCAGACGGCTACAGTAGGTTGCCAGCCTGTGTGCCAGCCAGTAGTCCGGTTGATGCAACACAAACGTCAGGCATTGTGGATGCGTTGTTTCGATACGCGAAACGCTCTGGAACAGGGTTCGCAGGGCGGGGAGCGTCAATAGCGCCGTCAGGCTTCGTTCGAGCTGCGCCGTTTCTATTTTATCGCCGTTATGCCAGTGCAGGGTGGAGCGAATGTAGAAGTGCCAGCGCAGGCCGTCAGCAGAGACCTCCCAGTGATGCGCCAGGTCGCCCGTAGGTTCGCTGCTATTACCGTTAAAACGCGTTAAACCAGAGAATACTTGTCCCGCCAGATGCTGCTCCGCCCGCCCAGGCAAAAAGCCCGGCTGAAGCGGCTCCAGCGAGCGGTAGTAGGGGATGCGTAGCGTCGGCGTGTCGTTTTGCCACTGCCCGCCCAAAAACGGATGCAGTAACGATCTCAGTGCATCAGGCGCAAGCTGGGCCAGTTCCAGCGCGTTATGCTGCTGCCCGCTCTTAAGCGCCTCTTCCATCATCGCATTGCGCAGCGACTCCGGGCTGGCATGGAACGTCAGCTCACCGCGCTTGCCGCGACCAGACCGCGCGCGCCAGCTGAGCCAGCCCGCGTCCTGGGCCTGACGCAGCAGGGTGCGGACATGCCGCTCGCTACAAAAACAGCGGCTGGCGAGTTCACTTACGGTGACCTGTTGCGGAGCGCCAGCGGAAGGTTGCCACAGGCGTTGATACTGATTAAGACGGTTTAGCTGGCGCATAAGAAACCCGGAACAATAATTTTCATCTATTCACTATTACTTCCGTATATCGCAGGCAATACTGATACACAAGTTAACCGCATCACATTTCAGGAGTAATCATGGCCCGCCTCGCTGCATTTGATATGGACGGTACATTGTTAATGCCGGATCACCGTCTGGGGGAGAAAACGCTTAGCACCCTTAAGCGTCTGCGCGAGCGTGATGTCACCCTGACGTTTGCCACTGGCCGCCACGTGCTGGAGATGCGCCATTTGCTGGGCACGTTTTCCCTGGATGCGTTTTTAATCACTGGTAACGGAACGCGCATTCATACCGTGGAAGGAGACGTGCTGCACCGGCAGGACTTAAATCCGGAAGTGGCAGATATCGTTCTGCATAGCACCTGGGACACGCAGGCCAGTATCCACGTCTTTAACGATCAGGGCTGGTTTACCGGACGTGAAATCCCTGAACTGCTGCATGCGCATGTCTATAGCGGTTTTCAATACCAGCTTATCGATCTGCGTCGGATCCCCGCCCATGCGGTGACCAAGATCTGCTTCTGTGGCGATCACGACGATCTTTGTCGCTTACGGATTCAACTGAATGAGGCGCTGGGCGATCGGGCGCACCTGACCTTCTCGGCGGTGGATTGTCTTGAAGTGCTGCCCGTGGGCTGTAACAAAGGTTCAGCCCTGGCGGTGCTTAGCGACCACCTGGGCTTAACGCTGCAGGAGTGTATGGCGTTTGGCGATGCCATGAACGACCGCGAAATGCTGGGCAGCGTGGGGCGCGGTCTGATTATGGGGAATGCGATGCCGCAGTTAATCGCAGAGCTTCCTCATCTGCCGGTTATCGGGCACTGCGGCAACGAAGCGGTGTCCCATTTTTTGACGCATTGGCTGGACAACAACAACCTCCCATATTCCCCCGAATAGTGAGACCCTTCCAGCAAGCCAGACTTCGGTCTGGCTTTTTTTTATTTCAGCAGCTGCGCAATCTGCGCTTTCCACGGGGTGATGTCGCCGATGTTAGCCTGCACCCACTCTGCATTGTAGTAAGTCTCAAGGTAGCGCTCGCCGCTGTCGCACAGCAATGTGACGATAGAGCCGGTACGCCCTTCCTCGCGCATTCTTGCTGCCAGATGCAGCGCGCCCCACATATTGGTGCCCGTCGATGCGCCCACTTTGCGCCCCAGCTGCGTTTCCAGCCAGTGCGCGGTGGCTACGCTGGCGGCGTCCGGCACGCGAAGCATTTCATCCACCACGTCCGGGATGAATGAGGGTTCCACGCGCGGGCGGCCGATCCCTTCAATTTTACTGCCCACCGGGCTGCGCAGGCCGGCATCGCGGCTTTGCCAGTAGTCGAGGAACACGGAGTTCTGCGGGTCAACGACCATCAGCTGCGTATCGTAACCCTGACAGCGGATGTAACGTCCGATAGTGGCTGACGTGCCGCCAGTACCGGCGCTCATCACAATGTATGACGGAACCGGATGCGGTTCGTGGGTCATCTGGCGGAAAATACTGTCGGCAATGTTGTTATTGCCGCGCCAGTCCGTTGCACGCTCGGCGAAGGTGAACTGGTCCATATAGTGGCCGTTCAGCTCGCGGGCCAGCATTTCAGAGGCGGCGTAGATTTCGCAGGCGCTTTCCACAAAGTGGCAGCGACCGCCGTAAAATTCGATCTGTTCGATTTTGCGTTTTGCGGTGCAGGAGGGCATCACGGCGATAAACGGCAGACCCAGCAGGCGGGCGAAATAGGCTTCGGATACCGCCGTTGAACCGGATGAAGATTCAATAATGGTGGTGCCTTCATTGATCCAGCCGTTACACAAACCGTATAAAAACAGGGAACGCGCCAGGCGATGCTTCAGGCTACCGGTAGGATGGGTGCTTTCATCTTTCAGATAGAGTTGAATACCGTCAAATCCCGGCAGGGAGAGGCGAATCAGGTGCGTATCCGCCGAGCGCTGGTAGTCGGCATTGATTTCGCTGATGGCATGTTTAACCCAGGTGCTATTCATCGTCGTTATCCGTTTGTCATTTTGTGCCCAGCATAGCGAAAAGCACAGAAAAAATTGTTGCTATCTGGCCTTTAAAATAGAATGAAGGGAGAAAAATTTTCTCTGTGAGGTGGGTATGCTAGATAAAATTGACCGCAAGCTCCTTTCATTGCTGCAAAGTGACTGTACCCTCTCTTTGCAGGCGCTGGCAGATGCCGTTAATCTGACCACCACACCGTGCTGGAAGCGCCTAAAAAAGCTGGAAGACGACGGCATTTTGCTGGGCCGCGTCGCGTTACTCGATCCCGAAAAACTGGGGCTTGGGTTGACGGCATTTGTGCTGATAAAAACCCAGCATCATAGCAGCGAGTGGTATTGCCGCTTCGTCACTCAGGTATCTGAGATGCCCGAGGTACTCGGCTTCTGGCGTATGGCCGGCGAGTACGACTACCTGATGCGCGTCCAGGTGGCTGACATGAAGCGCTATGATGATTTCTACAAGCGGCTGGTGAACAGCGTCCCGGGCTTGTCGGATGTCACCTCAAGCTTCGCCATGGAACAGATTAAATACACCACAGCATTACCCATTGAATAACTTCGTAAAAAACCTTCAGGAACAAACCGCGTGCGATTATTTGCCCAATTAAGCTGGTACTTTCGTCGGGAGTGGCAACGCTACCTCGGTGCAGTCGCCCTGCTTATTATCATTGCCATTTTGCAGCTGATCCCGCCGAAGGTGGTGGGATACGTCGTGGATGGCGTCACTGAACAGCATTACACCTCCGCACGGGTGTTGATGTGGGTCGGCACGCTGGTGCTGACGGCGGTCATTGTTTATCTGCTTCGCTACGTCTGGCGCGTGCTGCTGTTTGGTGCGTCCTATCAGCTGGCCGTTGAGCTGCGCGAAGATTTTTACCGCCAGCTGAGCCGACAGCATCCTGAGTTTTATCTCCGCCACCGCACCGGGGATCTCATCGCCCGCGCGACGAACGATGTCGATCGCGTGGTCTTTGCCGCCGGAGAAGGCGTATTAACGCTGGTGGACTCGCTGGTGATGGGCTGTGCGGTGCTGATCGTCATGTCCACGCAGATCAGCTGGCAATTGACCCTGCTCGCCCTATTGCCAATGCCGCTGATGGCGCTGGCGATCAATCGCTACGGCGAACAGCTGCACGAGCGCTTCAAGCTGGCGCAGGCGGCGTTTTCTTCTCTAAACGATCGCACCCAGGAGAGCATGACCAGCATCCGCATGATCAAAGCGTTTGGTCTGGAAGACAGGCAGTCCGCGCTGTTTGCCGCCGATGCGGCAGACACGGGTGCGAAAAACATGCGCGTCGCGCGTATTGATGCGCGGTTTGATCCGACGATTTATATCGCAATCGGCATGGCAAATATGCTGGCGATTGGCGGCGGAAGCTGGATGGTGGTGCAGGGCACGTTAACCCTGGGGCAATTGACCAGCTTCGCGATGTATCTGGGGCTGATGATCTGGCCGATGCTGGCGCTGGCCTGGATGTTTAACATTGTGGAGCGCGGTAGCGCTGCCTACAGCCGCATTCGCGCCATGCTGGCCGAAGCGCCGGTGGTCAATGACGGCAGCGAAGCGGTACCGGAAGGGCGCGGCGTCATGCATGTTGACGTCCGCAAGTTTGTCTATCCGCAAACGGAACATCCGGTGCTGGAAAACGTTAGCTTTACGCTGCAGCCAGGCCAGATGCTGGGCATCTGTGGCCCGACGGGGTCCGGTAAAAGTACCGTGCTCTCTCTGCTTCAGCGCCACTTTGACGTCACCGAAGGTGATATTCGTTTCCACGATATCCCCCTGACGAACCTGCTGCTGGATGAGTGGCGTGGCCGCCTGGCGGTCGTCAGCCAGACGCCTTTTTTATTTTCCGACACGGTGGCTAATAACATCGCTCTGGGACGTCCGTCGGCGACGCAGGAAGAGATCGAACATGTGGCGCGCTTAGCCAGCGTACATGACGATATTTTGCGTCTGCCGCAGGGCTACGAAACGGAAGTCGGGGAACGTGGCGTCATGCTCTCCGGCGGGCAGAAACAGCGTATCTCGATTGCCCGCGCGTTGCTGCTGAATGCTGAAATTCTGATTCTTGATGATGCGCTCTCCGCCGTGGATGGTCGTACCGAGCACCAGATTCTGCATAACCTGCGCCAGTGGGGCGACGGGCGCACGGTGATTATCAGCGCCCACCGTTTGTCAGCGCTCACGGAAGCCAGTGAAATTCTGGTCTTACAGCACGGTCACATTGCCCAGCGCGGGCAGCATGAAACGCTTGCCGGGCAGCCGGGCTGGTATCGCGATATGTATCGCTATCAACAGCTTGAGGCGGCGCTGGACGATGCGCCGGAGCAGGATGAGGAGGCCGCGAATGCGTAAGCTCGGAACGATGTGGCCGACGCTCAAACGTCTGCTGGCCTACGGCTCGCCGTGGCGTAAACCGCTCTCCGTTGCCGTACTTTTACTCTGGATAGCGGCAATTGCTGAAGTGAGCGGGCCGCTGCTTATCAGCTACTTCATCGACAATATGGTCGCGAAAAGCTACCTGCCCCTGGGGCTGGTGGCGGGGCTGGGCGTGGCCTACGTTGGTTTACAGCTGGCGGCGGCAGGGCTGCACTATGCGCAGTCGCTGCTGTTTAACCGTGCCGCCGTGGGCGTCGTTCAGCAGCTGCGTACGGATGTGATGGACGCGGCGCTTCGCCAGCCGCTCAGCGAGTTTGATACCCAGCCGGTCGGGCAGGTGATTTCGCGCGTGACCAACGATACTGAGGTGATCCGCGATCTGTACGTCACCGTGGTCGCGACGGTGTTACGCAGCGCGGCGCTAATTGGCGCAATGCTGGTGGCGATGTTCAGCCTCGACTGGCGCATGGCGCTGGTGGCGATCGCTATCTTCCCGGCGGTGTTGATCGTGATGGTTATCTACCAGCGCTACAGCACGCCGATTGTCCGTCGGGTGCGCACCTACCTGGCCGACATTAACGATGGCTTCAACGAAGTGATCAACGGCATGAGCGTCATTCAGCAGTTCCGCCAGCAGGCGCGCTTTGGCGAGCGGATGGGTGAAGCCAGCCGTTCGCACTACATGGCGCGTATGCAGACCCTGCGCCTCGACGGTTTCCTGTTGCGCCCACTGCTGAGCCTTTTCTCCGCGCTGGTACTTTGCGGGCTGCTGATGCTCTTTGGCCTGACCGCACGAGGAACCATTGAGGTAGGCGTTTTATACGCCTTCATCAGCTACCTTGGCCGCCTTAACGAACCGCTGATTGAGCTGACGACACAGCAGTCGATGCTCCAGCAGGCCGTGGTGGCAGGGGAGCGCGTATTTGAGTTGATGGACAGGCCGCGCCAGGCCTACGGCCGTGACGAGCGGCCTCTGCAAAGCGGCGAAATTGCCTTTGATAACGTCTCGTTTGCCTATCGCGACGACCAGCTGGTACTGCAGGACATCACGCTTGATGTCCCGTCGCGCGGGTTCGTGGCGCTGGTGGGGCATACGGGCAGCGGCAAGAGCACGCTCGCCAGCCTGTTGATGGGCTATTACCCGGTCACGCAGGGCGAAATCCGCCTCGACGGGCGCCCGCTCGCGTCCCTCAGCCACAACGTGTTGCGTAAAGGCGTCGCGATGGTGCAGCAGGATCCGGTCGTCCTGGCCGACACCTTCTACGCGAACGTGACCCTGGGCCGGGACTATACCCAGGAGCAGGTCTGGGACGTGCTGGAGAAAGTGCAGCTGGCGGAGCTGGCGCGCGGGTTTAGCGACGGCATAAATACAAAGCTGGGCGAGCAGGGGAACAACCTCTCCGTTGGGCAAAAGCAGCTTCTCGCGCTGGCACGGGTGCTGATTGAAACCCCGCAGGTGCTGATTCTGGATGAAGCGACGGCCAGTATTGACTCCGGCACCGAGCAGGCCATCCAGCAGGCGCTGGCCGCGGTACGCGACCATACGACGCTGGTGGTGATTGCCCATCGACTTTCTACTATTGTCGATGCCGATACCATTCTGGTGCTGCATCGTGGACAAGCCGTGGAACGGGGTACGCACCGCGAACTGCTGGAAGCCAAAGGGCGCTACTGGCAGATGTACCAGCTTCAGCTGGCGGGCGAAGAGCTGGCGGCCAGCGTGCGCGAGGAAGAGTCGCTGAGCGCCTGATGCACCAAAACAAAGCAACGCGCTAACAGTCATTCCTGTTGGTGCAAAACTGAAACGCACCGTGCACTGCCATGGTGCGTTTTTTTTTCACCGGTTCGTTAATAAAGGCGGCGTAACGCTCGTCGCACCGCTTTTCTCCCTCGTTTTCATTTCTGGCATACCCCTTGCAATACCTTCTGCGTGAGCTGCGGCCATTACCGAATTCTGACTGGAGGGGATCTATGAAGCTGGTTACGGTGGTAATCAAACCATTCAAACTGGAAGACGTGCGCGAAGCGTTATCTTCCATGGGTATTCAGGGACTGACTGTCACCGAAGTGAAAGGCTTTGGTCGTCAGAAGGGTCATGCCGAGCTTTATCGCGGAGCGGAATACAGCGTTAACTTCCTGCCAAAAGTAAAAATCGATGTTGCGATTGCGGACGATCAGCTTGATGAAGTGATTGATGTGATTAGCAAAGCGGCCTACACCGGCAAAATTGGCGACGGCAAAATTTTCGTTGCCGAACTGCAGCGCGTCATTCGCATTCGTACCGGCGAATCTGACGAAGCGGCACTGTAAGTAACTCCTGGCACACAGTGATAGGGATCGAGAAAATGAAGATAGCAACACTTAAAACGGGTCTGGGTTCGCTGGCACTGCTGCCGGGCCTGGCGCTGGCTGCCCCTGCCGTGGCAGACAAGGCCGATAACGCCTTTATGATGATCAGCACCGCGCTGGTGCTGTTCATGTCTATCCCGGGCATTGCGCTGTTCTACGGCGGTCTGATCCGTGGCAAAAACGTGCTCTCCATGCTGACGCAGGTTGCCGTGACGTTCGCGCTGGTTTGCGTGCTGTGGGTGGTTTACGGTTACTCGCTGGCCTTCGGTACCGGCAACGCCTTCTTTGGTAACTTCGACTGGGTAATGCTGAAAAATATTGAACTGACCGCGCTGATGGGCAGCTTCTACCAGTACATTCACGTCGCGTTCCAGGGTTCGTTCGCCTGCATCACCGTCGGGCTGATCGTGGGCGCGCTGGCGGAGCGCATTCGTTTCTCTGCCGTTCTGATCTTTGTGGTGGTCTGGCTGACGCTCTCCTATGTGCCGATCGCGCACATGGTCTGGGGCGGTGGTCTGCTGGCAACGCACGGCGCGCTGGACTTCGCGGGCGGTACCGTTGTACACATCAACGCCGCGGTAGCGGGCCTGGTGGGGGCATACCTGATTGGCAAACGCGTGGGCTTCGGTAAAGAAGCATTCAAACCGCACAACCTGCCGATGGTGTTTACCGGTACGGCTATCCTCTACTTTGGCTGGTTCGGCTTCAATGCCGGTTCTGCAAGTGCCGCGAACGAAATCGCCGCGCTGGCCTTCGTGAACACCGTTGTGGCGACGGCGGGTGCAATCCTCTCCTGGGTGTTCGGCGAGTGGGCGGTGCGCGGTAAACCTTCCCTGCTGGGTGCCTGTTCGGGGGCGATTGCCGGTCTGGTCGGTATCACTCCTGCGTGCGGTTACGTGGGGGTCGGTGGTGCGCTGCTGGTGGGTCTGGTCGCGGGTCTTGCCGGGCTGTGGGGCGTCACCGCCCTGAAACGTGTGCTGCGCGTTGACGACCCTTGCGACGTGTTTGGTGTCCACGGCGTTTGCGGCATCGTCGGCTGTATCATGACCGGTATCTTCGCCGCGAAATCACTGGGTGGCGTGGGTTACGCAGAAGGCGTCACCATGGTTCATCAGGTGCTGGTACAGCTGGAAAGTATTGCTATCACCGTTGTGTGGTCTGCTGTTGTCGCTTTCATTGGCTACAAACTGGCGGACATGACCGTTGGGCTGCGTGTCCCTGAAGAGCAGGAGCGCGAAGGTCTCGACGTCAACAGCCACGGCGAGAACGCGTATAACGCCTAATAAACAGCAAAACGGCAATCTCTGATTGCCGTTTTTAGTATTTATTCCCTCTCCCACAGGGTTGAGGGTTCCCCAGTCATTTTTTTATCAGAAGCAACAACGTTGTTTCAGAATGCTTGCAGGCTTTCAGCGATGCCCTGGTCCGGCTGTAAATCGCTGAGGCGTTTCCTGCAGGCCGGGGCGAGGCGCAGGGATGCGCCGAGAGGGCGGGCTTTACAGGGATGTTACCTCCGCCCGTCCCCGACAAGCCGGAAGGAATAAGCCGAGGGCACCGCGAAGCGGCGATTTACCGCCGGGAGCCCGGGTTGCCAGGGGGGTGGCGACTGAGCCACCCTGGCACGTTCACCGGTCATGTCGTTACAGAATAGCAAGGAACATAAAGTGAACGGAATGACCACCAGAGCTGTATGTTCCCCCTCACCCTAACCCTCTCCCCAAAGGGGCGAGGGGATTGTTCACTGCTCGCATTAATTTGTGGGGATCCCTCAGCCCCGGGGAAGAGGGTCAAGGTGAGGGCAGCATCACCCGCGATTACGCATCACCCCTTCCTGCACCGTAGAAGCCACCAGCACGCCATCCTGGGTATAAAACTCCCCGCGCACAAACCCGCGAGCGCTCGACGCTGACGTACTCTCCACGCTGTAGAGCAGCCACTCATTCATGTTGAACGGCCGGTGAAACCACATGGAGTGATCGATCGTCGCGACCTGCATCCCTTTTTCCAGGAACCCGACGCCGTGCGGCTGCAGCGCTACCGGCAGAAAATTGAAGTCAGACGCGTAGCCCAGCAGATACTGATGCACGCGGAAATCTTCCGGCACGGTGCCATTGGCGCGGATCCAGACCTGACGCTTCGGCTCGGCAGTGTGGCCTTTCATGGGGTTATGGAACTCAACCGGGCGGATCTCCAGCGGTTTATCGCAGAGAAACTTCTCTTTGACCTGCGGCGGAAGCAGATGCGCCAGCGCACGGGCGATATCGGTCTCTGATTTGAGATCGTCTGGCGCGGGGGCTGGCGGCATCACTTTCTGATGCTCATACCCCGGTTCCGGCGCCTGGAAAGAGGCGGTCATATAAAAGATAGGTTTACCGTTCTGAACGGCCGCCACGCGGCGGGCGCTGAAGCTGTTGCCGTCTCGCAGGACTTCAACGTCATACACAATCGGTTTTGCGCTGTCGCCAGGGCGTAAGAAATAGCTGTGGAATGAGTGCACCAGACGGTCTGCAGGGACGGTCTCCTTTGCAGCGTACAGCGCTTGTCCGACGACCTGGCCGCCGAAAACCTGACGTAAGCCGAGGTCTTCGCTCTGTCCGCGATAGAGTCCTTCCTCAATTTTTTCCAGATTCAATAATGTCAGCAGATTGTTCAGTGCCTGACTCATAATTGTCCTCAATAAACGCCGTAGCGAAAGATAGGCAGAGTATAACGCAGAAATGAAAGTGGTCCGATGGGTAGAATAATCTGAATATCTGGAGGTTTTCAGGCATTAATCGGTGATCTGTGCCACACTTAACGATGTTATGTGATTGAAACGACATCGGATGGGATCGATCCCGCTGGTGCATTGATGATAAGGAGACTTCAATGAAACTCGTGCCCATGCTTAGTGGTGTAGCTATTGCGGTGGCGTTGTCCGCCTGTGCCGGTAAGAGCGCCCAGGTGCCGGTCCCTGCAGCCGATCCGAACGGGATTAATACCCTTTCACAGCAATCCATTCAGCAGCCCAACGTTTCCGGTACAATCTGGATCAAACAGAAAGTTGCTCTGCCGCCGGATGCGGTATTAACGGTAACGCTGTCTGATGCTTCTCTGGCCGATGCGCCGTCTAAAGTTCTGGCCCAGCGTGCGGTCCGTACTGAAGGTAAGCAGGCGCCGTTTAGCTTCGTATTGCCGTATAACCCGTCAGACGTGCAGCCTAATGCCCGTATCCTGCTGAGTGCAGCGGTAACCATCAACGATAAACTGGTCTTTATTACCGATACGGTCCAGGAAGCGATTAACCACGGTGGGACCAAAATCGACCTGAACCTGGTGCCGGTGCAGCAGACCGAAGTACCGGTCGCACCGCAGACCAATCAGCCGTCCCTGCCAACCCCACCGACGCAGATGTAAGCGTTGTTTCCCCCTCTCCTTCGGGGGAGGGGTCAATACACCCAGCGGTATTTCTGCATATCAATCTGTCCTGCTCCTGATACCTGAATCCCCTCTGAAAGTAATGCCTGACGCTGTCGCTGGAGATCCGGCCCGGTCAGTGAAATAGCGCCATGCCGATTCACTACCCGATGCCATGGCAGCGTACTTCCTTCCGGTAGTCGCTTCAGGACGCCACCGACCTGACGCGCCGCGCGTGGAGAGCCTGCCAGCCTTGCCACATCACCGTATGTGGTGACGTAGCCTTCCGGAATCGAGGCCACAATTTGCCATACGCGCTGTGGAAAGGAGTCGTGTTCGTCCATACCTTCACCTGTGGGATTGCCTGAACAGACATGGTAAACGAAGATCGTCCTGATTGCTGCGCCCGTTTGCGCAAGAAACCAGCATCCGGTTCATGGCCGCTTGCAATTGGGCCTTAGCACAGGGATAATGCGCCAGCGCGTTGGTTATCAACGCTCTCAATGGGGGCTCTGTTGGTTCTCCCGCAACGCTACTCTGTTCACCAGGTCAGGTCCGGAAGGAAGCAGCCAGGGCAGACGACGTGGGTGCCGGGATGTAGCTGGCAGGGCCCCCACCCATTTATGGCTTCATACGATGCTTCACCTCTCTTTTAAACCGTTATTCCACACTAATAGAGTGCCTATATTCTGTAATATATATTTCATTGCGTTGAAATATTACTGTCATAAACTTGTAATAATAGCCTGTCATTTTATTATCGGATGTCTTTTTTCTGTCATAAGTTAAAAATATATATCTGGATAACAGAGTTGACTTCGTGTATTAAATAAAGAACTGATTCCGAAGGGAAGTGACGAACATGGCTACTGCAGTATTAAATGTTAAAATTGACGAAGCGCTAAAAGAAAGACTTCGCCACTATGCGGAAGTTAATAACGAAAATTTAAGCGTGACCACAGAGAAACTGCTGCTGCTGGCATTCGAAGCAGTAGAAGAGGCGGGAGTATCGGAAGAGGATATTGATAATCAGCATACGGAAGAAGAGAGCGTTTCTCCTTTTACTCCTAAAGAAATCAAAGCTCTACGTAAACTTCTGAAGAAGAGAAAATGAAACAACAACTGTCAACTGCCAGTGACTACAACGAGGCCTGCGATCTGTTGCGTTCAGGCTACGTGAAGCATGTACGTCTTGGCTGGAATGTTGGAAGCGATGAATTCTTTCGTATTGCGTCTGACTGGTGTGATACCGGCGCAAAAATAAAGAAAGAGGGTGATAATTTCGTTATTTCCCTGAAAGGTTTCCCTATTCCACCTCAGCATTAATTTGTGACCAGTGAAAACTGCTAACTGCATATGTGGCAGTCAGCAGTTTTTATTTTATGATCCGCTTCAAATATTTAACTATTAAACCAGGCTGCGTTTTACCGACGGCGCATTTGAATTTAGAGAAAGCCATAACGGTTTAATCCGCAGCAATGCCTCTTCCAGTTCTGCGGGTTCGAGCGAAAAGGGCATACGTAAAAAGCGGTCAAACGCCCCCGATAATCCAAACCGCGTGCCGGTCCCCAGGTGTATCCCGATAATTTCTGCCCGCGCGGCAAGCTGCGTCGCCAGCATGCCCGGGAGCTCGATCCAGTAAGAGAGTCCGCCTTCCGCCTCATGGAAATTCCACTCCGGGAAATGTTCACGCAGCAGCTCACCGCATCGATCGCGCCGTTCCGCCAGCATGTTACGGCGTGCGGGCAGAAAACGCTCGCTATTGTCGATAAGCCACAGCGTTGCCAGCTGCTCCAGCAGCGGCGAGCCTAAATCCAGGGTATCCCGCGTCTGGGCTAGCGTGGCAATAGTACGCGAGGAGGCGCGGATCCAGCCGAGACGCAGCCCGCCCCAGAAGCTTTTTCCGGCAGAGCCTAACGTAATCACGCTGGCCTGCGGGTTAAATGAAGCCAGCGGCGGTGGCGGGGGAGAGTCAAACCAGAGATCGACCATCGTTTCATCCACCACCAGCGCCGTGCGGGTTTGCGCGGCAATATCGGTAATGGCCTGACGGGTAGCGATATCCATGCATCGCCCGGTCGGGTTATGAAAATCTGGCATCAGGTACGCCAGGCGCGGCGCGGTCTGGGCAAGCGTGGCCGCGAATCCATCCGTATCCCAGCCGGTTTCCGGCAGCGACACCCCAACTGGCCGACACTGCGCTCCCTGAATAGCGGCAATCGCCAGCGGATAAGTGGGATGATCGACCACCACGCGATCCCCCGGCCCGGCCATCATCCGCAATACCAGCGCAAATCCGCTGACGGCGCCGTTGACCACCATCACCTCGTCTGCCCGGGTGGGAAGACCCCGCGCGGAATAGCGTGCGGCAATGGCCTCCCGCAGCGCCGGCAGCCCAAGCTGATCGTAGCCCGTCAGCGAGAGGTGCTGGGTAATGGCCGTAAGCGCATGGGTGTAGGCCTGGTGGATCTCTGGCCCGGCATTGAGGGCGGCAGTGGAGAGATCCAGGGCGGCACTCGCTGCGGAAAGGGTAGGAACGGCGCGCTTGTCCGGGAGGATCACGCGCGACCCGCTGCCGTGGCGACTTTCAAGATAACCCTCCTCACGCAGGTGGGCGAGGGCGCTGCTGACGGTCGTCCGGCTGACATCCAGTGCTGCGGCCAGCTCCCGTTCTCCCGGCAGTCGGGTATTCAATGCCAGCCGACCGTCAAGGATTAACAAACGCAACGCGTCGGCCAGCTGGCGCCAGAGCGGGGTGCGGGAGGAGGTTTGCTGCCAGTGGCCTAAAAGGCGTACCAGAGACTGGCTTCCGAAGCGGCGTGATGACATATGCAGTCCACTATTTGAAAACTGGACATTAATCATAGTGCCATTTTAGGTCAGGATGAAAGTCGGGTTCACTGGAGAAGATAAAAATGGTACGTCGTCTGCTACAACTTTATGTCGGTTTAGGGCTGTATGGGCTTTCCACCGCGATGTTTATTCGCGCGGATCTGGGTGTCGATCCGTGGGATGTGTTTCACCTTGGCGTGGGAATACAGCTGGGGATGAGCATCGGGACGGTGATCATTTTGACCGGGGCGGCGGTACTCTTACTGTGGATCCCACTGCGTCAGATGCCGGGCCTTGGCACGATAAGCAACGTGATATGTATTGGTCTGGCGGCGGACGCCAGCATGGCGCTTATCCCGGAACTGAATTCGTTGCCTGTGCAAATTGCGTTCCTGGTGTCAGGTATCGTAATGAACGCGATCGCCACCAGCATGTACATCGGCGCTGGTTTCGGGCCTGGTCCGCGCGACGGCCTGATGACCGGTATTCATGCCCGGCTGGGGTGGTCCATTCGCAGCGTGCGTACCTCTATTGAAGTGTCCGTCCTGCTGATTGGGTGCGTGCTGGGCGGCTCGTTTGGGGTGGGAACGGTGGTGTACGCTTTGACCATTGGCCCGCTTATTCAGCTCTGTTTGCCCTGGTTCCGCCAGAAGCCACGCATTGCGAAAATACCTCAGCCTGAGCGGGTTGTTTAATTTGCGAAGCGCTCACATGTTTTAACGGCGTCGCTGTGCCAGAATAGAGGCTTCGAAAACTGCGATGCCAGAACGCATGAAAGCAATCACTCTCTATGATGTCGCCCTCCTTGCGGGGGTTTCTTATCAGACCGTTTCCCGCGTCATTAACGACGCGGAACACGTCTCTGCCCGCACGCGGGAAAAGGTGCAGCAGGCAATGGCGGAGCTGCACTACGTTCCCAACCTGCGGGCGCAGCAGCTGGCGGGAAAACGCACCCGTACGCTGGGCCTCATCACCACCGATCTGGCCCTGCACGCACCTTCGCAAATTGTCTCGGCGGTAAAATCCCGGGCGGCAGAACAGGGGGCGAGCGTCCTGATTTCCATGGTGGAGCAGCCGCAGCAGTGCCAGGCGGCGCTTCAGGCGCTGCTGGCGCAGCGGGTGGACGCGCTGCTGGTGAATGTGCCGCTTGACGATCCTCACGCCGAGGAACTCAGGGGGCTGGCGACGCCCGTCCCGGTGCTGTTCCTCGACGTGTCACCGTCAGCGCAGGTAAACAGCCTCGTCTTTAACGCCGGGGAGGGCGCGCGCCTGGGCGTTGAGCATCTGCTCTCTCTCGGGCATCAGCGTATTGCCCTGCTGAGCGGGCCGGAAAGTTCGGTCTCTGCGCGCGCGCGTCTGGCGGGATGGCAAACGACGCTGGCTGAGTCGGGTCTTAACGCGGCAGCCGTCGCCTACGGCGACTGGAGCGCGGCCAGCGGTTATGAGAAGGGACATGTGCTGTTGTCGGGGGCGACATTACCGGACGCGATTCTGGTGGCGAACGATCAGATGGCGCTCGGAGTGATGCGCGCCTGCGCGGAAAAAGGGGTAGCGATTCCGGGCCAGATATCGGTGGTCGGGTTTGACGATACGGCCGACAGCGCCTGGTTTTCCCCACCGCTGACGACCATTCGCCAGGCATTTCGCGAGGCGGGGGAGCGCAGCGTTGAGTGGCTGCTGGCACCTGAACTGGGCGATGCGTGCTGGCAGGTTCAGCTGCCGGTGACGCTGGTGACCCGCCACTCCACCGCGCGTTGCAGCCCGCTGCAGGCCGAACGCGAGGATCTGGCGCAGCAGTTGAGGAGCCTGGCCCTTCTTGCCGGGCAGCTTGCCCGCAGATAAAACTTTGTGATCGGACTCGCTACCCCGCAATTGAGTGCTTTACCGTCGCAAGGTGTCAGGGCATGTTAACCGAAATTGTGAGCGCTTCGCAAAGAGGTTACTATGTCCACCGCTTTATCGCTGACTCTCAGCGCCATCCTGGCCCGACGGGACTGGGAAAACCCCGTAGTTACCCAGTGGAACCGTCTGGCCGCACACGCGCCGTTGCACAGTTGGCGCAATGAGCCTTCGGCCAGAGATGACGCCGGATCTGCCAGCAGGCACGTTCTCAATGGGCTATGGCGGTTTAGCTACTTTACTGCGCCGGAGCAGGTTCCTCAGGCATGGGTCACCGAAGATTGCGCAGACGCCGTTGCGATGCCTGTGCCGTCGAACTGGCAGATGCAGGGATTTGACACGCCCATTTACACCAACGTCACCTATCCCATCCCCGTTAATCCGCCTTTTGTGCCGCAAGAGAATCCTACCGGATGTTACTCGCTCACATTCGAGGTTGATGACGCCTGGCTTCAGAGCGGGCAGACCCGCATCATCTTTGACGGCGTGAACTCGGCGTTTCATCTGTGGTGTAACGGGCAGTGGATAGGCTATTCCCAGGACAGCCGGTTGCCCGCTGAATTTGATCTCTCGGCGGTCCTGCGATCCGGTGAGAACCGCCTGGCGGTCATGGTGTTGCGCTGGTGCGACGGCAGCTATCTGGAAGATCAGGACATGTGGCGCATGAGCGGCATCTTCCGCGATGTGACCTTGCTGCATAAACCCGAGACGCAGATTGCCGATTATCACGTGGTGACGGACCTGAATGCGGAGCTGGATCGCGCGGTGCTGAAGGTTGATGTCACGCTGGCAGGCGCTGGCTTTGCGGACGGCGAGGTGGTCTTTACCCTGTGGCGCAAGGGGGAGAAATGCGCCAGCGTTTCCCGGCGTCCGGGGTCGGCCATTGTCGACGAGCGCGGCAGCTGGGCTGAGCGCCTGACGGTGGCGATCCCCGTTGACCAGCCCGCGCTCTGGAGCGCTGAAACGCCGGAACTGTATCGCCTGACGATTGCGCATCGCAACCCGCAGGGTGAGGTGCTGGAGATTGAAGCGTGCGACGTGGGCTTCCGCCGCGTTGACATCAGCAATGGCCTGCTGAAGCTCAACGGTAAGCCGCTGCTGATCCGCGGCGTTAACCGTCATGAGCATCATCCGGAAAACGGCCAGGTGATGGACGAGGCGACCATGCGTCGCGATATCGAAATCATGAAGCAGCACAACTTTAACGCCGTGCGCTGTTCGCACTACCCGAACCATCCGCTGTGGTACCGGCTTTGCGATCGCTACGGGCTGTACGTTGTTGACGAAGCCAATATCGAAACCCACGGCATGGTGCCGATGAGCCGCCTTGCTGACGATCCGCGCTGGCTGCCCGCCATGAGCGAGCGCGTGACCCGCATGGTGCAGCGCGATCGCAATCACCCCTCCATTATCATCTGGTCTCTGGGCAACGAGTCCGGGCACGGCGCGAATCACGATGCGCTGTACCGCTGGCTGAAAACTACCGATCCAACGCGCCCGGTGCAGTACGAAGGCGGCGGGGCGAATACGGCGGCGACCGATATTGTTTGTCCGATGTATGCCCGTGTCGATCAGGATCAGCCTTTCCCGGCGGTGCCCAAATGGTCAATCAAGAAATGGATCGGCATGCCCGACGAAACGCGTCCGCTGATCCTCTGTGAATACGCCCACGCGATGGGAAACAGCTTCGGCGGATTTGCGAAATACTGGCAGGCGTTTCGCAGCCATCCTCGCCTGCAGGGTGGGTTTGTCTGGGACTGGGTCGATCAGGCGTTGACGAAGAAAGACGAAAAAGGCAACGCGTTCTGGGCCTACGGCGGAGACTTTGGCGATAAGCCGAACGATCGGCAGTTCTGCCTCAATGGTCTGGTGTTTCCCGATCGTTCGCCGCATCCGGCGCTGTATGAGGCGCAGCGCGCCCAGCAGTTCTTCACCTTTACGTTGGTCAGCACCTCTCCGTTGGTGATTGAGGTGCAAAGCGGTTACCTGTTCCGCCCCGCCGATAACGAGGTGTTGAGCTGGGCGGTTGCCCGGGATGGAGACGTGCTGGCCGCAGGCGAGGTGACGCTGGCGATGGCGCCTGAAGGCACCCAGCGTCTGGAGCTGGACCTGCCGGAGCTGAACGCCGGGCCGGGTGAGGTCTGGCTGAACCTTGAAGTACGCCAGCTGCGGGCTACGCCGTGGTCGCCGGCAGACCATCGCTGCGCGTGGGAGCAGTGGCCGCTCCCGGTTCCCCTGTTTATCGCGCCAGAAGTCTCTGCGGGCGAGCCTTCGCGCCTGACGCAGCATGAGAACATGCTTGAGATAACGCACCAGCAGCAGTGCTGGCAGTTCGATCGCGCAACAGGAAACCTGACTCAATGGTGGCGAAATGGCGTTGAAACGCTGCTTTCACCCGTGACGGATAACGTCAGCCGTGCGCCGCTGGACAACGACATAGGCGTGAGTGAAGCGACGCGCATCGATCCGTACGCGTGGGTTGAACGCTGGAAAGCGGCGGGGATGTACGATCTTACCTCGCGCGTTTTGCGCTGTGACGCAGAACAGCACGCAGGCGAGGTGGTGGTCACTACCCGACACGCATGGGAGCATCACGGAAAGACGCTGTTTCTGAGCCGTAAAATCTGGCGGGTGGACGATCGGGGCGTTCTGCATGGCGATATTGAGATCGATATTGCGTCTGATATCCCCGCGCCCGCACGCGTTGGCCTCAGCGTTCATCTCGCTGAAGTGCCGGAAAAGGTTGACTGGCTGGGGCTGGGGCCGCACGAAAACTACCCGGACAGAAAGCTGGCGGCACAGCAGGGGCGCTGGATATTACCTCTGGATGCCATGCACACGCCGTATATCTTCCCGACGGAAAATGGTTTGCGCTGCGATACCCGGGAACTTGTGCTGGGAACGCATCAGCTGAATGGCCGGTTCCATTTCTCGGTGAGCCGCTATAGCCAGCAGCAGCTACGAGAGACAACCCATCATCATCTGCTGCGGGAAGAGCCGGGATGCTGGCTCAACCTCGATGCGTTCCATATGGGCGTGGGCGGCGATGACTCCTGGAGCCCCAGCGTTTCGCCGGAGTTCATCCTGCAGACACGCCAGCTTCGTTATACCTTCAGCTGGCAGCAGAATCTTACCTGATCAGAGAGGCGGCCACCGGACGTGGCCGCCTGCTTACGCCAGAATGCCGCTCAGGCCGTGCAGGCTCATGTAAATGCCCACCACGATAATCAGCGCAGCGGAGATCCACGGCGCTTTACGGGAAAATTCGCTAAAACCTGGCCAGCGTTTTGTCGCATGTTTGAGGCTTAAGGCGGCAATCGCGCCGGAAGCGACCAGCGTTAACGCCAGGCCGATGCTGAAGCTGAATACCAGCGTTGCGCCGAGGGCGAAATGCTTCAACTGCAGGCAGATCAGCAGCACGGTGATGGACGCCGGGCAGGGGATAAGCCCGCCGGTCAGGCCAAACATCGCAATCTGTCCTGTCGTCACGTTTTGCCCGCTGAAGCGTCGGTTAATATCCTGCGCGTGCGCGCGCTGGTGGGCGTCCTGCCACTCCTCTTCAACCAGCGGGTGTTCGTGGTGATGGTGGTGATCATGATGATGGTCATGGTCATGATGATGGTGGTGGTGATCGTGATGATGATCGTGCGGCTGGCTCTCTTTCCAGGTTCGCCACGCCATCCACAGGGCGATCAGAACGATCAGCACCCCGGAGATCAGCTGGAACCAGGGTTCGGACGTATGCGCATCCCAGCCCCGGCCAAACCACAATCCCGCCATGGCAATGATCCAGACTACCGCCGTATGGGAAAGCGTTGCCGCCAGACCAAGCAGCACCGCCTGCTTCAGCGTGCCGCGGATCGCCACGATAAAAGCGGCCATCATCGTTTTTGAGTGACCCGGTTCCAGGCCATGCAGCGCGCCGAGCAGGATGGCGCTGGGAACAAACAGCCAGGCATTGCCCTGCTGCAGAAGTGAAGCAAAATCGTTCATAGGAAATTCCGGAATGGAAAGCGTGTGCAAATACTACTCCCCCCCAGTAGTCTAATACTACCCCCCAGTAGAAAAATACTCAGGGGGAGTAGAGCGTGATATGCTTTAAAAGCCAAAAAGATAAGGATGCAGAGATGTCACATACCGTTCGCGACAAGAAGATGTTATTGACTCGCCTGAAGAAAATTCAGGGGCAGAGTAACGCCCTCGAGAAAATGCTCAACAGCGATCATGAGTGCGCCGAGGTGTTACAACAGCTGGCGGCGATCCGTGGGGCGGTCAATGGCATGATGATGCAGGTGATTGAAGGGCATCTCACCGATCATGTGGTGAAAGAGCCCGAAGAGACGCAGCGTGAAGCCGATCTTGGCGTGGTGTTGCAGGTGATCAAATCCTATCTTAAATAGTATGCGTTTCCAGGTTATGTTCAGCCCAGAGAATAAACTCTGCTTTTGGCAGCGCCTTACTGTAATACCACCCCTGACCGTACTGCACCCCGTGGCGGTGTAACCAGGCGAGCTGCCCTTCGGTCTCAACGCCTTCCGCCACCATCGCCAGCTGCAGTGACTTCGCCATTTCGATGATGTGCGGCGTCACGTTTTTGTACTCCAGCGCATCCACGAAGGATTTATCAATTTTTAGCGTGTCGACATCCAGATTCTGAAGATAGCTGAGGCTGGAATAGCCCGTACCAAAATCATCAATATAAACAGGGTGACCAGAGCGTCGGAATGCGGCGATAGCGGGCGCGCTGATTTTGGGGTCGGCAAAGCCACGCTCGGTTAACTCAAGGGCGATTTGTCCGGGATGGATTTGCCACTTATTCAGAAGCTGGCTCAGCAGCGGCGGCAGATTGCCGGAGGTTAAATCGGCAGGGGCGAGGTTGATGGAGATATGCTGATCGGCATGAAGCTGCAGCCAGTGGCCCATATCTTCAAATACTTTTTCGATGATTAACTGCGTCAACTGAGTGATGAGCCCCGTTTGCTCGGCAAGGGGGACAAAAATATCAGGCGAGAGACTGCTTCCGTCCGTCTGCGGCCAGCGCGCCAGCGCCTCTGCGCCGACAATTTTTCCGCTACAGAGCGCCACGATGGGCTGATAGTGCACCACAAATTCTCGGTTGCTAATGGCATCAAGCAGGCGATTGCGTGGCGACTGGATACGACGCAGTATCCGCAGCACAAACAGTGCCGCAAGCAGGCTTATCAGTACGCCAAACGGTAGCCAGAAAAGCAGCTGCCGGTGCCAGCTTTCAGCCAGAGGGGTGAGCGCCGCCCAGGCGACGACGGTAAATCCAAGCTCAGGTACCGGCTTCATCACGTACATGGAGCCCTTGTACTGAACGCGGGTGACGCCCCGATCGTTGACCCGATCGCGGATATGCGGATCAAGCGTGTTGCTGCTGGCAAAAATAAGGTGCGTTGCGTTTCCCACCAGGGCGGCATCAATGGCGATCTCACCGAAAGGAATTACATCCACAAGCGAGGCAGGATCGACCAGAACAAGGTAATGGCCCTTCCCGAGCACGGCCATGTAGCGGTGAAAGCCAAGATCGTTTTGTGCGGTAAGCCACGCGCTGTAGCCATCTCCGGTGATACGCATGGGGGGAGGATAAGAGGCGGATTTACTGGCCTGCTCAAGCGAAGAGCAGAGGGGTTTGAGATTGTCGATGTAGATCACCTCCTGGATATAGCGCCATGAGAAAGCGACCCGACGTATTTCCCTCAAATGCAGCGGACTACAGGGAACGCCCTTAAATCCCTGCAGGTGATTTAACGCTTCTTTAGCCTGATCCACGACCCGGTCGGTGCGTATCAGCACGCGAGAAGCATAGCTATCCAGCGCATCGACAAATTTCTCTTCCGCCTGGCGATGGGCCAGCCAGATGCTGAGGCAAATGGGAACCAGCACGGAAAAGATAAGTACGCCAGTCACCAGACTGACCAGATGTCGGGTTTTCATGCTGTCATTTCCTTTCTCACATGTCCGAATCCGGGCACTGAGTTTCCTGCCTGCAGAGAAAGATTTTACCGCGAAATGAGATAGTTATAGCACGTGGGGGCAGGGTTTTCATTTTATCTACGTCAAATCAGAAAATATCCTTGGCAGAGTGGGGGTTGTTTTTTCAACCTGGCCTGGATATTATTTTGTTATGTTATAACAAAACACAAAGGATTTACGATGAAACCTGACATCCATCCAGCGTATCGCACCGTGGTATTCCACGACACCAGCGCCAATGAATATTTTAAAGTCGGTTCAACCATCAAAACCGACCGTGAAATTGAGCTCGACGGTGAAACCTATCCGTACATCACCATCGAAGTTTCTTCAAAATCGCATCCGTTTTACACCGGTAAGCAAAAAACGTTCTCGACGGACGGCAGCGCAGCGCGCTTCCGCAAGCGTTTTGGTGGCTTTCTTGATGCGAAGCGAGGCTAATTATGCAGGTGCTGAACTCATTGCGCAGTGCAAAACAGCGTCACCCGGATTGCCAGATAGTCAAACGCAAGGGACGCTTATACGTGATTTGCAAATCTAACCCGCGCTTTAAGGCGGTGCAGGGGCGTAAAAAAAGACGCTAAACGCGCGTTTCTCGCCAGCTTTCCAGGGATCTTCTCTGTTTGCCATCGGCAGTAAAATTGTCGGTGGCAAGCCAGCTTTCAAACGCGCTCGCCAGCGCTGGCCACTCTTTGTCGAGAATCGAAAACCAGTCGGTATCCCGGTTACGGCCTTTTATGACCAGCGCCTGTCGAAAACGCCCTTCAAACTGAAAGCCCAGACGCAGGGCCGCTTTGCGGGAGGGTTCGTTCAGGCTGTTGCATTTCCATTCATAGCGCCGATAGCCCAGGGTATCGAACACGTACCGCATCAGCAGATACTGCGCTTCTGTCGACATGGGCGTGCGGCTTAACAGTGACGAGAAGTGAACGTGTCCCACTTCCACGACGCCGTTTTTAGGATCGATCCGCATCAGGGCCAGCGTCCCGACCGGGGCCTGGGTCCGGTTATCTATGACGGTAAAGTGGATGGGATCGGATAATTCGCTCACGCTCGCCACCCAATCGGCAAACTCTTCTGCGGTGGCATCGGGTTCACGCAGCAACCACGTCCAGCTGCGGGTATCTCCAGCCAGGGAATACGCAGTGAACAATGCTTGGGCATGCTCCACGCGCAGCGGCTCAAGCCGACAATAGTGGCCCTGAAGGACCACCCGGGACGGGTGTGGGCGAGGCTGCCAGTCGATAAGGGCTTCGCCTACAGGCTGACCAAACTCATTGAATGTCTTCATCTTTATTTCCGTGACGTTGAGAAGAGTTCCAGATTAGAAAATTACTGGTTCCTTAAAAAGAACCACTCAGCTATGTTTTTGTGGTACCACAAGGAGATGAGATGAACATACCGGGTGATGAGCTTTATACCTTGCTCCATGCCGCGCTGAAAAAGCGTGGGGAGGAGACGCTCCAGCGTGCGCTCTATCTTGCTTTGCGGGAGGCCATACTGTGCGGAAGGCTTCGGTCCGGCAGTCATTTGCCCGGCTCGCGAACGCTGGCGCAGCAGATCTCGGTGTCCCGAAACACCGTCAATGCGGCGCTGGACCAGCTCACGCTGGAAGGCTATTTGCTGCGTAACCGTCAGGGTACGCGGGTGGGGCAATTCGCCCATCGTGCCAGCCCGCGGGTCCTGCCCGATCCTGACGTCCGGCTTGCAAAACGTGTCGCCCAGCTGCCGACGCCTGTGGCGCGCGACACACCGGTAATGGCCTTTACGCCGGGAACGCCCGCCATTAACTATTTCCCCTTGCCGCTGTGGCGGCGGTTGTACGATCGCGTTCTGCGCGAGGAGGGGAGTGCCCTGTTAGGGTATGGCGACCCGGCCGGGGAGCCGTCGCTACGGGCCGCCATTGCCCGCCATCTTGCGCTCTCCCGCGGCATTGACTGCGACGCCAGCCAGATTGTGATAACCGAAGGGGCGCTGGAGGGCGTCAATCTGTGCACGATGCTGTTAAGCGAGCCGGGGGATGTCGCCTGGGTGGAAAATCCCGGCTATAGCGGGGCTAAAAGCGCTTTTGTCAAAACCGGCCTTGCGATGACCGGCATACCGGTCGATGACGAGGGGATGTGCTGGGAAGGACTGTATGCGCCTTCACCCACGCTGATTTTTACCTCGCCATCGCATCAGTTCCCCTACGGAAGCGTGCTCAGCGCGCGGCGGCGGCTGGCGCTGCTGGAACTGGCCCGGCAGCACAGCGCGTGGATCATTGAGGACGATTATGACAGCGAATTCCGTTATGTCGGTGAGCCCGTACCGGCGATGCTGGGAATGGTCAATAATGCGCCCGTTGTGTATCTGGGGACGTTCAGCAAAACGCTGTTTCCGTCGCTCCGAATGGGGTTCATGGTATTACCGCCAGCGCTGGCGAAGGCGGCGCGTCCGGCCATCGGCTCGCTGCTGCGCGGCGGGCATCGCGCTGAACAGCGCACTCTGGCGCTGTTTATTGAGGAGGGCCATTATGCCCGTCATCTTGCCGCCATGCGCCGCCTTTATCGTAAGCGTTACCGCCAGCTGCGGGAGGTGCTGAGCGCAGAGCTTCATACACCGCACCGTGTTCTTGCCGGGGAAGGGGGAATGCACCTGACGCTGGCGATTAACGGTATTGACGACCAGCTGCTGGTGGAGAAGGCGAGGACGTTTCAGCTGGCACCCGCTGCGCTGAGCGGGTATTACCTTGAGGCGAAGCAGGGGCAAACCGGTCTGGTTTTAGGTTACGGCAATACCTCTGCTTCGCAGTTTGCGCCGGGTATCCGACGTTTGCAGGCGTTAATTACGCAGCAGAAGGGCGGGAAAGGGTAAAGACATCATAGAAAGAGAGCTGACCTTTGGTGGCGACCATTTTCTGCAGCTTCTCTTTTTGCCCGGTTTCAACCGCCGGAGAGTGCAGGATGTTTTCGATCAGTTCTTCTGGCACGTAACGCGTATTGTACCATTCGCCGTTGTAGCAGACCCGGAAGTCGAGCACGTCGATATCTTCGTAACGGTAACGCGGATTCACGTCGAAAAAGAAAAAGGCGTTAAAGACGACAAACAGCACAACCAGCAGCCAGACGGAGTCCACCAGCGTTTCGGATGTCAGCATCACAATCAGCGTCGCCAGCCAGGCGGCATACATGGCGACAAACAATCCAGGGTGTTTGCGGATAAAGCTAATGCTGAAGCGCGGGCGATTGTCGCGCTTTTCGCGGTGGTTAAGGTCGTCGATGGTGGCGGTGAGCAGGCGCTGTATCTCGGTCATTTTTTGCCTTCATGAGAGTTGACAATACAGGGGATCCGCCAATTTTAGGGGAGCCATCAGGCTGAAAAAAGTAACAGTCTGGCGCTAAAAGACCATAACAGTTGACTCCCCGGCACCTTACAGCGTTTTGATGATTTTAGCGGGATTGCCGCCCACGACGACGTTAGCCGGGACGTCTTTCGTTACGACGGCACCTGAGGCCACCACCACGTTGTCACCAATGGTGACGCCTGGGTTAATCACCGCGCGGCCGCCAATCCAGACATTATTACCAATGTTGACGGGTTTTCCGAACTCCACGCCGCTATTCCGCTCCTCCGCATCCAGCGGATGGGTTGCCGTATAAATATGAACGCCCGGCGCGAGCATGCAGTTATCGCCAATATGAACAGGGCACACATCCAGCATTACGCAGTCGAAATTAGCGTAAAAGTTTTTCCCCAGATAAATGTTATACCCATAGTCACAGCGGAAACTCGGCTCAATATAAGCCCCTTCGCTTTGCCCCAGCAGTTCCGCCAGAATGTTCTGGCGTTCTGTTTTCTCATCAGGTGCGGTGTGATTATAGCGATGGATCAAATGGCGCGCCCGCAGCCGGTCGGCGCGTAGCGTCTCATCACCCGGACGGTAATATTCACCTGAAATCATCTTCTGTTTTTCTATGCTCATCGGAAACCTCTCTGGATGTTATTCCGGAAGGGTAATCGCAACCGGCCTGCGAGGGAACGTTCCCGAAAAGCCGATGTGACCAGAGTCACAACATTGTTGCTGATGAGCGCGTTTTACACGGAGACCTGGCTTTCGCACAGGGAGCATAACGGGACAGGTGAATACAACTTAAAACGTGGCGTAGAACCTCTACAGACACACTTCGAAGATTAACGGACAAATTTCCATACAGAAGTAGGGATTTTGTCATATAGCTTATTCATCGTTAGCTCTGCAAGGCGATGGTCAGCGGCTGAATAAAATACCGCCAGTTCATTATCAGAAAGCTCGTATTTATTCTTTTCAATGACGCGTTCGAGTGTGTCAATTGACTGACAACGTCGTAAACGCATCAAATAATCGATTTTTGTGAGTGGTTTATCAGACATAAATTCACCTTAGTAATTGTAATAATTTTAACAGGAAAGACTAACCGGGTTAGCTCTGCTCACGTTGACGAAACAGCGGAATAGCCGGTTTCCCGATTTACGCCATTTTTGCAAATCCTGAGCGTTAATGCCGTAACTGCTGAACAACATAAAGGTGTCGTCCAGGTATTCATCAATTTGCTCAATGAGCTTATTATCTTCATTGTACTTAATTTTATAATTAAGTGCGAAGGTAGCGATATGCTCTATCAGCTCGTTCAACTGTAAATTGATGGCAGACGTTGGGTCGTTTACCCAGCCATGGTTACTTTCATCAAGATTGGCAAGGCAGTCATGGTACAAGGATTCGCAGAGAAATTTCAACTGCGCGATATCATGCCTTTTTGGCGAGTACTCGTCCATAGCGCATCCCCTTCTGAGTGATTTCTTACTCACCGAACAACATTGTCGGGATGGATACAACTGACTTAGCTACATGAGTGCTGTGTTCCTGATAACCTAACTATAAGCCACTCCCTCCTGGATTTCACCGCGCTATTACGAAAAATTACAAATAAAACCGCAGGCTGCGAGCATGTACGCAATTGTTCATCCGGAAACGTACCTTTTTATCGGAATGAACAATCGTTTTTTTTCGCATCCTTACGTTTCATTGACTTAGCTTAAACAATGAGTGGAAGTCCAGATCCGGTATGAAGATTGTCTCAACTTGTTCTTAGGAATATTCCTAATAACAGGTAAAGCGGAGAAATGAATTTAAAAAAATTCTGAATTCACCGATTAAGTTATCAGTTAATTATGATATGTCTGATTAAGGTGGCAGAAAATAAATAGAACCACAATAAGCTTATTTTATGATTTTTTCTGAAAATGAAAAAGGCCGCAAATGCGGCCTTTTTATTATATGAAACCGGTATCAGTGCGGTTCTACCGAATGACTGTGCTCAACATCTTCATTCTTGCGGCTGAAGCGGCGGCGAACCACCACGAAGAACACCGGAACGAAGAAGATAGCCAGTACGGTCGCAGTAATCATACCGCCCATAACGCCCGTACCTACCGCGTTCTGTGCACCGGAACCCGCACCGGAACTGATAACCAGCGGCAATACGCCGAGGATGAACGCCAGTGACGTCATCAGGATTGGACGCAGACGCATACGCACTGCTTCCAGCGTCGCCTCAATAAGGCCTTTACCCTCTTTCTCCATCAGATCTTTGGCGAATTCAACGATAAGTATCGCGTTCTTCGCCGACAAGCCAATGGTTGTCAGCAGGCCTACCTGGAAGTACACGTCGTTGGTCAAACCACGGAACGTTGCCGCAAGCAGCGCACCGATAACCCCGAGTGGAACCACCAGCATAACGGAGAACGGAATCGACCAGCTCTCGTACAGCGCTGCCAGACAGAGGAAGACCACAATCAGTGAAATGGCGTACAGGGCAGGGGCCTGGTTACCGGACAGACGTTCCTGATAGGACATGCCGGTCCAGTCATAGCCGATTCCCGCAGGCAGTTTGCTTGCCAGCTCTTCCATCAGGTTCATGGCTTCACCGGTGCTTCGGCCCGGTGCGGCCTGACCCAGGATTTCCATCGACGGCAGACCGTTGTAACGTTCCAGACGTGGAGAGCCATATTCCCAGTGTGACGTTGAGAAGGATGAGAACGGCACCATCTGACCATTGCTGCCGCGAACGTACCAGTTGTTAATATCGTTCGGCAACATACGGTACTGCGCCTCAGACATCACGTACACTTTCTTCACACGACCACGGTCGATGAAGTCGTTGACGTAGCTACCGCCCCAGGCCGCGCCCAGCGTGGTATTGATGTCGCTGATGGATACACCCAGCGCCTGCGCTTTCTCCTGATCGATGTCGATCTTGTACTGCGGCGTATCTTCCAGGCCGTTTGGACGTACGCCAACCAGCAGATCAGGGTGTTTAGCCACTTCACCAAACAGTTGGTTACGCGCCTGCGTCAGTTTATCGTGACCCAGACCGCCCTGGTCGATCAGCTGGAAGTCGAAACCAGTCGCCGTACCCAGTTCAACAATCGCTGGCAGGTTAAAGGCGAAGACCATCGCATCTTTAATCTGCGAGAAGGTGCCCATGGCACGGCCCGTGATCGCTTCAACTTTATTCTCATCGCCCGGACGATCGGCCCAGTCTTTCAGAGAAACGAAGGCGATACCGGTGTTCTGACCACGTCCCGCAAAGCCAAAGCCGTTAACCGCAAACACGGATTCAACGTTCGCTTTCTCTTTGGTGAGATAGTAGTCCGTCACTTCATCCAGCACCTTCTGGGTACGCTCTTGCGACGCCCCTGCCGGAAGCTGCGCCATCGTCAGGAACACGCCCTGGTCTTCATCTGGCAGGAACGAGCTTGGCAGACGAACAAACAGGAATGCCATCCCCACAACGATGATGATATAGAGCAGCAGATAACGACCGGTGCTGCGCAGGATGTTGCCCACGCTGTCGGTGTAGTGGTGCGTGCTCTTATCAAACATGCGGTTAAACCAGCCGAAGAACCCTTTATGCTCCCCGTGACCGCCTTTCTGAATCGGCTTCAGCATCGTGGCACACAGCGCTGGCGTCAGGATCAATGCCACCAGTACCGAAAGCGCCATTGCGGAAACGATGGTAATCGAGAACTGGCGGTAAATCGCACCGGTGGACCCGCCGAAGAAGGCCATCGGGATAAATACCGCGGACAGTACCATCGCAATACCGACCAGCGCGCCCTGGATCTGGCCCATAGACTTACGGGTTGCTTCCTTCGGCGGCAAACCTTCTTCCGCCATAACACGCTCGACGTTCTCTACCACCACGATGGCGTCATCCACCAGCAGGCCGATGGCGAGCACCATCCCGAACATCGTCAGGGTGTTTATCGAGAACCCAAAGGCCGCGAGGATGGCAAAGGTCCCGAGCAGAACGACCGGCACGGCGATGGTTGGGATCAGCGTCGCGCGGAAGTTTTGCAGGAACAGATACATCACCAGGAACACCAGGATGATCGCTTCTACCAGCGTTTTAACCACTTCATGAATCGAAATTTTTACGAACGGCGTAGTGTCGTACGGATAAACGATCTTCAGACCTGACGGGAAGAACGGTTCCATCTTCTTCAGTTCCGCACGGATCGCCGTCGCGGTGTCCAGGGCGTTAGCACCCGTCGCCAGTTTGATACCCAGACCGGAGGCCGGTTTGCCGTTAAACTTCGCAATGATGTCGTAGTTTTCGCCACCCAGTTCCACTTTGGCTACGTCGCGCAGACGAACCTGCGAACCGTCCTGGTTCACCTTCAGCAGAATTTTGCTGAACTCATCGGCGGAGGTCAGACGGGTTTGCGCGATAATGGACGCGTTAAGCTGCTGGCCTTTCACCGGCGGCGTACCGCCTAACTGACCGGCTGCCACCTGGGCGTTCTGCGCTTTAATGGCGTTAATCACGTCAACCGGCGTCAGCTGGAAGTTGTTCAGTTTGTTCGGATCCATCCAGATACGCATCGCGTACTGGGAACCGAACAGCTGAACGTCACCCACACCTGAAGTACGGCTGATGGCGTCCTTCATGTTGGCGCCCACGTAGTCGGAAATATCCTCCTGCGTCATGGTGCCGTTGGTGTTGATAACCCCGACAACCATCAGGAAGCTGCTGGACGATTTCTCGACGCTCACACCCTGTTGTTGTACTTCCTGCGGCAGCAGCGGCATGGCCAGCTGCAGTTTGTTCTGCACCTGAACCTGCGCGATGTCCGCATCCGTACCAGATTCAAAGGTCAGGGTGATCTGAACCGTACCGGTGGAGTCACTGTTTGAGGACATGTACATCAGGTTATCGATACCGTTCATGTTCTGTTCGATAACCTGAGTGACGGTGTCCTGCACCGTTTTCGCATCAGCCCCCGGGTAGGTTGCGGAGATCGTCACTGCCGGTGGCGCAATCGTTGGATATTGCGCCACCGGCAGCTTCAGGATCGCAAGTCCCCCGGCCAGCATGATGATAATGGCGATCACCCACGCAAATATGGGGCGATCGATAAAGAAATTAGGCATGTCTTAACGGCTCCTGTTTAAGTTAAGACTTGGTTTGTTCTGACTGGCCAGCGGCCGAAGCTTGTTGTTTATCGTCAGATGTCACTTCCTGTGCTTTTACCTGCGCGCCAGGACGTACTTTTTGCAAACCAGTAACAATCACGCGATCGCCATCTTTCAGACCTTCCGTCACCAGCCATTTATCGCCAATCGCCTGGGTAGCGGTGATATTGCGCGTTTCGACTTTGTTATCTGCCCCGACAACCAGTGCGCTCGCATCGCCGCGTGGCGTACGGGTCACACCCTGCTGTGGAACCAGAAGTGCGGTTGGGTTCGTTCCTTCCTCCAGACGTGCGCGAACGAACATACCTGGCAGCAGATTCTTGTCAGGGTTCGGGAAAATCGCACGTAAGGTGATGGAACCGGTGGTCTGGTCGACCGTCACATCAGAGAATTCCAGGGTACCTTCCTGCGGGAACTTGATACCGTCGTTGGTAATCAGTTCCACTTTGGCTTTGCCGTTTTCCTGTTTCAGGGTGCCGTTAGCCAGCTCCTGTTTCAGGCGCAGGAAATCATTACTGGACTGCGTCACGTCAACGTAGATCGGATCAAGCTGCTGAACGGTTGCCAGCGCAGTGGTCTGCCCGTTCTGCACCAGCGCCCCTTCCGTCACGGAAGATTTACCAATACGACCGCTGATAGGGGAGGTCACTTTGGTATAGGCCAGGTTAATGCGTGCAGTTTCGACAGCCGCTTTGGCTGCTACCACGGCCGCATTAGCCTGCTGGGCATCTGCCAGGGCGGTATCGTAATCCTGTTGGCTGATGTACTTCGTGCCGAGCAGTTTCTGGTAGCGGTTCAGCGTCAGCTGAGCGATTTTCGCCGCCGCTTGTGCTTTAGCCAGGTCACCTTTCGCGCTTTCATAAGAAGCCTGATAGGTCGCGGGATCAATCTGATACAGAGACTCACCGGCCTTCACATCGCCGCCTTCGGTAAAGTTACGTTTCAGGATAATGCCGCTAACCTGAGGACGCACTTCCGCAATGCGGTAAGCATTTGTACGGCCTGGTAATTCTGTGGTGATCTGCAGAGGTTCAGATTTGAGTGTCACAACGCCGACTTCTGGCGCCTGCTGAGCTCCTTGTTGAGCTGGTTTGTCGTCACATCCTGTAAGCGCTAAGCTGCCTGAGAGCATCAGAACGACCGCCAGAGGCGTTAACCCTCTGTTTTTGTTCATATGTAAACCTCGAGTGTCCGATTTCAAATTGATCAAGGGTCCTGAGTCTAAAAACCCATTGCTGCGTTTATATTATCGTCATGCTATGGTACATACATTCACAAATGTATGTAAATCTGACTCCTGTAAATTCACCCACCTATGGCACGAAAAACTAAACAACAAGCGCTGGAAACCCGACAACACATCCTTGATGTGGCAATACGTTTGTTCTCTCAGCAGGGTGTTTCTTCAACCTCGCTGGCACAAATTGCTCAGGCTGCCGGTGTGACGCGGGGAGCGATTTACTGGCATTTTAAAGACAAGTCAGATCTGTTCAGTGAAATCTGGGAGCTTTCAGAGTCCAGCATTAGCGATCTCGAGAGTGAGTATCGGGCAAAATTCCCCGACGATCCACTCTCAGTATTGAGAGAAATATTAGTATATATCCTTGAAGCAACGGTAGTTGAAGAGCGTCGCAGATTAATGATGGAAATTATCTTTCATAAATGTGAGTTCGTGGGCGAAATGGCGGTGGTGCAACAGGCGCAACGCAGCCTCAGCCTGGAGAGCTACGATCGCATCGAACAGAACCTGAACCTGTGTATGCAGGCAAAGCTGTTACCCGCCAATTTACTCACCCGCCGGGCGGCTATCCTGATGCGCAGCTACATTTCAGGTCTGATGGAAAACTGGCTTTTTGCGCCGCAATCCTTTGACCTTAAAGAGGAAGCCCGCAGCTACGTGGCGATTTTACTGGAAATGCTACAGCTCTGCCCGACGCTGCGCAGCGACGCGCCTTCGCCCACGGCCTGAGCCCTTTCCAGGATTTATCTCAGAGGCGAACGTTCTCGCTATTCTGCTTCCGAGGAGCGTGATATTCTTCACGCCGGACTATTTTCGGTCATCTGCTGACATTATTCACAACTATGCTGCCCATCAATCGCTCGCAACATCCTGTATTTGCATTGCTCTTTGCTATGCTGTTTTTCTTCTCTACCGCGCCGCTTTCCTGGGCCCGCGCAGATAACAGCACTGATATTCCCTCGCGCAGTGAAATTCAGTCGCAGCTCGACACCCTGAACAAACAAAAAGAGCTCTCTCCTCAGGAGAAACTCACCCAGCAGGATCTGACGGAAACGCTGGAAAACATTGATAAAATCGAGCGCGTTAAGGCAGAAACCACCCAGCTTCGTCAGAAGGTGGCGCAGGCGCCTGAGAACATGCGTAAGGCTACGGAAGCGCTGAGCGCGCTGAGTGACGTCGATAACGACGACGAAACGCGCAAGACGCTCTCCACGCTCTCCTTACGCCAGCTGGAATCGCGCGTCGCGCAATTGCTCGACGATCTGCAAACGGCGCAGTCCGACCTCGCGACCTACAATAGTCAGCTCGTCTCCCTGCAAACCCAGCCCGAACGTGTGCAAAACGCGATGTACGCCGCGTCCCAACAGCTGCAGCAGATCCGCAACCGCCTGAACGGCACAACGGTAGGGGAAGGCACGCTACGCCCAACCCAGCAAACCCTGCTGCTGGTTCAGCAGTCGTTGCTCAATGCGCAAATCGAACAGCAACGTAAAAGCCTGGAAGGGAATACGGTGCTGCAGGACACGCTTCAGAAACAGCGTGATTACGTGACGGCGAATATTAACCGCCTGGAACACCAGCTTCAGCTATTGCAGGAGGCGGTAAACAGCAAACGCCTGACCCTGACGGAAAAAACCGCCCAGGAAGCCGTCTCTCCGGACGAAACCGCCCGCATTCAGGCAAACCCGCTGGTGAAGCAGGAGCTTGAGGCTAACCACCAGCTCAGCCAGCGCCTGATACTGGCGACGGAAAACGGCAACTCGCTGGTTCAGCAAAATATCAAAGTGAAAAACTGGCTGGATCGCGCGCTGCAGGCAGAACGCAATATCAAAGAGCAGATTGCGGTCCTGAAAGGCAGCCTTCTGCTGTCGCGTATTCTCTATCAACAGCAGCAGACGCTCCCCTCCGCCGACGAGCTGGAGGACATGACCAACCGCATTGCGGATTTGCGTCTGGAACAGTTTGACGTCAACCAGCAGCGCGACGCCCTTTTCCAGAGCGATGCCTATGTCGCCAAAGTTGAAGAAGGGCACTCCAGTGACGTAAACCCGGAAGTGCATGACGCGCTGCTCCAGGTGGTGGATATGCGTCGCGAGCTGCTCGATCAGCTCAACAAACAGCTGGGCAACCAGCTGATGATGGCCATTAACCTGCAGATCAACCAGCAGCAGCTGGTCAGCGTGTCAAAAAGCCTGCAGGAGATTTTGACGCAGCAAATTTTCTGGGTGAACAGCAACAAGCCGATGGACTGGGACTGGATTAAGTCCTTCCCGGAAACGCTGAAAACGCAGATTAAGAGCATGAAAATCACCGTGAACTGGGAGAAAGCCTGGCCTGCGGTAATGATTGCTTTCCTGGCGGGCTTACCGCTGCTGCTGATTGCTGGCCTGATCCGCTGGCGTCTGGGCTGGCTCAAAAAATATCAGGCGAAGCTGGCCTCCGAAGTGGGGCAACTGCGCAACGATAGCCAGCTCCATACGCCGAAAGCGATTCTGATCGATCTCATTCGCGCCCTGCCGGTGTGTCTGATTATTCTGGCCGTGGGCCTGATTCTGCTCACGATGCAGCTCAACGTCAGCGATCTGCTGTGGGCGTTCAGTAAAAAACTGGCGCTGTTCTGGCTGGTGTTTGGCGTGTGCTGGAAGGTGCTGGAAAAAGACGGCGTGGCGGTGCGTCATTTCAACATGCCGGCGCAGCTGACCAGCCACTGGCGTCGCCAGATTGTGCGCGTCAGCCTGGCGCTTCTGCCGCTGCACTTCTGGTCGGTGGTTTCCGAGCTTTCCCCGCTGCATCTGATGGATGATGTGCTGGGCCAACTGGTCATCCTGCTGAACCTGCTGCTGATTGCGATCCTGATGTGGCCGATGTGCCGCGACAGCTGGCGTGATAAAGAGTCCCACAACATTCGTCTGGCCACCGTGACGGTGCTGGCGATCATTCCGCTGGCGCTGATGGTGCTCACGGCAACGGGCTACTTCTACACCACGCTGCGCCTGTCCGGGCGCTGGATCGAGACGGTCTATCTGGTGATTGTCTGGAACCTGCTCTATCAGACCGTACTGCGCGGTTTAAGCGTCGCGGCCCGCCGCATTGCTTACCGCCGTGCCATTGCACGTCGTCAGCATCAGGTGAAAGAGGGGGCCGAAGGGGCAGAGCCGCAGGAAGAGCCGACCATCGCCCTGGAGCAGGTCAACCAGCAGACGCTGCGTATCACCATGCTGGTGATGATTGCCCTGTTTGCGGTGATGTTCTGGGCGATCTGGTCTGATTTAATTACCGTCTTCGCCTATCTCGACAGCATCACCCTCTGGCAATACAGCGGCACTGAAGCCGGTGCTGCGGTGATGAAAAGCGTCACCATGGGCAGCCTGCTGTTTGCGCTGGTGTCGTCGGTAGTGGCATGGGCGTTGATTCGCAACCTCCCGGGTCTGCTGGAAGTGCTGGTGCTCTCAAGGCTGAACCTGCGCCAGGGGGCGTCTTACGCCATCACCACCATCCTGAATTACGTCATTATCATTGTCGGGGCGATGACGGTCTTTGGCTCGCTGGGCGTCTCGTGGGATAAGCTGCAGTGGCTGGCGGCCGCCCTCTCGGTCGGTCTTGGTTTTGGCTTACAGGAGATCTTCGGTAACTTTGTCTCCGGCCTGATCATCCTGTTCGAACGTCCGGTACGAATTGGCGATACCGTCACCATCGGTACCTTCTCCGGCACGGTCAGCAAGATCCGTATTCGTGCCACTACCATTACCGACTTTGACCGTAAAGAGGTGATCATCCCGAACAAAGCGTTCGTGACCGAGCGCCTGATCAACTGGTCGCTCTCTGACACCACCACACGCGTGGTGATCCGCCTCGGCGTGGCCTACGGCTCGGATCTGGATAAGGTGAAAGAGGTGCTGCTGAAGGCGGCGGCGGATCATCCGAAAGTGATGCACGACCCTGCGCCAGCGGTATTCTTCACTACCTTTGGGCCAAGCACGCTGGATCACGAGCTGCGTCTGTACGTGCGTGAACTGCGCGATCGCAGCTACACCGTGGATGAACTGAACCGTGCGATCGACCGTCTGTGCCGTGAAAACAACATTAATATCGCCTTCAACCAGCTTGAGGTTCATCTGCATAATGAGAAAGGGGATGAGCATACGGAAGTGAAGCGCGAGATTAAGGGGGACGACCCTGGTCCCGCCTGAACGATTACCCTCTCCCCTCTGGGGAGAGGGCAGGGTGAGGGGGAAGTTTCCCCTCAAAATCCCGCCGCACAATCTCCAGCGCTTTCAGCACCGTCTCCGCCGGGATCGCATGATTCTCCAGCAGCATAATCAAATCGACGGCCAGCTTGACCTCGTCGGGTGCATTTTCCAGTGACATCATTGAGTTCCTTTTATCGGGTCAGGCGTTCAATCACACGCTCAATCTCATCCAGCGCCTGACGGCAGCGGACGATGCGGCCTTCCAGCGCGCTAATCTCGCGCATCAATAGCTGCTGCTCTTCCAGCGTTTCGCTGTTATTCAGCCGCACTTCTCGTTCGCGCTTCATCTCAAACAGACGACGCTCGAACTCCTGGTTCTCCAGCCGCTTGCGCTGCCATTTACCGAGCCCTGGCGAGGCGCTGTCCCAGGCGCGCAGCGGCCAGGCGGCGATTTCCCGGTGCAGGGCGGTGATCTGCTCGGTGAGATGCTCCGCAAGCCACGCCACCTGTTCCTGCTGTTCACTCTCAACCGCGTGGCGAAGCTCGTCAAGGTTGGTCTGCGCCTCGGCAAGATAATCCTGAATGACGGTGCTACGCGTACGAAAAAGCTGCCGGTCAAAGCGCGGCTTCAGCGTGGCGTGCCCCACTAGCGGTGTAGCCTGCTCCCGCAGAGCAATCAGCTGATTTTGCAGCCTCTCAAGAAGCAGTGCTGTTTTCAAGGCGCTCTCCAGTGGTAAAGTAGCCGTTCAGTTTGATAACGATTCGCATTATGAAGCGTACTATTTTAATCATCATTGGCTGGCTCGCGGTAGTGCTTGGCACGCTGGGTGTGTTTTTACCCTTACTGCCGACCACGCCGTTTATCCTGCTGGCGGCCTGGTGCTTCGCCCGCTCGTCGCCGCGTTTTCACCACTGGCTGCTTTATCGCTCATGGTTTGGCGGCTATCTGCGGCACTGGCAAAAACATCGGGCCATGCCGCCTGGCGCGAAGCCCCGCGCGATCGCGGTGATCTTAATAACCTTCGCGGTTTCATTATGGCTGGTGAAAATGATGTGGGTGCGCATCCTGCTGCTTTTTATCCTCTCCTGCCTGCTTATCTTTATGTGGCGGATCCCCGTGGTTGATGAAAAGCAACAAAAGCACTGAAGCTTCATCATGGCTGTTGCAATTATTGCGTACAGCCAGTAAATTCGACCGTTTTCGAGCACAGGCGCGCCTGGTTAAAGGTTAAACAATTGTTACCTTTACCGACTCGTTGCGCGCCGTGAGTAACACTGTTTCATTTAGGCACAAACCGATGACCGCAACTGCACAGCAGCTTGAATATCTGAAAAACAGCATCAAAAGCATCCAGGACTATCCAAAGCCTGGCATTCTTTTCCGTGATGTCACCAGCTTGCTGGAAGACCCGAAAGCGTACGCGCTCAGCATTGAACTGCTGGTAGAGCGTTATAAAAACGCCGGGATCACCAAAGTAGTAGGTACCGAAGCCCGTGGCTTCCTGTTCGGCGCACCGGTTGCGCTGGCGATGGGCGTGGGTTTTGTGCCGGTGCGTAAGCCGCGCAAACTGCCGCGTGAAACCATCGCTGAGAGCTATGAGCTGGAGTACGGCACCGATCAGCTGGAAATCCACGTTGATGCCATCAAGCCTGGCGACAAAGTGCTGGTGGTGGACGATCTGCTGGCAACCGGCGGCACCATTGAAGCGACCGTGAAGCTGATCCGTCGTCTGGGTGGGGAAGTGACCGACGCGGCCTTCATCATCAACCTGTTCGATCTGGGCGGCGAACAGCGCCTGGAAAAACAGGGCATTACCAGCTACAGCCTGGTGCCATTCCCGGGGCATTAATCCCGGTTTTCACAACCTCGCTCAATGGGTGAGGTTGTGATAGCATTCCCCTCCATAAATTCACCTTCCAGCGTTGCAGAGCCTGCCCATGAGTTATCAGGTGTTAGCCCGTAAATGGCGACCACAAACCTTTGCTGACGTTGTCGGTCAGGAACATGTGCTGACGGCCCTGGCGAACGGCTTGTCGCTAGGTCGCATCCATCACGCCTATCTTTTTTCCGGCACCCGCGGCGTCGGTAAGACCTCTATTGCCCGTTTGCTGGCGAAAGGTCTCAACTGCGAAACCGGGATCACCGCCACGCCGTGCGGCGTGTGCGATAACTGCCGGGAGATCGAGCAGGGGCGTTTTGTCGATCTGATCGAGATCGACGCCGCCTCGCGCACCAAAGTGGAAGACACCCGCGATCTGCTCGACAACGTGCAGTACGCCCCGGCGCGCGGCCGCTTCAAGGTCTACCTGATCGATGAAGTCCACATGCTGTCGCGCCACAGCTTCAACGCCCTGCTGAAAACGCTGGAAGAGCCGCCCCCGCACGTGAAATTCCTGCTGGCGACCACCGATCCGCAAAAGCTGCCGGTCACCATCCTCTCGCGCTGCCTGCAGTTCCACCTGAAGGCGCTGGACGTTGAACAGATCCGCTCTCAGCTTGAGCACATTCTTGATGAAGAGAAGATCGTCCACGAGCCGCGTGCCCTGCAGCTGCTGGCCCGTGCGGCGGACGGCAGCCTGCGCGATGCGCTAAGCCTGACCGACCAGGCGATTGCCAGCGGTGACGGCAAGCTCTCCACCGAGGCGGTCAGCACCATGCTCGGCACGCTGGATGACGATCAGGCGCTGTCCCTTATCGAAGCGATGGTTGCCGCCAACGGCGAACGCGTGATGTCGCAGGTGAATGCCGCCGCTGCCCGGGGTATCGAATGGGAAGGGCTGCTGGTTGAGATGCTCAGCCTGCTGCACCGCGTGGCGATGCTGCAGCTTTCTCCGTCCGCCATCGGTGCGGATATGGCCGCCATTGAACAGCGGATGCGTGAACTTGCCCGCACCGTGCCGCCTGCCGATGTGCAGCTGTATTACCAGACGCTGCTGATTGGCCGCAAAGAGTTACCGTTCGCGCCGGACCCCAGAATGGGCGTTGAAATGACGCTGCTGCGCGCGCTGGCGTTCCACCCGCGCATGCCGCTGCCGGAGCCTGAAGTGCCGCGGCAGTCTTTCGCGCCGGTCGCCCCTACGGCGGTGATGTCGCCGCAGCAGGTGCCACCGCAGCCGACGCCGCCGCCACAGCAAAACGTGCCGCTGTCGGATGCCACCAGTTCGGTGCTTGCCGCACGCAGCCAGCTGCAGCGTGCGCAGGGAGTAACCAAACCAAAAAAGAGTGAACCGGCAGCGCCAGGAAGAGCGCGGCCGGTGAACAACGCCGCGCTTGAACGACTGGCCTCGGTAACGGAGCGCGTACAATCGCGTCCGGCACCGTCCGCGCTCGAGCAGAAAGCCCCGGTGAAAGAAGAGGCTTACCGCTGGAAGGCAACTACCCTCACCGAAACGGTGAAGGAAGAGGTCGCCACGCCGAAAGCGCTGAAAAAGGCGCTGGAGCATGAGAAAACGCCGGAGCTTTCTGCGAAGCTTGCCGAAGAGTCCATTGCGCGCGACGCCTGGGCCGCCGAGGTCAGCAAACTCCAGCTGCCGAAGCTGGTCGAGCAGGTCGCGCTCAACGCCTGGAAAGAACAGGACGGCAATCAGGTGCGTTTACACCTGCGTCCGGGTCAACGGCACCTCAATTCCCCTGGCGCGCAAAAGGCGCTGGCCGAGGCGCTCACCGCATTACAGGGCGCGCCGGTTGAATTGACTATCATTGAAGATGATAATCCGGCAGTGAAAACGCCGCTCGAGTGGCGTCAGGCCATTTATGAAGAGAAGCTCGCGCAGGCGCGCGAGGCGATTATTGCGGATAACAACATTCAGACCCTGCGCCGGTTCTTCGACGCCGATCTGGATGAAGAGAGTATTCGCCCCATTTGATCGTGAGTCTGACTTACGGTTGTAATCCTTAAACGTGAAAGAAGAGAGAAGCCTATGTTTGGTGGAAAAGGCGGTCTGGGTGGCCTGATGAAGCAGGCTCAGCAGATGCAGGAAAAAATGCAGAAGATGCAGGAAGAGATCGCTCAGCTGGAAGTCACGGGTGAGTCCGGTGCCGGTCTGGTCAAAGTGACCATCAACGGTGCGCATAACTGCCGTCGCGTTGAAATCGACCCGAGCCTGCTCGAAGACGACAAAGAGATGCTGGAAGATCTGGTTGCAGCCGCGTTTAACGATGCCGCACGCCGTATCGACGAAACCCAGAAAGAGAAAATGGCTTCTGTTTCCAGCGGTATGCAGCTGCCGCCGGGCTTCAAGATGCCATTCTGATGCAAACCAGTCCGCTGCTCACGCAGTTAATGGAAGCACTGCGCTGCCTGCCGGGCGTTGGCCCGAAGTCGGCGCAGCGTATGGCGTTTACGCTATTGCAGCGCGACCGCAGCGGCGGGATGCGCCTGGCGCAGGCTTTAACCCGCGCCATGTCAGAAATTGGTCACTGTGCGGATTGCCGCACCTTTACCGAGCAGGACGTATGTAACATCTGTACGAACCCGCGTCGTCAGGAAAACGGTCAGATTTGCGTGGTGGAGAGTCCGGCGGACATCTACGCCATCGAACAAACCGGGCAGTTTTCCGGCCGCTACTTCGTGCTGATGGGGCATCTCTCCCCGCTCGACGGCATTGGCCCGGATGATATCGGTCTTGACCGCCTTGAACAGCGTCTTGAGTCCGAAACCATCAAAGAGGTGATCCTCGCCACCAACCCGACGGTGGAAGGGGAGGCAACCGCCAACTATATCGCTGAACTGTGCTCGCAGTACGGCGTTGACGCCAGCCGCATCGCCCACGGCGTGCCGGTGGGCGGCGAGCTGGAAATGGTGGACGGCACCACGCTGTCACACTCTCTGGCCGGACGTCACAAGATTATTTTCTGACCAAACGGAGGCTGCGCGCGCGGCCTCCGCTTGAAAATTTCCCCCCTTATCCCCATCTCTCACTCAACGTTTTACAACCCCATTAAATGGCATTGTTGAGGTCGACTTAGATGAAAGGACAAGAAACCCGTGGTTTCCAGTCAGAAGTAAAACAGCTTCTGCACCTGATGATCCATTCCCTGTATTCCAACAAAGAAATTTTCCTGCGTGAGCTGATTTCCAACGCCTCCGATGCGGCGGACAAGCTGCGCTTCCGCGCGCTGTCCAACCCGGACCTGTACGAAGGCGACGGCGAGCTGCGCGTGCGCGTCTCGTTCAACAAAGAGAACCGCACCCTGACCATCGCCGATAACGGCATCGGGATGAACCGCGACGAGGTGATCGACCACCTCGGCACCATCGCTAAATCCGGCACCAAAGCGTTCCTTGAGTCCATGGGCTCTGACCAGGCGAAAGACAGCCAGCTGATCGGCCAGTTCGGCGTGGGCTTCTACTCGGCGTTCATCGTGGCGGACAAAGTCACCGTGCGCACCCGCGCGGCAGGCGACAGCGCTGAGAACGGCGTACTGTGGGAATCCAAAGGGGAAGGCGAATACACCGTTGATGACATCACAAAGGCGGATCGCGGCACCGAAATCACCCTGCACCTGCGTGAAGGGGAAGACGATTTCCTGAACGACTGGCGCGTGCGCTCCATCATCAGCAAATATTCCGACCACATCGCCCTGCCGGTTGAGATTGAAAAACAGGAAGAGAAAGACGGCGAAACCGTGGTTTCCTGGGAGAAAATCAACAAGGCGCAGGCGCTGTGGACGCGCAACAAGGCTGAAATCAAAGACGACGAATACAACGAGTTCTACAAGCACATCGCCCACGACTTTACCGACCCGCTGACCTGGAGCCACAACCGTGTGGAAGGTAAGCAGGAGTATACCAGCCTGCTGTACATTCCGGCGCAGGCGCCGTGGGACATGTGGAACCGCGATCACAAGCACGGCCTGAAGCTGTACGTGCAGCGCGTGTTCATTATGGACGACGCCGAGCAGTTCATGCCGAACTACCTGCGCTTTGTGCGCGGTCTGATAGATTCCAACGATCTGCCGCTGAACGTCTCCCGTGAAATTCTTCAGGACAGCACCGTCACCCGTAACCTGCGCAACGCCCTGACCAAACGTGCGTTGCAGATGCTGGAAAAACTGGCGAAAGACGATGCGGAAAAATACCAGACCTTCTGGAAACAGTTCGGCCTGGTGCTGAAAGAAGGCCCGGCGGAAGACACTGCGAACGTTGAAACGATCGCCAAACTGCTGCGCTTCGCCTCCACACATACCGACTCCTCCGCGCAGACCGTGTCGCTGGAAGAGTACGTCTCCCGCATGAAAGAAGGGCAGGAGAAGATCTACTACATCACCGCCGACAGCTACGCGGCGGCGAAAAGCAGCCCGCACCTGGAGCTGCTGCGTAAGAAAGGCATCGAAGTGCTGTTGCTGTCTGACCGCATCGACGAGTGGATGATGAACTACCTGACCGAGTTCGACGGTAAGGCGTTCCAGTCCGTCGCCAAAGCCGACGAGTCTATTGATAAGCTGGCGGATGAAGTGGACGAAAGTGCCAAAGAAGCCGAGAAGGCGCTGGAGCCGTTCGTTGAGCGCGTGAAAACCCTGCTGGGCGACCGCGTGAAAGAGGTGCGCTTCACGCACCGTCTGACCGACACGCCAGCCATTGTCACCACCGATGCGGACGAAATGAGCACCCAGATGGCGAAACTGTTCGCGGCGGCGGGCCAGGCGATGCCGGAAGTGAAATATATCTTTGAGCTTAATCCGGATCATCCGCTGGTGAAACGCGCGGCGGATACCCAGGACGACGCCCGCTTTGCCGAGTGGGTTGAACTGCTGCTGGATCAGTCCCTGCTGGCCGAGCGCGGCACGCTGGAAGATCCTAACCTGTTCATTAAACGTGTGAATGCGCTGCTGCTGGCGTAATTAAACACCAGCCCCTCACCCTGCCCTCTCCCCTTTGGGGAGAGGGTTAGGGTGAGGGGAATCAACCGCACTATCCCAAATTATCTCCCCCCATTAACCGTTTCAGCCTTCCCGCCTTCCTTGAGCGATGCCCGTTCTGGTGGTATTGTTTAGCGCTTTTGAAAAATTGAAACGACTTTTGAGGGGATTTTCGCAATGCGTATTATTCTGCTTGGCGCTCCGGGCGCGGGTAAAGGAACTCAGGCTCAGTTCATCATGGAGAAATACGGTATTCCGCAAATCTCCACCGGTGACATGCTGCGCGCCGCTGTTAAATCTGGCTCCGAGCTGGGTAAACAAGCGAAAGACATCATGGATGCGGGCAAGCTGGTAACCGACGAGCTGGTTATTGCTCTGGTCAAAGAGCGCATTGCGCAGGAAGACTGCCGTAACGGTTTCCTGCTGGACGGCTTCCCGCGCACCATTCCTCAGGCTGACGCCATGAAAGAAGCGGGCATCAACGTGGATTACGTGCTGGAGTTCGACGTACCGGACGAGCTGATCGTTGACCGTATCGTTGGCCGTCGCGTGCACGCTGCCTCTGGCCGCGTTTACCACATCAAATTCAACCCACCTAAGGTTGAAGGCAAAGACGACGTGACCGGCGAAGAGCTGACCACCCGTAAAGACGATCAGGAAGAGACCGTGCGTAAACGCCTGGTGGAATACCATCAGATGACCGCACCGCTGATCGGCTACTACACCAAAGAAGCGCAGGCGGGTAACACCAAATACGCGAAAGTTGACGGCACCAAAGCCGTGGCTGACGTACGTGCAGAGCTGGAAAAAATCCTCGGCTAAGCACACCTCTCTCACCCGGAGCCCCGGGTGAGAAAAATTCTCATCTTACCTATTACAGCAATGGGTTTCGTTTAAACGCATTTCCGCTACAATTGACAGCCTATCAAATGGTTAAGAGGCGTGAATGAGTCAGGCGAAAACCGGCATCCTGCTTGCCAATCTGGGCACTCCAGAAGCACCTACTCCAGCGGCGGTCAAACGCTACCTGCGACAATTTTTAAGCGACACGCGCGTCGTGGATACCCCAAGACTGCTGTGGTGGCCGCTGCTGCGTGGCGTCATTCTGCCGATTCGTTCTCCGCGCGTCGCCAAACTCTATCAGTCCGTGTGGATGGAGGAGGGCTCGCCGCTGATGGTCTACAGCCGTCGTCAGGAGAAAGCGCTGGCCGCCCGCCTGCCGGATATGCCCGTCGCGCTTGGTATGAGCTATGGTAAACCTTCGCTGGAAAGCGCCGTCGATGCGCTGCTGGCGCAGGGCGTGGACCACATCGTCGTGCTGGCGCTCTACCCGCAGTACTCCTGCTCCACGGTCGCTGCCGTCTGGGACGAGCTGGCCCGCATTCTGGCGACCCGCCGCCGTATTCCGGGCGTGACCTTTATTCGCGACTACGCCGATAACGAGCTGTACATCAAGGCGCTTGCCAGCAGCGCGCGCGCGTCGTTTGAGAAGCACGGCGAGCCAGATCTGCTGCTGCTCTCCTATCACGGTATCCCGCAGCGCTTCGCCAACGAAGGGGATGATTACCCGCAGCGCTGCCGCGATACCACCCGCGAGCTGGTTTCCGCCCTCGGCCTGCCGCCGGAGAAGGTGATGATGACCTTCCAGTCGCGCTTTGGCCGCGAGCCGTGGCTGACGCCGTACACCGATGAAACCCTCAAAATGCTCGGCGAGAAGGGCGTGAAGCACATTCAGGTGATGTCGCCGGGCTTCTCGGCAGACTGTCTGGAAACGCTGGAGGAGATCGCGGTACAAAACCGGGAATTTTTCCTTGAGGCTGGTGGCGAAAAGTACGAATACATTCCGGCGCTTAACGACTCCCCTGAGCATATTGATATGATGGTCTCGCTGGTGACGAACAGCCGCTGATCGCACTCCGGGCCGGGTTTGTGCTACCATTCCCGGCCCATATTCTTCGTACAGTTCAGACCATGAAATTTCCCGGTAAACGCAAATCCAAACACTACTTTCCCGTTGATGCTCGCGATCCGCTCCTGCAGCAAATCCAGCCTGAAAATGAAACCAGCGCGGCCTGGGTCGTGGGTATCGACCAGACGCTGGTGGACATTGAAGCGAAAGTGGATGATGCGTTTGTCGCCCGTTACGGTCTGAGCGCCGGACACTCGCTGGTGATTGAAGACGACGTCGCCGAAGCGCTGTACCAGGAACTGGTGCGCGAAAACCTGATTACCCATCAGTTCGCCGGTGGCACCATCGGCAACACCATGCACAACTACTCGGTGCTGGCAGACGACCGTTCGGTGCTGCTCGGCGTTATGTGCAGTAATATCGAAATCGGTGGCTACGCCTACCGTTACCTGTGCAATACCTCCAGCCGTACCGACCTGAACTATCTTCAGGGCGTTGACGGGCCGATTGGCCGCTGCTTTACGCTGATCGGCGAATCCGGCGAACGTACGTTTGCCATCAGCCCGGGCCACATGAATAAACTGCGCGCGGAAAGCATTCCTGAAGAGGTGATTGCGGGTGCCTCAGCGCTGGTGCTGACCTCCTACCTGGTGCGCTGCAAGCCGGGCGAGCCGATGCCGGACGCGACCATGAAGGCGATTGAGTACGCCAAAAAGTACGATGTGCCGGTGGTGTTAACTCTGGGCACTAAATTCGTGATTGCCGATAACCCGGAGTGGTGGCAGGCGTTCCTGAAAGAGCACGTCTCGATTCTGGCGATGAACGAAGAAGAGGCCGAAGCGCTGACCGGCGAGAGCGATCCGCTGCTGGCATCTGATAAAGCGCTGGACTGGGTGGACCTGGTGCTCTGCACCGCCGGCCCGGTTGGGCTCTATATGGCAGGTTTTACGGAAGAAGAGAGCAAACGCAAAACTCAGCACCCGCTACTGCCGGGCGCGATTGCCGAGTTTAACCAGTACGAGTTTAGCCGCGGCATGCGTTATAAAGACTGCGCCAACCCGCTGCGTATCTACTCTCACATCGCGCCGTACATGGGCGGGCCAGAGAAGATCATGAACACCAACGGCGCGGGCGACGGCGCGCTGGCGGCGCTGCTGCACGACATTACCGCGAACGCCTACCACAAAACCAACGTGCCGAACTCCAGCAAGCACAAGTTCAGCTGGCTGACCTATTCGTCGCTGGCGCAGGTGTGTAAGTATGCGAACCGCGTGAGCTACCAGGTGCTGAACCAGCATTCACCGCGCTTAACCCGCGGTCTGCCGGAACGGGAAGACAGCCTCGAAGAGGCGTATTGGGACAGGTAAAAGAAAACCCCTCACCCTGATCCTCTCCCCATAGGGGAGAGGGGATAGCACGGAACCGTCTTTTCTCCCTCGCCCCTTTGGGGAGAGGGCCGGGGTGAGGGGGGAGGCGGCCGCACCAAATTACCCCGTAACAGCCTCTTCAGCCGGCGGCTTCGTCAGCAGCGTCAGCATGGTGTTCGCAATCTCACGCTCGCCCATCACCACCTGATTCGCGCCGCGCTCGGTGATGTAGTCCACCTCGTCGTCATAGTGCGCTCGGGCAATGATCTCAATACCGGGGCACTTCTCACGCGCGGAGGCCACAATCTCACCCGCTTCATAACCGTTTGGAATAGTCAGCAGCAGCCAACGGGCGCAGTCGAGATGCGCCAGCTCCATGATCTCTTCGTTCGCCGCATTGCCCAACACTGCACGAATGCCGCGCTCGCGCAGTTCGTCGACGCGGGTGCGCGACGTTTCTATCACCACCAGCGGGATCCCCTGCGCCATCAACTTTTCACCGAGCAGGCTGCCGACGCGGCCAAAGCCCACCAGCAGGGCGTGATTGCAGATATCCACCGGGATCTGCTTCTCTTCTTCCGTTACCTCTTCCAGCGTTTGCTCTTCGAGGGTTTCGGTCTTCTCGAGGTATTTTTCCAGCAGGGCAAACAAGACCGGGTTCAACATAATCGACAGAATCGCCCCCGCCAGCACCAGGTTTTGCCCCGCCTGCGGCAGCAGGTTCAGGGCCATCCCCAGACCGGCCAGAATAAAGGCGAACTCGCCAATCTGCGCCAGGCTGGCGGCGATGGTCAGCGCCGTGCGCGGCGAATGGCCGAACATCCGTACCAGGAAGAAGGCAGCAACGGACTTACCAAAGATGATGATTGCCAGCGTACCCAGCACGGCCAGCGGCTGCTGAATAAGGATCAGCGGGTCGAACAGCATCCCGACGGAGACGAAGAACAGCACGGCGAAGGCGTCGCGCAGCGGCAGGGTATCGTGCGCGGCACGGTGGCTCAGCTCGGACTCGTTCAGCACCATCCCGGCGAAGAACGCGCCCAGCGCAAAGGAGACGTCAAACAGCTCGACGGCGCCAAAGGCAATGCCCAGCGCCAGCGCAAGGACGGAGAGCGTAAACAGCTCGCGGGAACCGGTTGCCGCGCTGCGTGACATGATCCACGGCACCAGACGGCGGCCCACCAGCATCATGATGGCGATGAACGCTACAACCTTACCGATGGTGATACTCATATCGAGCGCCAGCGAGGCGAAGCCGATATTGTCTTTTTCCATCATCCCGGCGACGGCGGGCAGCAGCACCAGCGTCAGCACCATCACCAGATCTTCCACAATCAGCCAGCCTATCGCGATCTGCCCGCGCTGGCTGTCTATCAGCTGTCTCTCTTCAAGCGCGCGCAGCAGCACCACGGTACTGGCGGTGGAGAGGCACAGCCCAAAGACGATACCGGTCATTAATGACCAGTCAAGGAGTGCCGAAAGCGCCATCCCCAGCAGCGTCGCCACCCCTATCTGGGCGATCGCTCCGGGTATGGCGATCGACTTTACCGCCATCAAATCCTTCAGGGAAAAATGCAGACCGACGCCAAACATCAGCAGAATCACGCCCAGTTCCGCCAGTTCCGGTGCCAGTTTGGTATCCGCTACGAAGCCAGGCGTAAACGGACCCGCCAGCACACCCGCCAGTAAATAGCCGACAAGAGGAGAAATACGCAGTTTATTGGCAATCATGCCGAGGATAAAAGCGAGCACAAGTCCACCAACAATGGTGGTGATAAGCGGTGTGGCGTGGTGCATTCCGTCTCCTTTCGTTGTGGGTGTTCCTTTTTGGCGAAAACCAAAAACCGAGTAACAGTTTATGACAATTTTCGTGATTATGTTTATGAATAATTGTTGAAGTTTGAATAAAACGGCAATAAGTACTCAAAAAAGCGCATTTTGCTACATTCACAGGGACGAGGGGGAGGAGAGCCTTATGGCATCAGGGGGATGCGCCGCCAAAGTAAAACTTTGGCGGCACGTATATCAGGCTTTATGGCGGTTATCAGGCAGGAATATGGTCAACATCCCCAGAAGTGGCAGGAAAGCGCAGATTTTATAGACCAGGAAGATGCTGGTATGATCCGCAACCATCCCTAACACCGCTGCCCCAAGGCCACCCATACCAAAGGCGAAGCCGAAAAAGAGCCCGGAAACCATACCGATACGTCCGGGCAGCAGTTCCTGAGCATAGACCAGGATGGCGGAAAACGCGGATGCGAGGATAAAACCAATTATCACGGTCAAAATCCCGGTCCATTCCAGACTGGCGTAGGGCAAAATAAGAGTAAACGGCGCTACGCCGAGGATAGAGCCCCAAATCACGTATTTACGCCCGATTTTATCGCCAACGGGCCCGCCAATTACCGTTCCTGCAGCCACCGCGAAGAGGAAGGCAAACAGGTGGAACTGCGCGTTTTGTACCGATAATCCGAATTTTTGCATCAGATAAAAGGTGTAATAGCTGCTGATACTCGCCATATAGAAGTATTTCGAGAAAATCAGCACCAGCAGTACCGATACGGCCAGAATAACCTTATTACGCGGGAGGGGATTGTTAACCTTCGCTACAGGTTTGCCCTTGTTTACGCGATGCTGAGCGGCGTACCAGCGGCTGATCTGTGCCAGTACAACAATCGCCAGCAGGGCAGCCAGCACAAACCACGCTACGTTGCCTTTGCCGTACGGGGCGATAATCACCGCCGCCAGCAACGGGCCGAGGGAGCTACCGAAGTTACCACCCACCTGGAAGAGTGACTGCGCCAGCCCGTGACGGCCACCGGAGGCCATACGCGCCACGCGCGAGGACTCCGGATGGAAGACGGACGAGCCGGTCCCCACCAGCGCGGCGGCGAGCAGAACCGCTTCAAAACTGCCTGCCATGGCCAGCAGCACCAGCCCGCTTAAGGTAAAGCACATGCCTATCGGCAGCGACCACGGCATCGGATATTTATCCGTCCAGTAGCCCACCACCGGCTGCAGCAGCGAAGAGGCCAGCTGGAAGGTCAGGGTAATCATCCCGATCTGTACAAAGGTTAACGAAAATTCGGACTGCAGCAGCGGATAAATTGCCAGAATCAACGACTGGATCATGTCGTTGAGCAGGTGCGAGAGACTGATTGCGCCTAAAACTTTAAAGGAAGTGCGCGATTTCGGCGGCGACGCCGGAGCGCCCTGGACGGGCTGGGTTGATTCACTGATTGCCATAAATACCACGTCGATTTGTTATTAGAGATGCAGGGAGTAATTATTATCCGACTAACATACCCGTCCGTGACATTTGAAGAAAGTCGCAATTCTGAAAACTTATTTGTCTATTCTTGTTAGTCACTGTAATTTTTGCCTTTGTCTATTGGTCAGGGAGAGAGAAGATGAAGTTAATGAAGCGGGGCGTCGCGCTGGCGCTTATTGCCGCATGGGGTCTGGTAAGCCTGCCCGCGCAGGCGTATGAAAAAGATAAAACCTATAAAATCACCATCCTGCATACCAACGATCACCACGGTCATTTCTGGCGCAGCGAATACGGCGAATATGGCCTGTCGGCGCAAAAAACGCTGGTGGACGGCATTCGCAAAGAGGTGGCGGCCCAGGGCGGCAGCGTGCTGCTGCTGTCCGGTGGAGATATTAATACCGGCGTACCGGAATCCGATTTACAGGACGCTGAACCCGATTTCCGCGGCATGAATCTAATCGGTTACGACGCGATGGCCGTCGGCAACCACGAGTTTGATAACCCGCTGAGCGTGCTGCGCCAGCAGGAGAAGTGGTCCAAATTCCCGTTCCTCTCTGCCAATATTTATCAGAAAAGTACCGGCGAACGTCTGTTTAAGCCGTGGGCGCTGTTTAAGCGTCAGGATCTGAAGATCGCGGTCATCGGTTTAACCACCGACGATACGGCGAAAATTGGCAACCCTGAGTTCTTCACCGATATCGAATTCCGCAAACCGGCAGACGAAGCGAAGCTGGTAATTCAGGAGCTGCAGCAGAACGAAAAGCCGGACGTGATTATCGCCGCTACCCACATGGGACACTACGATAACGGCGAGCACGGCTCCAATGCGCCGGGCGACGTGGAGATGGCGCGCAGCCTGCCGGCAGGTTCGCTGGCAATGATTGTGGGTGGTCACTCACAGGATCCGGTGTGCATGGCGTCGGAGAACAAAAAGCAGGTGGACTACGTGCCGGGCACACCGTGCGCGCCGGACCGTCAGAACGGGATCTGGATTGTGCAGGCGCACGAGTGGGGTAAATACGTGGGGCGGGCGGACTTTGAGTTCCGCAACGGCGAGATGAAGCTGGTGCATTATCAGCTCATTCCGGTCAACCTGAAGAAGAAAGTGACCTACCCGGACGGGAAAAGTGAGCGCGTACTTTATACCCCAGAGATCGCCGAAAACCAGCAGATGCTCTCCCTGCTGACGCCGTTCCAGAACAAAGGCAAGGCGCAGCTGGACGTGAAGATCGGCACGCTGAACGGCCGCCTGGAAGGGGACCGCAGTAAAGTCCGCTTCGTGCAGACCAACATGGGCCACCTGGTGCTGGCCGCGCAGATGGCGCGCACTGGCGCTGACTTTGGCGTCATGAGCGGTGGCGGTATTCGTGACTCCATCGAAGGCGGGAATATCACCTATAAAGACGTGCTGAAGGTGCAGCCGTTCGGTAACCTGGTGGTCTATGCGGACATGAGCGGGAAAGAGGTGATTGACTATCTGACGGCCGTGGCGCAGATGAAGCCGGACTCGGGTGCCTATCCACAGTTCGCTAACGTCAGCTTTGTGGCGAAGGACGGTAAGCTCAACGATTTGAAAATCAAAGGCGAACCGGTTGACCCGGCGAAAACCTACCGTCTGGCGACATTAAGCTTTAACGCCACCGGCGGCGACGGCTATCCGCATATCGATAATAAACCGGGCTACGTAAATACCGGCTTTATCGATGCGGAAGTGCTGAAGCAGTTCATCGAGCAGAATTCGCCGATTGACGTGAATGCCTACGAGCCGAAAGGTGAGGTGAGCTGGCAGTAGTGGTGTGCGGCCTGATGCCCTCACCCCAACCCTCTCCCCGTGGGAGAGGGCGCGAACACAAAAAACGGTAACGCCTGTTACCGTTTTGCTTTTACCTCGCAGCTGCCACCGGGCAATTTTCTCAATCCCGGCGCGCAATATCCGCAAACTTCGCGTCCAGCATTTTCGCCAGATCGCCCGCGGCCAGTTCAATATCCAGCCCGCGTTTGCCGCCCGAAATATAGATCGTCTCAAACGCCTGCGAAGGCGCATCGATCAGCGTCGGCAGACGTTTTTTCTGTCCGAGCGGGCTGATCCCGCCGACCAGGTAGCCCGTGGTGCGTTGTGCAACCATCGGGTCCGCCATATCCACCTTTTTCGCCCCCAGCGCCTTCGCCACTTTTTTGAGATCGAGCTGTCCGGCAACGGGCGTTACCGCCACGGCGAGGTGCTTCATATCGCCGTTCACCGCGACCAACAGCGTTTTGTAGACCTGGTCCGCGTTCAGACCCAGTTTGCGCACCACTTCATCACCAAAGTTGGTTTCATTCGGATCGTGATCGTAGGTGTGGATCCGGAAAGAAATGTTGTTTTTTTCGAGTAATTTAACGGCGGGAGTCATAGCTATCCTTCTTACGACAGACAAATCATGCCAACAGCATACGCCTGACGTTTGTCTAAAAAATAGCACCATCTTGCGCAATAGTGTTGGCAGTGATGGTCACTTTGAGCGACAATCGGCTCAGCCGAAGGTCACTTCGGTATAATAAAAACGATGAAATTCCTCTTTGACGGGCCAATAGAGATATTGGCCATTTTTTTATTTCAGCAGCGACGGCAAATTCCCTTCGCCGTATAAATGTAACGCCCCAACCGCCACCACGTAATGCCCCGCAGGCAACGCATGCAGCGTCTGCCGCCAGGTTTTATTGCGCGCATTCATCAGCACATCGTACAGCGATTCACTGAACGTCGACGGTAAGGCCAGCTTACCGTCCGCGGGCGGCGCATCCAGCCACCAGCCAATCATGGTCTGCAGCAGACGCGCGTTAGTGTGCCAGTGGGTCAGGGTATCATCCAGCAGCATCAGACCGTCGTCAGGAAGCTGGCGCAGGAGCGCAATCTGGCTGTCCGTTCCTTCCAGCTCGATGATGGGCATACGGCGTGCCCGCGCCACGTTCAGCAGCTGGTAATCAATGCCGTAGTCACCGCGCAGGCCCAGACGCTGAGCCTGCGTGGCCTGCAATACCATCGCGATTTGCCAGAGCGGCAGAGTGTCAATCATGGAGAGCGACACGCCGGTTTCATCCGCGACGCGCGTCAGTTCCGCAAGCTGGGTTTCATCCAGACGTTCCGCCAGCGTGAGATCGCTCTCGAGCCCGGCAAACGGCGACTCATGACCCGAAATATCCGCCTCAACAACCAGCGCGTCGGCATGCTTCAGCCGTTTTATCAGGCCGGGTGGCAGGGGAGACATGTCCTGGGTGCCCATATGGATGCTGCCGACCAGGTGCAGGTGCTGCCCGCCGGGGAGCGAGATATCCAGACCGGGCCAGGCGTAACGGCGAGGAAAGAGGGCGCGAAACGATGTTTTTAGACGATTAAACAGACCCATACGCGCTCCATGACCGGAAAGGTTCATGCTAGCGCGTACGGGTACAAGGTTCAATCCTTCGGTTTAAACCGCAGCAGACGGTTGGCGTTGCTCACTACGGTAATGGAGGAGAGCGCCATCGCCGCACCCGCGACTACCGGGTTCAGCAGGGTACCGGTTAGCGGCCACAAAATCCCGGCGGCAATCGGAATACCGAGCGAGTTATAGACGAACGCCCCCAGCAGGTTCTGCTTCATGTTGCGCAACGTAGCTTTCGAAATAGCCAGCGCGTCGGCAACGCCCATCAGGCTATGGCGCATCAGCGTGATGGCGGCGGTTTCAATGGCGACATCGCTCCCGCCGCCCATGGCAATCCCCACGTCCGCCTGAGCCAGCGCCGGGGCATCGTTGATACCGTCACCCACCATCGCCACCTGACGACCCTGACTCTGCAGTTTCTTGATGGCGTCCGCTTTGCCGTCCGGCAGAACGCCCGCAATCACCTCATCAATTCCGGCTTCTTTCGCTATGGCGTTGGCGGTGGTCGGGTTATCCCCGGTCAGCATCACCAGACGATAGCCCGCGCGGTGCAGTCTCTGCAGGGCGTCCACGCTGTCCTGGCGAAGCGGATCGCGCACGGCCAGCAGCGCGGCGGCTTTGCCATCCACCGCCAGCAGAACCGGGGTGGCGCCCTGAGAGGCCTGCGCTTTCAGCTCGCTTTCCAGCCCGGAGGTATCAACACCGTTTTCATTGAGCAACGCCTGGTTACCCAGCAGCAGCGCGTGGCCGTCGGCTTCACCGCTGACGCCGAGCCCGCGCAGGGTGCGGAAATTGCTGACCTGCGGAAGGTCTGCATCGCCCGCTTTATCGAGAATGGCGCGGGCCAGCGGGTGGCTGGAACCCTGCTCCAGCGCGGCGGCAAGGCGCAGCGCGTCCTCCTGCGCAATGCCAGCGGTGCTCACGGCCACAACCTGCGGTTTGCCCTCGGTTAGCGTGCCGGTTTTATCAAACACAATCGTATCCAGCGTGCTCGCCCGCTGCAGGGCATCCGCATCACGGACCAGCACGCCAAACTCGGCGGCACGGCCCACGCCGGAGATAATCGACATCGGCGTCGCCAGACCAAGAGCGCACGGACAGGCGATGATCAGCACCGTGGTGGCGATGACCAGGGTGTAGACAATCTGCGGTGCCGGGCCGAAGAAATACCAGATAGCCGCGCTCAGCAGGGCAATGCCGACCACCACCGGCACAAAAATGGCCGAGATTTTATCAGCAAGCTGGCCGATTTCCGGCTTGCTGCTCTGCGCCTGGCGCACCATGCGAATAATGCGCGAAAGGGTGGTATGGCTACCGACGGCGCTGGCGGTAAACAGCACGCTGCCGTCCTGCACTACCGTACCCGCATGGACCGCGTCGCCCTGTGATTTTTGCTGGGGGATCGGCTCCCCGGTCAACATCGCTTCATCCAGCCAGGCGTCGCCCTGGGTGATTTCACCGTCGACGGGCACCCGGTCGCCGGTGGTCAGGCGCAGCGTCATGCCCGGCTGTACCTCCGCCAGCGGGACGCTTTTTTCCCCATCGTCCGTGACCACGCGGGCCGTCGGCGGGGTTAAATCGAGCAAGCGTTCCAGCGCTTTCGAGGAGCGCTGACGGGCGCGCGCTTCCAGCATGTGGCCCAGGTTAATCAGGCCGATAATCATCGCGCTGGCTTCATAATAGAGATGGCGGGCTTCCATCGGGAACCACTGGGGCCAGACGTTCACGCTCATGGAGTACAGCCACGCCGCGCCGGTACCGAGCGCAACCAGCGTATCCATCGTCGCCGTGCGGTTTTTCAGGCTCTTCCAGGCGCTGGTATAAAAATGCCCACCTGCAAAGACCATGACCGCAAGGGTAATTAAACCAATCACCAGCCACAGCGTGCGGTTGTCTGCGGTGACCATCATGTTGTCACCCATCATGCCCCACACCATCACCGGAATACCGACCAGCAGGGCGACGATCGCCTGCCAGCGGAAGCGCTTCATGGTGGCAATAGCCGTTTCCTGCTGGCGTTCGCGGCGCTCGGCATCATCTTCGATGGCCTCCGCCCCGTAGCCCGCTTTTTCCACGGCCTGTACTAAATCTGCGGCGGAGGCACTGCCCATCACCAGCGCAGTACGCTCCGCAAGGTTAACCCGTGCCTGCGCGACGCCCGGTACGGCTTGCAGAGCATTCTGCACGCGGGAGACGCAGCTGGCGCAGCTCATGCCGTTGATCAGCAGCTGTTGGCTGTCATCAATATCATCAGCTGCCGGAAGCTCAGGAGTGGCCGCTGTCAGTGCTTCCGACGGGGATGATGACTCTGCCAGCGGTTTAGCCTTTGGGTGGCTTAACTCCGCCCCGTAACCGGCCTGTTTAATGGTATCAATCAGCGCGTCGGCGCTGGCGCTGCCGGTCACGGCGGCATGATCGATAGTCACGTCAGCGCTTTCCACATCAGGGCGCTGTTCCAGGCTTTCTTTAACGCGTTTGACGCAGTGGCCGCAGGAGAGGCCGTCCAGCGTCAGGTCGATAGTGTGAGACATAACAAAACTCCCGTATAATATATTGGTCAGTTGTTGACCGGAGTAACGCTTTTCGCTAACTGTTATGAAGGTTAAACCTTCCATCAAGGGGAAGGTCAAGGGGGAAATGTGAATATCAGTGACGTTGCGAAAAAAACCGGCTTAACCAGCAAAGCGATTCGCTTTTATGAAGAGAAAGGGCTGGTGACACCGCCGCTACGCAGTGAAAACGGCTACCGCAGCTACACGCAGCTGCATCTGGATGAACTGACGCTGCTGCGCCAGGCAAGACAGGTGGGGTTTAACCTGGAAGAGTGCGGCGAGCTGGTTAACCTGTTTAACGATCCGAAGCGCCACAGCGCCGACGTGAAAAAACGCACGCTGGAAAAAGTGGCGGAGATTGAACGCCACATCATCGAGCTACAGGCGATGCGCGAACAGCTGTTGCAGCTGGCGGAATCCTGTCCGGGGGATGACAGCGCCGACTGCCCGATTATCGATAATCTTGCCGGCTGCTGTCACCGCAAAACCCACGCTTAGCAGGCTTTCACCCGCAGCGTAATGCCTTCCACCGCAATGACCTCAACCCGCGTGCCGGCGCTGAGGTCGTCGTCGGCCACCACGGGCCACGAGCTGTCGCCCACCCGCATGTGCCCGCGCCCGTTCACCAGCGCGCTGTCGAGCGTAAAACGCTTGCCGACAATTTGCTGTCCGCGCTGGTTAAGGTGCGCGTCCAGCGGCTTCTGCTCCTTAACCCGCCGGTTTAGCCAGCGCCACCACAGCCACGCGGCCACCAGCGTGAGCACGGCAAACAGTGCGCCCTGCCACGTCCAGTCCAGAGGAAGGATCCAGACCAGAAGGCCGGTAATGACGGCGGCAACACCGCTCCAGAGCAGGTAGCCGTTGCCGCCCAGCATCTCCGCCGCCAGCAATAAGCCACCCAGGCTTAGCCAGAAGGCGTGAGGATGTGCAACAATCAGCTCAATCATTTTTTACGCTCGTTTCCGCTGTCTTTGATCAGCTCGGCAATACCGGCGATAGAGCCCATCAGGCTGCTGGCCTCCAGCGGCATCATCACCACTTTGCTGTTGTTCGCGGAGCCAATCTCTTTCAGCGCATCGGTATATTTTTGCGCGACGAAGTAGTTCACGGCCTGAATATCACCGGCGGCAATCGCCTCGGAGACCATCTGCGTCGCACGGGCTTCCGCTTCTGCGGAACGTTCACGCGCTTCCGCCTGTAAGAACGCGGACTGACGATCGCCCTCCGCTTTCAGGATCTGCGACTGTTTTTCCCCTTCCGCTTTCAGGATCTCCGCCTGACGCACCCCTTCGGCTTCCAGAATATAGGCGCGCTTGGTACGTTCGGCCTTCATCTGGGCGTTCATGGAGGCGATCAGCTCCGCCGGTGGACGCACGTCGCGGATCTCAATACGGGTGACTTTGATCCCCCACGGGTTCGTGGCCTCATCAACAATGTGCAGCAGGCGGGTATTGATGCTGTCGCGCTGGGAGAGCATCTCGTCCAGCTCCATCGAGCCGAGCACGGTACGGATGTTGGTCATCGTCAGGTTGACGATCGCCAACTCCAGGTTGCTCACCTCATACGCCGCTTTCGGCGCATCAATGACCTGAATAAAGCAGACGGCATCAATGGTAACGTTGGCGTTATCTTTGGAGATCACTTCCTGAGAAGGGATATCCAGCACTTGTTCCATCATATTGATCTTGCGACCAATTCTGTCCATAAACGGGACAATCAGGCTTAATCCGGGCTGCAGCGTGTTGGTATAGCGACCGAACCGCTCAACGGTCCACTGGTAACCCTGAGGAACAATTTTGACACCTGCGCCCACAATAACCAGCGCAACGAAAATAAGGACAGGAACAACGATGAGCATAAAAACCTCCTGTTTTGCATGCTTTGATAAGAGAAAAGGGATATGTACTGTTCGTAAGTATATCGGTTAACGGGTTAAAATTCGCCCTGCCCGTGGGGCGGGGCAGAGCGTTAGTGGTAGCTGTAGGTAAAATCAGCGATCAGCGCATCCTCACCCGCGTCAGCGATAGCTTTCGACAGGCCGTGGTAGAAGGTCTCCAGCCCGATTTCCTCTACCTGACGCAGCTGCTCGCGGATTGGCGCGCAAAAAAGTTCCGCATTGCCCGCGCCCACGCGCTTGTTGTTCGGCGGAAGCTGGCCGGTGATCCCTTTGAACCAGGTGCGTACCGCACCTTTCAGTGAGGTAGGCGCTTCGTTGACGGCTTCATGTCCCGTCAGGATTTGCAGCGTCGGGAACTGGTCTGCAAAGACTGCCGCTTTCATGCGCGCATAAAACTGGCCGAAGAGCTCGAAAGACTGCAGATCGGTGACTTTGGGTTTTGTCGTTTTGCCCTGGATATTGCCTGTTTTTTTCGCCGCAGGCTGCGCGGGCACCATCTTGTTGAGCTGCAGATCGAACAGCAGATTAGCGTGTTCGCGTCTTTTATTCACGTCCGGGAAACGTTCGATAAACGCGCGGATAAACTCCGGCGTCATGAGATCGGCAAAATCATGGTTCACCAGCCACTGGCCGCGGGCAAATTCACCGGGAGACTGGAACCAGGCCGGAACCTTGCCGGGTTCGAACTCTTTAACATTCCCTTTGCCGTCGATTTCAACGAAGCGAGTACCGTTATCAAACGCAAAGCGGCAATTCTTGAGCTGAATGACCGGCTTCATTTTCAGCAGGCCCTTAACAAACCGGACAAGCTCCCCGCCAAACACATAAGCCGTAATGGATTCTGAAGCAATAGCGGCAAGAAGCTGATCGATGGTTTTCACGCCGGGTTCAAGTTCAGAAAACTCATAAAAAGTGTGAATATTAGTCATTCTGGTACTTCCTTATTGTGTTGCGGGCAGAGCTTAACACCACTTTACCGGATGTTCTAAACCAGCGATGCGCAAGTGTCGCTAAGGTCACGCCGTAAACGGTAAAGCGAAAGTGTAAAGCATGTCTAATGAACACTGGTTAAACACAATGGGAAGTCATGACGGGAAAGGGAGCGGCTAAAACGCGTTGTGACGAGCGTGCGGCGCGGATTATGCTAATAACGCTCAGGGGTTACTGGAAAAAATATGAACAACGAAAATGCAGTATTGCAGATTAAGGATGTCGGCTTTCGTGTGGGAAATAACACGATCCTTCAACACGTCGGGTTTAGACTTTTTCCCGGTGAGTTCAAGCTGATAACGGGGCCGTCAGGCTGCGGTAAAAGCACGTTACTGAAAATTGTGGCTTCACTGCTAAGCCCCACGGAGGGAACCATTCTGTTTGAAGGACAGGATATCGCGACGCTGTCCCCGGAGAGCTATCGTCAGCAGGTCTCTTATAGCGTGCAAACGCCAGTGCTTTTTGGCGAGACGGTTTATGACAACCTGATTTTCCCGTGGCAAATCCGCAATAAAACGCCGGAGCCGGAAAAATTCCAGAGCGATCTGGCGCGCTTTGGCCTGGCGCAGGAGACGCTCACCAAATCCATTAATGAACTATCAGGCGGAGAGAAGCAGCGCGTCTCGCTGATCCGTAATCTGCAGTTTTTACCGAAAGTGTTGCTGCTGGACGAAATTACCAGCGCGCTCGATGACGTCAACAAACGCAACGTCAACGAGATTATTCATCGTTACGCCCGCGAGCAGAAAATCGCCGTGCTGTGGGTGACGCACGACTCAAACGAAATTACCCATGCGGACGACGTGATTACGCTCCAGCCGCACGGTGGGAAAATGCAGGAGGCGGACCGTGGGTGAACACAACATAACCAATGAATCACTGGCGTTTTCGATGGTGCTGGTGTTGATTGCTATCGTCGTCAGCTACCGGGAAAAGCTGGGGCTGGAAAAAGATATTGTGTGGAGCATCTGCCGCGCGGTGGTTCAGCTCATCATCGTCGGCTATGTGCTGAAGTATATCTTCAACGTTAACCACGCGGTGCTGACGCTGCTGATGGTGCTCTTTATCTGCTTTAACGCGGCGTGGAATGCGCAAAAGCGCAGTAAGTACATTGATAAGGCGTTCATTTCGTCGTTTATCGCGATTACCACCGGGACGGCGCTCACCCTGGCGGTGCTGGTGCTCTCCGGCTCGATTGAGTTTACGCCGATGCAGGTGATCCCCATCTCCGGGATGATTGCGGGGAACGCCATGGTGGCCGTTGGGCTCTGTTATAACAATCTCGGCCAGCGTTTCAGCAGTGAACAGCAGCAATTGCAGGAGAAGTTAAGCCTGGGGGCGACGCCAAAAGTGGCCTCGGCGCGACTTATCCGCGAGAGCATTCGTTCATCGCTGATCCCTACCGTAGATTCAGCCAAAACGGTGGGGCTGGTGAGCCTGCCGGGCATGATGTCGGGGCTGATTTTTGCCGGTATCGATCCGGTAAAAGCGATTAAGTATCAGATCATGGTGACGTTTATGCTGCTTTCCACGGCAAGCCTGTCAACCATCATTGCCTGTTACTTAACCTACCGGAAGTTTTACAACGCGCGACACCAGCTAGTGGTCACACAGCTAAAAAAAGCGGGTTAAGCCTGTTGTGTAGGCCCGGTAAGCGTTAGCGCCACCGGGCATTTTTTTAGTAGAGCAACGCGTACAGCTGGCGACGATACTTCGACGCCAGCGCATCGCCGGTGCCCAGCGCGGCCAGGATCTCCTGGAACATCTTACGCGCCTGACCGTCTGCGGCGGCCAGGTCTTTTTGCAGATGGCTGAACAGCAGCTCCAGCGCCTCTTCGTTACGCCCTACCTGGTGCAGCTGCAGCGCCAGCTGGCTTGCCAGCGCGGCATCCGCCGGGTTGTCGGCAACCTGCTGCTGCAGCTGCTGAATTTCCGGGGTGTCCGCCGCCTGTTTCAGCAGCTCAATCTGGGCAACCAGACCCTGATAGCGGGTGTCCTGATCCTGCATTGGAACCGTCTTGAGCACGGCTTCCGCGTCTTCTGAACGGTGCAGGGCGATCTGCGTTTCCGCCAGCAGCAGGCCAATCTGGCTGTTCTGGTTCGACAGCTGCCACGCCTCTTTGAGCAGCGGCAGCGCCTCGTCGTATTTGCCTTCCTGCATCAGCGCCATGCCTTCCTGCGCTTTCAGCTCTTCCTCGCGCGGCAGCACCTTATCCAGCAGGGCGCGGATAGCCTCTTCCGGCTGTGGTCCCTGGAAGCCATCAACAGGCTGGCCGTTCTGGAACAGATAGACGGTTGGAATGGCGCGCAGACCGAACTGCGACGCCACCATCGGCTCGGCGTCACAGTCCAGCTTAGCGAGAATGAACTGACCATTGTACTGCGCGGCAAGGCTTTCCAGTACCGGCGTCAGCTGCAGGCAGTGTTGGCTGCGTTCAGACCAGAAGTAGAACAGGACCGGTTTGGTCATCGACTGTTCAAGGGTCTGTTGCAGGTTAGCTTCAGTAATATTGACGATATTCTGTACGGACATGCGGCCTTCTCTTTTATCGGTTTACTCTTTACATGGGGATGCGCGTCGTCGCTTCAACTCAGCCGTGCAAAATTTTGTCCATTATCCGGCCCGGGAGCAGGCGTTTTAACCAGCCTACGGCATGGGTGACCAGCGTCACCGGATAGCGCATTTTCGGATGCTCACTCTCAAAAGCATGGCGCACTTTGGCCACAACCGCCTCTGGCCCGAGGGTAAAACGTGCGGCAATGCCGGGGTTCTCGACCGGTTTATCCGCCTGGGTCTGGTTCACGTTTTCGGTAAAGCGGGTGCGGATCGGGCCGGGTTCAATCAGGCTGACCTTAATGCCGCTGTGGCGCAGCTCCATGCGCAGGGCATCGGACCAGGCTTCCAGCGCATATTTGCTGGCGGCGTAGGCGCCGCGTCCCGGGGTGGAAATCAGCCCCATCACTGACGATGTCATCACGATGCGCCCTTCACCGTGCGGCAGCATCGCGGGGAGCAGACGCATGGTGAGCTGATGGACGCCGAAGAAATTGGTCGAAAACTGTTTCTCCAGCGTTTCGCGCGAGAGCGTATCCAGCGGGCCATACACGCCGTAACCGGCATTATTAAAGAGACCGTACAGACGGCCGTCGGTCAGGGCTATCACCTCGTCGGCGGCGCGTTCAACGCTCTCCGGCAAGTCCATATCCAGCTGTATGCCGGTGAAGCCCAGCCCGTTCATGCGTTCGACATCGTCAGGCTTGCGGCAGGCCGCCAGCACCCGAAATCCCTGGCGCTTCAGCTCGAGTGCGCTTTCTAAGCCAATTCCGCTGGAACATCCTGTTATTAAGACCGATTTTTGCATAACTTTACCTGTCGGGAACTCCGCTGAATTACGAGTCATGTTTAACTAAAGGAGCCAGCCGCGTTGCCATCCAGTCGGCAATAAACGGCTGCGCATCGCGATTGGGGTGGATACCGTCGTCCTGCATCCACTGGGGTTTGAGATAGACCTCTTCCATGAAAAATGGCAGCAGCGGAATATCAAACTCTTTGGCAAGCTTAGGGTAGATCGCGCTAAAGGCCTCATTATACCGACGACCATAGTTGGCTGGCAGGCGAATTTGCATCAGCAGCGGCTGGGCGTTTGCCGCCTTGATATCCTGCAGAATGGTGCGCAGCGTTTGCTCGGTTTGCTGAGGCTGGAAGCCGCGCAGGCCGTCATTACCGCCCAGTTCAACCAGCACCCAGCGCGGCTGATGCTGCTTGAGCAGCGCAGGCAGGCGCGACAGCCCCTGCTGCGAAGTATCGCCGCTGATGCTGCCGTTAATCACAGACGTTTTGCTCTGCCATTTATCATTGAGCAGAGCGGGCCAGGCCGCGCTGGCCGCCATGCGATAGCCTGCGCTCAGGCTGTCGCCGAGAATCAGTAACGTGTCCGCTGCCGCCGCGCGGAAGGTCATCAGCATCAAAAACAGGAAGGGCAAATGCCAGCGGAAAACAGTGTTGAAGTTCATCGTCTTAAGAAGTCCGTCGGTCAGGGGGAGCAGGAGCTTTCAATCCTTACCGGAGTTGAACTCGTTGTCAAACGCGCCGAAACCATCGCGCTGATTGGTGAATCCGGTTCCGGGAAGTCCACGCTGCTGGCGATCCTGGCCGGACTGGACGACGGCAGCAGCGGCGAAGTCCACCTTGTTGGACAACCGTTGCACCAGCTTGATGAAGAGGCGCGGGCCGCGCTGCGTGCGCGTCATATCGGTTTTGTCTTTCAGTCCTTTATGCTGATCCCGACCCTGAATGCGCTGGAAAACGTCGAACTCCCGGCGCTGTTACGCGGTGAAAAGAGTCGCGAAAGCCGCACGCAGGCGAAGGCGCTACTGGAACAGCTCGGTCTGGGCAAGCGTCTCGACCATCTTCCCGCTCAGCTTTCCGGCGGCGAGCAGCAGCGCGTGGCGCTGGCGCGCGCGTTTAACGGTCGCCCGGAAGTGCTGTTTGCCGATGAACCCACCGGTAATCTTGACCGTAAAACCGGCGACAAAATTGCTGACCTGCTGTTTTCGCTCAACCGCGAGCACGGCACCACGCTTATCCTTGTGACGCACGATCCGCAGCTGGCCGCACGCTGCGACCGTCGTCTGCGGCTGGTCAACGGTATTCTTCAGGAGGAAGCATGATCGCCCGCTGGTTCTGGCGCGAATGGCGCTCGCCCTCGCTGCTGATTGTCTGGCTGGCGTTAAGCCTGGCGGTGGCCTGCGTGCTGGCGCTCGGCAGCGTCAGCGACCGCATGGAAAAAGGACTCAGCCAGCAGAGCCGCGAATTTATAGCCGGGGACCGGGCGCTGCAGAGCTCTCGCCCTGTGCCGTCGGGCTGGATTGACGAAGCGCGCAAAGAAGGGCTGAAGGTAGGGGAGCAGATTACCTTCCAGACCATGACCTTTGCGGGCGATACGCCACAGCTCGCCAGCGTCAAGGCCGTGGATGACATCTACCCGATGTACGGGGAATTACAAACCAGCCCGCCGGGGTTAAAGCCGACGCCCGGCACGGTGCTGCTGGCATCGCGCTTGATGGCGCTTCTGAACCTGAAAGCCGGTGACAGTATCGACGTCGGCGACGCGACGCTGAAAATTGCCGGGGAAGTGGTGCAGGAGCCCGACTCCGGCTTTAACCCGTTCCAGCTTGCGCCGCGCCTGCTGATGAACACTGCGGATGTCGCGGCAACCCATGCCGTTCAGCCGGGAAGCCGCGTCACCTGGCGCTACAAGTTTGGCGGCACGCCTGCCCAGCTGGAGGCGTATGAAAAATGGCTTCTGCCGCAGCTCAAGCCGGAGCACCGCTGGTACGGGCTGGAGCAGGATGACGGGGCGCTGGGTAAATCTCTTGAACGTTCTCAGCAGTTCCTGCTGCTGTCTGCGCTGTTAACTATGCTGCTGGCGGTGGCGGCGGTTGCCGTGGCGATGGGGCACTACTGCCGCAGCCGCTACGATCTGGTGGCGATCCTCAAAACCCTCGGGGCGGGGCGGGCACAGCTGCGCAAGCTGATCGTCGGCCAGTGGCTGATGCTGCTGGTCCTCTCTGCGCTTACCGGCGGAATAATAGGGCTGCTGTTTGAAAAACTGCTGATGGTGATGCTGAAACCGGTGCTCCCGGCCGCATTGCCCCCGGCAAGCCTCTGGCCGTGGCTGTGGGCGATGGGCGCAATGACGGTGATCTCGGTGCTGGTGGGGCTGCGACCTTATCGGCTGCTGCTCGCCACGCAGCCGCTGCGCGTGCTGCGCAACGATGTGGTGGCGAACGTCTGGCCGCTGAAGTTTTACCTTCCGGCGATCGTTGCGGTGGCGGTAGGGCTGCTGGCCTGGCTGATGGGCGGCAGCACGCTGCTGTGGGCAGTGCTGGCCGGCGCGGTGGTGCTGGCAATGCTGTGCGGCGTGCTGGGCTGGCTGCTGCTCAACGTTCTCAGAAAGCTGACGGTCAAATCGCTGCCCGTGCGGCTGGCGATCAACCGCCTGCTGCATCAGCCGTGGTCAACGCTCAGCCAGCTGTCGGCCTTTTCGCTGTCGTTTATGCTGCTGGCGCTGCTTCTCGTGCTTCGCGGGGATCTGCTGGATCGCTGGCAGCAACAGCTTCCGCCGGAAAGCCCAAACTATTTCCTGATCAACATTGCCCCTGAGCAGGTGACGCCGCTGAAGGGGTTCCTGTCGGAGCACCACATTATCCCCGAGTCGTTCTATCCCATCGTTCGCGCCCGCCTGACGCAGATCAACGGGCAGTCGACGGAGGGAAATAAAGATGAGTCGCTGAACCGCGAACTCAACCTGACCTGGCAGGAGAAGCGCCCGGATCACAACCCGATAACCGCCGGCACCTGGCCGCCGAAAGTGGGTGAAGTGTCGATGGAGGAGGGGCTGGCAACGCGCCTTAACGTGAAGCTCGGCGACAGCGTGACCTTCACCGGCGATACCCAGGATTTTACCGCCAAAGTCACCAGCCTGCGTAAAGTGGACTGGGAAAGCCTGCGGCCGAACTTTTTCTTTATCTTCCCGCCGGGCGCGCTGGACGGACAGCCGCAGAGCTGGCTGACCAGCTTCCGCTGGGAAAATGGCAACGGCATGCTGACGCAGCTTAACCGGGAATTCCCGACGGTCAGCCTGCTGGATATCGGCGCGATCCTGAAACAGGTGGGACAGGTGCTGGAGCAGGTGAGCCGCGCGCTGGAGGTGATGGTGGTGCTGGTAACGATCTGCGGCGTGCTGTTGCTGCTGGCGCAGGTGCAGGTGGGGATGCGCCAGCGTCATCAGGAGCTGGTGGTCTACCGCACGCTCGGCGCGGGTAAGCGGTTGCTGCGAATGACGCTCTGGAGCGAGTTTGCATTACTGGGGCTGGTGGCAGGGCTGGTCGCGGCGATAGGTGCAGAGACGGCGCTGGCGGTGCTACAGACAAAGGTCTTTGACTTCCCGTGGGAGCCTGACTGGCGTCTATGGTTGATCCTGCCCCTTTGCGGCGCGGGGCTGCTCTCGCTTTGCGGGGGCTGGCTTGGTACGCGGTTGTTAAAGGGCAAAGCCCTTTTCCGCCAGTTTGTGAATTGATTTAGTCTGGTGATAATTACGCGCCGGTTTTTGTGCCGGTGCGTAGCATTTAAATAGCACAAAGTGATAACGCCAGAGTGTTTAGTAGCACAAAACATTAAAAAACCGTCCACACAGCCCGATTATTTCCAGTTAATATTCACCCGCTAAATATTTAGCAGCGTGTCTATTAAGGAAAAATAATGACTATAAAAAAATCAGCGCTGGCGGCAACGATCGGCGCGGCAGTGGCATTGACTACTTTTGCATCTCAGGCAGAAATCACCGTACTTAAGCAGGATCCTCAGGCGGGTAACCCGCTGAGCCGCCTGAACTTCACCGTTGGCGGCAGTATCCGTCCTCAGTTCCAGAACATGACCGGCGACGACGGTAAAAACAGCTACAAGCGTAACGGCTTTGACGGCGGCACCCGTTTCCGTTTCGCGGCTGATTACTACCTGTTTGATGACATCAGCTGGATCAGCTACTACGAGCTGGGTGTGAACATTCCCGCGCAGTTCAACTGGGATCACCACTACGCCGACGGCGCACACGACACCACGCGTCGTATGCTCTATACCGGTCTGAAGAGCGACACCTGGGGTACGCTGACCTTCGGTCAACAGAACAGCGTTTACTATGATGTGGTGGGTGCGAAAACCGATATCTGGGACTACGACATGATCGGTCAGGCGCCGGGTAACGGTATCAATGGCGACTACGACGGTTCTTATCGTTCACGCCAGATGCTGAAATATAAGAAAACCGTGGGCGATGCCGACATCTACGCATCTTACCTGTTTGAAGACAGCGAATACCTGCCGGGTAACGGCCTGCGCTACAAGCGTAAAGGCGGCGGCTCGCTGGGTCTGGATTACCACCTGACCACCGACCTGACCTGGGGCGCAGCGTGGAACTACACCCGTGCAGATATGCGTAACCCGGACAACGGCGACAGCAAAACCTATGACCAGAACATCCTCGGTACTGCGCTGAGCTGGACGCCGGACAACTGGACCTTCTCCGCGGGCGGCGGCTGGTACCAGAACTTCCTGACCACCAAAAAAGTGTCAGTTAACGACTACTTCGCCGGTGATGCATGGGGTATTGAATACTTCGCAGGGTACAAATTCCCAGTCGGTCAGTACGCGGTGAAATCCATCCAGCCTTACTTCATGGGTGACCGCATTGAGTACGTGAACGGCCGTAACTACCAGCGCATCGACAACGGCGTGGGTATCAGCTTCCAGCTGGATTACGGTTTCCGCGTGGATTATGAACACGTGTTCACCTCCAGCACCGACAACCTGGGCGACATGAACCTGGTGCGTCTGCGTTACGACTTCTAAGCCGTTGCGGCCTGATGCCCTCACCCTGACCCTCTCCCACGGGGAGAGGGAACAAACATTAAAAACGGCAACCCGGGTTGCCGTTTTGCTTTTACCTCGCCACCCGGCTTTTTTTAGCGATTAAGCCAGTCGGCGACCTCGCCATACGTTCCGCGATAGACAATCTTCTCCGCCTTTTTTTCCAGCTGATAGCCGTACATCGGGTCGTAATAGTCCTTCAGCAGCGGTGCAAGCCAGCTGAAGTGCGCGTCAGTGCTGCCAGAACGTTGCTGTTCCAGCAGCGCGGAATCTAACAGCGCCGTAAATTCTGCAAAACGCTGTAGCCCAAGGCGACGGCGAATGGCGAACAGGCCGTGATGCAGATACTCGCTGTACTCTTTCCAGCCCGCTTCCTCGCCGTAGGCAGCAGAAAAATCGGCCCACATATGGTCGAAATACTCTTCGCGCAGGCGCTCCAGGCGGACGTCAAAGGGGTCTTCGACGACAACGACAGGGGCGTCAACCATGCGGTCGCGCAGACACTCCGGCAGGTGGTTGGAGCCAATCATCCGGCCTTCATCTTCCAGCACCCAGCGCGCGGCGTCTTTTTTTAGCAGTTCGACGGCAAGGTGATTTTCAAAGCTGGCCTGGGAAAGCTGCGGCGTGAGCGTGCGGCCAAACGACGAACCGCGATGGTGAGCCAGCCCTTCCAGATCGATACCCTGCTGATGCTGTTTCACCAGCAGGGTTTTACCATTTCCGGTGCAGCCGCCAATAAGCACCATCGGCTTTTGCGACTGCTCAATGGTCACCTGAATCGCCGTCTGACGCAGGGCCTTATAGCCGCCGCGGATCAACGGATAGTCGACGCCCGCCTCTTTCAGCCAGGCCTGTGAGATATGTGAACGCTGGCCACCTCGCGCGCAGCAGAGATAGCCCTCAGGATGGGCAAGGCTGGCTTTCCGCCAGGCGTTAATGCGTGTCTCACGCGTCTCGCCGCTCACCAGTTGATGGCCGAGCGTTAGCGCGGCCTCGGGGCCCTGGCGTTTGTAGCAGGTGCCGACGGCGGCGCGCTCGTCGTCGTTCATTAAGGGCAGATTGAGTGCGGCGGGCATCGCACCCTGGGCAAATTCGATCGGCGCGCGAACGTCGATTAAAGGGGTATCAGATGCGAGGATCGCGCGATAGTCCGTTCCATCGTTCATGGTTATTCCAGAAGAAAACTCAGCAGCAATGGGCGGGGATTGTACGCCGGGGAAGGGGAAGGTCAACTCCCCGGCGTGGATGTCTTACTTAAGCTTTGACTGTGCCCAGACAATGCCGCTCGCATATTCCGGCGGCAGGAGAGGGATCATCGCTTCGAGCGTGGCGCTCAGACGGTCGGTATCGCTGTCGTTCAGATTGAGGTGACCCACTTTACGACCCGCGCGAACCTCTTTGTCATACCAGTGCAGATGCACCAGCGGCAGCTTCAGCCAGTCATAGTTCAGATCGGTACCGATCAGGTTGATCATCACCGACGGGCTGTTCACTACCGGCTGCGGCAGCGGCAGGTCGGTGATGGCGCGCAGGTGCAGCTCGAACTGGCTGATGGACGCGCCGTTTTGCGTCCAGTGGCCGCTGTTGTGCACGCGCGGTGCAAGTTCGTTGATCAGCAGGCCGGACGGGGTGATAAAGCACTCCATCGCCATCACGCCCACGTAGCCCAGTTCGTGCATGATAGCAGAGAGCATCTCTTCCGCCTGCGCCTGCTGGTCAGCATTGGCGTGCGGGAAGGCGACGCTGGTGCGCAGAATGCCGTCCTGGTGCAGGTTATGTGTCAGCGGATAAAACACCGTGCGGCCATCGTGCCCGCGGGCGCCTACCAGCGACACTTCGCCGCTAAAGTTGATGCCCTGCTCAACGATGCATTCACCGTAGCAGTCGTCCGGCAGCTCGGCGGTGTCGTTCGCGCGCAGACGCCACTGGCCGCGGCCATCGTAGCCGCCCACGCGGCGCTTCACGATTGCCAGCTCGCCCAGCATGGCGAAAACGTCATTCCACTCGTTTTTATCAGACAGGAGCTGCCACGGCGCGGTCGGCAGACCGAGCTTGTCGAACAGCTGCTTTTGCGTCAGACGGTCGGCGATGATCGGGAACACGTCGCGGTTAACGAAGGCGTTATGTCGCGCCAGCTCGCGGGTCAGCGCGGTTTCCGGCCAGCGTTCAATTTCGGCGGTGATCACGCTCTGGTGGAACGGCACCGCTTCCGGCTCGTCGTCCAGCCCGACGGGCCAGACGGCAATTCCCAGCGGCTCACCGGCCTGACGCAGCATCCGGCCCAGCTGGCCATTACCGAGAACGCAAACCTGCTTCATGCTGCACCCCGCGGGTCCGGATTGTCCAGCACTTCGTCGGTCTGGGCTTTACGCCACTCTTCCAGACGCTGATGCAATGCTTTATCGTGCGTCGCAAGAATTTGTGCTGCCAGCAGGGCGGCGTTCGCGGCACCCGCTTTGCCAATTGCCAGCGTGCCGACAGGAATACCGCGCGGCATCTGGACGATGGAGTAAAGGCTATCAACCCCGCTTAACGCGGCGCTTTGCACCGGAACGCCCAGAACCGGCACCAGCGTTTTAGCGGCAATCATGCCCGGCAGATGTGCTGCGCCGCCCGCACCGGCAATGATCACCTCGTAACCGTTCTCTTCGGCGCTTTCGGCGAAGCTGAACAGTTTGTCCGGGGTTCGGTGCGCGGAGACCACTTCAACGTGGTGCGGAACATTCAGGATTTCAAAGATTTCGGCGGCGAACTGCATGGTAGCCCAGTCGCTTTTGGACCCCATCACGATGGCGACACGCGCCGGATTATTGCGGGAAGACATGTGTCTTAAAACTCCTGTGGTGCGAAACACACTGCTTTCGAGGGCACAGAGAATAGCATGTTATACGGGCAAGGGAAACGGTTGCGTGGCTGAGAAACAGGCGAAACGACGAGAAAACGTTAAAACGGAAAAGCGATCAGTTCGACACCTTCGGGGGTGACTTTGACCATCGAACCCTCAGTGTGCCACGCGCCTAATACCACGCGATGGGCCGGTTCACCGTTGGCAATAAGAGAATGCACGTCAGGGCGATGGGTGTGACCGTGGATCAGCCATTGAACGCCATGCTTTTCCATCACGCTCACCACGGCCTGAGGGTTGACGTCCATGATGGTCATAGATTTGCTGCTGTTGGCGGCCTTGCTGCCCGCACGCATTCTGGCGGCGATGCGGTTGCGGATAAACAGCGGCAGGCCAAGGAACACCTTTTGGATCCACGGCGTGTGGACTTTGGCGCGAAACGCCTGGTAGCCGGTATCGTCGGTGCAGAGCGTGTCGCCGTGCATGATCAGGACTCTACGGCCATAGAGGTCGAGCACCTGCTCTTCCGGCAGCAGCGTCATACCGCTCTCGCGGGCGTAGCGCTGGCCGATCAGGAAATCACGGTTGCCGTGAATGAAATAGCAGGGGACGCCGGAATCCACCAGCGTTTTAATGGCCGCAGCCATTTCACGGTGCAGCGGATTAGGATCGTCGTCGCCAATCCAGGCTTCAAAGAGGTCGCCCAGGATGTACAGCGCATCGGCGCTTTTCGCTTCACCGCGTAAAAAACGCAGAAAACCGGCGGTTATCGCCGGTTCTTCTGTTTGCAGATGCAGATCCGCAATAAAGAGTGTCGCCACCAATTACTCGCTGACGGTCACGCTTGTGATCACAACGTCTTCTTTAGGAACGTCCTGGTGCATACCGCTGCGGCCAGTAGAGACGGCTTTGATCTTGTCAACCACGTCCATACCTTCAACCACTTCTGCGAATACGCAGTAGCCCCAACCCTGCAGGCTTTCGCCGGAGAAGTTCAGGAAGTCGTTGTCAGCCACGTTGATGAAGAACTGCGCGGTGGCAGAGTGTGGTGCCTGAGTACGCGCCATTGCCAGCGTACCGCGGGTGTTTTTCAGGCCGTTGTTCGCTTCGTTTTTGATCGCTTCTTTGGTCTCTTTCTGGCGCATGCCAGGCTCGAAACCGCCGCCCTGGATCATGAAACCGTTGATCACGCGGTGGAAAATAGTGTTGTTGTAGAAACCTTCGCGGCAGTAGTCCAGGAAGTTTTTAACTGTTTCAGGCGCTTTGTCATCAAAGGTCTTGATTACGATATCGCCATGATTAGTGTGGAAAGTAACCATTTTTGCATCCTGTTCCGTTATTGTGGTACGTCGACCCGCCTTCGGGTCATATATAGGGGCTTGTTATAGCATAACCACAGGACGCGATCACCTTGCATTGTGTGCTGATCCTATTCCGAATTATGGGTATTATAGGGAACAAACAACTCACACACGTGTTTACATGGAATCTTCGATGTTAAAAATCTTTAATACAATGACGCGCCAGAAAGAGGAATTTAAACCTATCCATGCCGGGGAAGTCGGCATGTACGTGTGTGGTATTACGGTTTACGATCTCTGTCATATCGGCCATGGCCGTACCTTTGTTGCGTTCGACGTGGTCTCTCGCTACCTGCGCTTCCTGGGCTATAACCTGAAGTACGTGCGTAACATCACCGACATCGACGACAAAATCATCAAGCGCGCTAATGAAAACGGCGAAAGCTTTGTTGCGCTGGTGGACCGCATGATCGTTGAGATGCACAAAGATTTTGACGCCTTAAATATTCTGCGTCCGGACAGCGAGCCGCGCGCGACCCACCATATTCACGAAATCATCGAGATCACCGAGAAGCTGATCGCACGCGGTCACGCCTACGTGGCGGATAACGGCGACGTGATGTTCTCCGTGCCAACGGACCCAACCTACGGCGCGCTTTCCCGTCAGGATCTGGATCAGCTGCAGGCCGGTGCGCGCGTGGACGTGGTGGACGTGAAGCGTAACCCGATGGACTTCGTGCTGTGGAAAATGTCCAAAGAGGGCGAACCAAGCTGGCCATCCCCGTGGGGCGAAGGCCGTCCGGGCTGGCACATTGAATGTTCCGCGATGAACTGCAAGCAGCTGGGCAACCACTTTGACATTCACGGCGGCGGTTCGGATCTGATGTTCCCGCACCACGAAAACGAAATTGCGCAGTCCACCTGCGCCCACGGCGGCGAGTACGTGAACTACTGGATGCACTCCGGGATGGTGATGGTTGACCGCGAGAAGATGTCGAAATCGCTGGGCAACTTCTTCACCGTGCGCGACGTGCTGAAGTATTACGACGCGGAAACCGTGCGCTACTTCCTGATGTCCGGGCACTACCGCAGCCAGCTGAACTACAGCGAAGAGAACCTGAAACAGGCGCGTTCGGCGCTGGAGCGTCTGTATACCGCCCTGCGCGGGACCGACAGGTCTGTTCCTGCTGCAGGCGGCGAAGCGTTTGAAGCCCGCTTCATAGAGGTGATGAACGACGACTTTAACACCCCGGAAGCCTACTCCGTGCTGTTCGACATGGCGCGCGAAGTAAACCGCCTGAAGTCAGAAGATATGGCTGCGGCGAATGCGCTGGCGTCTCATCTGCGCAAGCTCTCTTCCGTGCTCGGCCTGCTGGAGCAGGAGCCGGACGCGTTCCTGCAGAGCGGCGCGCAGGCGGACGACGGTGAAGTGGCGGAAATTGAAGCGCTGATTAAAGCGCGTCTGGAAGCGCGTCAGGCGAAAGACTGGGCAGCGGCGGATGCGGCGCGTAACCGTCTGACCGAGATGGGCATCATTCTGGAAGATGGCCCACAGGGAACGACCTGGCGTCGTAAGTAATTTTCCCCTCACCCTAACCCTCTCCCGCAGGGAGAGGGAATTGTTAGGTTTTCTCCCTCTCCCCGTGGGAGAGGGCCGGGGTGAGGGCATCAGCGCGCACGTTTTCGCCACCACAGCAACCCCATCAGCACTACCCCCGGCAGCCACACCCACAGCAGTTCTGAAACGATCACCTGATGCCCGTACGGCGTGGTGTAGCGCGACAGCGCAAACGGCGCGACTTTAATCACCTGCCACGGCGCAAAGAAGCGTTCATCCGACCACGGCCACAGCCAGCCGACGCCTTTCCCGCCGGTGGTGATCGAATCCAGCAAACTGTGCGACAGCAATGACACGGTTAAAAACAGCCAGCAGCGGGTCAGGCTGGCCCGGAACCATCGTCGTCCAGTCAGCACGCACAGTATCGGCACCACAAAGGCGAACAGCAGGGAGTGGGTAAAGCCGCGATGGCCAAAAATATTCCCGTAGGCGACGCCGAATTTGAACGCCAGCACGTCGGCGTCCGGCAGCATGGCGAGCACGATACCGGCAAACAGCAGGCGGGGAGGGATGACCTTGGTTCCCAGACCTAAGCCCAGGCAAAGGGGAACAGCGGCGTGCGTAATAACGGTAGGCATTGTAATTTTCCATGGTAAATCATGGCAATATAGCAGCGAATTCGCTGCAGCAAACCTGTGTTAAATTCTGATTTTACGCCGACTCGCGCGCGATAAGCTGTCCGGAGAGGGTGATGCGCTGGGTTTGCAGATCCGGCTCTTTCAGCTTGCGGATAATCAGCCCCGCCGCCTGTCGCCCGGTTTCGTCACTGGCCGATGAGACGTAGGTGAAGGACGGGGAGGTGAGGTTAACGTGGAGCATATCTTCAAAACCGATCAGCGCTACCTGCTGGGTCAGGAACACGTCTTTCCCCACGGTGCGGCCCACCTGGTGAATGCCGGAAATAGAGCCGATCATCGCATCCGGCGAATGGCAAAGCAGGGCGGTGATGGAGCTGTTTTTCTCCAGCAGCTGGCGCGTCGCCATCGCGGCGGCCTGCGTATCGTCGCTGCAGGCCGGTGAATAGTCATCGCGCCAGACCAGCCCGTTTTGCGTCATTGCACTGCGAAAGCCGAGCAGGCGCTGCTCGCGGATAAGGCAGCCTTCGCGTCCGCCTATATAAGCGATTGAGCGGTGTCCGCGCTCGATAAGATAGCGCGCGGCCAGGTTCGCCGCCTGGCGATTATCGCGCATCACCAGATTGCATTTTTCATCGAGCAGAGACTGCGAGACCACCACCAGCGGCAGAGGGCACTGGCGGATCTGCTCCGGTAACGCGGCGTTACGGGTGTCGGACGCGAGATAAATAACGCCCGCGACGCCCTGCTGCTTAAACGACAGCAGGGTCCGTTCCAGGTGCTCTTTGTCGTTCAGCGGCTGGCCGAGAAAAACCATATAACCCTGCTTCTCCAGTTCCTGAACGATGCTCGCCATCACCTTGATGGAAAAGCTGTCGCTGAAGTCGCGCAGGATCAGGCCGATTAAGTTGGAGGTGTTGGCGCGGAGGTTGGCAGCGGCGACGTTATGAACATAGCCCAGCGTCGTGATGGCGGCATTGACCTTCCCGATCGTCGCCTCTGAGATTTTCCCTTTCTGGCGCAGCACCAGCGACACGGTAGAGACCGAGACGCCCGCATGCTTTGCGACATCAATGATGCTGACTTTCTTCAAAACCGCTCCCTGAAATTTACCGATTATCAGCCAGATAAGACACGTCCCCCAGCGTACAGGAGACGTGTCGTTCAGGCATCTTATTATTTGCCGATCATGGTGGACATGGTCTGGGCGATAAACTGTGCTCTGGCACCGAAAATCACCTGTATACCGTTGTCGCCGACGAAGACTACGCCGCGCGCGCCGAGCCCGTTCAGCCCGTCTCTGTCCACCGCATCGCTCTTCGCCACTTCCAGACGCAGGCGGGTGATGCAGGAGCCGACGGAGTCAATGTTCTGCGCGCCGCCCAGCAGGCCGATGATTTCGGTGGCAAGTTCGGAATCGGACTTGTCATTCGCGCTGGCGGTCACTTCCGTACGGCCCGGCGTCTTCACGTCGAAGCGACGGATCACGAAGCGGAACGTGAAGTAATAAATCAGCGCCATTGGGATACCGATGATAATGGCGCTCAGGAAGTTAGTCTGATAGCCGTTAAACGACGGCAGGATCCCGAACGACAGGTAGTCGATAAAGCCCGCCGAGAACGACTTGGCGATATGCGCATGCAGCAGATACATGGTCATGTACGCCAGGCCCGCCATGATGGCGTTGAAGACGTAAAGGATCGGCGCCACGAAGATAAAGGTGAACTCTACCGGCTCGGTGATGCCCGTCAGGAAGCAGGTGAGGGCAGCGGAGAAGAGAATACCGGCCGCGATTTTCTTATTCTTCGTGTGCGCTTCGTGGTACATCGCCAGACACGCCGCAGGCAGTGCGAACAGCATCAGCGGGAATTCACCCTGCATGAACTTACCGGCATTCTGGTAGGTGTCGCTGCTGAAGGATTTCACCCCTTCTTCCAGCATCTTGAACCAGATGGTCTGGTCGCCGTGGATCACCTGTCCCGCCTGGGTAGTGTAATCCCCGAAGGAATACCAGAAGGACGGATACCAGATGTGGTGCAGGCCGAGCGGGATCAGCGCGCGCTCGACCAGACCGAAGATAAAGGTCGAGGCCGCCTGGTTGTCGCCGTTCACCACTACGGAGAGCGCGTCGATCCCGGACTGAATGTGCTGCCAGACGTATGGCAGCAGCAGCCCCATCAGGAACGAGAGGAACGCCGTTGCAATGGCCACGAAGCGCTTACCGGAGAAAAAGCCCAGGAATTCCGGCAACTGCATGGTGTGGAAGCGGTTGTAGCACCAGGCCGCGAGGATCCCGCAGATAAGCCCGCCGAAGACGCCCATCTGCAGCGTCGGGATGCCGACCACCATGGCGTATTTCCCGCCCTGAGAGGCCATTTCCGGCGTGATGCTCAGCACGGTGCTGATGGTGATGTTGGTGACAAACACCGACACCGCTGCAGAGAGTGCCGCGATGCCGGATTCGGACGCCAGACCCACGGCGGAGCCAATAGCAAACAGCATCGGCAGGTTATCAAAGATAACCCCGCCCGCATTCATCATCAGCGGCAAGTGGAACTTATCGCCGAAGGCCAGCAGCAGGCCCGCAGCGGGAAGCAGTGAAATTGGCAGCATTAAGGCGCGACCAATCATTGATAACTTAGACAGCGATTTAACAAACCCTGATATCAGACTCATGCTGATTTCCCCCGAGTAGCGCTTTTTTTGCGCTGTTATTGTAAGTAGAACGTTTTAGTAGAACGTTCTACTTATCGTGGGGAAAGAGTGAAAAACGCGCAACTGAAATCTCACCTTTCAACAGATGAAATAGTGATTATTTGAAGTTGATCGATAATTAACCGTGATGGATGTGGGGGGATTTTTGATCCCCTCTCCCCTTTGGGGAGAGGGTTAGGGTGAGGGGAGACTCAGGCCGTAACGGTCACGCTCTGCCCTGCAAAGCTCACGGTCTGGCCCGCGACAATTTTGCAGCGCTTGCGGGTTTCCACCGCGCCGTCTACTTTCACCTGCCCGTCGGCGATAACGATTTTCGCCTGCGCGCCGCTTTCGCTCCAGCCTTCCAGCTTCAGCAGATCGCACAGCTCAACGTGGGGGTGTTTACCTAATGAAAAAGTCGCCATCTTACGCTTCCTCTACGTCGTGGTACTCTTCGCATGCCTGCAAAGTATTCTGGATCAGTGTTGCTACGGTCATCGGGCCAACGCCGCCCGGTACGGGGGTGATGTAAGAGGCGCGCGCGGCGGCATCTTCGTACACCACATCGCCGACCACTTTGCCGTTTTCCAGACGGTTAATCCCGACGTCCACGACAATCGCGCCCTCTTTGATCCACTCGCCTGGGATAAAGCCCGGCTTGCCGACCGCGACGATCAGCAGATCGGCGTTCTCGACGTGGTGACGCAGGTTTTTGGTGAAGCGGTGGGTCACGGTGGTGGTGCAGCCGGCCAGCAGCAGCTCCATGCTCATTGGACGGCCCACGATATTGGACGCGCCGATGACCACGGCGTTCAGACCGTAGGTATCGATGTTATAGCGCTCCAGCAGCGTCACGATGCCGCGCGGGGTGCAAGGGCGCAGGCGCGGCGCGCGCTGGCACAGACGACCCACGTTGTACGGGTGGAAACCGTCGACGTCTTTGTCCGGCGCGATACGCTCCAGCACCTTCACGTTGTCGATGCCCGCAGGCAGCGGCAGCTGAACCAGAATGCCGTCGATCTCTTTATCGGCATTCAGGGTGTCAATAAGTTCCAGCAGTTCCGCTTCGCTGGTGGTTTCCGGCAAATCGTAAGAGCGGGAGACGAACCCCACCTCTTCACACGCTTTGCGCTTGCTGCCGACATAAATCTGCGAGGCCGGGTTGCTGCCAACCAGCACAACGGCCAGCCCGGGGGCGCGAAATCCTGCCGCTTTACGCGCCTTCACTTTTTCAGCGACCTCAGAGCGCACCTGCTGCGCAATCGTTTTACCGTCAATAATCTTTGCTGCCATCAGAGAGAAGATTCCGTCTGTAACGTTTGAAAGGGGGGATGGCCTGTATTTTGTCAGAAGCGAGCGCCGCTGTCAGTCACCCTTTACGAGTTTTCATCCGTGAGGCGCAAAAACCCTTCTTAAGTGATGGTCAATTTCTTAGGTGGGATTAGGATGTGACCTGGCGAAATGGCAGCGTTTTGACATATTTAAAAATCGCGTCCTGAGCTACTTTGTCTCCTCCGAAATAAGCTTTCAATGAATCAATTGAACGTATTTCTTATTCCCGCTTTCACGCGGGAAGGGTTATTTACATTTTAAAGGAATAGACATGAAACTCAGCAACATTGCTTCTACTGTTATTGCTTCACTGGCCCTGGTCGCGGGTGCCGCTAATGCTGCCGATCCTGCTACGCCGGTTTCCGTAAATGGCGGTACCGTGCATTTTAAAGGTGAACTGGTTAATGCTGCTTGTTCAGTAAATACCGATTCTTCCGAGCAGACGGTTAATCTCGGCCAGTATCGTACCGCGAAATTCACCAAAGTGGGCGACACCACCTCTAATATCCCATTCAACATTGAACTGAATGATTGCGACCCGCAGGTAGCCAAAACCGCAGCGGTTGCCTTCACCGGCCAGATCGATGCGACCGACAATACCCTGCTGGCCGTGACGTCCGGTAACAACGACAACACCGCGAAAGGCGTGGGTATCGAGATCCTCGACAGCAAATCCAGCGTGCTGACCCCGGACGGCGCGACCTTCTCTGCCGCGCAGACCCTGATCGAAGGGACGAACACCCTGAAATTCACCGCGCGTTATAAATCAACGGCGGCGACCACCGCACCAGGCCAGGCGAACGCTGACGCCACTTTCGTAATGAAATACGAATAATTCCCGCGCACAGGGATGTTCAGGCCTCACGGACGAGGCCCGTCATACGCTACTGCCAGGAACGAAGGATGACAAGGACTGGACTATTACTGCTGTTAACCCTCGCGATGGCTTACCCGGCATCGGCGCATACCGTGGTGATCGAAGGTGGCAAAGTACATCTTCGCGGTGAGCTGGTGAACGGCGGCTGTGCCGTGGCGCCGGACAGCCAGAACATGCGCATCGACATGGGGCAGTACCGAACCAATTCATTTTCCGGTGTGGGCAGCTTTTCAACGGTTAACGTGCCTTTCACCGTGCGGCTGCTGGACTGCAGCGTGGATGTCTCGCGCACCGTGGGGATCCAGTTTCAGGGCGTAACGCCTGCGGAAGATCCGCAGGTTTTTCTGGCGACATCGCGGCCAGGAGAAACCCCTGCCAGCAGCGGCGTGGGGCTGGCGCTTTTTGATGAGCAGCAGCGCCAGATTATCCCCAATGCCACGGCCGTCAGCTGGTTGCCGGTGAATACCAGCGAGCTCGCGTTTCATTTTAGCGCCCGCTATCGCGCTATTTCCGAACACCTCGTGCCAGGCAATATTCAGTCAGATGTCTGGTTTACGTTGATTTATCCATAACACCTGCGAACACATTATTAAAGGTACGGTTTTGATGAAGACATTAATTAAACCAGGACTGATTTTATCGTTTATTTTAATGATGGTTTCCGCATGCGCGAATGCTTCCGGCGGTATTGCGTTGGGGGCCACGCGCGTTATTTACCCGGCGGATGCAAAGCAAACGTCGCTGGCGATCACCAACAGCAATAAACAAGAACGCTATTTAATTAACGCGTGGATCGAAAATGCCAGCGGGCAAAAAGAAAAAACTTTTGCCGTCACCCCGCCGCTGTTCGTCAGCGAGCCGAACAGTGAAAACACGCTGCGTATTATTTACGCCGGGCCCGCGCTTCCGGCCGATCGCGAATCGCTTTTTTACATGAACGTGAAGGCGATCCCGTCAGTGAACAAAGCGAAAACGGAAAACAATAACGTGCTGCAGCTGGCGATCCTCTCGCGCATCAAACTGTTTGTGCGCCCGAACAACCTGGCGATGCAGCCGGAGGAGGCGCTGTCTCAGCTGCGTTTTGAGCGCGTGGGCAACCATCTCAAAGTCAGCAACGCCTCTCCGTATTACATCACGCTGGTCAATCTGAAGCTGGGCGGGCAGACGGTAGATAACCTGATGATTGCACCAAAGAACTCGGCGCAGCAGATCCTTCCGGCCGGTGCCAGCGGTACGCTCTCCTGGCAGAGCGTAAACGACTACGGTGCCATTACACCGGCGCGTAGCGTCAACCTGTGAGCAGAGTCAGGGCGATGAAAAACCACCAGGGGCGTTACTGCCCGGTTGCACTGGCGCTGATGGCTGCGCTCTGGCCACAGGCTGGCTGGAGCGAAAGCTATTTCAACCCGGCCTTTTTGTCCGACGATACCGCCAGCGTGGCGGATTTGTCGCGCTTTGAACAAGGACACCAGCAGGCACCTGGCGTTTATCGCGTGGATATCTGGCGTAACGATGAATTTATCGGCACCCAGGACGTGCGCTTTGAGCAGGCCGAGAACACGCCGCCGGTGGCGGGCGGTTTGTCGCCCTGTATTACGCGCGCGATGCTCGATCGCTTTGGCGTCAACGTTGCGGCATTTCCCGAGCTGGCTAACGTGCAGGGCGAAACGTGCGTGCCGTTGACCACGGCGATTCCCGGCAGCGAAACGGCATTCAACTTTGCCTCGCTGCGTCTGAATGTCAGCCTGCCGCAGGTGGCGATGCAGAACAGCGCCCGTGGCTATATTCCACCAGAACAGTGGGATGAAGGCATCCCCGCCGCGCTGTTGAACTATAGCTTTACGGGCAACCGGGGAAGCGAAGACGACAGCTATTATCTGAACCTGCAGAGCGGGCTGAACTACGGCGCCTGGCGCTTACGTAACAACGGCGCATGGCGTTATACGCAGAATAACGGGCAGCGGCACAGCGAGTGGCAGAATATTGGCACCTGGGCGCAGCGCACCGTCATTCCGCTTAAAAGTGAGCTGGTGCTGGGCGACAGCAATACCGGAAATGACGTTTTCGACAGCGTCGGCTTTCGCGGCGGGCGGCTCTTCTCGTCTGACAGCATGTACCCCGACAGCCTGCAGGGCTACGCCCCGACCGTGCGTGGCATTGCGCGTACGCCCGCCAAAGTGGTGGTTCGCCAGAACGGCTACGTTATCTATCAAAGCTACGTCCAGCCGGGCGCATTTGCGATTACCGATCTTAACCCGACCTCCTCCAGCGGTGACCTGGAGGTCACGGTGGAAGAGAAGGACGGCAGCCAGCAGCGTTACACCGTGCCGTACTCCACGGTGCCGCTCCTGCAGCGCGAAGGGCGCTGGAAATATGACCTGGTGGCGGGGGATTACCGCAGCGGTAACAGCGACCAGGACACGCCGTTCTTCACTCAGGGAACCCTGATTACCGGTCTTGCCAACGGTTTTACGCTGTATGGCGGCACGCAGCTGGCATCACGTTATACCGCCGTGGCCGTCGGGGCCGGGAAAAACCTCGGGGACTGGGGGGCGGTCTCGCTCGATATCACCCACGCCCGCAGCCAGCTCGCGGACGACAGCAAACATGAGGGGCAGTCGCTGCGTTTTCTCTACGCAAAATCCCTTAACGGATTCGGCACCAACTTCCAGCTGCTGGGCTACCGCTACTCCACAAAAGGCTTTTACACCCTGGACGATGTGGCCTGGCGCTCAATGGAGGGCTATCAGTACGCCGACAGCAAGGACGATAACGATGTCCCTGATGTGCAGAGCTATCACAACCTGACGTGGAATAAAAAAGGCCGCTTCCAGCTTAACGTTTCTCAGTCCCTCGGTGACTACGGTTCGGTCTATATCTCCGGTAGCGAGCAGACCTACTGGGGAACTGACGAGACGAACCTCTGGTATCAGCTGGGCTACGCGGGAGGCGTGAAGGGGATCAACTACTCCGTCTCGTGGTCGTGGAACAAATCCGTGGGGATAGACGGTACTGACCGGATCGCGTCGTTTAACGTCTCCGTGCCGTTCAGCCTCTTTACCCGTCAGGGCTATCGCCGTGACAGCGCGATTGACCGCGCCTATGCCACCGCATCCGCCAGCCGAAACAGCGATGGCGACACAAGCTGGCAAACCGGCGTCAGTGGAACGCTGCTGGAGGACCGCAACCTGAACTACAGCGTGACTCAGGGGCATGCCAGCACCAATGGCTCAAGCGGGAGCGCCAGCGCCAACTGGCAGGCGACCTACGGCACGCTGGGCGTAGGCTACAACTACTCCCGCGATCAGCACGATCTCAACTGGCAGCTCTCCGGCGGGGTGGTCGGCCATGCCGACGGCGTGACCTTCAGCCAGCCGCTGGGCGACACCAACGTGCTGATCAAAGCGCCGGGGGCTTCGGGCGTCAGCGTGGAAAACCAGACCGGCGTGAAGACCGACTGGCGAGGCTACGCGGTGATGCCGTATGCCACCGTCTACCGCTATAACCGCGTGGCGCTGGATACCAACACCATGAGCAACAACACCGATATCGAAAATAACGTGAGCAGCGTGGTGCCGACCAAAGGCGCACTGGTCCGCGCCAGCTTTGATACCCGCATTGGCGTGCGTGCCCTGCTGACGGTGACGCGCGGCAACCAGCCTGTGCCGTTCGGCGCGGTGGTGCGTGAGACCAAAAGCGGCGTCACCAGCATGGTGGGGGATGACGGACAAATTTACCTGAGTGGGCTGCCGCTGGAGGGCGAACTTCTGGTCCAGTGGGGCGACGGGGCGCAGTCCCAGTGCCGTGCGCCGTACAGCTTGCCTGAAAAGAGCCTGCAACAGGCGATCACACTTAAGGGGATCCGCTGTGAATAAAATCCACATTTTTGCCTTGCCGCTGCTGGCGTTACTGCCTGCGACAAACGCGTTAGCGACCGTGTGCGTCAATGAAAAAGGCGTGCCGACGGAAGTGCACTACGACCTGACGGATAAATTCAACAGCTCGAATAACCAGGTCGGGCAGGTTGTGACCCTCAGCGAGAAATCGCAGTGGGTGGGGGTGAATGCCGTCTGCCCGAAGGGCACCGTCGGGAATACCACCAAACGTAGCTATGTTACCGATTACCCGATCACCGGGACCAGCGATGGCTACCAGTACCTGAAGCTTAACGACTATCTGGACGGGGCCATGAAAATCACCGACAGCTATGCGGGCGTGTTCTATCCGCCAAAAAGCTATATCCAGATGGGAAGCCACCCGAATGTCTCCAAAAACAAACCGTTTGGCGTGCAGGATTCGAGCCTTGTTTTCCGTCTCAAGGTGACGCGACGCTTTATTAACATGGTGGTGATCCCGCGAGCCACCATGTTCCGCGTTTACGTCACCACCACCTCCTCCGATCCGTTAACCACGCCGGTCTATACCATTAGCTACAGCGGAACCATTCAGGTGCCGCAAAGCTGCGCCATCAATGCCGGTAACGTGGTGGAATTTGATTTCGGTGACATTGGCGCCTCTTTGTTCAGCAAAGCGGGCGTGGGTAACAAGCCGGAGGGGGTTTCATCGCAGAGCAAAACCATTGCCATTAAATGCACCAACGTGGAGGCAAACGCCATGCTGACGATGCGCGTCGAGGCGGAAAAAGTCTCTGATAATGTGCTGGTCTCGGATAACCCGGACGTGGGCTTCATCATTGCTAACGAGAGCGGGGCGCCGCTCACGCCTAACAACCTGACGAGTAAAATCCCGTTCCGTCTCGATGACAGCGCGCAGGCGCAGGTGGGGATCCGGGTCTGGCCGGTGAGTGTGACGGGCAATAAGCCAGCGGAAGGGCGTTTCACCTCGCGCGGCTACCTGCGTGTGGATTACGACTAAGGAGCAGACATGCGAAACGGGATCCGTTTTATTACCGTAGCGCTCTTTGCGCTTTGCACTCAGGCTCGGGCGGAGACCGCATTGGGCGAAATTAACATTCGGCTCTACGGCAATATTGTCGATTTCACCTGCGTGGCAGAGGGTAACGATAGCGACAAAACGGTCACGCTGGGCACCTGGCCCACGAAGCAGCTCAACACCACGGGGAGCCGCACGCAGCCTATGCCCTTCACGCTGAAGCTGACCGGCTGTCCGCCTGGCGCGGCATCGATTACGTTTTCAGGTAAAGCAGACGGGAGCAATAACGGCTTGCTGGCGCTGAATGATGCCAGCACCGCGAGCCACGTCGCCGTGGAGATCAGGAATGCGGATAAAACGCGTCTGGCACTGCAGCAGGCCAGTCAACCGGTCACGGTTGATGCGCAGGGGAATGCGGTACTCTCGTTCTATGCCAATTATATTGCCACTGCCGATAACCCTCAGCCCGGGCGGGCCGATGCGGATGCCACGTTTATGATTAATTATAATTAGCACTGACCGCACTCCCTGCAGCTCGGATAAACTGCAGGGAGTGAATTCAGGTTATAGCAACTCGTGTGCTTTGGCGTAATCAATTAATTCCACAATGCTTTGTACGCCCAGCTTGGAGTAAATATTGGATTTGTGCGCGCTAATGGTCTTATTGCTTAACAGTAGCTGTTCAGCAATCTCTTTATTGGATAATCCATTCGCCAGGTAACGTAATACCGTGACTTCGCGATTCGATAATGGCATATCCACTGCCATCCCTTTTCCTGAACCCAGGTGGTTTATAAAGTTCAGCGTTTCCGACGGGAAAAAAGAATAGCCCATCAGGATCATCTCTACGGCATTGTAGATCTCACCCAAATCTTTTCGTTTACTGACAAAGCCATTAGCTCCGGCGCGAATCGCACGCCCCGCGTAAAATAACTCTGATTTAGATGAGAGGAACAGAACCTTAATGTCTTTATTTAAGTTCCTGATTCTCTTAAGTAAAGAGAAGGCATCTGTGCCCGTGAGTTCGATGTCAAGGATCACCAAATCAATAGGATGATTGCGAATACAGTCTAGAACTTCATGGCTATCGCCAGACTTAAGCTTGACTGTGATATTTTTATTTTTCTGTAGCAGGACTTCTATCGACATTCTGACGATAGGATGTTCGTCCATAATGATAACGGATGCCGGTTTCATTTTTAATGCCTCAGATTGTTAAAAGCGTTATGCAGAGTTTTGTAAAACTCTCGAAATGCCGGAAGGATATAAAGTGCAGATCCCTATACCGTAGTATTTCCCTGGAAAGAGCGAAAGCATCCTTGTTTACGTAATGAAAAGAACGGTGCCTCAGCGCGGTCATCTCATTTGGCTGGTGTTGGCAAAAAGGTTTTTCTTATTCAGATTTGGTACGCATCTTATTATACAGAGTAAGTTTTTTCCGAAAACCCTGTAAATTATATGTCCCTTATTGGTTTATATTATCTTCTGGATCTGAATGGCTAACTTTTTAAATTTAGCTGAAATATCCTGTTATCCCATTTACTGCATCTTTTCATCTTTATGTAATAACAAAAAATAACAGATGTCTCTTTATGTTGCTTAATTGTTAACAAGTGAGAGCGTTGTTTTGCCGCCCGAATCCTCAACAATGAGACGAAAAATTGCTCTCGCAGGCTGCCAGCCCTTCATCTGAAAGACCGCAGGATGTCCCCGTGCCGCACCATACTCATACAGGAGAAGATGCTATCCGCTTCGCTTTCCGCTCCAGGAGAGTGAAGCGAAGCTGCTTGTTTTTACATCATTATCATTTTATTAACGCCTTCTGCATTCGCTTAACGGATGGAGGAAAGTGCTGCCGTTTATTCATTCTGTGATATTTCGCGTGGTACAAGCCCATAAATTAGGAATAGTTATAAATTCGATTTTATTGTTAAAAATTAACAAGGCAGTAACAATAAAGATAAGTAAATTCCTAAAGTGCTTTAGGAAATAAGGGCTTAGGGTGTCAATTAAAACGGGCAGTCTGAGAGGTTATTAAGAAGGTGTAACAATTCCTGGCGATGGCTCAGCCCAAGCTTCAGCAGAATGCAGCTGAGACGGTAGATAATGCGGCTGTAGGGGCGATTCTGCAGAAGGGCAATCTGACGTAACGTCCTGCCTCGGGCAAGCTCCTGGAGGATGGGCCATTCGTTGCGGGAGAACCACTCTTTTTCGGAACCCAGCGGAGGGCGGGTGTCCATCAGGCTGTGCTGAAGTCCTGCGGCGTTGATCTGGCGTTCGAGCACGTGGAAAGGACCTGCCGCCCTGCAGAAGAGGCGGGTGTCATAATTATCAGCCCTGACCAACAGCCACGGCGTCAGGAAAGGGGGATACAGGCTATGCCTTCTCAGCTGGTCCAGTTTCTCCAGAAGCCCGGTGGAACGGCTTTCAACATCCACAACCAGACGGGCCGAAGGCCATTGTGTCTGGGCGCTCAGCGCATCCTCCAGCGTCGCGTAGTCGCAACAGCTGCTCAGGGGAAACTGCCCGTTGAGAAAACCGGTGCGCAGGTAATGATCCTCCGTCACCAGAATGATAAACGGGGCATCAGTTTTGCGAGGCTGGCTGATGGACTGGCTCAAAAATTCGAGTCGGTCGAAAAAGGGGGGAGCAAAAGGCGAGTGCGTAAATCCCAGCGCATCACTTCCTGTACGACGCCGCCGGTAACGGCGCACTGTCATTCGCATGGTCTCCCTCCTGGAAATGGCGTTTTAATCCTCCGGCCATGTCCAGGACGGCCAGTAATACCCCTGGCCGAGATCTGCGCCTGCCAGCAGTGCCAGGGTACGATCGCGTTCAGTCTCAATACCTTCGATGAGCACCTTCCCGGCCAGCCGAAAGCAGTGTGCAACCAGTTGCCTCAGCGCGGGTGTGGCACGCAAACGCCAGAAAGCGTTCTTATCAATTTTGATGCCGCTTAACGGTAATCGACAGGATAGAAACGGTTGCACGACGATTTCGTCAATGTCATCCAGCCAAATACGGTGCCCCTGTTCTTTTAGCTGGTGCAGGTTCTGAATAACGCTCTGCTTTTGTGCGGCAGGGAACGTCATAAAGACAGGAGAGTCGACCAGTTCGATATTCAGCGGCCCGGTTTTCAGAGCGATGAGCCGCTGAAAAGACGCGGGCTCTGTCAGGACCGTTATCGGCAGATTAATAAAAAGATTATTACCGTGCGGGGTATTTTTTAAAGCCGCAAGCTGTGCGTCGAGCAGCGTCATCGACCAGCCTGCGGACTGGTGGCGGAAAAAATCTTCGCTGCACTGGGTTTCGGACAGGATGCTAAGCACCTCCATGCCAACCTGACGCTGTGAGGAGAGGGCGACGATGGGCTCGAGTTTGATGCCGACGATGTCCTGCGAAAAAGAGTCTAACCAGGGGGGCGTATCGATCAGGTTTTGCGCTGTCACTCCATTGTCCTGTTAACTGTCAGCCTTCACGCGGCCGGGAAACCTCACGCTAGTGTGACGGGCCGACGCTCAGGAAAACAGCAGGCGTTACTTAAATGCAACTAAGCCTTTTCGCAGCGCTGAATTTTACGGTGAAACAGCAAGAAATGCTGAGAAAATAGCCGTATTTACAATCGGCTAGCGGTAATTGGCCCTGAAAACGGAAAAGGCATTGACTCACCTGTCATTGACCGTATAATTCTTCGCGTTTCACCACCGCGAAGTACACTCTTCTCAGTGCGCCCTTAGCTCAGTTGGATAGAGCAACGGCCTTCTAAGCCGTAGGTCGTAGGTTCGAATCCTACAGGGCGTGCCATTTAAAAACAGGCACTTACGTCTCGTTCTCTTCCTCCTTATTTCCCGTGTGGGACATATTTGGGACATCCCCCCCAAAAATTGAGTCAATTTGCTTCGCATGCTCAGTTAAATGGTTAGGTGCTAAGTGGGCATATCGACGGACCATTTCGATACTTTCCCAGCCACCTATTTCCTGCAGAACAGATAACGGAACGCCAGATTGAATTAACCAGCTTGCCCAGGTGTGTCTCAGGTCATGAAAACGGAAATCCTCAATACCTGCACGACGACATGCTGCATTCCATGCGCTCTGGTCATCAACCCACATATTTCTAACTGAGGGAGTCTTTTACCATCAGGACGAACACCCATTTATGATGATTGCCAATATGATCGCACAGTACCTTACAGGCGGTATCATTCAGTGCTACGCCAATAGCTCTGTTTTTCAGGGTCCACCCAGGCAACCCGACGCTGCATGTCTATCTGTCGCCATTCCATATTGATGACGTTCGAACGACGAAGGCCGGTTGCCAGCGCAAACTTAACAACCGACTTCAGCAGCTCCGGGCATTCCTCAATAAGCCTCTTCGCTTCCTCATGTTCCAGCCAGCGCACCCGCTTATTCCTTAGCCCACTACCTGGATTTGAGTTCTTTGATACACAACTTGGACTGCCTATCTTTTGAAATCCTACCACTAACCATTGGATAAGAGCAGATGGAACAAGAGTGTAAATGAGTTACAGGCATGCATAGCGCCATACCCTACCCACATGACCAACTTGTATTTCATTGTAGGTAGGGTTGTTTAGAATTACATATTCTTATTAAATCCTTTTCCGTATTTTGATAGATACACTCTACAAGGTTTCTCTATACAGTGATATGTAAGCATGGATATTAATATCGAGGCGACAAATATTAACGCGGTTCTCCATTGCTGTGATCCATCAAAAATAAAGCTTAGTTGATTAATAAGCAAGGAATGCACCAGATATAGAGAGTACGATATTTGGCCTAGATAATGAATCGGTTTAATTGATAGTGCCCTGGAAACAACATTGCTTTCATCAACGAGCGAAGGTATTATTAATGCGCACAATGCTATTATATAAACATCAACCTGCCTAAACACCAAGAACGCTGCAAGAATGAAGCATAAAGCATAGGAAATTCTTTTACTTATGACTTTCCCATTTGCAAATAAAACATATGATGTCACACCTAAAGCATAATCAGCAAGACATCTAAGTACGGATCTTAGGCCTCCCGATGCATTTACAGAAAAGGCCAGTATCTCATTGCTCACTGAAAGATAAATCAATGAAGCCAACGCCATAATTACTATTGGTATAATGAACTTTGTTTTAGATATAGTCATTAGCATTACCGGGAACAGCAAATATGCAAACATCTCAGTAGAGATTGACCATGACGAAGCAATGTAATTAAAACCAAATAATGATTGAAGCAGCAATCCATTTATCAAAAATGACAACGGACTCTCAGTTATTCCATGTTCAATGCTTGCGAGTAAGACAGATGCAACATAAAGGAATATGTATACTGGATATATCCGTATAAATCTCTTAAACATGAAGTAAGAGTAGTTTCCAGAGCCCTTTGTGGAAAATTCATTATGAACCATGCTCATAATGAAACCAGACAGGATGAAAAAGAAATCAACAGCAAGGTATCCGTTGGTTAGAAAATCATCTATGCGGCCACCAAAATTGCGCTCAACCAAATGAAATGTAACAACGTAAAAAGCAGCTACACCACGCACCCCTGTTAATGACTTTATTTCCATTGTATCACCAGTAGTATATATAACGTTAATTTAATAGGCAGAATTACCGCCTCTATTAAGAAAATCTTTTCCCAAGCCTAACGCCTGGTTTCTCTATTAGTCTGTAACAGATCCATGAAAATATTACGCTAATAACCATTCCTATTATCACAATCGGGTAGCCTCGCACCGGCTCCATCCAAACTCTATCCAGATGTCGAACTATCCACACGTAAATAATAAAGTGAGTTATATAAAGGGAGTATGATATATTTCCAAAGAAATCCAGAAATCCATTGTGCTTTATAGTGTATGTTTTATCTCTGAAGAAAAAAGACAAAAATAGCACTATTGATGGCAAGAAATACCCTTGCAGTCCGAACTCTGAAATCTGATCACTATTTACCATTAGTATGGCAATAGTAAGCAATACTCCTGAATAGAATATTAATGTTGACGATGTTATAGTTATATCAATCTTTCTAACCTTTTTGAAAAGTACCCCTAAAGCTATACCTATAGCAAATTCGAACATTATAGTACTGCTCGCCATCCTGATAAGACCATACAGTAGGATGTTTTCATCAGCTTTTGCAAACGCGGAACTACGTATTGAGAAAGAATCGTTGAATGCTATCTGTAGAAATGTTGGAATAAAAATCAGAAGTAAAATCGATATCAAAGCTCTATGTTTATGGGTAATTGATAACACCAGGACAAATAAACCATAAAATAAAAACTCATACGCCAGAGTCCAGGGCGTACCCATAGCATGAGTCCCGAACTTAGGAGCAATGCCGTCATAATTCTGGTAAATGAGAATTAGTGGCGAGAAAAACCCCCACACCCCTTGATAATCGAAGACAAAAGACATGCCAATAAGCCATGCTACAATCATTAAAGGATATATTCTGAATAGTCTCTTTATTATAAAATGGACCGGCGTATTAAGTGATTTATTTTCTGAAGAAATGTAAATTATAAATCCGCTAATAATAAAAAAGAGGTCAACACCAAACCCGCCTCTTTCAAGGTATGGTATTGGATTCCCATTTATTATCAGAAGACCAGAAAAATGGTCAACTAAAACAGCAATGCAAGCGACAGCCCTAAGGTAATGAACTGATAGAATCTTACTATTCATCCTGCATTACTCTTTATGTCGTTTAAAAAATTTATGTTTGGGTAATCCATTTGTAATAAAATGACCACCATGACGATTTCTAAAAAAATCATTACCGGATAACCGGAGCTATACCCCGTAAAAAAAGCAATAACACTCATCAGCACCACAAAGCGGACAAGATTATTAGAAATGGAGCTCAACATAGCTCACCCCTCGCGATTAATGAAATAAACAGGTCACTTCGAAATAAACTAAACATATGATTAGTCAATAAGAATTATGATGCCGCTGAGTTTAGCACCGGGAGGCAGAGAGATCACGCATTGATAAGCCTCACTCCTTTTTGTACTGTGTATGCATACAGTAAAAATCAAATGTGCATCATGGGATTCGCATCACAAGACTACGTAGAGCAACGCATATCACTTGATAATCGCATCATAACCAGGCCAGCGGCTACCTACTTCATGCGAGCCGGGGCAACGCATTATAGAGAAGTAATAATCAACGGTGCTCTGCTTGTCGTTGATGTTTCACTGACACCATGTGACGGTTCACTGCTAGTTTGCAGAATGGAAAGCGAACTGAGGATTAAGCGATATCGGAAATCGCCTAAGCCTCACCTGGAGGATTTGCAGACGGGAAGGCCGGATACTTACAGAGGGAGAGGCGAAATGGTCGAATCGAAGCCAAATTTTACGAACGCTGGAACTACTGCCTGTAAAAATGATCTAAGGCGCGAGTGAGGATAATAGTATGAAGGGAATCATATTTTCCTCTGGTCAGCCTCGAACGTTTTCATTTTTCTCTTTCAGATAAATAAAATCTTAATAAATAGAAGGCTAAGTAAGTTTTATAATTTTCTGTCTTAAGGTTTTTTTAATCTTTAATTTTTCTCTCACGCCATTCTGGATTTTTATCACTATAACCCCCGATATAAAGGAATTTTACACTTTTACGATTAAACTGGATTGATACTAATTATCATTAGCGTTTTTGTATGCTTTAATCCTTTCCCACAACGCTATGCTTCATTTTTCCCGTTGCTCTACTAAGGATATGTTCATGAATTCTCGCCTGCTGTCCTGCTTCTCGCTTGCCTTGTTGTCTTCATCACTTTTCCTTTCCACACAATCGGTTGCCGCAGATAACAACGACGGTATCGTTGTCTATAACGCGCAGCATGAAAACCTGGTGAAGTCGTGGGTTGATGGTTTTACCAAAGAAACCGGCATTAAAGTCACGCTGCGTAACGGCGATGACAGCGAGTTGGGTAACCAGTTGGTTCAGGAAGGCAGCGCATCACCGGCAGACGTATTCCTGACGGAAAACTCGCCGTCCATGGTGCTGGTGGATAATGCCAATCTGTTTGCGCCGCTGCAGGCAGAAACCCTGAAGCAGGTGCCTGCACAATATCGTCCGGCGCACGGTCGCTGGATTGGCATTGCGGCCCGCAGCACGGTGTTTGTGTATAACCCGCAGAAACTGAACGAACAGCAGCTGCCAAAATCGCTGATGGACCTGGCGAAACCCGAGTGGAAAGGCCGCTGGGCGGCATCACCGTCAGGCGCGGACTTCCAGGCCATCGTGAGCGCAATGCTGGCGCTCAAAGGCGAAAAGGCCACCCTGGAGTGGCTCAAGGCAATGAAAACCAATTTCGTTGCTTATAAAGGCAACAGCACCGTAATGAAAGCGGTCAACGCCGGTCAGATTGATGGTGGGGTGATTTATCACTACTACCGCTTTGTCGACCAGTCCAAAACCGGTGAAAACAGCAAAAACACTCAGCTCTATTACTTCAAGCACCAGGATCCGGGCGCGTTCGTAAGCCTTTCCGGCGGTGGCGTTCTGGCATCCAGCAAGCACAAAGCGCAGGCGCAGGCGTTCATCAAATACATCACTGGTAAAGAAGGTCAGGAAAGTCTGCGCACCAACAACGCTTTTGAATATGCGGTGGGTGTCAACGCGGCCTCTAACCCGAAACTGGTTCCGCTGAACGATCTCGATGCGCCGAAAGTTGAACCTTCAACGCTCAACAGTAAGAAAGTTATCGAGCTGATGACCCAGGCTGGCCTGCTGTGATTTTGAGAGTAAAGTGAACGACTTATGTCTGGTCTGAGTCTCGACATCGGCAAAAACAGCGTGCGGGAGACTGCGCGCAGGCGTCCTGCGCTGCCGATGGTTGCGTTAGCTGTTCTGTTTTCATTACTGGCGCTTCTGCCTCTGGGTTTTATCATTGCCATTGGCATTGAGACCGGCTGGGAAACCATTAAGGCGCTGGTGTTCCGCCCGCGTGTTGCCGAGCTGCTCAGCAACACGCTGTGGCTGACCGCCCTGGCAGTTCCGCTGTGTATTGTCACCGGCGTGGCAATCGCCTGGCTTACCGAGCGTACACAGCTTGCCGGGCGGAGCATCTGGTCTGCTCTGGCGGTCGCCCCGCTGGCTATCCCGGCGTTTGTACAAAGCTATGCCTGGGTGAGCGTGGTTCCGTCCATGCACGGGCTCTCTGCGGGCGTGTTCCTCTCCGTGTTAGCTTACTACCCGTTTATCTACATGCCGGTTGCAGCGGTACTGCGCCGACTCGATCCGACGCTGGAGGATGTGGCCGCATCGCTCGGCACGCCGCCTTGGCGGGTCTTTTTCCGCGTGGTGCTGCCTCAGCTTAAGCTCGCCATCTGCGGTGGCGCGCTGCTGGTGGCCCTGCACCTGCTGGCGGAATATGGCCTGTACGTCATGATCCGCTTTGATACCTTCACCACGGCAATTTACGACCAGTTCCAGTCGACCTTCAGCGGCCCGGCAGCCAATATGCTGGCGGGCGTGCTGGCCTTGTGCTGTCTGGCTATCTTAGTGCTGGAAGGCGTGACGCGCGGAAAGGCCCGCTACGCGCGCATTGGCGCCGGTGCCGCGCGTGAACAGAAGCGCTGGCCGCTGAAGCCTGCGGCGGCGGCTTTGGGGCAGCTATTTTTTCTCGTGCTGATCGTGCTGGCGCTGGGCGTGCCGTTGGGCGTCCTGTGTCGCTGGATCTGGCTCGGCGGCGTGCAAAACTGGATGAGCGCCGATCTCTGGCACTCCCTGCGCCAGACGTTAATGCTCGGCGTGGGCGGGGCGCTGCTGACGACCGCGTGCGTGATCCCGATCGCGTGGCTTGGGATCCGCTACCCGCGCCGCATCTTCCGGATGCTGGAAGGGTGCATCTATATCACCAGTTCGCTGCCGGGCATTGTCACGGCGCTGGCGCTGGTCACCGTCACCATTCATTACGCTCGTCCCATTTACCAGACGGAAATTACCCTGTTCCTGGCCTATCTGCTGATGTTTATGCCCCGCGCGCTTATCAACCTGCGGGCGGGGATTGCGCAGGCGCCGGTCGAGCTGGAAAACGTGGCGCGCAGCCTGGGCAGCACGCCCGCCAGGGCATTGTGGAGCGTCACTATGCGGCTGGCCGCGCCGGGTGCAGCGGCTGGGGCCGCGCTGGTTTTCCTCGGCGTCAGCAACGAATTGACCGCCACGCTGCTGCTCTCGCCGCTGGGAACCCGCACGCTCTCTACCGGTTTCTGGGCGCTGACCAGTGAAATTGATTACGTGGCTGCCGCGCCTTACGCGATGCTGATGATCCTGATTTCACTTCCGCTGACCGCCATTCTCTACGTTCAGTCGAAAAAAATTGCAGGGCTATGACATGCTTGAATTAACCGCCATTTCTAAATCGTTTGCTGGCGTGCAGGTGCTCGACAGCTTAAACCTGAGCGTTGCGCCGGGGAGCAGGACGGCGATTGTCGGGCCGTCCGGGTCGGGTAAAACGACGCTGCTGCGCATTCTTGCGGGGTTTGAGACGCCCGACACCGGGCGCATTGCCATGCAGGGGCAAACGCTGTTTGATGAAAACCATTTTGTTCCCGCTCACCTGCGCGGGATCGGTTTCGTGCCTCAGGAGGGCGCGCTGTTCCCGCACCTCAATGTGGCAAATAACATAGCCTGGGGGCTGAACGGTACCCGCCACGAAAAACGCCAGCGCGTTGAGGCGCTGATGGAGATGGTCTCTCTGGACAGGCAGCTTGCGACGCACTGGCCGCATGAGATTTCCGGTGGTCAGCAGCAGCGGGTAGCGCTTGCCCGCGCGCTGGCCCAGCGCCCGTCGCTGATGCTGCTGGATGAGCCGTTCTCGGCGCTGGATACCGGCCTGCGCGCCATGACGCGTAAGGCAACGGCCGACCTGCTGGCGGAAGCAGGCGTGGCCTCGATTCTGGTCACCCACGATCAGAACGAAGCGTTGTCCTTTGCCACGCAGGTTGCGGTCATGCGTTCTGGTCGTTTCACTCAGGTGGGCACGCCTTATGAGGTCTACACCCGTCCCGTTGACGAAGAGACGGCGCTGTTCCTTGGTGATGCCGTGATCCTGCCCGCTCAGCTGGCTGCCGGCTATGCCGTCTGCGCACTGGGTGAAGTACCGACGGACGACCAGCAGGCGACAGGGCAGGGCAGAATAATGATGCGCCCTGAGCAATTGCACGTGACGGCATGTGCGCCGCACGAAAGCCAGATTGCGATCCTTGACGTGGACTTCACCGGCCAGTTGTCTACGCTCACCCTTGGGTTAGCCGGGCATGAGCAGCCTGTTATCCTCAGGACCGTCAGTCAGCCCGGCTGGAACCCGGGCGCGGCGGTGCGCATTGATGTTGCAGGTATCGCGCGCGTTTTATAAATGCCACCGCCCCGAAACGGGGTGGTTGTTCCCCTTTTTTTCTACCACGCCCTCTTATGTACGCGGTTACACTTGCTAACACATAGATAATGCGTATAGTTCTCATTTGCATTGCGCCCAATACATTCTAAGGCCCGACAACGGGTCATTTTTGCGCGCACTTTAAAATGAGTTAACTATGAACAACACCATCATGCACAAAACGCTGCTGGCGCTCGCCGTTGGCGCGGCGACACATTCCGTTCACGCGGCGGAGGAAAAAAAAGAGGACACCATCGTCGTGCAGTCAGCACCCGCCAGCGACTTTAAGCCCGGCGGCGACCAGCTGGTACCGGCCTTCCTTGACGGACAGGTGGCGAACGGCGGGCGCATGGGGATGCTCGGCCAGCAGAACGCCATGGACGTGCCGTTCAACATCATTAGCTATACCTCGAAGCTGGTGGAAGATCAGCAGGCGAAAACCATTGCCGATGTGGTCGCCAACGATGCGGGCGTGCAGTTCGTTCAGGGGTACGGCAACAGCGCAGAAACCTTCCGCATTCGCGGCCTGAAATTTGACGGCGACGACATGACCTTTGGCGGCCTCTCCGGCGTGCTGCCGCGTCAGGTGGTGGATGCCCAGATGGTCGACCGCATCGAGATCTTCAAAGGCGCCAACTCGCTGATGAATGGCGCGGCAAGCTCCGGCGTGGGCGGGATGATCAACCTTGAGCCGAAACACGCGGGCGACACCCCGCAGGCGAAAGTGGGCGTGGACTACACCTCGGATTCCCAGATTGGCACTACGCTGGATGCGGGGCGTCGCTTTGGCGATAACGACCAGTTCGGCGCGCGTGTGAACCTCGTGCATCGCGAAGGGGAAACCGGCGTACCAAACGACCGCCGCCGCACCACGCTGCTCTCCACCGGCCTGGACTACAAAGGCGACCGCTTCCGTACCTCGCTGGACCTGGGCTATCAGAAAAAAACCTTCCACGGCAGCCCGACCAGCGTAAATATCTCGGCGGTGGATTTTGTGCCTGAACCGCCGAAGAACGATCGTAACTTCTCTCAGAAGTGGGCCTACAGCGATATCGAAAACGAGTTCGGGATGTGGCGCAGCGAGTACGACATCACCGATAACTGGACGGCGTATACCGGCCTTGGCGCGCAGCACGCGCACGAAGAAGGGATCTACAGCGCGCCGAAGCTGATGGACAAAAGCGGTAATGCGGTGGTCAGCCGTCTTGATACTAACCTCATCAGCGATTCCGTCAGCGGCATGGCGGGCATTCGCGGTAGCTTCACTACCGGCTTCGTCTCGCACAAGGTCAACGTCGGGTACTCCGCAATGACCAAAAACGAAAAAATCGCGTGGAAAATGTCGGCGACGAAGGATAACCCGACCACCAACATCTACCACAATACTGGCGTTGAGATGCCGGACAGCACTAACCTCAACGGCTCCGGCGGCAAATACAGCGATCCGCTGACCAGCGGACGCACCCGTACCCAGGGCTGGCTGCTGAGCGACACGCTGGGTGTGCTGGACGACAAATTGCTGTTCACCGCAGGCGCGCGCCATCAGAAAGTGGTCGTTCGCGGGTATAACAAAATTACCGGCGAAGAGAACGACGCGGACGGTTTCGACGGTAGCCGCTGGATGCCCACCTACGGCGTGGTCTACAAACCGTGGGAGGAAATTTCCCTCTACGCCAACCACACCGAAGCGCTGCAGCCGGGCAAAACCGCACCTAACACCGCTACTAACTACGGCCAGAGTACCGGCATCGTTCACTCTAAGCAGAACGAAGTGGGCGTGAAGGCGGACTTCGGGCGCGTGGGCGGCTCTCTGGCGCTGTTTGAGATCAAAATGCCGTCGGCGATCCTCGATGCTAACAATCACTACGGCCTGGATGCGGAGCAGCGTAACCGTGGCGTGGAGCTGAACGTCTTCGGCGAGCCGATGCTGGGGATGCGCCTCAACGCCAGCGCCACCTGGCTGCAGGCCGAGCTGACCAAAACCAAAAACGGCGTGAACCAGGGCAACGATGCAGTCGGTATTCCGAACTTCTACGCCGTACTGGGCGCGGAGTACGACATCAAGCCGGTTGACGGCCTGACGGCGACCGCGCGGGTGAACCACTCCGGCACCCAGTATGCCGACCTGGCGAACAGCAAAAAGCTCGACAGCTACACCACGCTGGATCTGGGCATGCGCTATCGCTTCGCGGTGAACCACAATGCAAACCAGATGACCGTGCGCGCGGGCATCGACAACGTAACCAATGAGAACTACTGGGCCAGCGTCGACGACTCCGGCACCTACATCACTCAGGGCGAACCGCGCACCTTTAAGGTCTCGGTTGGCTACGAGTTCTAAGCGTTCCACCTCGTTATCCGGGGCACGGATGCCCCCATCCTACCGTCACTGTGTTATAAAATTGTAATAAAAGCTTCTTACACTGGTCGCCAACTCTTTACCTCTTGGCCAATGACAGGAAGCCGCTATGGGCAGACCCCTCAAATCCGTTTTTAAAAAAGAACATCGCGACGACATTACTAACCGCAGCGCCAACCCGGTTTTCTCCGAGGTTGCAGAGGTGTTCCTCTCCCGCCGCCGTTTTCTCCAGATGGGCGCCGTGGCGGGGGCTGCGGTTTCATTCCCCTTTTTGATCAAACCCGAAAATGCCATTGCCGCGGTATCGAAGCCTTCCGCGCTGGCAAAAGCGGTTTCCCTGGGCTTTACCAGCATCGACGTCTCCACGGAAGACACGGTCAGAGTGCCGGAAGGCTATATTGCCCGCCCGTTCTATCGCTGGGGTGACGCGACGGGGATCAAAAACAATATGCCGGCATTTAAGCCGGACGCCAGCAACACCACGGACGAACAGGCCGTGCAGGCGGGCATGCACCACGACGGTATGGCGTGGTTTAGCCTGCCGCAGGGGGCGCAAAACCCGGAGCATGGCCTGCTGGCAATGAACCATGAATACATCGACAACGGGATGCTGTTTACCGACGGTACGGCTAACTGGAGCCTCGACAAAGCCCGCAAGGGGCAGAACGCGATGGGCGTGTCGGTGGTGGAAGTGAAAAAAACCGGCAGCGACTGGCAGGTGGTGCGCCCGTCTTCCTATGCCCGCCGCATCACCGTCAATACGCCAATGCAGCTTACCGGCCCGGCGCGTCATCAGGACTTAATGAAAACCGCCGCCGACCCGAAGGGGGAACGCGTGCTGGGCACCATGCAAAACTGCGCCAATGGCCATACGCCGTGGGGCACCTATCTCACCTGCGAGGAGAACTGGTCGGATATTTTTGTCAAAAAAGCCGATCGCAACCCGCTGGAAAAACGCTACGGCATCAGCGACAGCGATGAATCCTACCGCTGGAACGAGGTAGATGAGCGATTCAGCGTCGATAAAACCCCTAACGAACCCAACCGTTTCGGCTGGGTCGTGGAGATCGATCCGTACAACCCGACCTCCACGCCGCGCAAGCACACCGCTTTGGGCCGCTTCAAGCATGAGGGGGCCGCCGTCACGCTCGCCGCCGATAACCGCGTGGTGGTCTACATGGGGGACGATCAGAAGTTTGAGTACATCTATAAATTTGTCTCGGATAAAAAATACGATCCCGCGAACCGTGAAGCCAATATGCAGCTGCTGACCTCCGGCACGCTGTACGTCGCCAGGTTCAACGAGGACGGGAGCGGCGACTGGCTGCCGCTGATCTTCGGGCAAAACGGTCTGGATAAAAGCAACGGCTTTGAAAGCCAGGGCGACCTGCTGATTAAAACCCGCCTGGCGGCCGACGCGGTGGGGGCAACGAAGATGGATCGCCCCGAGTGGATTGCCGTCGATCCGCACGCCAGCGGCAGCGTCTACTGTACACTCACCAACAACAGCGATCGCGGTAAAGAGGGCAAGGCGCCGGTCGATGCCGCCAACCCGCGCGCCAACAACGTGTTTGGGCATATTATGCACTGGCACGAAGACGGCGCCGATCCTGCCGCCGCACGCTTTAAGTGGGATATCCTGGTTATGGCCGGGCGTACCGACGGCGACGATCCGAAGGCCAAAGGCTCCATGCAGGGCGCGGCATTCGGCAGCCCGGATGGGTTGTCATTCGATCACCAGGGCGTCCTGTGGATCCAGACCGACGTCTCCTCCAGCACCATCAATAAGAAAGCGTACGAGGGGATGGGCAATAACCAGATGGTCGCTACCATTCCGGGCACCAACGAGTATCGCCGTTTCCTGACCGGGCCGCGCGGGTGCGAAATCACCGGCATTGCGTTTACGCCGGACAACCGGACGCTGTTTATCAACATTCAGCATCCGGGGGAGGGCGGGGATGATATTACCGACCCGGCCAATCCGCGCGCTGTTTCCAACTGGCCAGATGCCAGCCCGAACGGACGTCCGCGTTCGTCAACGGTGGTGATTACCAAAGCGGACGGCGGCATCATCGGGTCGTGACGTTAATCAGCCGGGCGCATGCGCTGGCCCGGCGTTAAACTTGCTACCACCAGCATGAAGTGTTAAAACGTGCCCCTTCTAAAAAAGAGACAGGGGTAGGGCGTGAAAGACGCGTCATCCGCTTCAGGCCATGGTAGCACTGAAGCCACGTCGGATCAGAATCCGACGCTGCAACGTGGTTTGCAAAATCGACATATTCAGTTAATTGCCCTCGGCGGCGCGATCGGGACCGGGCTGTTTCTCGGCATCGGCCCCGCCATTCAAATGGCCGGTCCGGCGGTTCTGCTGGGTTACGCTATCGCGGGGATTATCGCTTTCCTGATCATGCGCCAGCTCGGCGAGATGGTCGTTGAAGAGCCGGTGTCCGGCTCCTTCGCACACTTTGCCTATAAATACTGGGGGCCGTTCGCAGGCTTCCTTTCCGGCTGGAACTACTGGGTGATGTTTGTGCTGGTGGGCATGGCAGAGCTGACCGCCGCCGGCATCTATATGCAGTACTGGCTCCCGGACGTGCCCACGTGGATTTGGGCGGCGGCCTTCTTCATCATCATTAACGCCGTTAACCTCGTCAACGTGCGCCTGTATGGCGAAACCGAGTTCTGGTTTGCGCTGATTAAGGTGCTGGCGATTATCGGCATGATCGGCTTTGGCCTGTGGCTGCTGTTCTCCGGCCACGGCGGCGAGCGAGCCACTATCGATAACCTGTGGCAGCACGGCGGCTTCCTGGCGACCGGCTGGAAGGGGCTGATCCTGTCCCTGGCGGTGATCATGTTCTCCTTCGGCGGACTGGAGCTGATTGGCATTACCGCTGCTGAAGCGCGCGACCCGCACAAAAGCATTCCGAAAGCAGTCAACCAGGTGGTGTACCGTATCCTGCTGTTCTATATCGGCTCGCTGGTGGTACTGCTGGCGCTCTACCCGTGGGTGGAAGTGAAGTCCGACAGCAGCCCGTTCGTGATGATTTTCCACGATCTGAACAGCAACGTGGTCGCTTCGGCGCTTAACTTCGTTATCCTCGTGGCGTCGCTGTCGGTCTACAACAGCGGGGTTTACTCCAACAGCCGCATGCTGTTTGGCCTCTCCGTGCAGGGTAACGCGCCGAAGTTCCTTACCCGCGTCAGCCGTCGCGGCGTGCCGATCAATTCGTTGTTCCTTTCCGGCGCTATCACCTCGCTGGTGGTGCTGATCAACTATCTGCTGCCGAAAGAGGCGTTTGGCCTGCTGATGGCGCTGGTTGTCGCCACGCTGCTGCTGAACTGGATCATGATCTGCCTGGCGCACCTGCGTTTCCGTGCGGCGATGCGCCGCAAGGGACGCGAGACGCAGTTCAAAGCGCTGCTTTACCCGGCAGGGAATTACCTCTGTATCGCCTTCCTCGGGCTGATTCTGGTGCTGATGTGCACCATGGATGAGATGCGTCTCTCGGCGATGCTGCTGCCGGTGTGGGTGGTGTTCCTGTTTATTGCGTTTAAGCTTTCGCGAAGGTAAAAGCAAAACGGCAACCTGGTTGCCGTTTTTAGTGTTTGCACCCTCTCCCTGTGGGAGAGGGCCGGGGTGAGGGCACCAGGCCGCACCAGACCAGACCGCACCCGCCTTCACGCCCGGTGGCGCAGCCGTCACCCGGCACCTTCCCTTTACCTTTATCGTGACCCCTCTCCCAATTCTGTTTCGATCCACAGGATCTTTAATTTGTAATCGATTACTTTTTGTTTGTTCTGTTTGTAATCGATTACTTTTTCCGGGTGAGGCTTATCATGGTGTCAACTGAAAGTAGTGAAAAGGCAATAGTGCAGCACCGGCTGCTGGTGCCGCGTCTGTCGCTGATGATGTTTCTGCAGTTTTTTATCTGGGGTAGCTGGTCGGTCACGCTCGGCCTGGTGATGACACAGCACAACATGTCTTTGCTGATTGGCGACGCGTTCTCCGCTGGCCCAATTGCCTCCATACTCTCGCCGTTCGTGCTCGGGATGCTGGTGGACCGCTTCTTCGCCTCGCAGAAGGTGATGGCGGTGATGCACCTCGCGGGCGCGGCGATCCTCTGGTTTGTGCCGGGGGCGTTGATTGCCGAGAACGGCGCGCTGCTGATTGGCCTGCTGTTTGGCTACACGCTCTGCTACATGCCGACCCTGGCGCTGACCAACAACATCGCGTTTCACAGCCTGGCGAACGTGGATAAAACCTTCCCGGTGGTGCGCGTGTTTGGCACCATCGGCTGGATCGTGGCGGGCATTTTCATCGGCGTCACCGGCGTGGCGTCCAGTGTCACCATCTTCCAGGTGGCGGCGATAAGCTCTGTGCTGCTGGCTCTCTACAGCCTGACGCTGCCGCATACGCCCGCCCCGGCGAAAGGCCTGCCGGTGAAGGTGCGCGATCTCTTCTGCGCGGATGCCTTTGCACTGCTCAAAACCCGCCACTTCTTCGTCTTCTCCGTCTGCGCGATGCTGATTTCCGTCCCGCTCGGCACCTACTACGCCTACACCGCCTCGTATCTGGCGGATGCCGGCATTGCCGACGTCAGCACCGCCATGTCGTTCGGGCAGATGTCGGAAATCTTCTTCATGCTGGTGATCCCGCTGCTCTTCCGCCGTCTGGGCGTGAAAGTCATGCTGTTGATCGGCATGCTGGCGTGGTTCGTACGCTATGCCATGTTCGCGCTGGGCGTGAGCGAGGAAGGGCGCATCCTGCTGTACCTCGGCATTCTGCTCCACGGCGTCTGCTACGATTTCTTCTTTGTCGTCGGCTTTATCTACACCGACCGCGTGGCGGGCGAAAAGGTGAAAGGCCAGGCGCAGAGCATGATCGTGATGTTCACCTACGGCATCGGCATGCTGCTCGGCTCGCAGATTTCCGGCGCGCTTTATAACCGCCTGGTGGCAGGACAAACCGTGCCGCAGGCGTGGGTCACATTCTGGTGGATCCCGGCGGTAGCTGCCGCGGCGATCGCGCTGATTTTCCTTCTCACGTTTAAGTATGACGATGACAAGGCGTAACGTTCAGGAGGTGGTATGAGGACAATGAAAGGACCGGGCATTTTTCTGTCGCAGTTTATTGGCACAGAAGCACCGTTTAACACCCTCGACGGGCTGGCAGGATGGGCGGCGGCGAAGGGTTACAAAGCGGTGCAGATCCCCTGCAACCATCCGCACATTTTTGATGTGGAGAAAGCCGCAGAGAGTCAGGCCTACTGCGATGAAATCGCGGGCAAGCTGGCCGCGCACGGGCTGGTTATCAGCGAACTGTCGACCCATCTGGAAGGGCAGCTTGTGGCGGTAAACCCGGTTTACAGCGAGGCGTTTGACCATTTCGCCCCTGCGTCCGTGCGCGGTAACGAGGCGGCGCGTCAGGCGTGGGCGACGGAAAAGCTGAAGCAGGCGGCGGTCGCCTCGGCCCGATTAGGCCTGAAAGCACACGCCACCTTCTCCGGCTCGCTGGCGTGGCCGTTTTTCTACCCGTGGCCGCCGCACAACGAGCAGCGTTTTCAGGAAGCGTTCAGGGAGCTGGCAACCCGCTGGCGACCGATTCTGGATATCTTCGATGAGCAGGGCGTGGACGTCTGCTTTGAGCTACATCCGGGGGAAGATCTGCACGACGGCGTGACCTTCGAGCGTTTTCTGGCGCTGGTGGATAACCATCCGCGCTGCAACATTCTTTTTGATCCGAGCCATATGCTGCTGCAGCAGATGGACTATCTGGCCTTTATCGATATCTTCCATGCGCGCATTAAAGCGTTCCACGTGAAGGACGCCGAGTTCCGCCCCAGCGGGCGCAGCGGCGTCTACGGCGGCTATCAGCCGTGGATCAACCGCGCCGGACGCTTCCGCTCGCCCGGCGACGGACAGATCGACTTTAAGGGCATTTTCAGCAAGCTGACCCAGTACGACTACGACGGCTGGGCGGTGCTGGAGTGGGAGTGCTGCCTGAAGGATGGCGATACCGGCGCGCGCGAAGGCAGCGAGTTTATCCGCCGCCACATCATTCCAGTCTCCGGGCGCGCGTTTGACGACTTCGCGGCAGGAGACAAGCATGATTAAGGTCGGCATTATCGGCAGCGGGTTTATCGGTCCGGCGCATATCGAGGCGCTCAGGCGTCTCGGGTTTGTGCAGGTGGTCGCGCTCTGCGGCGGCTCGCTCGTTAAAGCGCAGGAAAAAGCGCGCCAGCTTAACGTGCCGCACGCCTGTGCCAGCGTGGAGGAACTGCTCGCGCACCCCGATCTGCACGTGGTGCACAACTGCACGCCGAACCATCTGCACGCGGAGATTAACCGCCAGATCCTGCGCGCGGGCAAGCATGTGTTTTCCGAAAAACCGCTGTGCATGACACCGGACGAGGCGCGCGAGCTGGTGGCGCTGGCGGAGCAGGCGGGCGTGGTGCATGGCGTGAGTTTTGTCTATCGCCAGTTTGCGATGGTGCGCCAGGCGGCGAGCATGATGCGCGCGGGCAGCGTCGGGCGGCTGTTTGCCTCGCACGGTAGCTATCTGCAGGACTGGATGCTGCTGGAAACCGACTACAACTGGCGGGTGGATGCCGCGCTCGGCGGCGCATCGCGCGCGGTGGCGGATATCGGTTCCCACTGGTGCGACACGGTGCAGTTCGTCACCGGGCGGCGCATTACCGAGGTGATGGCCGATCTCGCCGTCGTCTGGCCGACGCGGAGAGCCAGCAAGGGCGGGAATCAAACCTTCTCCCACGACGAGCAGGCGGAATATGAAGACAAACCGGTCACCACCGAAGACTTTGGTTCGGTGCTGTTCCGCTTTGACGACGGCAGTAAAGGCAGCTTTAACGTTTCGCAGGTGAGTGCGGGGCGCAAAAACCGCCTGACGTTTGAGATCAACGGCAGCGAGCGGTCGGTGGCGTGGGATCAGGAGAACCCGCAGCAGCTGTGGATCGGCCAGCGCGCACAGGCGAATCAGACCCTGAGCGACGATCCCGGCCTGATGAACCCTGACGTGGCTGACAGCGCCCACTTCCCCGGCGGGCATATTGAAGGCTGGCCGGATGCCTTCAAAAATATGATGGCGCAGTTCTACCGCGCCGTGCAGGCGGGCGCGATGCCGGAAACGCCGCAGTTTGCGACCTTCCACGAGGGCGCGAACGTGATGTATATCATTGATGCGATAGTGAAAAGCCATCAGCAGCAGCGCTGGGTGCGCGTGGCGTAATGACGCGTTGCCCGGTTCGCCGGGCAACCAATTTATGGTAGCCTGCACAAAACGTTAACCGCAGGATGTGTCGTCGCTATGTCAATTCAGAAAATCGCTCAGCTTGCCGGGGTCTCCGTGGCGACGGTCTCCCGCGTGCTCAACAACAGCGACACGGTGAAGGCGAAAAACCGCGAGCGCGTCCTGCAGGCGATCCAGGAGAGCAACTACCAGCCTAACCTGCTCGCCCGTCAGCTTCGCACCGCCCGCAGCTATATGATCCTGGTGATGGTCTCGAACATCGCTAACCCGTTCTGCGCCGAGGTGGTGAAGGGCATTGAAGAAGAGGCCGAGAAAAACGGCTACCGCATTCTGCTGTGCAACTCCGGCTCGGACATTGAGCGCTCCCGCTCGGGCTTAAGCCTGCTCTCCGGCAAAATCGTCGACGGCATTATCACCATGGACGCCTTCTCAAAGCTGCCTGAACTGGCCGCGCTGATTGGCAACGCGCCGTGGGTGCAGTGCGCCGAATATGCCGATGCGGGCGCGGTCTCCTGCGTCGGCATCAATGATGTGGACGCTTCACAGCACGCCGTCAGCCAGCTGGCCGACGGTGGCCACAAACGCATCGCGATGATCAACCACGATCTCAGCTACAAATATGCCCGTCTGCGCGAGCGCGGCTACAAGAGCGTGATCCATCTGAAGGGTCTGGAGTATCAGGTGGTAGAATACGCGAGCGATCTCAGCTCGCGCGCCGGGATGGCCGCGATGCAAAATCTGCTGAAAGAGAACCCGCCGGACGCTGTGTTTGCCGTTTCCGATACCCTGGCCGCAGGCGCGCTGCGGGCCATTCAGCAGGCCGGGCTGCGCGTGCCGGAGGATATCGCGGTGGTGGGCTTTGACGGCACCGAGCTGGCGGACATGATTTCGCTGACCACCATCGAACAGCCGTCGCGGGATATCGGGCGCAAGGCGGTCGATCTGTTACTGAACAAAATCGACAACCCAGATGCGCCCACGGAAAGGGTGATGATGGACTGGCGCTTTATTTCCCGCGCCAGTACCTGATTATTTCGCGATGACGCCCGCCAGGGAGCGAATATCGTTCCCGGTTGGTGACTGGTGAATACGCAGCCCAAATTCATCCACTACCGCAAAAATATGGTCGAAAATATCCGCCTGTATCTCTTCATATTCCGCCCAGATCACCGTGTTGGTGAAGGCGTATATTTCAATTGGCAGGCCGTTGGCATCCGGCGCGAGCTGGCGCACCATTAGCGTCATATCTTTGCGAATGCGCGGGTGATTGCGCAGATATTCATTCAGGTAGGCGCGGAAGGTGCCAATATTGGTCATCTTGCGCAGGTTTAATACCGATTCCCCTTCACCGTTCTGCTGATTCCACAGGTTAATTTCCTCATGACGCGCGGCCAGATACGGCTTCAGCAGCCTCGCCTGAATCAGCTTCTGCTGCTCTTGCTCGTCAAGAAAATGAATGCTGGTGGTATCAATATTCAGGCTGCGCTTAATGCGTCGCCCGCCGGAGGCGGACATCCCGCTCCAGTTGATAAAGGCGTCGGAGACCAGCGCCCACGTCGGAATGGTGGTGATGGTGTTATCGAAGTTGCGGACTTTAACAGTGGTGAGACCAATGTCCGTCACCGTGCCGTTAGCGCCATATTTCGGCATCTCCAGCCAGTCGCCGAGCTTGAGCATATCGTTGGCGGAAAGCTGAATGCCCGCCACAAGTCCAAGTATCGGGTCTTTAAAGACCAGCATCAGAACAGCGGCCATGGCACCCAGACCGCTGATCAGAATGGCAGGTGACTGACCGATCAGCAGGGAGATAATCAGAATCCCCACCAGAATGGCGCTCACCAGCTTGATGCCCTGGAATATCCCTTTCAGCGGGAGCTGTGACGCGGTGGCCATTTTCTGCGACAGATTGAATATCACATCCAGTAGAGAGAAGAAGGAGAGCAGGGCATACACCATCACCCACAGCTTCGCGCAGGTGGTGAGCATTTCCGCCGCTTCGCTGCCTTTTTGCAGCCACAGAACCGCCTGAACATTGACGATTATCCCCTGGAGGGTAAAGGCCAGACGGTGAAATAACTTATTCTGGGTAATGATCTGCAACCATAAATGGCTGCTGGCCTGGGCGCGTTTCTCGAATGTGCGCAGCACGACTTTGTGCAGAATAAAATGAATGATGAGGGCAGTAAGAATAATAATACCAAAGATAATCACTAAAGAGGTGGTGTGATTAATTTCAATCCCTAACTCTTCAACCTGAGCAATTAATTCCTGCATAACGTCTCCTGTATTGATGCAGCCCCATAATGGCGGCTGCGGATCTATTATGCAAATTCACAGGGTTATTTGGCGGCCTCACAGACCTTCACTACCGGCAGGCAGAGACGATGACGCATGCGCAGCGTCGCCAGCGCCAGAATAACCATCAGGCCGGTTTCCACCACCAGGAAGAGGTTAATCGCCTGCGTATAATCCCCATGATAATTCTGTAGCCCGTGCAGCAAAATCGCGCCGAAAATGGCGGGGCCAAGCCCCAGCGCGGCCTGCTGCAGCGTGCTGAGAATGGCGCTCGCAGCCCCCGCGTCATCAGGCTGAATATCACGCATCCCGATGCGGTAGAAGCTGTTCACAATCAGCGCCTGCCCGTAGCCGACCAGTCCGGTCGCCGGAGCCAGCGTCAGCGCGGTGTTGTTCACGCCCCAAATCCGGAACGTCGCGATGAGCGCCAGCAGGCCGATAATCTGGATCGTCAGTCCCGTCAGCAGGATGGTACTGGTGCTGTAGCGAGCGATCAGGCGCGGGGCGAACCAGGCTGAAATAAAATAGGTCACGCCCAGGGCGATGAAGCTGTTCCCGGACTGCCATGGCGCCATCCCCAGGCCGGTCTGCATGGTCAGCGCCATGCAGAACATAAACCCGGACCAGACGCTGAAAAAGAGCATCGCAATCAGTACGCCAAAGCGAACGCTGCGAAGCGAAAGCAGGCGCGGCGGGATCAGCGGGTGAGCATCCTCACGTTCTTTTTTACGCGCGTTCAGCACCATTAAATATGCCAGTGGAATAATGGCTATCAGCGCGGCATTCAGCGGCCACGACCAGTGCCACTGCGGGCCAAGCGCCATCGGGAACAGGAGGCAGCAGAGGATCATCGCCAGCAGCACGGTGCCGGTCCAGTCGATGCGCGACGGGGTATCGCGACGGGTTTCCGGCACGTAGCGACGGCTCAGCGCCAGCACCACCAGACAAATCGGCACGTTAATAAAGAAGGCGTTACGCCAGCCCAGCCCGGCGATATCCGCCGATACCAGCCAGCCGCCGCCCATCTGGCCGACGATAAACGCAATCCCGCCGATGCCGCCGAACAGGCTAATGGCTTTAGCATGAGCGGTCCCTTTTAACGTGACGTGCAGCGTGGCCAGGATCTGCGGCATGATGAGCGCAGCCCCCGCGCCCTGAACGATGCGCGCCGCCAGCAATTGCTCAATGTTGCCCGCCATGCCGCACAGCAGCGAGGCCAGACCAAAGCTCGCTACGCCCCACATAAACAGGCGACGGCGACCTAAGTTATCCCCCAGCTTGCTGCCGAGCGCCAGACAGACGGCGAAGGCTACGCCGTAAAGGGCGACAATCAGTTCCAGCTCGGTGGCGCTGGCGTGCAGCGAGTGGGTGATGGAATCCAGCGCCACGTTGGTGATTGAGGTATCAATCAGCGGCAGCATCTGGCCGGTTAACAGCAATATCAGGCCTGCGCGGCCCGGTGAAACAACTGACGTATTCATGGGAACTCCATTGCGTCATTCATCAGATGGTCGTAGCATCAACCATCTGATAAACGGGTACCAGTTCTTGCTTATACTGGTACTGGCACTACCATGCAGGGGGATTTATGGCCTTGATGTCAGAACCCGTCACCTCACTTCAGGATGACACCCGAAAACAGCTGGGGGCATTTTTGCGCGCGCGGCGTGAAAGCCTCGATCCCCAGCGTCTCGGCCTGCCGCGCAGCGGTCGCCGCCGCACGCCGGGTCTGCGCCGGGAAGAGGTGGCGATGCTCGCGGACGTGGGCGTCACCTGGTACACCTGGCTGGAACAGGGCAGGGACGTCAACCCGTCCAGCGCGGTAATGGCCGCCATCGCGAAAGCGCTGCAGTGCACGCCAACCGAGTCCCGGCATCTTTTCGTGCTCGCCGGCCTGCCGCCGGGAGAAGCCCCGCAGGCGGTGTGCTGCGAGGGGATCAGCGAAGGCACGCGACGTCTGCTGGATACCCTGATGCCGAAACCCGCCAGTATCCAGAAACCGAATTTCGATATCGTGGCGTGGAACGACAGCTTCGGGCACCTGATGGGCGTCGATTTCAACGCGATTCCACCAGAAGACCGTAACTGTATTTACCTGTTCCTCACCCATCCGGCGTGGCGCGCGCGGCTCGGCAGGCGTGACGACGTGCTGCCGATATTTGTCTCTTATTTCCGCGCGGCGATGGCTGAGCACCGTGGCGATCCGCTGTGGGAAGCGAAGCTGGCGCGCTTCTTTGCGGTGTCTGAAGAGTTCAAAACCCTGTGGCACCAGCGCAACGACGTGCGCGGCGTGGAGAACCAGCTCAAGCTGTTTACCCATCCCGAGCTGGGGGATTTTACGCTGCAGCAGATGTACTGGTACTCCGCGCCGCGAAACGGGTCGCGGCTGCTGGTGTATCTTCCGGTGGATGAGGCAGGGGAGAGGGCGATGGCGTGGCTGGCGGCGCAGGGGAAATAAGTTTTTTGCGAGGGGCTTTCAGGTAATCAAAGCGGATCCGGTTCTTCCTGTTAAAAATGGGTAAGGTGGGACACGAAAAGCTAAATTAGCCTTTAATGCAAATTGCCTTATATGCTAATATCATCAGGGATGAAATATCGTGTTCAGACTTATCGTTCATGAGGCGGTAAGGGAAGAGATTCTCTTACTGCCTGCTGGGGTGAAGGCGAAGCTGATTCGCCAGCTTGATAAATTGCGCATAAACCCGACGGCTCTTCGGGAACCTGACAGCAAACCATTGCCGCATGGCCTGTTTGAAATAAGGACCGTTGGGCTGATCCATACCCGAGGTATCTATGTTTACCAGCGGGAAAAGACGATTTTTCTTTTGCGCGTGTTTGTTAAGAAGACGCAAAAAACGCCCTCAGCTGAACTCCGTCTGGCACTGAAACGACAACAGGAGATGTTGGATGAGCAAGAAGATTATTGACTGGGATGAACTCAGGGCTGAACTGTTAAGCGATTCAGAGGTTCAGGCTTCCTTTGATGCAGAAGAGCGCAAGGAGCGTTTGCGGGAGATGCTGGCGCAATGGCGCAATCATGCTGGCCTGACGCGCGCCCAGGTGGCGGAGCGGATGGGCGTCAGCGCACCAACGGTATCAAGAATGGAAGCGAATATTACCCGGGCGAGTCTCGATACATTAACGCGTTATGCGCTGGTGTGTGAGGTAAAGCATCCGCAGATTACGCTCTATTAATAACTTGCACGCCGGAACCCGGCGTGCAAGAAGCGATCAGCACTCAGTCACAATCGTGCTCAGCGGCAGGCGGGATTTCGGTAGCGTGGCGTTGAAATCTTCCACGCTGTGATGCCCAACCGGCACCACCACCAGGCTGGTGAAGCCTTTCTCTTTCAGGCCAAACTCTTCATCAAGGATGGCGGCGTCAAACCCTTCGATTGGCACCGCGTCCAGGCCCATCGCGCCCACGCCCAGCAGGAAGTTACCGACGTTCAGGTAAACCTGCTTCGCCATCCACTGATCGTCATCTTTCAGATCCACGCGGTGCATGTCGGCGAAATAGGTGCGGCCCTTGTGGTTCGCGGCTTTGGCTTCAGGCGTATTGAAACGGCCATCGGCTTCTTCCTGGTCGACAACGCGCTCAAGCCAGGCATCGTCCATCGCGGTTTTCGCGCAGAACACCACCACGTGAGAGGCATCCAGCATTTTGCGTTCGTTGAAGACGTAAGTGCCCGCAGCAGATTTTGCCACGCGCGCTTTCCCTTCCTCGGTGCTGGCGATAATAAAGTGCCACGGCTGGGAATTGGTGCTGGAGGGGCTGTACTGCAGCAGGGTTTTGATGTTTTCCGCTTCTTCAGCGGTCAGTTTTTTGGTTGGGTCGAACGCCTTGGTGGAGTGGCGTTTCAGGGCGACAGAAATGATATCCATAACAACTCCTGGTGATGAAATTCGCCCGCTCGCGGGCGCGAAAGGAGAGCAGATTACCGCGCGAAACGGCAAAAGATAAGTGCAATTCGAGCGCTTAAACTGTTCGGCACAGACGAACAATCAGGCCGGGCGTATCCACTTTTGATCTTTTTTCGGTAGCTTATCGACGACCAGATTCCACGAATCCGCGATCAGGTCGCTGACCAGTTCAGGCGTGATGTCCTCGGTGCCGTAGAGCGAAATCCAGTGTTTTTTATTGAGGTGATAGCCCGGTTCAACGCCACGATAAATCTGCTGGTTTAACAACGATTTTTCCGGGTCGGATTTCAGGCTTACGTGGGGGCGTCCGTGTGCGGTGGCCATCAGCATAAAAATTTTCCCGCCCACTTTAAACACGTCATACTCCGGGCCAAACGGCCAGCAGTGTTCGGTGAAAGGCATCTCCAGCGCCACGCGTTTTGCGTGTTCCTGCAGGGATTTACTGTCCATCGTTATCTTCCTGAGCAAGCCCGCGCCACATTGCCTCAAAACCCAGCGCTTTAAAATTGGCGGCACGGGACGGATCGCGGGTGGCAAATTCCATGGTGGTTTCCGCCAGCGATAAGAAAAGCGCATCGCCAAACGTTTTAAATTCATCTGACATAAACACCGGACGCACTGAACGGCGGCACAGCTCATGGAGTTCCGGGAACATCTCTTTCACTGCCTGTTCCGTTTCGGCGCTCAGCTTTTCACTGACGCCAATCTGGCGAATGGCTGCATGTGCGACAGGGTGGCGAATGCCCCAGTCCACATAGCTGTTCCAGATATTACGGGTATGCTCTTTTGGCTCGGTGATGGTTCGATCGAGGTTCGTCAGCATGGTATGGCAGAGATCCTGCTTCAGGTGCAGGTAGAGGGCATTCAGCAGATCGTCTTTAGTAGCAAAGTAGCGAAACAGAGTGCCTTCAGCGACGCCTGCGTTCCGGGCAATGAGCGCCGTTGAGGCCGCAATCCCTGACTGCGCAAACGCAGCGGTTGCTGCTTCCAGTAAGGCCTGTTTTTTATCTTCACTCTTCGGACGTGCCACTCAATTCTCCCCCTTGTCAATTGTAAAAATACGTATTGAAGCATGCGGTTCATACCGCTGCAACGCGGAATGTCAAAGATCGAAAACGTCTTGACGATATATTCATCATATCTAATAATGAGTGCTTACTCACTCATAATCAAGTTCAACCCGCGTAAACCATCGGATGGGTCGCGTACTCGGGTCAGGAAATGAAAAAGCCTCTATTCATCTGCGTGGTGTTTGTCATGATTATTGCTTCAGCTGCGAGTTTACCTTTTATTCTAAACGCCGGATTTGGTCAGCCACCGCAGGGTGAGCAGCTCTCCGGGGTAAAAGCCTCCCCGCACTATCGCGACGGGAAGTTCCACAATACGCTGCCGACGCCGGGCTTCACGGGTGAGCAAAATATGCTGGTGGCGTGGTGGCAGTTCCTGACCCGTAAAACCGAAAATGCCCGCCCGGCGCAGCCGCTACCGCTGGTGAAAACCGATCTCGCCAGCCTGCCGCTGGAGCAGGATACGCTGGTGTGGCTCGGCCACTCCTCGTGGTATATGCAGCTGGCAGGTAAACGCATCCTGATCGATCCGGTCCTTGGCAACTACGCCGCACCGTTCTCGTTCCTCAATAAAGCGTTTGCGGGGGAGTATCCGTGGCGCGCGGAGAGCATGCCCGCGATTGACCTGCTGATTATCTCGCACGATCACTACGACCATCTGGATTACGCCACCATCAGGGCGCTGCTGCCGAAGGTAAAGCGCGTGGTCACGCCGCTCGGCGTGGGTTCACATCTGCGCTACTGGGGCATGAACCCGGAGATTATCGACGAGCGGGACTGGAACCAGTCGGTGCAGATCGGCGATGCGCTGACGGTGCACGTGCTGCCCGCGCGCCATTTCTCCGGGCGCGGCATTAAGCGCGACCAGACCCTGTGGGGCAGCTTCATGTTTGTCACGCCAGAGCAGAAGGTTTACTACAGCGGTGACTCCGGCTACGGCCCGCACTTTAAGGCCATCGGCGAGCAGTTTGGCGAGGTGGATTTAGCCATCATGGAAAACGGTCAGTACGACCAGGACTGGAAGTACATCCACATGCTGCCGGATGAGACGGCGCAGGCCTCGGCGGATCTCAACGCGAAAGCGGTGGTGCCGGGGCATAACGGACGTTTCGCGCTGGCGAAGCATACGTGGAACGATCCGCTGATCCAGCTGGCGCGGGCCAGCAAGGACAAAAATTATCGGCTGCTGACGCCGGAGCTGGGCGAACCGGTCCGGGTGAGCGATAGCACCCAACAATTTCGCGAGTGGTGGGAATAATGTTGAACCGAGAAGCAGAGGGGGAGAGCAGTATGACGATTTCCGCTCAGGTCATTGATACAATTGTCGAATGGATCGATGACAACCTGCACCAGCCGTTACGTATCGAAGAGATTGCCCGCCACGCGGGATATTCGAAGTGGCATTTGCAGCGGCTGTTTATGCAGTACAAAGGTGAAAGTCTGGGACGCTACATCCGCGAACGCAAGCTGCTGCTGGCGGCACGCGATCTGCGTGAATCTGACGAACGCGTGTACGAAATCTGCCTGCGCTACGGCTTTGAATCGCAGCAGACGTTTACACGCATCTTTACCCGCACCTTCCATCAGCCGCCCGGGGCGTATCGCAAAGAAAACCACAGTCGGGCGCACTGAAAAACATCCCCTCACCCTAACCCTCTCCCCAAAGGGGAGAGGGGACTAAAAACACCCTCTCCCCTTTGGGGAGAGGGCCGGGGTGAGGGGATCAGACCGCACCATGCTTACCAGCGATAATTCACTGTCGCCGTCACCGTACGGCCAATCCCATAGAAGCACGCCGTATCGCTTGCGCATGACGCTACATATTTCGTGTCCGCCACGTTATTCACGTTAAACTGCACGCTCGCCCCTTTCAGGCTGCGGTTCATTTCGCCCAGATCGTAGCTCACCATGGCGTCATACAGATCCACCGACGGCACCTTGAAGGTGTTTTTCGCATCGCCGTAGCTGGTGCCGATGTAGCGCATCCCCACGCCTGCGGTCAGGCTCTTCAGCGCGCCGCCCGGAACGGTATAACTGGCAAACGCCGAGGCCATATGCGCAGGAATACGCGCGGGCGTTTTGCCTTCGGTGCCCGCCACCGTGGTGCTTTTGGTTTTTGCATCGGTGTAGGTGTACGAGCCAATCAGGTTGATGTTATCCATCAGCGTAGAGTGGATTTCCGCCTCAACGCCTTTTGAACGCACCTTGCCTGCGTTCTCGAACCAGCCTTCGGCGCTGTTGTAGGTCGCCACGTTGTCCTGGGTTAAATCGTACAGCGCGAGAGTCATCAGCGTGGTGTCGACCGGCTGATACTTCAGGCCAATCTCGGTATGCTCCCCGGTGGTCGGCTTGAAGGGCGTAACGCCCGGCGCGCGGTTAGTTTGCAGGTTCGGTTCAAACGAGGTGCTGTAGCTGACATACGGCGACAGGCCAGCGTCGAACGCGTACAGCAGACCGGTACGCCAGGTGAACTTGCTGTCGTTCTGCTGGGTAGCGCTGCCGTCGGTGAAGTCGCGGGTGCGCACTTCGCTCCAGTCGTAGCGTCCTGACACCAGCCACTCCCAGCGGTTCCAGCTCATCTGATCCTGCAGATACAGGCCCATCTGGTCGAGATTTTGCTGCTCGTCGCTGGCGGTTTTGAAGGTGCTTTCATCCACGTTCACTCCGTACACCGGGTTCGTCCAGTCGAGGTTATACTGTGAACCGCTCCCGCGTGCCAGCAGCTGTTTATCTTTGCTGGTCTTGTAGTCGAACCCGCCGAGCAGAGTGTGGCTGACGCTGCCGGTCTCCAGCAGGTACTCCAGCTGGTTATCCAGGCCGAACTCGTCGGTGGAGCGCTCTTCACGCTGGGCGCGACGGGTCAACACCGTGCTGTTGGCCGCGCTGTTGGCGTAAACCAGATAACGATATTTCTGCTTAATAGCGGCGTAACGCGCGTTCTGGCGGAAGGTGAGGTTGTCGGCAAACTGGTTTTCCAGCTCGTAGCCAATCATCGTCTGCTCGCGCCAGGACTGATTGTAATTCGGATCGCTGACGTTAAAGCCGCGCGGGATGTACTTCCCGTCGACGCTTTTCACCGTGCCGTACGCGGGCAGGAAGTTGCGGTAGCCCGCATCCGGATCTTTCTGGTAGCTGGTCAGCAGCGTAAAGCGGGTCTGATCGTTCGGGTACCAGGTGATGGCAGGCGCAATCGCCATCCGCGTCTCTTTATAATCATCCACCTGATTATGCTGGGTGCGGGCGATACCGTTCACGCGATACAGCACGCGGCCATCGTCGCTGAGCCTGCCACCGAAATCAAACGCGCCCTCGGCAAGGTCGTTATTGCCGGTGCGGAACTGCACGTTGCGGATGGCCTCCGCCGTCGGGCGCTTGCTGGTCATGCTGATTAACCCGCCCGGATTCACCTGTCCAAACAGCACCGAGGCCGGGCCGCGCACCAGCTCCACGCGCTCCAGCAGCCACGGATCAATCGAGCCCGTCTGGGACGAGGCGGTCGCGCCGAAGCTCAGGCCATCGAGGTATTTCGGCACATAGCTAAAGCCGCGCACGAACACCTCATCGTTACGGTTCGACGAGCCGCGGTAATCGGTAAACACGCCCGCCGAGTAGCGCAGCGCCTGGGACACGGACGTCACGTCCTGCATGTTCATCTGATCGCGGGTGATCACCGATACCGACTGCGGCGTCTTAACGATCTCCGCGCTGGTTTTTGTCGCAGAGAGGGTTTTCGTCGCCACAATCCCCTTCACGGGCGCGGTCGGTTCCTGGCTCATTCCCTGCGTCACCGTAAGGGTTTCTTCAGTGGTTTCTGCCTGCACTGCCACGCTGGATGTGACCAGACTCAGCAGCCAGAGCTGCATTATCTTATTATTTTTAAACATATTTTCTACTCGTCCTTGGTGGCTATCGCCATAAAAACACCGGTAAAACGATTTAGATGATATTGCAAATTATTACCATTTGCATTAGCGTTGGTAACAAATTTCGTCAGGGAACAAGCGGTAATGAAGAGGGTATGGAGTGGGTTGCTGGTAGGGATGGGTGCGCTGCCCGCCATGGCGGCAGCATGCGAGCAGTCCTCCCTGCGGGGAGACATTCAGGGAAAATTTGATGCCAGCGGTGAAGTCTGCTTTTTACTCCCTGAACTGGGTGAAAATTATGTTTCCGCCACGCTGAACGGCGTGACGGACGCGCGCCTGCTGAACGGGCAAAACCAAAATATCCGCACGCTGATCGAAAGCGGGCCAGCGGATGGCGAACACACGCTGCTGTTTGCCCTGCCGGTGAAGCAGGGCACCTCTCTGATGCTGCACGGTGAAGCGGGTAAGCCGTGGCGCTTTCAGTGGCGGATGAAAGAAACTTCTGCGTTACCGCGCGTACAGATGCTGACGCCTGAAAGCCCGACGCTTCAGGCGCTGGCAAAAGAGATTGCTGACGGAGGGAGTACCGACGCGTTCTGGCAGACGCAGATTCGGCAGGGAACACCGATGGTGGAGCCGGTGGACGCGGACCATAAGCGCATCACTTTCCTGTGGCGCGGCGCCAGGGATAACGTATTTATTCTCGGCTCACCGGCGGGGGATCACGATCCGCTGTTTCGCCTCGGCAACAGCGATGTCTGGTTCCGCAGCTACGTGGTGCCCGCCGACACGGTGATGCAGTACAAGCTCGCGCCCGATGTGCCGATTGTTGAGGGTTCCTCACGCGATCAACGCCGCGCGATCCTCGTCAGCGCGCAGGCCGATCCGCTTAATCCGAACACCTTTGGTCAACAGAAGGCGGATCGCTGGAATCGCTACTCGCTGCTCGATCTCAGCCCGGCGCGCTATTGCTCGGTTCAGGCCACGGCACAGCCCCTGGTGCACGGCACGCTGAGCCGCCAGAGGCTGAGCAGCAACATCCTCGGCAATGCCCGCGAAGTGACGATCTACAAACCGCGCGGTGCGCAGCCCGCGCGCTGGACGTTGATCCTGTTCGACGGGCAGATTTATCAGGACGAGTACCATTTTGCCAACGTGCTGGATGGTCTGATAGGCCGCCACCATCTCCCGCCCGTCAACGTGGTGTTTATCGATAGCCTCGATCACGCCCGACGCGGCAACGAGCTGCCGCCGAACCCGGATTTTGCCGACTTTATGGCGCACGAGCTACTGCCGCGGTTACGCGGGCAGGGCATCGCGATGCAGCGGCAGAAAACGGTGCTGGCGGGATCGAGCTACGGAGGCATTGCCTCCTCATGGGTAGCGCTGCGCTACCCGCGCCTGTTTGGCAACGTGCTGAGTCTTTCTGGATCGTACTGGTGGGCACCGAAAGGGGAAGCGCCCGGCTGGCTGACGCGCCAGTACCAGCAGTCATCGCCGTATCCGGTCCGCTTCTGGCTGCAGGCCGGAAAGTTTGAAACCACGGGGCCGGGCGGGGGGATCTATCGCACCACGCAGGATTTCGAGCGGGTATTGCGCGAAAAAGGGTACCGCGTCAGCTTCCATCCCTCATCCAGCGGCCACGACTACGCGGCCTGGTGTGAGGCGCTGATCCACGGTATGCGTGATTTTACCGGCCTACGACGCCAGTGAAAACCAGCGGCGCCAGATGAAACGCAGGACAAAGAATTCGATGGCGCCGAGCACCAAAAACCACAGACAGAACAGAATGGTGTACAGCTGATTCAGATCGACCATATGAAAGGTCTGAACCAGCTTCTGCGCCAGCACCAGACCCAGCGACGGCGCGGGTAACAGCAGGCAGGAGAGCAGGGCCATCAGCAAAATGCCCCCTGCGGTGAGCAGCGATTCTAACGGGTGTTTCATCGTAATGTTAATCGTCAGTTAAAAATGTCATTGTCCGGCATCCTGAAACGTAAAGCAATATCAGCCACGCAGGCGTAATTGAATAAAACGCAGGTATTATTTTGCGAATAAATAACAAAATACGACCCGGCATTCCTGTTAATATCGCGTTATGTAAATAAACGTCTTTATCATGAAAATAATTTTACAAACGTATAGGTGCTATATCCAATTAACGTCGCAATAACAATGGCTGCGACAATGTATAACGCCAGGCGTCGTCCGCGATAAATACCAAACATGGTTCCCCCTCGTTTAGTGTTGGTTTAGAAATATTTTGTAAAAATCAGCGCGTTGAAATAATTTTAATCAATTTTGAATAACCCAGCAGTAAATATATTGCGGTAGATCAATTTTACCCGCAAGACTTTAAAATCAATTTATTTAAGCCAGAAAGGATTTCAGGCTTCTGTTCACCGGATATTGAAGGAAAAATACGATGACCGAAAAAAAATTGTCCTCAAACGTGCCGCCTTCCGGCGGGCTGGCATACCAGCTGACCGCAGAGCAGGCGCTTACCCACGTGCAGAGCCAGGCCAGCGGTCTGGACCGTACAGAAGCGCAGGCGCGTCTTCAGAAACAGGGCCCGAACGCGTTGCCGGAGAAAAAAGGCAAGCCGGCCTGGCTGCGTTTTCTTGCGCACTTTAATGATGTCCTGATTTATGTCCTGCTGGCCGCCGCAGTATTAACGGCAGTAATGGGCCACTGGGTCGATACGCTGGTTATTTTGGGCGTGGCGGTAATCAACGCCTTAATTGGTCATATTCAGGAAAGCAACGCGGAAAAATCCCTGAAGAGTATTCGCAATATGCTCTCCAGCGAGGCGCGTGTTATTCGTAATGGCAATCATGAAACTATACCGACGACTGAAATAGTCCCGGGCGATATTATTGTATTACGCGCAGGGGATCGTATTCCGGCGGATATGCGTTTAATCGAAGCGCATAATTTACGCGTGGAAGAGGCGATTCTGACCGGTGAATCCACCGTGGTGGATAAACACACGAATCCGCTGAGCGGCGAACTGCCGTTGGGCGATCGCACCAATATGGTCTTCTCCGGGACGACCGTGAGCGCGGGCGGTGGCGTCGGCGTGGTCACTGCAACCGGTAAAGAGACGGAGCTCGGCCACATCAACCAGATGATGGCGGGCATTGAAAAACACCGCACCCCGCTGCTGGTGCAGATGGACAAGCTGGGCAAAGCGATCTTCGCCATTATACTGGTGATGATGGCCGCGCTGTTTGTCTTCAGCCTGGTGTTCCGCGAGATCCCAATGGGCGAGCTGCTGCTCTCCCTGATTAGCCTGGCGGTAGCCTCCGTACCGGAAGGTCTGCCGGCGATTATCTCCATCATTCTCTCCCTGGGCGTACAGGCGATGGCGCGCAAGCGGGCCATTATCCGCAAGCTGCCTACCGTCGAAACCCTGGGCGCGATGACCGTGGTTTGCTCGGATAAAACCGGCACCCTGACCATGAACGAGATGACGGTGAAAGCCATCATCACCGCCGACGCCTGCTACCGCGTGGACGGCAACAGCTACGAGCCGGTGGGCAACATCTACCTCGAAGGCAGCGACGAGCCGGTGCAGATCCAGCCGGGCACCGTGCTGGAGCAGTACCTGCGCACCATCGACCTGTGTAACGACAGCCAGCTGATTCAGGATGAGCGCGGCCTGTGGGGCATCACCGGCGGCCCGACCGAGGGCGCGCTGAAGGTGCTGGCGGCGAAAGCCCACCTCGAGCCTGTAATGACCACGCTGGTCAACAAGATCCCGTTCGACTCGCAGTACAAGTACATGAGCACCCACTACCAGATTGGCGGTGAGGAGCAGATTTTGATCACCGGCGCGCCGGACGTGATTTTCGCTCTGTGCGCCGAGCAGCAGACCCGCAACGGTGCGCAAGCCTTCAACCGCGAGTACTGGGAAAGCGAAATGGAGCGCTATGCGCGTCAGGGGCTGCGCATGGTTGCCGCGGCGTTTAAGCCAGCGAACGGCGAGCAGGCGCTGACGCACGATGACCTGAGCCACGGTCTGATCTTCCTCGGCATCGCCGGGATGATGGATCCGCCGCGTCCGGAAGCCATTGATGCGATTAACGCCTGCCAGCAGGCGGGGATCCGCGTGAAGATGATCACTGGGGATCACCCGCAGACGGCGATGAGCATCGGCCAGATGCTGGGGATCACCAACAGCGAGCAGGCGGTCACCGGCTACCAGCTGGAGAAGATGGACGACGCCGCGCTGGCGGAAGCGGTGGTGAAATATGACATCTTCGCCCGTACCAGCCCGGAGCATAAGCTGCGCCTGGTGAAAGCGCTGCAGGACAAAGGCGAAATCGTCGGCATGACCGGTGACGGCGTGAACGACGCCCCGGCGCTGCGTCAGGCGGACGTGGGCATCGCGATGGGCATCAAAGGCACGGAAGTGACCAAAGAGGCGGCGGACATGGTCCTGACGGACGATAACTTCGCCACCATCGCCAGCGCGGTGAAAGAGGGGCGTCGCGTATACGACAACCTGAAGAAGACCATTCTGTTCATCATGCCGACCAACCTCGCGCAGGGTCTGCTGATTGTGATTGCGCTGCTGGCGGGGAACATCATTCCGCTGACGCCGGTACTGATTTTGTGGATGAACATGGCCACCTCCGCCACGCTCTCCTTCGGTCTGGCTTTTGAGGCTGCCGAGCGTAACATCATGCGCCGTCCGCCGCGTCAGACCGGGCAGCACGTGATGGACGCCTACGCCGTCTGGCGCGTGGCCTTCGTCGGTACCATGATTGCCATCGCCGCCTTTGCGCTGGAAGCCTGGCTGGCCCCGCGCGGCCACAGCGCGGAGTTCATCCGCACCGTGCTGCTGCAGATGCTGGTCTGCGCCCAGTGGGTGTACATGATTAACTGCCGCAACACCGACGGATTCTCCCTGAACCGCGGCCTGCTGGCAAACAAAGGTATCTGGCTGGTGACGGGCGTGCTGTTCCTGCTCCAGGCGGCGATTATCTACCTGCCGTTTATGCAGATGCTGTTTGGCACCGAAGCGCTGCCGCTGCGCTACTGGTTCGTGACCCTGGCGGTGGCAGGCGCGATGTTCTTCGTCGTTGAAATTGAGAAGCGACTGACCCGCAGGTTCCGAAAGGCTGCATAACGAAAACCTTACCCCTCACCCTGCCCTCTCCCCAAAGGGGAGAGGGTATTCTAGTTCCCTCTCCCCTTTGGGGAGAGGGTTAGGGTGAGGGGAAAATACTGAGGTACTCCCATGAAACTCCCACTCCTGTTCGCGCTCCTCGCCTGCACCCTGCAACCCGCATTTGCCGCCGCCATTCCCGTTCGCGTCGCCGCCGTGGAGCAGACCGCCCACGCCGCCGAGCGTCAGATCCCAGGCCGCATCGAAGCCATTCACACCGTTGAGCTGCGCGCGCGTACGGAAGGCGTCATCATCAAAATCCACTTTCGCGACGGGCAGTACGTGAAAAAAGGCGACGTGCTGTTCGAGCTGGACGACGCCGAGCCGCGCGCCGGCCTGCGCCTGGCGCAGGCCGAGGTGAGAAGCGCCGAAGCCACGCTGCGGCAGGCGCAGCAGCAGCTGTCCCGCTTCGAAAGCCTGGGCAGCAGTAACGCCATCAGCCGCCACGACGTGGATAACGCCCGCATGCAGCGCGACGTAGCCAGCGCCGCGCTGGAGCAGGCGAAAGCCCGTCTCGACACCCGCAGCGTCACTCTCAACTACACGCGCATTATTTCACCGATTGACGGGCGCGTGGGGCACAGCAACTTTCACGTCGGCAGCCTGGTGAATCCTGCCAGCGGTGTGCTGGTGGAGGTGGTGCAGCTCGATCCCATCCGCATCGCCTTTGCGCTGGAAGAGGGCGCGTTTGCCACCAAAGCCGGACAGCATGCGGATATCCGCGCCATGAAGCAGGCCTGGCAGGCGCTGATTGACAGCAACGGCCAGCGCGTTAGCGGGGAACTCACCTCCGTGGACAACCGCATCGACCCGCGTACCGCCAGCGTGATGTTGCGCGCCGAGTTCGCCAATCCGCGCCATCAGCTTCTGCCCGGCGGCAACGTGAACGTGTATTTGCGCCCGGCCAGCGAGCAGCCGGTGCTGACCCTGCCCGCCGCTGCGGTGCAGCAGAACGGCGACGGGTTCTTTGCCTGGGTGGTTAACCCCGACGGCAAAGCCGAAATGCGTCCGCTGAAGGTCGCCGGACAGATCGGCCAGCAGTTTCAGATTGCCTCCGGCATAAAGCCCGGTGAGCGAGCGATCGCTGACGGCGCGCAGCGCGTGCAGCCCGGCGCTGCCGTTCAGATACTCAATTAAGGAGCCATCATGCTGACGTTTTTCATCAAACGCCCGCGCTTTGCGATGGTGATTGCGCTGGTCATCACCCTGCTGGGGGCCATCGCGCTGAGGATTATTCCGGTAGAGCAGTACCCGCAGATCACGCCGCCGGTGGTGAATGTGTCTGCCAGCTGGCCGGGCGCCAGCTCGTCTGACGTGGCGGAGGCCATCGCCACGCCGCTGGAGACCCAGCTGAACGGCGTGGATCACATGCTCTATATGGAGTCCACCAGTTCGGACGAGGGCAGCTATAGCCTGAACATTACCTTCGCGGCGGGCACCGATCCGGATCTCGCCGCCATCGATGTGCAGAACCGCGTTTCGCAGGCCGTGGCGCAGCTCCCGCCCGAGGCACAGCAAAACGGCGTGCAGGTGCGCAAGCGGGCCACCAACCTGATGATGGGGGTAAGTCTTTACTCGCCGAACAACACCCACACGCCGCTGTTCGTCAGCAACTACGCCAGCACCCAGGTGCGCGAGGCGCTGTCTCGCCTGCCGGGCGTCGGGCAGGTACAGATGTTTGGCGCACGGGACTACAGCATGCGCATCTGGCTGCGTCCGGACCGCATGAATGCCCTGAACGTGACCAGCGATGACGTGGCGCAGGCGCTACGCGAGCAGAACGTGCAGGGAGCGGCAGGTCAGGTCGGCACGCCGCCGGTGTTTAACGGCCAGCAGCAGACCCTGACCATCAACGGGCTGGGACGTTTAAACCAGGCCGACGACTTTGCCGACATCATCATCCGCGCCGGGGAGATGGGCCAGCTGGTGCGCCTGAAGGACGTCGCCACCATCGAGCTTGGCTCGCGCAGCTACAGCTCTGGCGCGCAGCTGAACGGGCACGACTCCGCCTACCTCGGCATCTACCCGACGCCGTCCGCTAACGCCCTGCGCGTGGCCGATGCGGTGCGCGCGGAGCTGGAACGGTTATCCACGCGCTTCCCGGACGATCTGGTCTATGAAGTCAAATTCGACACCACCTCGTTTGTGGCCGCCACCATCAAAGAGATTGGCGTCTCGCTGGCGCTGACGATGCTGGCGGTGGTGGTCGTGGTGTCTCTGTTCCTGCAAAGCTGGCGCGCGACGCTGATTGTTGCCCTCGCCATTCCGGTGTCGCTGGTGGGCACCTTTGCGGTGCTCTACACGCTCGGCTATTCCGCCAATACGCTGAGCCTGTTCGCCATCATTCTGGCGCTGACCATGGTGGTGGATGACGCCATCGTGGTGGTGGAGAGCGTCGAAACGCTGATGGCGGAAGGGCAGAGCCGCACGGCGGCGACCGCGCTGGCGTTGCGCCAGATTGCCGGGCCGGTGATTGCCACCACGCTGGTGCTGCTGGCGGTGTTTGTGCCGGTGGCGCTCCTGCCGGGGATTGTCGGCGAGCTGTACCGCCAGTTCGCGGTGACGCTTTCCACCGCAGTGACGCTTTCAAGCCTGGTGGCGCTGACCCTGACGCCCGCGCTGTGCGCGATGCTGTTGCGTCCGCGTCCGGCACAGCCCGCCGCCGTGTTCCGTGGATTCAACCGCGGACTGGACGCCACGCGCACGCTTTACACCCGGATCGTGAGCGTGTTCAACCTTCGTCCGTGGCTGGCGCTGCTGGCCACCGCGGGCGCGGCGGCCGTGGTAGCGTTCAGCTTTATGTCGATGCCAAAGGGCTTCCTGCCGCAGGAAGATCAGGGCTACTTCTTCGCCAGCGTCCAGCTGCCGGAAGCGGCCTCGCTGGAGCGCACTGAGGCGGTGATGACCACGGCGCGCGAATTAATCGCCAAAAACCCGGCGGTGGAGGACGTGATTCAGGTCTCCGGGTTTAACATTCTCAACGGCACCAGCGCCTCCAACGGCGGGTTTATCTCCATCATGCTGAAGGACTGGAGCGCGCGTCCGCCGCTGGATGAGGTGATGGGCACCCTGCAGCGCCAGCTGCTGGCCCTGCCGGAAGCGACCATCATGACCTTCGCGCCGCCAACGCTGCCGGGGCTGGGCAACGCCTCCGGCTTTGACCTGCGCATTCAGGCACAGGCGGGGCAAAGCCCGGCAGAGCTGGAGCGCGTGACGCGTGAGGTGCTGGCGAAAGCCAACCAGCACCCGCAGCTGAGCCGCGTGTTCACCACCTGGAGCAGCAACGTGCCGCAGCTGACGCTGACCGTTGACCGCGAGCGCGCCGCCCGTCTCGACGTGCCGGTGTCGCGCATCTTCAGCAGCCTGCAAACGGCCTTTGGCGGCACGCGCGCCGGGGATTTCAGCGTCAACAACCGCGTCTACCACGTAGTGATGCAGAACGAGATGCAGTGGCGCGAGCGCGCCGAGCAGATTAGCGAACTGTTCGTGCGCAGCAACAGCGGCGAGCGGGTGCGCCTGAGCAACCTGGTCACCATTACGCCGAGCGTCGGCGCGCCGTTCCTGCAGCAGTACAACCAGTTTCCGTCGGTGTCGGTGAGCGGCTCCGCGGCGGAAGGGGTGAGCAGCAGCACCGCGATGGCGGCGATGGGCGAGATTCTGGCGGAAAACCTGCCAGCCGGGTACGACTATGCCTGGAGCGGCATGTCGTATCAGGAGCAGCAGACCGGCAACCAGGCGATGTGGATCGTGCTGGCGGCGGTGGTCATGGCGTGGCTGTTCCTCGTCGCCCAGTACGAGAGCTGGACGCTGCCGGCGAGCGTGATGCTCTCGGTGCTGTTCGCCATCGGTGGGGCGCTGGTCTGGCTGTGGCTGGCGGGCTATGCCAACGACGTGTACGTGCAGATAGGTCTGGTGCTATTGATAGCCCTCGCCGCCAAGAACGCGATCCTGATCGTGGAGTTTGCCCGCGCGCGGCGCATGGACGGGATGGCGATTGTCGATGCCGCGCGGGAAGGGGCCTCGCGCCGCTTCCGCGCGGTGATGATGACCGCCGTGTCGTTCATTATCGGCGTATTGCCGATGATGCTGGCGACCGGGGCGGGTGCCCAGAGCCGCCGCATCATCGGCACCACGGTGTTCAGCGGCATGCTGGTGGCGACCGTGGTAGGGATCCTGTTTATCCCGGCGCTGTTCGTGCTGTTCCAGCGCCTGCGCGAGTGGGGCCACGGCCTTACGGACTCGTCGCCCACAGCTCGCAGTGCTTCTGAACCAGAGAAATCAGCGAGCCGCCGTCGGCGATAAACTCCCGCATGCGCTGCGCCTCGCTCTTGCCCTGCTTTAACAGCAGGGCAATTTCAGTGATTGCGCTTGTGGCACCGAGCTTCTCGGCCGACGGCGCAACCTGCTCCAGCAGCCAGGCGATATCCTCCGCCACGGTTTTGTGCTCGCCGGTGTGCACGTCCGTCAGGATCCCCTCCAGCCCGTAGCGGCACGCCTGAAAACGGTTAAAACGGTAGAGCATAAAATCCCGTTCCTGATGCTTATAAGGCCGCGTGGTCAGCAGCCAGTGGGACGTCGCCTGGATCAGCCCGGCGATGTTAATCGCGTGGCCGAGCGTCAGCGGCGTATCCATCACCCGCACCTCCACGGTGCCAAAATGCGGGCTGGGGCGGATGTCCCAGTGCAGATCCTTAATGCTGTCGATCATGCTGGTCGAACTCAGGCGACGGAACAGCCCCTCGAACTCCTGCCAGCTGTTGACCCACGGCATCTGGCCGTTATCCGGGAACCCGGAAAAAATGTTCAGCCGCGACGAGGAGAACTTCGTGTCCGTGCCCTGCATATACGGCGAGGCGGCCGCCAGGGCGATAAAGTGTGGCACGAAGCGCGACAGGCCGTGCAGCAGGTAAATCGCGTCGTCCCCGGTCCGACAGCCGACGTGTACGTGCTGGCCGAACACCGTCGCCTGCAAAATCAGGTAGCCAAAGCGTTCCAGCGTGACGTTATAGCGCTCGTCGTCGCACACCTCCTGCCGCTGCCACTTCTGGAACGGGTGCGTCCCGCCGCCGCAGATCTGGATATGCTGTTCCGCCGCCGCGCGCAGGATGCTCTGTTGCATCACCGAGAACTGCGCCGCCGCCTGGTCGATGTTCTGGCATACGCCGGTGGCGATTTCGAGCATGCTTTCGGTGATGTCGTGTTTGACCTCGCCGCCTTTGATCTCATCTTTGACGGCGGCGATAAGGGCGGAGGAGTCCTGGCTCAGGTCGTAGCCCGGCGGGTTAACCACCTGCAGTTCGAGCTCGATGCCGAGGGTGAAAGGTTCAGAGGACTTAAAATCAGGTAAAGGCATGGCGCACTCCGTTGTCTGTTGTGTGTTGAGTATAGACAACGACGTGGCGCTCACTTTACAGGGTGGTATAACTGTTAGCAGGCTTAGCGAAAAGGGGAGTTAACCATGTCTGACAATCCAGTGATTGCGCTGATTGGGCCTGGCGCAATTGGTACCACCATTGCCGCAGTGCTGCACGACGCGGGCCGCACGCCGCTGCTGTGCGGACGCACCGCGCATCCTGAACTGCGCTTGCGCGACGACGAGGGTGAAACGGTGGTGCCGGGTCCGGTATTAACCGATCCGGCCGCCATCACGCGCCCTGTCGATCTGGTATTTGTGGCGGTAAAAACGACGCAAAATGCCGACAGCGCCGGGTGGCTGCGGGCTCTGTGCGATGAAAACACCGTGGTCTGCGCGCTGCAAAACGGCGTGGAGCAGAAAGCCCAGCTGGAGCCGTGGGTCAACGGCGCGACGGTGCTGCCGTCGGTGGTCTGGTTCCCGGCGCAGCGCGAGCCGGATGCCTCCGTGTGGCTGCGCGCCAAACCGCGCCTGACGCTGCCGGACGTGCCGCAGGCGCAGCGGGTAGTGGAGGCGCTTCGCGATACGCGCTGCGCGGTTGAGCTCTCGGAAGATTTCGCTAGCGTCGCCTGGCGCAAGCTGCTGCAAAACGCGGTTGCCGGGCTGATGGTGCTGGCTAACCGCCGCGCCGGGATGTTCAGACGCGAGGATGTCAGCGAACTTTCGCTGGCCTATCTGCGCGAGGGGCTTGCCGTCGCCCGCGCCGAAGGGGCGAAGCTGGACGATGCTGTAGCCCAGGAGATTCTGGCGAACTTCCAGCGCGCGCCTGAGGACCTGGGCACGTCGATCCTTGCCGACCGTCAGGCCGATCGTCCGATGGAGTGGGATATCCGCAACGGCGTGATCCAGCGCTACGGCCGCAAACACGGTATTGCGGTGCCCATCAGTGACGTGGTGGTGCCGCTGCTGGCGGCGGGGAGCGAGGGGCCGGGTTAACGGTTACTATTTTTCCGTTCGGCAAAGTAATGGGCGGGCGTGCTGCCCATCGCTTTTCGGAACATGGTGATAAACGCATTCACGGATTCGTACCCGAGTGTTGTCGCCACGTTCTGGACGGGCACACCGCTGGCCAGCTCCCGCAGGGCAATAATCAAATGCAGCTGCTGGCGCCAGCGCCCGAAGCTCAGCCCGGTTTCGCGCTGCATCAGGCGGGCAAATGAGCGCTCGCTGAGGGCGAGCCGTTTAGCCCAGTCTTTCAGGGTGCTTCTGTCCTCCGGGTGGCTGACCAGCGCGTCGGCCATGGCGCGAATTTTGGGATCGGTTGAGACCGGCAGGCTCAGCTTCTGCTGCGGCATGCTGGCGAGCTCGTCCAGCGTGACGCGGGTCAGCCTCGCGACGTGGCTGTCGGCGGGATAATCCACGCCTTCGCGCGTCAGACGATCGACCAGCTCTTTAATCAGCGGTGAGATCGCCAGCGTGCAGCATCTTTCCGGCAGCGCCGCCGCGCCGGGTTCAATAAACAAATAGTTAAGATGCGCGTTCCAGGTCGCTTTCGCGCTGTGCGGGATCCCGCCGGGGATCCAGACGGCGCAGTCCGGCGGCACGATCCAGATGTCATTCTCCGCGTAACAGCTGACCGCACCGTATCGGGTAATAATCAGCTGGCCCTTGCGGTGGGTATGTACCGGCACTTCCGCAGCGTAATCCACGAAGTCCAGATGACGCGCCACGGCAGGAGAGGCGCTAGAGTCAGGGTCATACAGCGTAGTAGCGGATTGAGGCTTCACGATTCTGGCAACATTCAGGTATTTTTTGACAGAATAGAGTATTTAAGCGGGTCTGCAAGCCGGTAATAATCCCGGCATGAAAAACATTTTCTCTCATCCCGCGCTGCGAAACGACGCAGGGGCGCTGATCTACGCCGCGAAGAGTTTTGCCGCAGCGATGCTCGCGTATTACCTCGCGCTGTCTGTCGGCCTCGAGCGTCCCTCATGGGCGATTATTACGGTTTACATCGTATCGCAGACGTCGGTGGGGGCATCGCTCAGCAGAAGCCTCTACCGGCTGGCCGGTACGGTTGTCGGGGCCTGCACGACCGTTCTGATTGTGCCCACCTTCGCGAATACGCCGATCCTGTGCAGCGCGGTGCTGACGGGCTGGATCGCGTTCTGCCTGTGGCTCTCCCTGCTCGAGCGCACGCCCCGGGCCTACGCCTTCGTGCTGGCGGGCTACACCGCGAGCCTGATTGGCTTTCCGGCGGTGTCCGATCCCGGCGGCATCTTCAACGTCGCCATTATCCGCGTGCTGGAGATCGCGATTGGGATTTTCTGCGCGGCGCTGATCCACCGCTACGTGCTGCCCGCGCGCGCATCAGGGCTGTTTAACGCTAAATTATCCCAGACGCTACAGGCCGCTCGCGGGCGAGTGGCCGACACCTTAGCGGGTAAACCCGACGCGGCTTCCGGCCCCCTGCATCTGGCCCTTGCGCTGCAGTTCCTGCAGGGCATCAGCCACCATATTCCGTACGATTTTGCCCTCTCTGCCCCGGTGCGGCAGGCCAGAAAAGCGATCCACGATCGGCTGGCGCGGCTCGTTATCGTCAACTGTGAACTGCACGATCGCCTGCCAGCGATCGGAACCCTGCCCGCCGACGTGCAAACGCTGCTGGGCGACGTTCAAGCCTGGCTGGCCGCTGAAGGCGCGGGTGTCAGCAGTACGGCAGAGGCGCTGCGGCTCCGCTGTACGCTTCTCATCGATCGGTATGCCGCGCAGGCGCAGACGTTTGACGACGCGCTGCAGGTCAGTTTTATTCGCTACCTCTCCGAGGCCATCACCCTTCTGCAACAGTGCGAGCGCCTTTCCGGAGCCATTCGCCACGCGAAGCCGGTCTTCGGGGAGGTACAAACCCGCGCGGCAAAAGGCTACGTTTTCCACCGCGACCCCCTTACCGCAGCCCGCACGGCGCTGGGGGCTTCCGCCATCATTCTGAGCGGCTGTCTGGTCTGGATTTTCTCAGCATGGCCGGACGGCGGAACGGCGGTGTCGATACTCGGCGTCTGCTGCACGCTGTTTGGCAGCTTCGACACCCCGGCGCCGCACATCGTGAAGTACATCGTTGGCTCGTTCTGGGGCGTGCTGATAAGCCTGCTCTACAGCTTTGCGCTGCTGCCGCAGGTGAGCGATTTCCCGGTGCTGGTGGCGGTGCTTGCCCCGGCGTATCTGCTGGCCGGGTCGCTTCAGGCGCACCCGCCCACCACGTTTATGGCGATGGGGATCACCCTGACGCTGCCCATTCTGTGCGAGCTGGGTGCGCGCTACAGCGGAGACTTCGCCGTTGCGGCCAACACTGCCATTGCGCTCTTTGCCGCCACCGGCTTTGCCGTCATCAGCATGAGCCTGCTGCAAACCGTGCAGGCGGATGGCGCTATCACGCGTCTGCTGAACCTGTGCCAGCGCGACATTCGCCGCAGCGTGAAGGGTTCGCTGCGGGTTGATGAAACGCACTGGATCAACCTGATGATGGACCGCACCGCCCTGTTGCTGCCGCGTTTGCAGCGGAGTGAACATGCGCCAGAGCAGGCGCTCAATCGGCTGCTGCACGCGCTGCGTCTGGGGCTTTCGGTTATGCATTTACGCCGTGGTGACGCACCGCCCGGCAGGGAGGTTGACGCGCTTTTTCATCAGATAAACGCCGCAGACCGCCACGCTTTACGCGAGCGGATCGCCACCCTTATCGCGCACCATCTGCCTGCGGCAGATGAACATACGCGCCAGTTTGTCTTCAGGCTGGTGGATCTGCACTGTGCATTACGGGAGCCAGACCATGGTTAACGATCTCAATATCGGCGGCGTTTTTATTCCGGGGCTGCTGATGGTCGCCCTTGCGGCGCTGGTCTGCACGCTGAGCCTCGTGGCGCTTTTCTCTCTCAGCAGGCTCTACCGGCACCTGCCGTTTCGCCCGCTGCTGGACGTTTCCACCTGGATTGTCACCTTTTTCCTGCTGATGCAGGGCCTGACCGCGTTGGGGTTATTGTCATGAAATCACTGCTCTCTTTACTGGCTCGCTATGCGTTGACGTTAAGCGCGGCTGCAGCTGCCACGCTTCTGGCGTTTATAATGTGGAAACACTATGCGCAAACGCCGTGGACCCGCGACGGCCGCGTGCGGGCGGATGTGGTGCAGGTTGCGCCGGACGTCTCCGGGCCGGTCATCAGCGTGGCCGTGCGGGATAATCAGTGGGTGAACCGGGGCGATGTGCTCTACACCATCGATCCGCGCTGGCTTAAGCTGGCGGTGGTGAGCGCGCAGGCGGACGTCGAGTCGAAACGCCATGAGATGCTGATGCGCCAGGATGCGGCCCGGCGACGCACGCTGATTAAAAACGCCATCTCCAGCGAGGATTTGCAGCAAACCGGCAGCGCGGCGAACGTCGCGGCGGCCAACTATCACGGTGCGCTGGCAGCGCTGGATCTGGCAGAGCTTAATCTGGCGCACGCCACCGTTCGCTCGCCGGTTTCGGGGTACGTCACGCACCTGCGGCTTCGCCCCGGAGACTACGCGACGGCGGGGGAGACAAAGGTTGCCATCGTCGATGCCCACATCTTCTGGGTGGTGGGATACTTTGAGGAGACCAGGCTGCGCCATATTCACGTCGGGGATGCCGCGCAGGTTGTGCTGATGGGGTATGAGCCAGTCATCACGGGTCACGTGGAGAGCATTGGGCATGGGATTGGGGACAGCAACGACGAGACGGGCGGGCTGGGGCTGCCCGACGTCGAGCCTACCTACAGCTGGGTACGGCTGGCGCAGCGCGTGCCGGTGCGCATTCATATCGACAGGTTACCGGAGGGGGTTGAGCTGGTGGCGGGCCTGTCGGCGAGCGTGGCGGTGGGGCAATAATCTGGGGATAGTCAGCCTTAAACACATATGCGAAACTTACCGCTTCTGAAAATATGTGGTGGGACCCGCTCAATGTCAGAACAACATTCGCAGTGCCTGTTCAGTGAAGGACTGATCAACGTTCCTGAGGGTTATCAGGATCGTACCGTCAACGTATTCGCGCCGCCCGCTGCGGATGCGCCGGCGTTCAACATTTCCCGCGATGCCCTCAACCCCGGCGAAGCGCTTGCCGCGTATATCGATCGCCAGCTCGTCCTGATGGCAAAGCACATCAAGGGCTGGAAGCAGGGTGAGCGCATCGCCACTACGCTGGGCGACGGCCTTTCACAGGGTGAAACCGTCCATGCCAGCTACCTGCGCGACGGGAAACGCATCTGGCAGCAGCAGGCCGTGTTTAACGTCGACGGCGATAACATTCTGGTGTTCACCATGACCTGCACCCGCGCGCTGGGCGATGCCGACGGCGCGCTGTTTGGCGATCTTCTCAGGAGCTTCCGCTTCCACCATTAACTTCAGGGACCGTTGTTATGTTTGAAGCAGCACGCGTTGGTGATGATATCGGCCACTCCGGTGCGCTGGCCGGGATGATTGCCGGAACGATTGTCGGTGGCCTGATTGCCGCCGCCGGGGGCATTCTGGCGGGGGCCATGTTTATTGCGGGTCTCGGCGCTTCCTGCCTTGGCGTGGGCGTCCTGCTCGTCGGCGCCAGCCTCGCCGTGGGGTATTACACCGGGGAGCTGGCAACCGCCGCCCGGGACAGCATCGCGGACGCCGGGGCATCCAGCATGACGAAGAAAGGCGTCATCACCTCCGGCTCGCCCAACGTGTTTATCAACGGTAAACCCGCCGCGCTTGCCACCGATAGCACCGTTGACTGTTCTGACGACGGCTCGCAGCAGATGGCCGAAGGCTCTAAGCGCGTCTCCATTAACAGCCAGCCTGCCTCCCGCATCGGGGATCGCACCACCTGCGACGCGAAGGTGATGACCGGTTCGGACAACGTCATTATCGGCGGCGACCCGCAGCAAACCCTGCCCATTCAGTCTGAAGTGCCCGAGTGGCTCTACAAGGTCTCCGATCTTACCCTGCTGTTCGCCGGCCTGCTCGGCGGGTGGGGCGGTGCCGCTGGCAAAGTCGGGGCGCTCTCTAAGCTGCTGGGCAAAATCCCCGGCATAAACAAGCTGGCCCGTATCGCCTGTCGCGCCGGCACGCTGATGACCGGCGTGGCGGCAGCGGGGATCATCGCCCGCCCGGTGGATATCGTCAGCGGACAGAAGTTTCTCAGCGGGGATGATGAGCTGGACTTCGTCCTGCCTTCCCGTCTTCCGGTGCGCTGGCAGCGCTACTGGCGCAGCGGCAACCCCGGCGACAGCGTGCTGGGCCGCGGCTGGAGCCTGTTCTGGGAAAGTCGCCTGGAGACGTATCAGGACGGCCTGGTGTGGCGCGCGCCGTCCGGCGATTACGTCGCCTTCCCGAAGGTCCCGAAAGGGCTGCGCACCTACTGCGAAAGCGAAAAAAACTGGCTTGAACATCACCAGGACGACAGCTGGTCTGTGTATGACGTCAGCGGCGAGCGCTGGCACTATGCGCCGCTTAAGGATGATGTCCCGTCGCTGCTCCAGCGCATCTCTGAACCGTGCGGCAACGATATCCTCTTCGAGTGGAATGCGGATAATACCCTGCATGCCCTGACTGACAGCGCGGGCCAGCGCGTGGTCTGCCGCTACGACCGTGACAGGCTCATCGGCGCCTGGCTGGATGACGAGATCTGCCTGGTCAGTTACGCTTATGACGAACAGCGCCAGCTGGTCTCCGTGACCGGCCGGGGCGGTAGCGTGCGCCGACGCTTCCGCTGGCAGGACGGGCTGATGAGCGCCCACGAGGACGCCAACGGCCTGCTGAGCGAATATCGCTGGCGGGAGATTGACGGCCTGCCGCGCGTGGTCGGTTTCCGCCATAGCGGCGGCGAACAGTTGACGTTCGAATACGATTTTGATAACGGCACCCGCCGCGCGATCCGCGAAGACGGCGCGCAGGCGCACTGGCTGGTGGATGACGACGACAACGTCGCGCGCTTCACGGATTACGACGGCCGCCAGACGACGTTTGTTTACCGCGACGGCGAGCTCTGCGACGTTATTCTGCCCGGCGGCGCGATGCGCCGCAGCACGTGGGACAAATACGGCCGCATGACCAGCGAGACGGATCCGGCGGGCCGCCGCACGGAGTATCACTGGCATCGCCTGACCGACCGCATCACCCGCACGGTGTACCCGGACGGCACCTCTGCGCAGGCCATGTACGACCTTCGCGGTCGCCTGCTGTCGGAAACGGATCCGGCCGGTAGCACCACCGCGTATGACTATCCCGATGAAGAAGAAAACCTGCCGGAGAGCATCACCGACGCCATCGGCGGCGTGGTGCGCCTGGTCTGGAACCACCAGGGGCTGCTGACGCAGCGCACCGACTGCTCCGGCAGCGTCACCCGCTTCACCTACGACCGCTTCGGGCAGCTGATTGCCAGCGAGGATGCGGAAGGGAATATCACGCGGCGGGAGTGGAGCCGTGCCGGGCTGCTGAGCGTCGTGATCCATCCGGACGGCAGCCGCGAGTCGCTGGTGTGGAACGAACGCGGCCAGCTCACGGGCTGGCGCGACCCGCTGGAAAGCGAGGTGAGCTGGGCCTATAACGCGCTCGGCCTCCCGGTCAGCCTTACCGACCGTATTGGCCGCGTGCGCCAGTGGCGCTACGACCCGCGCGGTAACCTGCTGCGACTCGATAACGGCAACGGGGCGGAATACCGCTTCACCTACGACGCCGCGGGGCGCCCGCTCAGCGAAACGCGCCCGGACGAGACCGTGCGCCATATGGAATGGGACGCGCGAGGGTTCCTCTGCGCGCTCGAAGAAAACGGCCGGCCTGCCGCCGACGGCGGTATCGCCCGTCGCGTCCAGCAGTTCAGCTATGACGACAGCGGGCTGCTGATCGGGCTCACTCAGCGCCACGCGGAGTACCGCTACTTCCGCGATCTGAGCGGTCAGATTACCCGCATTCGCCGCACGCCAACCGCCGAAGGCGTTGCCCTGGGTATCGAAAGCGATGAGATCGCTTACCGCCACGACGCCGCCGGGCGCGTCCTGAGCGAGTCCGGCATTAACGGCGAGGTGGGCTACGAATGGGATGCCCTGAGCAACCTGACCGGCCTGACGCTGCCCGGCGAGCAAAAGCTGGCCTGGCTGCACTACGGCTCCGGCCACGTCAGCGCCATCCGCTTCGGGCAGCAGCTGGTGACCGAGTTCACCCGCGACCGCCTGCACCGGGAAGTGCGCCGCACTCAGGGCGCGCGCGAGCAGCTCCGTCAGTATGACAGTCTCGGCAGACGCACCCTGCAGCGCAGCGAATTGAGCACGGACGTGACCCTGCCGGAGCAGGCGCTACTGGAACGCCTGTATCGCTACACCGCGCGCGGTGAGCTTTCCGGCGTCAGCGACAGCCTGCGCGGTGAGGTGGACTACGGCTACGACGCTGAAGGGCGTCTGCTGAAGCACTACGAGGCCCGCCAGGGGCACAGCCGCGCGCAGTTCAGCTACGACGCCGCGGACAACCTCGCCGCCAATGACGATCCGGCACCGGTCACGGATAACCGCCTGCAGCACTGGCAGGCGCTGTTTATGAAATACGACCACTGGGGCAACCTGGTCAGCCGCCGCACCGGGCTGTATGAACAGCATTACGCCTATGACGCCGAGAACCGTCTGGTGTCCGCCCGGGGAACCGGGCCGGAAGGGCGCTTTGAGGCGCGCTATCACTACGACGCGCTGGGCCGCCGCACGCGCAAAATCGTCACTACGACGCACGGCACTACCAACACCCGCTTCCTGTGGCAGGGCTACCGCCTGCTGCAGGAGCAGCAGGAGAGCGGGCTGTGCAGCACCTATGTATACGACCCGAATGAAGCCTGGAGCCCGCTGGCGCGGGTGGATCACCTTCGTGACCAGAGCAGCGGTGAGATTTACTGGTTCAATACCGACCTGAACGGCGCGCCGCTGGAAGTGACCGACGAGCGCGGCGCGGTGCGCTGGAGCGGCCAGTACGGCAGCTTTGGCGAGGTGCGCCACCAGAGCGAAGGATTCTCAAGGGTTGTGAACCGCACGGCGATGGCACACCAGCCGCTTCGCTATGCCGGGCAGTACGCTGATGGTGAAACGGGGCTGCACTATAACCTGTTCCGCTACTACGACCCGCAGGTCGGGCGGTTTATTGTGCAGGATCCGATTGGGTTGAATGGTGGAAACTTAAATTTATATAACTATGCCCCAAACCCTCTGTTATGGATAGACCCTATGGGTCTGGCATTGAGCGGCGTTGACTTTAGTGGAAGCCCATCACTTTATCCTGTTACTGGGACACAACGAAATATCGTTGAAATTACCCTTCAAGGATCAAGGGGGCGGGATTTCACAGAAGCCTACAAACTTGCAGGCATAAGTGAAGCTGATGCAAGCGAATATACATGGCATCATCTTGATGATTTTGATCCAAAAACAGGTAAGTCAACTATGCAGTTGGTCACGACTGAGGCGCACAAAGCATCTTTCCCACATAAGGGGTCTGTATCTCAGTTCGAAAAACATTTTGGAGTGAAGTATGGCTCTCCTGAAGCTATAAAAATATCTCATAGTAAAGGATGGCTGAGAGGTCGTATTCCTAAACATTGTCAATAGGAGAGAAATGATGATTAAACTTATAGATTCTTCCCCTGCTGTATCTGCTGATGAGCTAGGCGAGATCGAAGTTTCGCTGGGCATAACTTTTCCTAATGCCTTAAAATCTTTATGGCTTATAAGTAATGGTGGCATACTGGACGAAGGTCGTCGTGTTTATCAAAGCGAACACTACGAGAATGATATAAAATATTTCCTACCTATATTACATACTAAAAGTTCGGGTATATTAACTGTTGATGATTATTATAAGGATTTAGTAATTAACAAAAAAATTCTTGCAGAAAGTTTTATACCATTCGCAATTGATGGAGGTGGGTTCCCCTATTGTGTTGGGATAAATGATGGCGCAGTATATTTTTGTGATTTGGAAAATCAGGAGGAGATCTATCTTGAGCCAAATTTTGAAAGTTTTATTGGAAAAATAATTCCTGAAGATGAAGCATGGTGATACAGGTTCTTACCCTCGTAAGAGGGTGGCTTTGTTAATCACTACTTTTTACAGGGGGCTTCATTAATGCAATGATGGAGTGCCCAATTATTACATTAATAACATATTTCCTTTTCTGCTATACGCAGATTTGTCAGTTTATTGTGCAGGCTTCGAGAGGGAAGAGAAAATGTACTTTTTATGGGGGCGAGTTTAAGAAATGATTAAATATAATCTGATCTCTAAAATAAGTATCTTTTCTGATGGTAATGTCATTGGGTGGATTGGTGGAAATATCCCTGAATTATTTTTAGATAAACTAGAGGAGATTCAGGGTTATAAGTTTTATTTGACAGTTCAGAATCCTGATGATGGGCATGAGTATATTACGATACTTATTCCTGAAGGATATGATGAAATGATTGATAACAATATCTACCCCAATTGTTCAGTAAAAGTTTTTACGCATACGTTTTCTGATGAAAGCAATAATGATGCATTTACGATAAAACACATAAATAAGGCAGTTATTGTTGGGTATGATAAGGTTGAAAGTGAAGAGTTTGACTTTATCACTAAAACCGAAGATGCAAGGTTAATACAATCGGAAGATTATTATTTTGATGCTTTGCAAAAAGATGGTTATGAATTTTTCATGCAGATAGATGAAAATTATTATCCAGATACATTGCTTGATGGTGATTACATCTTTGGTTACGGTGCTTTGTATTTGTATAAAAACATATCTGGCAGGAATATCGTAGCTGGTTTTTGGCAGTACTCGTAAAGATAAGTGATTAATAAAAGCCGGATTAATATTAATTATTTCCGGCTTATATAATACAGATGATGTTTTTATTCAGAATGCATTTACTTTCTTGTTTTTTTAATTGCTTTTACAAAATTTTTCTAATTTAATTAGTTATTACTGAGGGCTATATTTATGAATGCGTCTGATACTATTATGAATGAGATTGAAAAAGCATTAAAACAACTTATTGTCATTTGCAATAAATACTCGCTGTCAGGGAGTTTCAGCACCGTCAATGATCTGGACAATGCCTTCCCGCCCGACTTACCTCGTTCAACAGAGGTGGATTTTTTATATAAAAATTATAATCCTGAAAAGTTAAAGATTGAAACAGGCTTCACGCCAATTAAATTTCACTCAGTCAATGAACTCTTGAAGGCTCAAAGTGGTTATGAACACTTACCAGATAATTTTCTTGTTATTGGCGATGATTTAGGTGGAGGTAAACCTATAATTGCGGTTATCGGTGAAGGGAGTTCCTCTGTTTATGCAGGTTATGATGTAATTGAACCGTTTCAGATAGCTAGTAGTTTCTCTGGGTTCATATATTCTTTAGCTGAGCTTATTGATTTGGTATATGGTCAATACGATATCTTTGATATAGCAGATGATAATGACGAAGTAAAAGATGATTTTATTGATGAGCTGCGGGAAAGGATTGTGCCTCTTATTGGTAATGAAAATTTCAATGCGTTTTATAATTATTTTTATGGATAGATTTTTTCTTTAAAAGGAAACCCGCACGGTAAAATATAATTTTATAGCGAGGATATATTCTCTTTTTTATTACGGGGTATTGTAAACAAGATTTAAAAGAGTAATGCTGTGTTTTTATTCAAGTGGAATTAATCTAATGCATGAAAGAAGAGGGATTATATGCAGGCTACGCGAGTAATGGGAGAAGGATATGAACCTTACGTTGAGCAATTAGGTGACAAATTGATTTATTTATTACCTGTCGAATCGGGATTTGTCAGCTTTCATTTTGAGTTTGATATTCTTCAGATCGATCTTGACGTCCTGCTGTCCGATCATTACCGGCGGGCCGTCCTGGAAGTGACCGCACACACTTTGCTCCAGCGTTCGACGTTGAAGGGACATAAACGATTCACTCAGAACGATTTTGATAACCTTATTGCAACTACCCTTCATGTATCGCAAGAGCATCTTAGCGCATTCATTTCTGAGATTAATCGGGAGCACAATATTTCGATTGAACATTATGTTAATGACATAGTGAATAGACGCTTAACTAAAGGATGAATATACCTATCCCAGATAAGATCGATATTATTGTCAAAATCACGCTGGATCGATAGCTCTTTTCAATCTCGTGCTGCCCAAAGTGGTCAAAATCGATTTTTCGTGAGAAGCGCTCAGGTGGTTCTGTTTTTTTTCATGGAGAAGCTTTCCATAAACGCTTATCTATCGGTGTCGTCGTGATGCCTGTCTTTTACCTTGCTAAACATTTTGCCGGGAGCTGGAGGCAGGTAAGGAAACAGAATCAGGATGAGCTAGCGTATTGTCACGCTTTATCTCATTGCCTGGCGCTCTTCATTGCATCCTGCTTCCCCGGGTTGCATTGCTGTTTTGTACCGGGAAGATAAAAATGCCCCGATGGATCCGGCTCTGTTCCGCCCGGACAACCCGCTCGGCCATTAGATGAGACGGTACCATCAGAACCGCTTCCGCCATCAGAGCCATTTCCTCCATCACCACCCTTACTGCCATCAGCAGAATTTACAGCGAATGCACTGAGTAAGAGCAAACAGGCAATAGCGCGCTTATTCATCAAAACCTCCATTGTTCAACCCATAAACATTCAGGTAAATACTCCCTCGAGGTTCCCTTTCGGAACATTTCACAGGTACACCTCACGTCTGACTTTCAATATTCTCTCTGACCGCCTTCAGCGTCCTTTTACGGATCCAGCCGCTGCCCGCCCGGATTACCAGCCAGTAAGCTGTCATCCTTAGCCGAGTGCTTCTGTCCGGACAATAGACGAACGTTTCCGTACAGAGTTCATGTTGGCCTGGCGCCAGTTCCGTTATCCGATAGCGAAGTAACAGTTTCGCACTGCCCGGTGCGGCTGGCGTCTGAAAAGCACTGGCATCCAGCACGTCTTCCAGACCGAAATCAGCTCGCCAGAATTGCCCGATTAAGCCATAGCACAGCTCAGATGCTGAGCTTTTCAAAAGGGTAAAGCTGTGCAAACCAAAGTCGCCGATCGCGTTAGGCTGCGGGTTGCGCAGAAATTTCTGCGGTATTTGACGTAATGACATTAGCCGCCGAATCACGGGGTCTTGCCGGACGTCAAAGTTAGCAATCAATGGCAGAATAGTTTCAGGGTGAGCAGTATGAATGACCGTTCGATGTTTCTCATGGAATTGAAACTGGGGTAGAAAAGCGGGAACGTCCCGCCAGTGAGCAAGCGCTTTGCGGGTAACGAATCCTGGATTCAGCATCTCTCATCCTTGTCATCCTTTGAGCCCAGCCAGAGTAACAGATGCTTTGATATAGACAATTACCAGGAAAAGAGAGGGGTATCTGGCCGAAATCCTCGCCCGTCCGCAGCAGCAGAACTCCGGCCTCCCATCACCCGCCTCAATGCGCCGTAATATAAGGCTCCTTCACAAACTCAGCCAGCAGCCAGACCATATCATGCAGTAGCCCGGTGAGTTCTTTCGCCACGCTCGCAGGCAGTGTCCCACCCATCACCGCCAGCGTTAACGCCACAGCATAATCCACCTGCAACGCCGTCTCCTGCCAGCAGTCCGGCACGCAGGAAACGATCTTCTCCCCCGCGATGAGTCGTTCAACCAGATGTGGGGGCAGTTCCGTATCGCAACGTACACGGAGGCGTTTAAGCAGTTCCAGCAAGCGCTCGCAAAGTATAGAAAACGTCACGGGATCGTCAGTTTCAACCAGCACGCTCACACAGGCGGCGCAGGTGTCAGCCAGTTCGAAGAGATCTGCGGAATCGCAAAGCTGAAGATTGATGAGATGATGAACAGCGCTTTCTTCAGAGAGCGCATAAGAAAAGTTAGGTGTAGTAGCCATTTAGCATCCTCGTTGTGCAATAAAGTGTCATGTTATGCTAACGGGTTCCTACGCCCGGTTACGGATGTGCCGCAACGCAGGCACTTTACGACCGTGAAGAAGGGATGAAAAGGGATGCCCCTGAATTACATAAGGTTGCTTGCAGGTTTGCGAGGCGGCTTCCAGAAGGGCATTGCCGGGTGGCGGCTGCGCCTTACCCGGCCTACAACATCCACCAACCAAACCGACCGCTACCCCTCGCTCATCATCGCCAGAAACCGCTTCACCGTCCGCGAGCGTTCAAAGCGCCGCCAGCAGAGTGCGATATCGGTATAAAGCTCCGGCGAGCTCAGCGCATGATAGGTCACATTCGGCGGTGAAATGGCCGCCATCGATTTCGGTACCAGCGCGAACCCGCCGCCCGCGGAAACCATGCTCAGGGAGGACGAAAGCTGCGACGACTGCAGCGCGCGCTGCACGTTTATTCCGGCCCGCTCGCAGCAGCCGTAAACCCGGTCATATAGCCCCGGCGCGACTTCCTGCGGGAACAACACCACCGGCGTATCCCGAAGCTGCTCTAACGCCAGCGAATCATATGCCGCCAGCGGATGATCGCGATGCAGCGCCACCACCATCGGCTCCCGGTCGAGGATTTTTAACTCAAACACCTTGCTGCTCTCACACGGCAGGCGCACAAAAGCGATATCCAGCTCACCCTCCGCCAGCATCGTCGTCAGCGACGACATATTGGCTTCCACCTGGTGAACCTGCACCGCCATGTTCTGCACCTGAAACTGGCGAATCAGGGCGAAGATTTTGGGATGAAAAGCGTCGGAGCTGGTGATGCCAATCGACAGGCTGCCGTTCAGCCCGCGCGCGATGCCGCGGGCTTTCTCCAGCGCGGCGTCGCTCAGCGCCAGGATCTTGCAGGCGTCCTCGTAGAAGGCTTCTCCCGCTTCGGTCAGCTCCACGCCTCGCGTCAGGCGTCTGAACAGCGGCGTGCCCACTTCCTCTTCGAGCCGTTTGATCTGCTGACTAAGAGGAGGCTGTGAAATACCCAGCGCTTCGGCCGCCCTGGTGAAGTGTCGCTCGCGTGCAACGGCGACGAAATACCGCAGATAACGAAGTTCCATATCTAAAACGTCTCAAACCAGCATGGTTTCTATATTGGAACTCTCTGCTGAATCGGGTCAACATTTATTTAACCTTTATAAATAAAGTTGAAGAGGACGGGCATGATGATGCATTCATCTGCATGCGACTGTGAGGCGAGTTTATGCGAGACCCTGCGCGGGTTCTCGGCTCAGCATCCTGACAGCGTGATCTATCAGACATCGCTAATGAGCGCGCTGCTAAGCGGCGTATACGAAGGGGAGACCACCATCGCCGACCTGCTGGCACACGGTGATTTTGGTCTAGGTACCTTTAACGAGCTGGACGGCGAAATGATTGCCTTCAGCAGCCAGGTGTACCAACTGCGCGCCGACGGCAGCGCCCGGGCCGCGAAGCCGGAGCAAAAAACGCCGTTCGCGGTGATGACCTGGTTCCAGCCGCAGTACCGCAAAACCTTCGACGGGCCGGTCAGCCGTCAGCAGATACACGACGTCATCGACCAGCAAATCCCCTCCGATAACCTGTTCTGCGCGCTGCGCATCGACGGCAACTTCCGCCATGCGCATACTCGCACCGTGCCGCGCCAGACGCCGCCGTACCGGGCGATGACCGACGTGCTGGATGACCAGCCGGTGTTCCGCTTTAACCAGCGCGAAGGGGTGCTGGTCGGGTTCCGCACGCCGCAGCATATGCAGGGCATCAACGTGGCGGGCTATCACGAACACTTTATTACCGACGACCGTCAGGGCGGGGGCCACCTGCTCGACTACCAGCTGGAGAATGGCGTGCTCACCTTCGGGGAGATCCACAAGCTGATGATTGACCTGCCCGCCGACAGCGCCTTTTTACAGGCCAACCTGCACCCCAGCAACCTTGATGCGGCTATCCGCGCCGTCGAAAACTAACAGGAGTACTACCGTGAACAGTGAGAAACAGTCACGTCAGTGGGCGCACGGCGCCGATATGGTTGTCGGCCAGCTGGAAGCGCAGGGCGTGAAGCAGGTGTTCGGGATCCCCGGCGCAAAAATCGACAAGGTTTTCGACTCCCTGCTGGACTCCTCCATCGAGATTATCCCGGTGCGTCACGAGGCGAACGCGGCGTTTATGGCGGCAGCGGTAGGGCGGTTAACCGGCAAGGCTGGGGTCGCGCTGGTTACCTCCGGGCCGGGCTGTTCGAACCTGATCACCGGCATCGCCACCGCCAACAGCGAGGGTGACCCGGTGGTGGCGCTGGGCGGGGCGGTGAAGCGCGCGGATAAAGCCAAGCTGGTGCACCAGAGCATGGACACCGTAGCGATGTTCAGCCCGGTGACGAAATACGCCGTGGAGGTCAGTTCGCCGGACGCGATTGCCGAGGTGGTATCGAACGCGTTTCGCGCCGCCGAGCACGGCAGGCCGGGGGGCGCGTTCGTCAGCCTGCCGCAGGATATTGTCGACCAGCCCACCACGGGCGCGATTTTACCCGCCAGCGGTCCGGCGCTGATGGGTCCGGCGCCGGAGTCAGCGATTAACGACGTGGCGAAGCTTATCAAAAACGCCAAAAACCCGGTCATCTTACTCGGCCTGATGGCGAGCCAGCCCGCGAACAGCGCCGCACTGCGCAAGCTGCTGGAGAAAAGCCGCATTCCGGTTACCAGCACCTATCAGGCCGCCGGGGCGGTAAACCAGGAGCACTTCACCCGCTTCGCCGGACGCGTCGGCCTGTTCAACAACCAGGCCGGAGACCGGCTGCTACATCTGGCGGATCTGATTATCTGCATCGGCTACAGCCCGGTGGAATACGAGCCGTCCATGTGGAACAGCGGCGACGCGACGTTGGTGCATATTGATGTGCTGCCCGCCTACGAGGAGCGCAAGTATGTTCCCGATCTTGAACTGGTAGGGGACATCGCCGAAACGCTGAATCTGCTCGCCAGCCGCATCGACCATAAGCTCGAACTGAGCCAGCGGGCCTCCGAAATTCTGGTCGATCGCCAGCATCAGCGGGATCTGCTCGACCGCCGCGGCGCCTCGCTCAACCAGTTTGCCCTGCACCCGCTGCGCATCGTGCGGGCCATGCAGGACATTGTGAACAGCGACGTCACGCTTACCGTCGACATGGGCAGCTTCCACATCTGGATCGCCCGCTACCTCTACAGCTTCCGCGCGCGTCAGGTAATGATCTCCAACGGCCAGCAGACCATGGGCGTCGCGCTGCCGTGGGCGATCGGTGCGTGGCTGGTCAACCCGGGGCGCAAGGTGGTGTCGGTCTCCGGTGACGGCGGCTTTTTACAGTCGAGCATGGAGCTGGAAACCGCCGTGCGCCTCAACGCCAACGTGCTGCACATCATCTGGGTGGATAACGCCTACAACATGGTGGCGATCCAGGAAGAGAAAAAATACCAGCGCCTTTCCGGCGTGGAGTTCGGCCCGGTCGATTTCAAAGTCTATGCCGACGCCTTCGGCGCGAAAGGCTTTGCCGTGGAGAGCGCCGAGGCGCTGGAACCCACGCTGCGTGCGGCAATGGATGTCGACGGCCCGGCAGTGGTAGCCATTCCCGTCGACTACAGCGATAACCCGCTGCTGATGGGCCAGCTCCATCTCAGCCAGATTTTATGAATCACGATAAGGACAGAGAAATGCAAAAAGTGGCTCTCGTAACAGGCTCAGGCCAGGGGATTGGTAAAGCGATAGCGCTTCGCCTGGTGAAAGATGGCTTTGCCGTCGCCATCGCCGACTATAACGTTGAGACGGCAAGAGCCGTCGCCGATGAAATCATCCGTAACGGCGGCAACGCCGTCGCCGTGAAGGTCGATGTTTCTGATCGCGAGCAGGTATTTGCGGCGGTGGAGAAAGCGCGCACCGCGCTGGGCGGCTTTAACGTTATCGTTAACAACGCCGGGATTGCGCCGTCTACGCCCATCGAATCCATCACGCCGGACATTGTCGACAAGGTCTACAACATCAACGTAAAAGGGGTGATCTGGGGGATCCAGGCCGCGATCGACGCGTTTCGCAAAGAGGGGCACGGCGGCAAGATCATCAACGCCTGCTCCCAGGCAGGCCATACCGGCAACCCTGAACTGGCGGTCTACAGTTCCAGCAAGTTCGCGGTGCGCGGCTTAACCCAGACCGCCGCGCGGGATCTCGCGCCGCTGGGGATCACCGTTAACGCCTACTGTCCGGGCATCGTCAAAACGCCGATGTGGGCGGAAATCGACCGTCAGGTCTCCGAGGCGGCGGGTAAACCGCTCGGCTACGGGACAGAAACCTTTGCCAAACGCATTACGCTTGGCCGTTTGTCCGAGCCGGAAGATGTCGCCGCCTGCGTCTCATACCTGGCAGGACCGGATTCCGACTACATGACCGGCCAGTCGCTCTTAATTGATGGTGGAATGGTGTTTAATTAAATTCTAATAAGCTCTGACATGAGTTTTCCCCTGCACCCGTGCAGGGGCTTTTTTTTGTCTCCTCCGTCATTGTGCATTACACTGCGCGCTGCAAAACTTTAGTCATTACGATCTGACAGGCGGTAACAGCGATGAACGGTACAATCACAACGTGGTTTAAAGATAAAGGCTTTGGATTTATCAAAGATGAAAACGGCGACAACCGCTATTTTCATGTGATTAAGGTCGCGAACCCCGATCTGATTAAGAAAGACGCTGCGGTGACCTTCGAGCCAACCACCAACAACAAAGGCCTCTCCGCCTATGCGGTGAAGGTGATCCCTGAAAGCAAGCACCTCTATATTGCGGGCGAGCGCGTGAAGCTCACTTCGATCAAATCCTTCGTGGTGTTCAGCGAAGAAGAGCCCGTAGAGACGAAAATCGACAAAGAGAACGCGGTATTGTCGGTGGGGCTGCTGATGAACAGCATCAAACCGAAATCCGATAAGAAGCCGGGCGAAATGCGCACGGTGAAGAAGCTGGCGATCACTACCTTCCAGAATACGACGATGATCTTTACCGAAGATGAAATCGACATCGACGCCACGGTGAAGCTGCTCAAGTAATCTTATGCCGGGTGGCGGTTCCGCGTTACCCGGCCTGCAAATCCTCCCTTTTCGCCCGCTTTTTAACCTGCTATAACAAACTCCTTACCTTTCAGGGAGTCACCGCCGTGCCCGAAATCAATCAACATGGTCAAACCGTTAACGATACCGTTCCAGGCTGGAAAGGCGCGCGGGCGTTAACCCGCACGCCGCTGTTCGGCCAGTACTGCCGTCTGGAGCCGCTGGATGCCGATCGCCACGCGGCCGATCTCTATGAAGCCTACGCGCTGGGCGACGACAGCGACTGGACGTGGCTTGCCAGCACGCAGCCGGAAAGCGTGGAAGCCACCGCGCACTGGGTGCTCGGCAAGGTGATGGATGACGATCTGGTCCCTTTTGCGGTGATCGATTTACGCACTGAAAAAGCGGTGGGGCTGGTGAGCTATATGGCTAACGAACGGCTGCTGGGATCGGTGGAGATCGGCCACGTGACCTGGTCGCGCAAGATGAAAGGGACCCGGATGGGCACCGAAACGGTGTGGCTGCTGCTGAAAAATGCGTTTGAGCACGGTTACCGGCGCCTTGAGTGGAAGTGCGACTCCATGAACATTGCATCGCGCAACGCTGCCGAGCGGCTGGGGTTTGTCTGGGAAGGGCGGCTGCGCCAGAAGCTGGTGCGTAAAGGGCGCAACCGAGACAGCGATATGCTTTCGATTATTGACGGCGAATGGCCGCAAAGGGATGCGGAGCTACGCGCCTGGCTGGCAGCGGAGAATTTTGACGGGGAAGGACGGCAGATCAGGCGGTTAGAGGAATTTAGGCAGTAAAAGGCTTACCCCTCACCCCATCCCTCTCCCCATAGAGGAGAGGGTGTAATCGTCCCCTCTCCCCTTTGGGGAGAGGGTTAGGGTGAGGGGATACGCACTCAGCGTCGAACCGGTGCACCGTTCGCCACATAATACGCCGCCGTGCTCTTCGCCAGCGGCTCGCGCCCGCGAATGGCGTCGGCAATCTTCTCGCCAATCATGATGGTGGTGGCGTTCAGGTTGCCGGTAATAATCTGCGGCATGATCGACGCATCCACTACGCGTAAACCTTCCATCCCGTGAACGCGGCCTTCGCCGTCGACCACCGCCATCTCGTCATAGCCCATCTTGCAGGTGCCGCACGGGTGGAAGGCGGTTTCGGCGTGGTTGCGCACGAACTCGTCCAGCTGTTCGTCGGTCTGGCATTCGATGCCCGGGCTGATTTCACGACCGCGATACTTGTCCAGCGCCGGCTGGTGCATGATCTCGCGGGTGATGCGGATCGCGTCGCGGAACTCCTGCCAGTCCTGCTCGTGGGACATGTAGTTGAACAGGATCGCCGGATGCTGGTGCGGATCGCGCGACGTAATGCGCACGTGGCCGCGGCTCGGCGAGCGCATGGAGCCAACGTGGCACTGGAAGCCATGTTCTTTCACCGCGTTCGAGCCGTTGTAGTTAATCGCCACCGGCAGGAAGTGGTACTGAATGTTCGGCCACTCGAACTCTTCGCGGCTGCGGATAAACCCGCCCGCTTCGAAGTGGTTGCTCGCGCCCACGCCGGTGCCGCCAAACAGCCACTCGGCGCCAATCTTCGGCTGGTTCCACCACTGCAGGGCAGGGTAGAGGGAGACCGGCTCTTTACACTCGTACTGGAGGTACATCTCCAGGTGATCCTGCAGGTTTTCGCCCACGCCGGGCAGGTCGTGTACCAGCGGAATATCGAACTGCTTCAGCAACTCGGCATTGCCCACGCCGGAGCGCTGCAGGATCTGCGGGGAGGCAATGGCCCCTGCGCACAGCAGAACCTCTTTGTTCGCCGTCGCGTTGGACGGAATAGTGCTTTCGCCCTCCAGCCACTCGACGCCCACCGCGCGCTTGCCGTCAAAGATAATGCGATCGGTCATGGCATGGGTGCGGATAGTCAGATTCGGGCGCGGTTTTGCCTGGTCCAGATAGCCGCGCGCGGTGCTGGCGCGTCGGCCCTGCGGCGTGACCGTGCGGTCCATCGGGCCGAAGCCTTCCTGCTGATAGCCGTTGAGATCGTCGGTGCGCGGGTATCCCGCCTGCACGCCCGCCTCTACCATCGCTTCAAACAGCGGGTTCACGCCCGGTTTGGAGGTGGTGACGCTCACCGGACCGTCGCCGCCGTGGTAGTCGTTCGGCCCCACGTCTCGGGTCTCTGCCTTGCGGTAGTAGGGCAGGCAGTTGAGGTAGCTCCAGTGCTCCAGACCCGGCTCTTTGGCCCAGTGATCGAGGTCCATCGCATTACCGCGCACGTAGCACATGCCGTTGATCAGCGACGAACCGCCCAGGCCTTTACCGCGTCCGCACTCCATGCGGCGGTTGTTCATATAAGGCTCTGGCTCGGTTTCATACGCCCAGTTGTAGCGCTTGCCCTGCAACGGGAACGCCAGCGCGGCGGGCATCTGGGTACGGAAGTCAAAGCGGTAATCCGGCCCGCCCGCCTCAAGCAGCAGGACGGTGGTGTTCGGATCTTCAGTCAGTCGTGTTGCCAGTACGTTGCCAGCAGAGCCGGCCCCGATAATGATGTAGTCAAATTGCAAATAAACCTCCCGGTTAAAATATGGACTGGAATTTACCCATCTCAACCTGGATGGACTTCACCTGGGTGTAACTCTGCAGCGTCATGACGCCGTTCTCACGGCCAATGCCGGAGTGTTTGTAGCCGCCCACCGGCATCTCTGCGGCGGATTCGCCCCAGGTGTTGATCCAGCAGATGCCCGCTTCGAGTTGATGAATGGCGCCGTGGGCGCGGTTCAGATCGGCAGTGACGATGCCCGCCGCCAGACCGTAGTCGGTGTCGTTGGCGCGGCGGATCGCTTCTTCGTCAGTGTCATAGGTAAGGATGGACATCACCGGGCCGAAGATCTCCTCACGCACGATGGTCATTTCGTCGGTGCAGTCGGTGAACACGGTTGGGGCCACCCACGCACCGTTGTCAAAGCCTTCACCCTTCAGTACGTCGCCGCCGCACAGCACGCGCGCGCCTTCCTCTTTGCCTTTGGCGATGTAGCGCATCACGCTGTCGCGGTGCGGGAAGCTGACCATCGGGCCAAAGTTGGTGTTTTCATCGAACAGGTCGCCCGCGCGGATGCGGCCCACGCGCTCAACGATCTTCTGCTCAAACGCGGCTTTAAATTTCTCGGGCACGAACACGCGGGTGCCGTTGGTGCACACCTGGCCGGAGCTGAAGAAGTTCGCCATCATGGCGATGTCTGCTGCGAGATCGAGATCCGCGTCGTCAAACACTATCAGCGGGGATTTGCCGCCCAGCTCCATCGTCACCTCTTTCAGGGACGAGGCCGCCGAGTTGGCCATCACCTTTTTGCCGCTGGTGACGCCGCCGGTGAAGGAGACTTTGGCGATGCCCGGATGCTCGGTCAGGAACTGGCCGGTCTCTGCGCCCACGCCCGGCAGGACGTTAAACACGCCGTCCGGCACGCCCGCTTCGGTGTAGATCTCCGCCAGTTTCAGGGCGGTAAGCGGCGTCACTTCGCTCGGCTTGAAGATCATCGCGTTGCCCGCCGCCAGCGCCGGGGCCGATTTCCACAGGGCGATCTGGATCGGGTAGTTCCACGCGCCGATGCCCGCCACCACGCCCAGCGGTTCGCGGCGAGTGTAGACGAACGAGGTCTCGCGCAGCGGGATCTGGCTGCCTTCCAGCGCCGGGATCAGCCCCGCGTAGTACTCCAGCACATCCGCGCCGGTGACGATGTCGACGGTTGAGGTTTCAGAAAACGCTTTACCGGTGTCAAGGGTTTCCAGCTTTGCGAGCTCGTCGTTGCGCTCGCGCAGGATATCGACGGCGCGACGCAGGATGCGCGAGCGCTCCATGGCGGTCATCGCCGCCCAGATTTTTTGCCCGCGTTTTGCGCTTACCACGGCGCGGTCGACGTCTTCGCGCCCGGCCGCCTGCACGGTTGCCAGAACTTCACCGTTGGCCGGGTTGATGGTCTCGAAGGTGCGACCGCTGGTGGCGGATGTATAACCACCATTAATATAAAGCTGCTGTTCTGCCATTCGGGACATAAATTCTCCTCGGTTAGTCGGTCGGTAAATGCTGGCTGATAAAGTGGCTGGTGAGCGATTGCGCCAGGGTCTTATCCAGCGGCTTGCCGCTCAGCGCGGCGCGCAGCCACAGCCCGTCGATCAGCGCCGCCAGCCCGTAGCCCGCCTCCTGGGCCTGCTCGCGCGGCAGTTCGCGGCGAAACTCGTATACCAGGTTCGATAGCAATCGGCGGCTGCTCACCTGCTGCAGGCGGTAGAGCATCGGCTGGTGCATGCTGCTCGCCCAGAAGGCCAGCCAGGCCTTCATCGCTGCGCCGCTCACCTGGGTTTCGTCAAAATTGCCACCGACAATCGCCTGCAATCGCTGCTCCGCGCTGCCGTCCGGCAGGGCGTGCAGACGGCTTAGTACCGCGTCGCGAAGCTGGCCGGTGATGTCGCGCATGGTCGCTTCCAGCAGACCGTTTTTGTCTTTGAAATAGTGACTGATGATCCCCGTGGAAACGCCCGCCCGACGGGCGATCTGCGCGATCGTCGCGTCATGCATTCCCACTTCATTTATTGCTTCCAGCGTGGCGTCGATAAGCTGCCTGCGCCGGATCGGCTGCATCCCCACTTTGGGCATTTTTGCCACTCCATTCATCAGCGTTGGTTAACCATTAAAGCGGTTTTTGATTGGACGTTCAATATAAAATGTGTCTTAATTGTTGCGGATTTGGATTTTAATAGTTACAAAAACAGTGGGGATACTGGATGACAGACCTTTCACAAGACAGAGAAAAAGACAAAATCAACCCGGTCGTTTTTTATACTTCCGCCGGGCTGATTTTGTTGTTTTCCCTGACGACCATCTTCTTTCGTGATTTTTCTGCCGAGTGGATTGGCCGCACTCTGAACTGGGTGTCGAAGACCTTCGGCTGGTATTATCTGCTGGCGGCGACGCTCTATATTGTCTTCGTGGTCTGCATTGCCTGTTCGCGCTTTGGTTCGGTGAAGCTCGGGCCGGAGCAGTCTAAACCCGAGTTCAGCCTCCTGAGCTGGGCCGCGATGCTGTTTGCAGCGGGCATCGGCATCGACCTGATGTTCTTCTCCGTGGCGGAACCGGTCACGCAGTATATGCAGCCGCCGGAAGGGGCAGGGCAGACGATGGAGGCCGCGCGTCAGGCGATGGTCTGGACGCTGTTCCACTATGGCCTGACGGGCTGGTCGATGTACGCCCTGATGGGGATGGCGCTCGGATACTTTAGCTATCGTTATAATTTGCCCCTCACCATCCGATCCGCGCTCTACCCGATTTTTGGTAAAAAAATTAACGGCCCGATTGGCCACAGCGTCGATATCGCGGCGGTGATCGGCACCATCTTCGGTATTGCGACGACGCTCGGGATTGGCGTGGTGCAGCTCAACTACGGGCTGAGCGTGCTGTTTGATATCCCGGATTCGATGGCGGCCAAGGCGGCGCTGATTGCGCTCTCCGTCATTATCGCCACCATCTCGGTGACGTCGGGCGTGGATAAAGGCATCCGCGTGCTGTCCGAGCTGAACGTGGCGCTGGCGCTGGGGCTGATCCTGTTCGTGCTGTTTATGGGCGATACCTCGTTCCTGCTCAATGCCTTAGTGCTCAACGTAGGCGACTACGTAAACCGCTTTATGGGCATGACGCTGAACAGCTTCGCCTTTGACCGTCCGGTGGAGTGGATGAACAACTGGACGCTGTTCTTCTGGGCGTGGTGGGTGGCGTGGTCACCGTTTGTTGGCCTGTTCCTCGCGCGTATTTCACGTGGCCGCACCATCCGCCAGTTCGTGATGGGCACGCTGATTATCCCGTTCACCTTTACTCTGCTGTGGCTGTCGATTTTCGGCAACAGCGCGCTGCACGAGATCATCCACGGCAATGCGAGCTTCGCGCAGGAAGCGATGGTGCACCCGGAGCGCGGTTTCTACAGCCTGCTGGCGCAGTACCCGGCGTTTACCTTTAGCGCCTCGGTGGCGACTATCACTGGTCTGCTGTTTTACGTCACCTCGGCGGATTCCGGCGCGCTGGTGCTGGGCAACTTCACCTCGAAGCTGAAGGACATCAACAGCGACGCGCCGAACTGGTTGCGCATCTTCTGGTCCGTCGCCATCGGCCTGCTGACGCTCGGCATGCTGATGACCAACGGCATCTCGGCGCTGCAGAACACCACGGTGATCATGGGTCTGCCGTTCAGCTTCGTGATCTTCTTCGTGATGGCCGGGCTGTATAAATCGCTCAAGGTGGAAGATTACCGCCGCGAAAGCGCCAACCGCGACACCGCGCCGCGACCGCTGGGCGCGCAGGACAGGCTGAGCTGGAAGAAACGCCTTTCACGCCTGATGAACTACCCCGGCACGCGCTATACCCGACAGATGATGGAGACGGTGTGTTACCCGGCAATGCAAGAGGTGGCGCAGGAGCTGAAGCTGCGCGGTGCCTACGTGGAACTGAAAAACCTGCCGCCGGACGAGGGCGAGAACCTGGGGCACCTGGATCTGCTGGTGCACATGGGCGACGAGCAGAACTTTGTCTATCAGATCTGGCCACAGCAATATTCGGTTCCCGGCTTTACCTACCGTGCGCGCAGCGGGAAGTCGACCTACTACCGGCTGGAGACCTTCCTGCTGGAAGGGAGTCAGGGGAATGATTTGATGGATTACAGCAAGGAGCAGGTGATTACGGACATTCTGGATCAGTATGAACGGCACCTGAACTTTATCCATCTGCACAGGGAAGCGCCGGGGAATAGCGTGATGTTCCCGGATGCCTAAAGTTTGATCTGAATAAAGTGCATGAAAGTTGAGGGGCCAGATTGTTATGAATCTGGCCCTGTACTTTTCGAATAGCGCTTATTATATCTTTTACTAGAGGTGTACTATGTACGCCTTTATGTTGTTCCGAGGTATAAAATGAGCATCTTTGATGAACTTAAAACTTCGCTTGAAGAGGCGGTTGAGATCCACAGCGGAAGGAAAGCAGCTTCCAGAATAACCCGCTATGAAGTTGCAGATGTTCGCGCAATCAGAGAACAGCTCAATATTACCCAATGCGAAATGGCGAAGGCGCTTGGCACGAGCGTTGACACGATAAAAAGCTGGGAGTCCAAACGTCGCAACCCAACCGGGCTGGCGGCGAAGGTACTTAACGTGATCCGGGAGAATCCTGCATTTTATAAGGCCCTTGCCGGGCAGTAGGCAGCCCTCTTGCCGGGTGGCGCTGCGCTTACCCGGTCTACAAATCTGCTTTACCGTAGGCCTGATAAGCGAAGCGCCATCAGGCCACCCTTCATTGACATAACTTTAATGATAACTATTTTCATTTAAATATAGCCTGTGCTATACCTTATAGCACAGGCTAATTTCGCTTTGAATTTAATCACCTCAGGAGACTTCTGCGATGCATCCACGGCAAGGATTGAAGCGTCTGTTGCTCGGCGCGCTGCTCATGACCGCGACCACCACGGGCGCGCTGGCGGCTGAAAAGTTTCAGGTCATCACCACCTTTACCGTTATCGCTGATATGGCGAAAAACGTGGCGGGGGATGCCGCAGACGTCACCTCCATCACTAAACCGGGCGCGGAAATCCACGAGTACCAGCCTACGCCGGGTGATATCAAACGCGCGCAGAAGGCGCAGCTGATCCTGGCTAACGGCATGAATCTGGAACTGTGGTTCCAGCGTTTTTATCAGCACCTGAACGGCGTGCCGGAGGTGATTGTCACCAAAGGCATCACCCCGATGGGGATCAGCGAAGGGCCGTATAACGGCAAGCCCAACCCGCACGCGTGGATGTCGCCGGACAACGCCCTGATTTATGTCGATAACATCCGCGACGCGCTGGTGAAGTACGATCCGGCCAACGCCCAGACCTACCAGCGCAACGCGGAAGCCTACAAGCAGACGATCACCGCTACTCTCGAACCGCTGCGTAAGCAGGTCGCGGAAATCCCGGAAGACAAACGCTGGATGGTAACCAGCGAAGGGGCGTTCTCCTATCTGGCGCGGGATTTGGGCCTGAAGGAGCTTTACCTGTGGCCGATCAACGCCGATCAGCAGGGCACGCCCCAGCAGGTGCGCAAGGTTATCGATCTGGTGAAAAAACATCACATTCCGGCGGTGTTTAGCGAAAGCACGGTCTCGGATAAGCCCGCCCGTCAGGTGGCGCGTGAAACCGGCGCCCACTATGGCGGCGTGCTGTACGTCGACTCTCTGAGCGCGGAAAACGGCCCGGTGCCAACCTATATCGATCTGCTGAACGTCACCACCCGCACGCTGGTGCAGGGCATCCGCGACGGGATGAAGGAGTAACCATGCAGAAGGGGATTGTTGTAACCGACGTGACCGTGACCTACCGCAACGGCCACACGGCGCTGCGCGACGCGTCGTTCAGCGTGCCGGGCGGATCGATTGCCGCCCTGGTGGGGGTGAACGGTTCCGGCAAGTCCACGTTGTTCAAGGCGGTGATGGGGTTTGTGCGGGCGGCGAGCGGCACTATCTCCATTCTCGGACTACCGCCTCACCGGGCGCTGCGTCAGAACCTGGTCGCCTACGTGCCGCAGTCGGAAGAGGTCGACTGGTCGTTTCCGGTGCTCGTCGAGGACGTGGTGATGATGGGGCGCTACGGACACATGGGGTTTCTGCGTCGTCCCAAAGAATGCGATAAGCAGATCGTCACCGATGCCCTGAAGCGCGTGGATATGCTCGGGCTGCGCCATCGGCAGATTGGCGAACTGTCCGGCGGGCAGAAGAAGCGCGTGTTTCTGGCGCGGGCGATTGCCCAGCAGGGCGAAGTGATCCTGCTCGACGAGCCGTTTACCGGCGTGGACGTCAAAACCGAAGCCAGGATCATCAGCTTGCTGCGGGAGCTGCGCGACGAGGGTAAAACCATGCTGGTCTCGACGCACAATCTGGGCTCGGTCACGGAATTCTGCGATTACACGGTGATGGTCAAAGGCACCGTGCTGGCGAGCGGCCCGACGGAAACCACCTTCACCGCCGAAAATCTTGAGCACGCCTTCAGCGGCGTGCTGCGCCACGTGGTGCTCAGCGGTTCGGAAGATCGCATTATTACCGACGACGAGCGCCCCTTCGTGACGCACCGACAGGAGGCCAAATGAACGCGCTTCTCGAACCCTTCGGCTACGAGTACATGCTCAACGCGATGTGGGTCTCGGCGATGGTAGGCGGGCTGTGCGCGTTTCTCTCCTGCTATCTGATGCTCAAAGGCTGGTCGCTGATCGGCGATGCGCTGTCGCACTCCATCGTGCCAGGCGTGGCGGGTGCTTACATGCTCGGGCTGCCGTTCTCGCTGGGGGCGTTTTTATCGGGCGGGCTGGCGGCGGGCAGCATGCTGTTTCTCAACCAGCGCAGCCGTCTGAAGGAGGACGCCATTATCGGGCTGATCTTCTCCTCGTTTTTCGGGCTGGGGCTGTTTATGGTCTCGCTCAACCCGACCTCGGTGAACATTCAGACCATCGTCCTCGGCAATATTCTGGCTATCGCCCCGGAAGATATCGTCCAGCTGGCGATTATCGGCGTGGTGTCGATAGTTATCCTGCTGTTCAAATGGAAAGATCTGATGGTGACCTTTTTTGATGAGAACCACGCCCGCGCCATCGGCCTGCGTCCTGAACGCCTGAAAATTCTCTTCTTCACGCTGCTGGCGGTCTCTACCGTGGCGGCGCTGCAAACCGTCGGCGCATTTCTGGTGATCTGTCTGGTGGTCACGCCCGGCGCGACCGCGTGGCTGCTGACCGACCGTTTCCCGCGCCTGCTGATGATTGCCGTCGCCATTGGCAGCATCACCAGCTTCCTCGGCGCGTGGGCCAGCTATTACCTGGACGGCGCCACCGGCGGCATTATCGTGGTCGCCCAGACGCTGCTGTTCCTGCTGGCGTTCGTCTTTGCGCCGAAGCACGGACTGCTTGCCAGCCGTCGTCGGGCGCGGGAGGCACACCCATGTTGACGCTGCTTCTCGAACCCTTCCAGTTTGCGTTTATGAACAACGCGCTGTTGATTTCACTCCTGGTGGCCGTGCCCTGCGCGCTGCTGTCTGTTTTTCTGGTGCTGAAAGGCTGGGCGCTGATGGGCGACGCCATGAGCCACGCGGTGTTTCCCGGCGTCGTGCTGGCCTGGATGATGGGCCTGCCGCTGGCGCTGGGTGCATTCGTGGCCGGTCTGTTCTGCGCGGTCGCCACCGGATACCTGAAGGATAACAGCCGCATCAAGCAGGATACGGTCATGGGGATCGTCTTTTCCGGCATGTTCGGCGCCGGGCTGATCCTCTATATCGCCGTCAAACCCGAGGTTCATCTCGATCACATTCTGTTCGGCGATATGCTGGGCATTAACGGGATGGACATTCTGCAAAGTGGCATCGTGGCGGGGCTGATTGCGCTGGTGATTGGCCTGAAGTGGCGCGACTTTCTGCTGTTCTGCTTTGACTATCAGCAGGCGCAGGCGAGCGGGCTGCGTACCCGCTGGCTGCACTACGGCTTACTGTGTATGGTCTCGCTGACCATTGTGGCAACGCTGAAAGCGGTGGGGATTATTCTGTCGATTTCCCTGCTGATTGCGCCCGGCGCGGTGGCGGTGCTGATTACCCGACGCTTTCACATGGCGCTGCTGGTGGCGGTCGCCGTTTCAGCCCTCGTGTCGGTAAGCGGCGTGTATGCCTCGTTTTATCTCGACAGCGCGCCCGCGCCGACCATTGTGGTGCTGTTCGCAGTGGTGTTTATCGTGACGTTTGGGGTGACCAGCGTGAAGGCCCGTCGGCAGGAGGGTGCGACAGCAGGGTGATCGCCTGCTCGCCGTGCTGCAGCCAGTGCAGGGTGAAGGCAGTGCCTTCGTTAAAGCCAGCCTGTTGACGGGTCAATGCCAGCGTAATCGTCTGTGCGTCGAGCACCGTTACGCGGGCGCTGTCAAAACCCATGTAAGCCTGCACCTGTGGAAAGAGGGCCTTGAACAGGCTCTCTTTGGCGCTGAACGCCAGCGTCAGGGCGAGGGCGAACGGGTATCCAGAGCGGGAAAGCGTACGCTCTTCCTGCTCATCAATAATGCCCTCTTTGATTTCTCTGGCTTCATTTTCAGGCAGGACCGCTTCGCAATCGATGCCGATAAGCGCCGGGTATTGCGTGACGACGGCCATCGCCTGCGTGCCGCTGTGGGTGATGCTGCCGGAAACGCCCTTCGGCCAGAGCGGTTCCCCGCTGGGGCCGATGGCGGGAACAGTACGATCGTTTAATGCGTGCGCGGCGGCGATGCGGCCTGCGAGGTGGTCGGCCTTGCGTTTGCGTCCTGCGTCAGCGAGCTGTGCGTGGTGGGGGAGCCAGAGGAGATCGGCGTCGGTAAAGGTGGCGGGGTCGAAAGTGATGCGGTGGAGGGTGTGGCCGGCGAGAGAAAATGTGCTGTGGGTGGTGTGCATGGTTTTCCCCTCACCCTGACCCTCTCCCCAGAGGGGAGAGGGAAGGATTGACTTCAGTGCCTTAAAAACGCGTATTCACGCTCATGTACCAGGTGCGACCCGGTTCATTATACGTATACGCACCCGCACCGTACATATACGCACCGGTGGTGGCATTTCCGGTCGTCTGGGCATTACCCGCGCGCCACTGGCGCTTGTCGAAGACGTTGTCCACGCCGCCGGTCAGGCTGACGTTTTTGGTCACGTCCCAGGTCGCGCTCAGGCCAACGATGCTGTACGGGCTGACTTCGTCTTTCTCAGACCCGGTCACCGGCTGACCTTTGTAGTTGTACTTCTTCGGCTGCTGCTTGCCGTGCCAGGTGAAGGTCGACTGCAATGAGACATCCTGACGTACCTGCCAGCTCAGGGTGGAGTTCAGCGTGTACTCCGGGATGATCGACAGACGATCGCCGGTCTCCTTGTTCTTGCTTTGCAGCATATAGGTGATGTTGTTGGTCCAGTTGATAGTGTCGCTGACCGGCACGTTCAGGGAGCCTTCCAGACCTTCAACCACCGCCTTCGGCACGTTTTCCCACTGGTAGATATCGGTGGTGACTTTGCCAGTGGACGTCTGGCCAATCGGCGCGTAGCCCGCTTCAATCTTGTTGCGGTAGTCGTTGCGGAACCAGGTCACGCCCGCCAGCCAGCCGTCGCGTTTCCACTCCAGTCCGATCTCTTTGTTGATGCTGGTTTCCGCTTTCAGATCGTCGTTACCCATCATGTAGCAGCCCACGCCGTCGGAACTGGCGTAGCAGCCCTGGCCTTTGCTGTACAGCAGGTAGTTCGGGTTGGTCTGATACAGGCTTGGCGCTTTATAGGCGCGCGCGATGCCCATCTTCAGGGTGAAGTCATCCCCCAGACCTTGCGACAGGTTCAGGGACGGGCTCCAGTTATTGCCGACAATAGTGTGGTGATCGAAGCGCAGGGCAGGGGTCAGCATGGTGCTGTCGGTCAGCTCCATGTTGTTTTCGGCGAACAGGGAGAAGATTTCCGCTGAGGTGTACGGGCTACGGTCTTCGCTCATGCCCGGAATGGTGCCCCCCTGTTGGGTTTGCGTGAAGGAGGTGGAATCCTTCATCCGCTGCTGGTTCCACTCGGTGCCGAGCGTCAGGTTCTGGTTCACAATGAAATCAATCGGCAGGTTGATTTCGCTGTGCAGCATCACGTCGGCCAGGTCGGTATCGGTGAATTTATTGCTGTTGAACAGGCCTTCCAGACCGCCCGCCAGCCCTTCGCCCAGGCGGGAGTTGCGGGTGTGCTCGTACTGCGCCCAGTTGCTGGTGGTGATGCCGTTATCCCAGCCGCCGTTCCAGGTCACGGCGAAGTTCTGACGATAGATACGGTTAGTCTCTTTACCGTAGTTCTTCTTCACCAGCGCGTTGTCGTTGTTGGTGTTCTGCGTGTCACCCGCATACAGGTTGTTCTGGCGGCTGTAGCCCGCCTCAAACTCCAGGGACTGCATCGGCGCGAAGTCCCAGCGCACCACGCCGTTGATGTCTTTGTTTTCCACACCCTCACGGCCCGCAGGCAGGGTGTTGGCGTAGGCACCGGTACGGTCAGACTGATGGCCCTGGTTAATGTCCCAGGCGTCGGCCTGAGTTTTATCCAGGTTACCGTACATGCGGAAGCTGAAATCCCCGCCCAGCGGGCCGCTCAGGCTGAAGTTAGTGCGCCTGGTGGAACCTTCGTCTTTATGCTCTGGCGCATTCAGGTAGGTGTTCCAGGAGCCGTGCCACTGGTCGTCAAATTTTTTGGTGATGATGTTCACCACGCCGCCCGCCGCACCATTACCGTAGCGGGCAGCAGCCGGGCCACGGATCACTTCGATGCGCTCGATCATCTCCGGCGGGACCCAGCCGGTATCGCCGCGGGTATCACGCTCGCCGCGCCAGCCCAGACGGATGGAGTTGCGGCTGGTGACAGGCTTGCCGTCGATCAGGATCAGGGTGTTTTCCGGGCCCATGCCGCGAATGTCAATCTGACGGTTATTCCCGCGCTGGCCGCTGGTGGAGTTGCCGGTCAGGTTAACGCCCGGCATGGTGCGGATGATTTCCGCCACGTCGCGCGCGGGCGGGTTTTTGCGGATCTCGTCGGCGGTGATGGTCGACACGCCCGGCGCCTGCAAATTCTGCTCGGCTGCGGTGATCACCATGGTGTCTTCATGCTGCGCGGAGGCGGTGTTGTCGTCTGCCATGACGGGCAGCGCGACACCATAAATCCCTAAATTGACCAGCAAGGCCAGAGAGTGAATCTTCTTATTCATTGTACGTCCCGCTTTTATGGTTATTTAATGAGCGCGCTTCCCACAGCGCGGGCATTACGCTATTGCAAATGCAAATAGTTATCAATAATATTATCAATAAAATTTGCTCTGAAACAAAAAAGACTGTTAAACATGGGGTTATAAGGGTGACGGCGTTAACAACCGGAAGTGAAGCGTGGTGGCAGGCGAAAGACGGGCCGGAACGGGAACGTCATCAGGAAAACTATCGCGTGACATTCTGGTGGCGGGACCCGGCGGGAACGCAGAAAATGTCGACGGTTAAACGCGTCTGGCTCTACGTCACCGGCGTGACCGATCACCATCAGAATGCCCGTCCGCAGTCCCTTGAACGTATCCCGGATACCGACGTCTGGCAGTGGCAGGGCGAGTTCAGCCCGGAATGGCGCGGCAGCTATTGTTTTATCCCCTCCAACAATGAAAACGATTTTGCCAGCGCAGTGTTTGAAGGCGATCAGCCGGACCGCATGGCGCTGCGCGAAGGCTGGCGCAAACTGTTGCCGCACGCGGTGTCCGACCCGCTGAATGCCCAGAGCTGGCGCGGCGGGCGCGGGCACGCCGTCTCGGCGCTGGAGATGCCGGAGGCGCCCGTACAGCCCGGCTGGAACCATCCCGATACCCCTTACAAAAAGCCTGTCTGCATTGAGTGGCACAGCGCGCGTCTGAAGAACCGTCGCCGCGTGTGGGTTTTTACCACCGGGGATGAAAGCCCCGAGCGCCCGCTGGCGGTGCTGCTCGACGGGCAGTTCTGGGCCGAAAGCATGCCCGTCTGGCCTGCGCTGGCGTCGCTCACCCATGAAGGCAAACTGCCGCCTGCGGTCTATGTCTTAATCGACGTGATTGACACCGCACACCGCAGCCGCGAGCTGCCGTGTAACCCTGATTTCTGGCTGGCGGTGCAGGACGAACTTCTCCCGCTGGTGAAAAGCATTGCCCCGTTCAGCGACCGCGCCGACCATACCGTGGTGGCGGGCCAGAGCTTCGGCGGACTCTCTTCGCTATACGCTGGCCTCAACTGGCCGCAGCGTTTTGGCTGCATCCTCAGCCAGTCCGGATCCTACTGGTGGCCGCACCGCGGCGCGCAGCAGGACGGGCTGCTCATCGAACAACTCAAAGCGGGTGACAAAACCGCTCGCGGGCTGCGCATCGTCCTTGAGGCCGGGCGCAACGAGCCGCTTATTTTGCGCGCAAACCAGGCGATCCTCGCCGAACTACACACGCAGCAGCCGGTTTTCTGGCGTCAGGTTGACGGCGGACACGATGCGCTTTGCTGGCGCGGTGGGCTGACGCAGGGGCTGATGACCCTCTGGCAGCCGCTTATTCAATAACGGAGTCTGTATGGAATTCAGCAATCCTTTCGATAATCCGCAGGGACAGTTCGCCATTTTGCAAAATGACCAGGGGCAGTACAGCCTGTGGCCGCAGCAGTGCAAGTTGCCCGCGGGCTGGCGCGTGGTCTGCGAACCGCAATCTCAGGAGGCATGCCAGCAGTGGCTGGCGGAACAGTGGCAGACGCTTGAGCCGTCTTATTTTGCGGGGGAGCGCGCATGAACCGTCTCCCTCTTGTCGCCGCCCAGCCGGGGATCTGGATGGCAGAGCAGCTTTCCTCCCTGCCAAACGCCTGGAGCGTCGCGCACTACACCGAACTGAAAGGCGCTATCGATGCGCCATTGCTGGCAAAAGCCATCGCTGAAGGCATGATGCAGGCCGACACCCTGCGGATGCGTTTTGCCGAAGATAACGGTGAGGTGTGGCAGTGGATCGATGAGGCCATGCTCCTGCCGGAGCCGTCCATCGTGCGCGTTGACTGCCACGACGCCGCCGTGGCGCTGATGGAGGCCGATCTCAACCAGAACCTGCGCGTCGACAGCGGTCAGCCGCTGGCGTTTCACCAGCTGATTCAGGTGGGAGAAAGCCACTGGTACTGGTATCAGCGGTACCATCATCTGGTGGTAGATGGCTTCAGTTTTCCGGCCATTACCCGTCAGATCGCCGCCATTTACGCCGCGTGGAAAAAGGGTGAACCGACGCCTGCCTCCCCATTTACGCCGTTTGCCGAGGTGGTGGAGGAGTATCAGCGCTATCGCGACAGCGAGGCGTATCAGCGCGACGGTGCCTTCTGGGCCGAACAGCGCAAGCAGTTGCCTTCTCCGGTCTCGCTCTCTTCCGCGCCGCTACCGGGACGCGCCGCCACCACCGACATCCTGCGCCTGAAAATTGCGATGGACGGCCGCGCCTTCAGCCAGCTGGCGCAGGCGGCAGGGCAGGCGCAGCGTACCGATCTGGCCCTTGCGCTGGTGGCGCTGTGGCTGGGCCGCCTGACCGGACGGCTGGACTACGCCGCCGGGTTTATCTTTATGCGCCGCATGGGCTCCGCCGCGCTGACCGCGACCGGGCCGGTGCTCAATGTCCTGCCGCTGGCGGTGAATATTAACCCGCAGGAGAGCCTGCCGGCGCTGGCGCTGCGCCTGGCGAACCAGCTGAAAAAGATGCGCCGCCATCAGCGTTACGACGCCGAGCAGATCGTGCGCGACAGCGGACGTGCCGCAGGCGATGAAGCCCTGTTTGGCCCGGTGCTGAACGTCAAGGTGTTCGATTATCAGCTGAATATCGACGGCGTGGAGGCCATGACCCACACGCTGGCAACCGGCCCGGTGAACGATCTGGAGCTGGCGCTGTTCCCGGACGAGCAGGGCGGACTGAGCATTGAGATCCTCGCCAACGGGCAGCGTTACGATGCCGCGACGCTGAAGCGTCACGCGGCGCGCCTGGACGCGATGCTGACGCAGTTTGCCGCCAACCCGAACCTGCGCTGTGGCGACGTGGAAACCGTATCAGAGCAGGAGTACGCCCGGCTGGCGCGCATCAACGATACCGGGCTGGCGCTGCCGTCCACCACGCTGGCGGATCTTGTGGCGGAGCAGGCGAGCAAAACGCCGGACGCCCCCGCGCTGGCGGATGCTCATACTGAACTGAACTACCGCCAGATGCGCGGGCAGGTGGTCGCGCTGGCAAACCTGCTGCGCGCGCGCGGCGTGAAGCCGGGCGACAGCGTGGCGGTGGCGCTCCCGCGCTCGGTGTTCCTGACCCTGGCGCTGCACGGGATTGTTGAAGCAGGCGCCGCCTGGCTGCCGCTGGATACCGGTTACCCGGATGACCGTCTGCGGATGATGCTGGAGGACGCGAAGCCGTCGCTGCTCATTACCACCGACGAGCAGCTTCCGCGCTTTAACGATCTGCCGATCGCCACTTTTAGTTACAACACACTATTACCGGCCACCGATGCTGAACCTCTGCGCCTGGCGACGCCGGAGCAGACCGCGTACATCATCTTTACCTCCGGTTCGACGGGACGTCCGAAAGGGGTGATGGTCGGCCATACCGCCATCGTGAACCGCCTGAAGTGGATGCAGGATCATTATCCGCTGGACGCATCAGACGTGGTGGCGCAGAAAACACCGTGCAGCTTTGACGTGTCGGTGTGGGAGTTCTGGTGGCCGTTTATCGCCGGCGCGAAGCTGGTGATGGCCGAGCCGGACGCGCACCGCGATCCGCAGGCGATGCAGGGCTTCTTCGCAGAATATGGCGTAACCACCACCCACTTCGTGCCGTCGATGCTGGCGGCCTTTGTCGCCTCTCTGACCCCGGAAAACGCTGTGTGCTGCAAAACCCTTAAGCAGGTGTTCTGTAGCGGCGAAGCGCTGCCGACTGCGCTGTGTCGCGAGTGGGAACAGCTCACCCATGCGCCGCTGCACAACCTCTATGGCCCGACCGAAGCGGCGGTGGACGTCAGCTGGTATCCGGCGTACGGCCCCGAGCTGGCGGCGGTGGAAGGCAACAGCGTGCCTATCGGCTTCCCGGTGTGGAATACGGGGCTGCGCATTCTGGACGCGATGATGCGCCCGGTGCCGTTCGGCGTGGCGGGGGATCTCTATCTCACCGGCATTCAGCTGGCGCAGGGGTATCTGGGACGCCCCGACCTTACTGCCAGCCGCTTTATCGCCGACCCGTTTGCCCCCGGCGAGCGAATGTACCGCACCGGGGACGTTGCCCGCTGGCTGGACAACGGCGCGGTGGAATATCTGGGCCGCAGCGACGATCAGCTGAAAATCCGCGGCCAGCGCATCGAGCTGGGCGAAATCGACCGGGCGATGCTCGCGTTGCCGGATGTGGCCCAGGCGGTGGCGCACGCCTGCGTGTTCAACCAGGCGGCTGCCACGGGCGGCGATGCCCGCCAACTGGTGGGATACGTTGTCTCTGAATCCGGCTTACCGCTGGATCGCGACGCGCTGCTTGCATCACTCAAAGCCCAGCTGCCGCCGCATATGGTGCCGGTGGTGCTGCTGCAAATCAGCGCGCTGCCGTTAAGCGCCAACGGCAAACTGGATCGCAAGGCGCTGCCGCTGCCGGAGCTGACCAGCAAAACTTCCGGTCGCGCGCCCGAGACGCAAACCGAAGTCACCGTGGCGCAGGCGTTTTCTACCCTGCTGGGCTGCGTGGTGAACGATATCGAGGCCGATTTCTTTGCCCTCGGCGGCCACTCGCTGCTGGCGATGCGCCTTGCGGCTCAGCTCAGCCGTGCGTTCAGCCGCAAGGTCACGCCGGGGCAGATTATGGTCGCCTCGACGGTGAGCAAGCTTAGCGCCCTGCTGGACTCGCAGATGAGCGACGAGCAGGCGCAGCGTCTGGGGTATGAAACCGTTCTCCCGCTGCGTGAAAGCAACGGCCCCACGCTGTTCTGCTTCCATCCGGCGTCCGGCTTTGCCTGGCAGTTTAGCGTCCTGGCGCGCTACCTCAGCCCGCGCTGGTCAATCATCGGCATTCAGTCTCCCCGACCTGAGGGGCCGATGCAGCAGTGTGCGGATCTCGATGCGGTGATCGAGCATCATCTGAAGACGTTGCGTAAGCAGCAGCCGCAGGGGCCGTATTATCTGTTCGGCTATTCCCTCGGCGGCACGCTGGCGCAGGGTATTGCGGCGCGCCTGCGCGAGCAGGGTGAAGCGGTGGCGTTCCTCGGCCTGCTGGATACCTGGCCGCCGGAAACCCAGAACTGGTCGGAGAAAGAGGCCAACGGCCTCGATCCGGAGGTGCTGGCGGAGATCGAGCGGGAACGTCAGGCGTTTATTGCCGCCCAGCAGGGGCAGGGCTCCAGCGAGTTGTTTAACGCCATTGAAGGCAACTATGCGGACGCGGTGCGGCTGCTCACCACGGCGCACAGCGCGCGGTTTGACGGTAAAGCGACGCTGTTTGTTGCCGAGCGAACGCGAACCCTGGATCCGCAGGCCGCGTGGGCGCCGTGGGTGGGTGAGCTGGAGGTGTACAGCCAGGACTGCGCCCACGTGGATATTATTTCACCGCAGGCGTTTGAAAAGATTGGGCCGATGTTGAGGGAGATTTTGGGGTAACGTTAACAGCCCCTCACCCCAGCCCTCTCCCCAAAGGGGAGAGGGTGTAATCGTCCCCCTCTCCCCTTTGGGGAGAGGGTCAGGGTGAGGGGACATCAGACCGCACGCTTGCCTAACGGCACCACCAGCGGCGTGCCCGCCACCGGATCGTCAATAATCATGCAGCGCATGCCGTAGATCCGCGCGATAAACTCCGGCGTCACAATCTCTTTCGGCGCGCCCTGCGCCACAATCTCGCCGTCGCGCAAGGCAATCAGATGCGTCGCGTAGCGGCACGCCTGGTTTAAGTCGTGCAGCACCGCCGCCAGGGTATACCCCTGTGTGCGGTTCAGCTCGCTCAGCAACTCCAGCAGGTCAATCTGATGGCTGATATCGAGCCAGGTCGTCGGCTCGTCCAGCAGCATGATCGAGGTTTCCTGCGCCAGCACCATCGCGATCCACGCGCGCTGGCGCTGTCCGCCGGAGAGCGTATCGACGCTTTGCCGGGCGAGATCGGTAATGCCCGTCGCCTGCATCGCACGCTTCACGGCCTCGTCGTCCTCTTTGCGCCAGCGGGTAAACAGCGGCTGGTGCGGGTAGCGCCCGCGCGAGACCAGCTCCTGCACGGTAATATCCCCCGGCGTGGTGGCGTTTTGCGCCAGCAGACCAATTCGGCGCGCCACTTCTTTGCTGGCGAAGCGCTGGATCTGCTCCCCGTCGAGGAACACGCTGCCCTCAACCGGCGTCATCAGGCGGCTCAGCGTGCGCAGCAGTGTCGATTTGCCGCAGCCGTTTGGCCCGATAATCGCGGTGAAGTGGCCGTCCGGAATGGCGACGGATAAGTCACGGGCAATGATTTTTTTGCCGTAGCCAAGGGTGAGGTTTTCGCCGCGCAAGCGGGTGGTTGAATCTGTCATTTCTTGCGTGACTCCTGAACGAGCAAGACGATGAGGTAAATCCCGCCGAGGCTGACGGTCACTACGCCCACAGGCAGTTGATAAGGCATAAACAGCCGCTGGGCGCAGAGATCGGCGGCCAGCAGTAACAGCGCGCCGCACAGCGCCGCCTGAGTTAATCCCCAGCGCGCGGTGCCGCTAAGGCGTCGGGTAATATGCGGGGCCACGAGGGCAATAAACGAGATTGGCCCGGCGATAGCGGTAGAGGCAGCGGTCAGCAGTACGGCGACCAGCATCAGCAGCAGGCGCGAGCGCTCTACGCTCACGCCCAGCGCGCAGGCGCTGTCGTCGCCCATCTCCAGCAGGCGCATGCGCCGCACCAGCAGCAGCGCGCCGATAAACATCAGCACTATCAGCGGTGCTGCGGGCCAGGTTTTGCCCCACGTCAGGCCGTTGAGGGAACCGGAGTACCACAGCCCGGCGGAGAGCGCAGTTTCCAGCGACGCCTGCAACAAAAGCCAGGTATTAAAGGCCATCAACATGGCGCGGATGCCGATGCCGATGATGATCAGGCGGAAGGTGTCGATGCCGTTGCGCCAGGCCAGCGCCCAGATAAGCAGCGAGGTCAGAATGCCGCCTGCCATCGCCGTAAAGGTAATGGCCGTCAGATGCTGCCCGAACAGCACCATCGCTACCAGCACGCCGCTCCACGCGCCGGTATTCAGGCCCATCACGTCCGGGCTGCCCAGCGGGTTGCGCATCAGCGACTGGAATATCGCACCGCTCACCCCGAGCGCCGCGCCGACCAGAATCGCCATCGCCACGCGTGGCAGTCGCCACTCCGTCACCACCATGGTGATGTTGCGCGGCGCGCTGCCGAGCAGGGCGTTAAACACCTGAGAAAAATCGAGCGTCACCGCGCCGCTGCGCAGGCTCCAGACCGCCAGCAGCAGACTGGCGACGACCAGCAGGGCGACGCTGGTGACTAAACGGCGGGATGGAGCCATCATGCGCCACCTCCCGCCCTGCGTCGTACCAGGAAGATCAGCACCGGCGCGCCGATAAAGGCGCTGACCACCGAGACGCGCAGTTCACCCGGCACCAGCAGGCGGCCCAGTACGTCGGCAAACAGCAGCAGGGCAGGGGTCGCCAGCAGCGTGACCGGCAGCGACCAGCGGTGATCCGCCCCCACCAGCCAGCGCGCCATGTGCGGCATCATCAGGCCGATAAAGGCAATCGGCCCGACTACGGCAGTCGCGCTGCCGCACAGCACGGTGATGACAAGCAGGCCCGTCAGCTGCGTGCGCGCCACGCGGTTGCCGAGGGCGGTCGCGGTGTCGCTGCCGAGGCTCAGGCTGTTGAGCGCCCGGCTTAAACACAGCGCCACCGCGGCAGCAACGCTCGCCGGGATCACCACCACTTTTAAGGTATCAAGGGTACGGATATCCAGCGAACCGGCCTGCCAGAAGCGCAGCTGGTCATACACGTCCGGGTTGAGCAGGGCGATGCCGTTGGACAAGCCTTCCAGCACCGCCGCGAGCGCCACGCCCGCCAGGGTTAAGCGTACCGGGCTGAGCTGTCCACCGCCCTGGCTGCCGGTAAACGCCACCACCAGCGAGGCGGCCAGCGCGCCGCAGAAGGCCATCGCCAGCTGTTCAGAGGGCGACGTCAACCCGAACAGCGCCGCGCCGAGCACGATGGCAAAACTGGCACCGCTGTTCACGCCGAGAATGCCGGGGTCCGCCAGCGGGTTACGGGTGAGGGTTTGCATCAGGGCACCGGCAAGGCCGAGCGCGCCACCGGCCAGCAGTCCGGCAAGGGTGCGGGGCAGGCGGGCGTCGAGCACGATGGTGCAGTCGGCGCTCTGACAGGTGCCGGAGAGCGCATCAACGATAACGGACGCGGGCAGCGGCTTCGCGCCAACCAGCAAACTGAGTGCAATCGCAAGGATCAACAGCAGCAATAAAACGGGCACGGCTACGGCGCGCACCGCGGAAGAGGAAAACGACATAGCAACGTCCATGATGTGATAATGATAGTAATTATCGTTATCTATCTTATTTGGCTATGTTAGCATGTGCGCCCATGGAAATGGTAGACCGATACCTCAAGGCCTTGTCATGAATCAAAAATCCTGGCTGCTCAACCTCAGCCTGCTGAAAACGCACCCGGCGTATCGCGCCGTTTTTATCGCCCGCTTTATCTCCATTTTATCCCTCGGCCTGCTCGGGGTCGCCGTGCCGGTACAGATCCAGACCATGACCCACTCCAGCTGGCTGGTGGGGTTATCCGTCACCTTAACCGGCGGGGCGATGTTTATCGGCCTGATGGTGGGCGGCGTGCTGGCGGACCGCTACGAGCGTAAAAAACTGATCCTGCTGGCGCGCGGCACCTGCGGGGTGGGCTTTGTCGGGCTGTGTCTGAACGCCATGCTGCCGGAGCCGTCGCTGATGGCCATTTACGCGCTTGGCCTGTGGGACGGTTTCTTTGCCTCGCTGGGCGTGACGGCGCTGCTGGCGGCGACGCCCGCGCTGGTCGGGCGCGAGAACCTGATGCAGGCGGGGGCGATTACCATGCTCACCGTGCGTCTGGGATCGGTGATTTCGCCGATGGTCGGCGGCCTGCTGCTGGCGACCGGCAACGTGGCGTGGAACTACGGGCTGGCCGCGGCGGGGACCTTTATCACCACCCTGACGCTGCTGCGACTGCCGCTCCTGCCGCCTCCGCCGCAGCCGCGTGAGCATCCGCTGAAATCGCTGATGGCCGCGATTCGTTTCCTGTTCAGCAACCCGCTGATTGGCGGCATTGCGCTGCTCGGCGGCCTGCTGACGATGGCAAGCGCGGTGCGCGTGCTCTACCCGGCTCTGGCGGGCGAGTGGCAGATGAGCGCCTCGGAGATTGGCGTACTGTACGCCGCCATTCCGCTCGGCGCCGCGTGTGGGGCGCTGACCAGCGGCAACCTGGCGCAGAGCGCGCGTCCGGGGTTGATTATGCTGCTTGCCACGCTGGCCTCGTTTATTGCCATTGGCTTCTTCAGCCTGATGCCGGTGTGGGCGCTCGGGGTGCTGTGCCTGGTGATTTTCGGCTGGCTGAGCGCTATCAGTTCGCTTTTGCAGTACACCCTGATCCAGACCCAGACGCCGGAAGGAATGCTTGGGCGTATTAACGGCCTGTGGACGGCGCAGAACGTTACGGGCGATGCAATCGGCGCGGCGATCCTCGGTGGGCTGGGGGCGATAATGACCCCGGTGGCCTCGGCGAGCAGCAGCGGGTTTGCGTTAGCGATGGTGGGCATGATTTTGTTAGTGGCGCTGGTAGAACTGCGGCGGTTCAGGCAGGAGAGTGTGTTGAACGACGGTGCGGCCTGATGCCCTCACCTCACCCCGGCCCTCTCCCACAGGGAGAGGGAGGGAAAATGCCTACTTAAACAACGTATTCAATCTGTCTAACACCAGCATTGCGCTGTAATAATCCAGGCGGAACGTCTCGGTTCCCAATGCCCAAACCCGTTTGTTTTTCACCGACGGCAGATGGGCCAGCAGCGGATTGGCGTAAATCGCGTCCACATCTTTCTGGTCGCCCGCAAACACAAACAGTCCTTCACCGTTCAGCCCCGTCGCCAGGTTTTCCCCTCCCAGCTGGATAATGTCGTGGCGTTTGCCCTGGCTTTGCGAGGTGTGCAGCCCGGCGGGAAGGTCGGCCAGCGTAAAGCCCAACTGGTGCAGCAGCTTGCCCTGCGCGGATTCCGCGGTCCACAGGTTGGCGCTGTGCGCCGCGGCGGTATAGACAATGGCGTTCACCGGCTGCGGTGGTAGTTTCATCTGCTGTTTCACCTGGGCCAGCTGTTTATCAAAGGCAGCGATGCGCTCTGCGGCCTGTGTTTCCTGCCCGGTGATCGTCCCCAACTGGGTCAGCAGCTCCTGCCAGCTTTTGTCGTCGTAGTTAATGATAAGCGTCGGGGCGATGGCGGAGAGCTGGTCGTAGAGCGCCAGCGCGGAATCCCCGCCGGTGGCGCTGATCAAAATCAGGTCCGGCATCTGGGCCGCGGCTGCTTCGGCGCTCGGCTCGCCGATGTACAGCCGGGCAACCTTACGCTGCTTCGCGATATCGCCCCACTGACGTAAAAAGCCCTGCGCATCCGCCACGCGGTTGTTCGGCGTGGTCGCACCGCTGGCAATGACCGGCGCGTCAATCGCCAGCAGCGAGCCGGTTAAGGTCACGCTGGTGGAAACAATGCGCGTCGGTTTGCTCTCAAGCGTGTGAACGCCGCGGCTGTCGGTGACCTGGCGCGGCCAGTCGGCGGCGACCGATGAGGTTAGTCCTAAAACAAAAAGTCCTGTTAAAAGAAGGGCATTGCGGCAAACGGCAGCGATTTTCACAGAGCGGCATCCTGATTTTATTGAAGATAATGCTTCTCATTTTCATGGTTGTGGGGAGGGGATGCAAGCGTTTGTCGCACAAGTTAGTTGCCCGACGGTTGACAGCGGGGCGATGTGGGATTAGGTTAGCCGACGAAAATATAAATGATAATCATTATTGCTTCTTTTATCATTTTAAGGAGGATGATATGGACACGTCCCTGGCTGAGGAAGTTCAGCACACCGCGACCACGCTGCAATCAGACAGCTTTTTCTTTATGTCGCCTTACCGCAGTTTTACCACGTCCGGCTGTTTTGCCCGTTTTTCTGAACCCGCCGTCGGCGGAGACGATCCGGCGGGTCCTTTTCAGCAGAAATTAGCCCAGGCTTTCCGGAATGCGAAAGCCAGCGGCATTGCCCATCCGGTGATGGTAGGGGCGATCCCCTTCGATACCCGTAAACCGTCATCGCTGTTTATTCCGCAACGCTGGCAAACCTTCTCTCGCCCGGCGCGTCAGCAGTCCGCACGCTACGCCTCCGGCGCGCAGACGCTGAACGTGCAACAGCGCACCGAGATCCCGCCGCAGCCGGTTTTCGAGGAGATGGTCGCTCGCGCCGCGTCGCTCACCGCCACGCCGCAGGTGAATAAGGTGGTGCTGTCGCGCCTGATTGATATCGCCACCGACAAACAGATTAATAGCAGCGCGCTGATGGAGCGTCTTATCGCCCAGAACCCGGCGAGCTTTAACTTTCACGTACCGCTGGAAGACGGCGGCGTGCTGCTGGGCGCCAGCCCGGAACTGCTGTTGCGTAAAGAGGGTGCGCATTTTAGTTCGCTGCCGCTGGCAGGCTCCGCGCGCCGTCAGCCGGACGATGTGCTGGATCGCGAAGCGGGCACTAAGCTGCTGGCCTCCGAAAAAGACCGTCACGAGCACGACCTGGTAACCCAGGCGATGAAAACCATTCTGCAACCGCGCAGCCATCATCTGAGCATGCCGGCTTCCCCGCAGCTCATCACTACCCCGACGCTGTGGCACCTGGCGACGCCGGTTGAGGGTGACGCGCGCGAAAACGAAAACGCCCTAACGCTGGCCTGCCTGCTGCACCCGACACCAGCGCTGAGCGGCTTCCCGCATCAGGCGGCAAAAGAGCTGATTGCCGAGCTGGAGCCGTTCGATCGTGAGCTGTTCGGCGGCATTGTCGGCTGGTGCGACAGCGAAGGTAACGGCGAGTGGGTGGTAACTATCCGCTGCGCGCGGCTGCATCAAAATACCGTTCGCCTGTTTGCCGGCGCGGGCATTGTGCCTGCGTCCTCCCCGGTGGGCGAGTGGCGCGAGACGGGCGTGAAGCTCTCCACCATGCTCAACGTGTTCGGACTGCACTAAGGAAGACTCATGACCATTCCCTTTACCCGCTGGCCTGAGGATTTTGCCCGCCGCTACCGTGAAAAAGGCTACTGGCAGGATCGGCCGCTGACCCACATCCTGACGGACCATGCGGACAACGATGCGGTCGCGATAATTGACGGCGATCGCCGCATCACCTACCGCGCTTTTCATCAGTCGGTGAATAACCTGGCGTCCGCCCTTCAGGCGCAGGGGCTGCACCGCGGCGAGACCGCGCTGGTGCAGCTCGGCAACGTGGCCGAGTTCTACATCACCTTCTTCGCGCTGCTGCAAATCGGCGTCGCACCGGTCAACGCGCTCTTTAGCCATCAGCGCAGCGAACTCAACGCCTACGCGGAGCAGATCAAACCCGCCGTGCTGATTGCCGACCGCGACCACACGCTGTTCGCGGGTGATGATTTTCTCAATACCTTTGTGGATGCGCATCGCTCGGTACGCGTTGTGCTGCTACGCGGCGATAAGGGCGAACACGCGCTGGAGGCGGCGATTGCACGCCCGGCGGACAATTTCATCCCGAACCCGACGCCCGCCGACGAAGTGGCGTTCTTCCAGCTCTCCGGCGGCAGCACCGGCACGCCGAAGCTGATCCCGCGTACGCACAACGACTACGACTACAGCATCCGTCGCAGCAACGAAATCTGCGGTATCACTGCGCACACCCGTTATCTGAACGCGCTTCCCGCGGCGCATAACTACGCCATGAGCTCGCCGGGATCGTTAGGCGTTTTCACGGCGGGCGGCTGCGTGGTGCTGGCGAACGATCCGAGCGCCACGCTCTGCTTCCCGCTGATTGAACAGCATCAGATAAACGTCACCTCGCTGGTGCCGCCCGCGGTCAGCCTGTGGTTGCAGGCGATTGCCGACGGCGCGGGGAACGCGCAGCTTAAATCCCTCAGGCTGCTCCAGGTGGGCGGTGCGCGCCTTTCCGCCACGCTCGCGGCGCGCATTCCGGCTGAAATTGGCTGCCAGCTGCAACAGGTGTTCGGCATGGCGGAAGGGTTGGTGAACTACACCGCGCTCGACGACGCGCCGGAACGCATCATCAACACCCAGGGTCGCCCGATGTGCCCGGACGATGAAGTGTGGGTCGCGGATGAACAGGGTAACCCGCTGCCGCGCGGGGAGGTCGGGCGTCTGATGACGCGCGGCCCCTACACCTTCCGTGGCTATTTCAACAGCCCGGAGCACAACGCCAGCGCCTTCGACGCCGACGGCTTTTACTGCTCCGGCGATCTGATCGCCATCGACGAGCAGGGGTACATCACCGTGCAGGGGCGCGAGAAAGATCAGATCAACCGCGGCGGCGAGAAAATAGCCGCCGAAGAGATCGAAAACCTGCTGCTGCGCCATGAGGCGGTGATCCATGCCGCGCTGGTGAGTATGGAGGACAGCCTGCTGGGCGAAAAAAGCTGTGCGTACCTGGTGGTGAAGCAGCCCCTGCGCGCGGTGGAGGTGCGCCGCTTCCTGCGCGAGCAGGGCGTCGCCGAATTTAAGCTGCCGGACCGCGTGGAGAGCGTGGATGCACTTCCGCTCACGCCGGTCGGCAAAGTTGATAAGAAACAGTTGCGCCTGTGGCTTGCTGAACGCGCCCGGGGCTGAGGAACAGAGAATGTCCATTCCAAAATTAATCGCATACGCGCTGCCAACCGCCGCCGAACTGCCGACCAGTAAAGTGAACTGGGCGTTTGAGCCGGCGCGCGCCGCGCTGCTGATCCACGATATGCAGGAGTACTTCCTGAACTTCTGGGGCGAAAACAGCGCGATGATGCAGCAGGTAGTGGCGAACATCGCTAAACTGCGCGCGTACTGCAAAGAGCACAATATTCCGGTGTACTACACCGCGCAGCCGAAAGAGCAGAGCGATGAAGACCGCGCCCTGCTGAACGATATGTGGGGGCCAGGCCTGACCCGCTCGCCGGAGCAGCAGCGCATCGTCGCTGAACTGACCCCGGACGAAGCGGACACGGTGCTGGTGAAGTGGCGCTACAGCGCGTTCCACCGCTCGCCGCTGGAGCAGATGCTGAAAGAGACTGGCCGCAACCAGCTTTTGATCACCGGCGTGTACGCCCACATCGGCTGCATGACTACCGCCACCGACGCCTTTATGCGCGACATCAAACCGTTCTTTATCGCCGACGCGCTGGCGGATTTCACCCGCGACGAGCACCTGATGTCGCTGAAATACGTGGCAGGACGTTCGGGCCGCGTGGTGATGACCGACGAGCTGCTGCCGTCCGTTCCGGCAACGAAAGCCGCGCTGCGTGAGCTGATCCTGCCGCTGCTGGACGAGTCCGACGAGCCGATGGATGACGAAAACCTGATCGACTACGGTCTGGACTCGGTGCGGATGATGGCGCTGGCCGCCCGCTGGCGCAAAGTGCACGGCGACATTGATTTCGTGATGCTGGCAAAAAATCCGACCTTCGACGCCTGGTGGGCGCTGCTCTCCCGCGAGGTGAAGTGATGGGTTTTGATTTCACCGGTAAAACCGTCTGGGTCACGGGCGCGGGGAAGGGCATTGGCTATGCGACCGCGCTGGCATTTGTAGAAGCGGGCGCGCAGGTGACCGGGTTCGATCTGGCTTTTCCTCACGGCGAATATCCGTTTGCCACCGAAACGCTGGATGTGGCGGATGCGGCGCAGGTGAGTGACGTCTGCGGGCGTTTGCTTAATACACTTGAGCGCCTGGACGTTCTGGTCAACGCGGCGGGCATTCTGCGTATGGGCGCGACGGATCGGCTCTCGCAGGAGGACTGGCAGCAGACCTTTGCGGTCAACGTCGGCGGCGCGTTCAACCTGTTCCAGCAGACGATGGGCCAGTTCCGTCGTCAGCAGGGTGGGGCGATTGTGACGGTGGCCTCCGACGCGGCGCACACGCCACGCATCGGCATGAGCGCCTACGGCGCGTCGAAAGCGGCGCTGAAAAGCCTGGCGCTGACCGTCGGGCTGGAGCTGGCGGACAGCGGCGTGCGCTGTAACCTGGTGTCGCCCGGCTCAACGGACACCGACATGCAGCGCACCCTGTGGACCAGCGACGACGCGGAGCAGCAGCGCATTCGCGGCTTTGGCGAGCAGTTCAAGCTCGGCATTCCGCTCGGCAAGATTGCGCGTCCGCAGGAGATTGCTGCGACCGTGCTGTTCCTTGCGTCCGATGCCGCCAGCCATATCACCCTACAGGATATCGTGGTGGACGGCGGCTCCACGCTGGGGGCGTAATGATCTGGAAACGTCATTTATCGCCTGAAGAATTGAATGCCACCAGCGTGAACACCTTGGTGGCGCAACTGGGCATCGTCTATACCCGTCTCGGGGACGATACGCTGGAAGCGGAGATGCCGGTGGATGCACGCACCCACCAGCCGTTTGGCCTGCTGCACGGCGGTGCCTCGGCGGCGCTGGCGGAAACGCTGGGCTCGATGGCCGGGTTTCTGATGACCCGTGACGGGCAGAACGTGGTGGGGACGGAGCTGAACGCCACGCACCACCGCGCGGTCTCTCACGGTAAGGTGCGCGGCGTGTGCCAGCCGCTGCATCTGGGGCGTTCCAGCCAGAGCTGGGAGATCGTGGTATTCGACGAGCAGGGGCGGCGGTGCTGTACCTGTCGGTTGAGTACGATGGTGTTGGGCTAAGCCATTCAGCTGAAAGTGATCGGCTTAACACTGTGGTGTAAATCTCTGGTTTGACCACGCATTATTGCGTTTCAAAGTTGTTAAATTTTTCCGGTTGTTCTAGAAACAAAATGTAACATCTCACTGTTTCGCAACAACGGACAACAACTATGAACAACTCAGGGAAATACCTTACATGGGCAGGGCTCTCCGTTGTGGGAGCCTTTGCCCTGGGCTATATCGCCCTCAACCGGGGGGAACAGATCAATGCGCTCTGGATCGTGGTCGCCTCCGTCTGCATTTATCTGATCGCGTACCGTTTTTATGGCCGCTATATCGCGAAAAACGTGTTAGGGGTTGATGCCACGCGCATGACGCCTGCCGTGCGTCACAATGACGGTCTGGACTACGTGCCGACCGACAAAAAAGTGCTGTTCGGTCACCACTTCGCGGCGATTGCCGGGGCGGGCCCGCTGGTGGGGCCGGTGTTGGCGGCGCAGATGGGCTATCTGCCGGGGATGATCTGGATCCTCGCGGGGGTGGTGCTGGCGGGCGCGGTGCAGGACTTTATGGTGCTGTTCGTCTCCACCCGTCGCGACGGTCGTTCGCTGGGTGAGCTGGTGAAAGAGGAGATGGGCGCAACCGCCGGGGTGATTGCGCTGGTGGCGACCTTTATGATCATGGTGATCATCCTCGCGGTGTTGGCTATGATCGTGGTGAAAGCGCTGACCCACAGCCCGTGGGGAACCTATACCGTCGCCTTCACCATTCCGCTGGCGCTGTTTATGGGGATTTATATTCGCTACCTCCGTCCGGGGCGCATCGGTGAAGTGTCGGTGATTGGCCTGGTGTTCCTGGTTTTTGCCATTATTTCCGGCGGCTGGGTGGCGGAAAGCCCGACCTGGGCGCCGTTCTTCGACTTTACCGGCGTTCAACTGACATGGATGCTGGTGGGCTACGGCTTCGTGGCGGCGGTGCTGCCGGTGTGGCTGCTGCTGGCCCCGCGCGACTACCTCTCTACCTTCCTGAAAATCGGCACCATTGTCGGGCTGGCAATCGGCATCCTGATAATGCGCCCGACCCTGACCATGCCTGCGCTGACCAAATTCATTGACGGCACCGGCCCGGTCTGGACCGGCAACCTGTTCCCGTTCCTGTTTATCACCATCGCCTGTGGCGCGGTGTCGGGCTTCCACGCGCTGATAGCTTCTGGCACCACGCCGAAGATGCTGGCGAATGAAAATCAGGCCTGCCTGATCGGCTACGGCGGCATGCTGATGGAATCCTTCGTTGCCATCATGGCGCTGGTCTCTGCCTGCATCATCGATCCGGGCGTCTACTTTGCGATGAACAGCCCGATGGCGGTGCTGGCGCCTGCCGGAACTGTTGATGTGGTGGCATCCGCCGCGCAGGTGGTGAGCGGCTGGGGCTTTGCGATTACCCCTGAAACGTTGACGCATATCGCTAACGAGGTTGGCGAGCAGTCGATTATCTCCCGTGCGGGCGGGGCACCGACGCTGGCGGTGGGCATGGCCTACATCCTGCACGGCGCGCTGGGCGGGCTGATGGACGTCTCGTTCTGGTATCACTTCGCCATCCTGTTTGAGGCGCTGTTTATTCTGACGGCGGTAGATGCGGGAACCCGCGCGGCACGTTTTATGCTGCAGGATCTGCTGGGGGTGATCTCCCCGAATCTGAAACGTACCGATTCACTCCCGGCTAACCTGCTGGCGACGGCGCTGTGCGTGCTGGCGTGGGGCTACTTCCTGCATCAGGGCGTAGTCGATCCGCTGGGCGGGATTAACACCCTGTGGCCGCTGTTTGGTATCGCCAACCAGATGCTGGCGGGCATGGCGCTGATGCTCTGCGCGGTGGTGCTGTTCAAGATGAAGCGCCAGCGTTACGCATGGGTGGCACTGGTGCCGACCGCGTGGCTGCTGATCTGTACCCTGACCGCGGGCTGGCAGAAAGCCTTCAGCCCGGACAACAAGGTGGGCTTCCTGGCCATCGCTAACAAGTTCCAGTCGATGATCGACAGCGGCAAGATCCCGGCGCAGTACACCGAATCTCAGCTGTCGCAGCTGGTGTTTAACAACCGTCTGGACGCCGGGCTGACCATCTTCTTTATGGTGGTGGTTGTGGTGCTGGCGTTGTATTCTCTGAAAACCGCGCTGGCGGCGTTGAAAGTCGACAAACCGACGGCGAAAGAGACGCCGTATGAGCCAATGCCTGAGAACCTGGACGAGATTGTCACCCAGGCGAAAGGGGCGCATTAACATTACCAAACCCCCTCACCCCAGCCCTCTCCCCAAAGGGGAGAGGGTGTTAAAGTTCCCTCTCCCCTTTGGGGAGAGGGTCAGGGTGAGGGGAATACAAACGAGAAACTGACTATGTTCGACACCCTTTCCAAAGCCGGTAAGTACCTGGGACAGGCCGCCAAAATGATGATTGGCGTGCCGGACTACGACAACTACGTCGAGCATATGCGCGTCAATCATCCAGACCAGACGCCCATGACCTACGAAGAATTTTTCCGCGACCGCCAGGACGCCCGCTACGGTGGCAAGGGCGGGGCGAAGTGCTGTTAACCCTCTTTCGGGAGATAGAGGCTGATCTGCTCCTGCTTACAGCCGTAGATCGCCGCGAGCTTTTCACGGGTGCGCTTTTGCGGACGGGAGTCCAGCGCTTCCAGCTGCGACACGGCGGACTGGCTGATGCCCAGTTTCTCCGCCACCTCCTGCTGGGACATGCCGCGTAAAATGCGCCAGGCGGCCTGTAGGCTGACGTTTTGCCAGGTCATTATGCTGCATACTTCTCCGGGCAATTCCACGTCATCCAGACTATCGTGTTCGACTTCAATATCCTCCAGATCGTCGTCGGTTTCGTCGTCAATTTCTGACATCTGTAAGAGCATACGAAAATATTCGTGATAGGGAATAACGGCGTACTGCGTTTTCCCGTTATCGTCCTTGATTAGCTGAACAGCCATAGGTGGCACTCTCCTCATGCAGGTAAGTCGTTGAAGTTCTGCGCTTGACGGCCAAAACATAACAATGGTTATCAGGATTGTCCCGAAGCGTATAGACGATGCGGTAATCGCCTACGCGAAGCCGGAAATGATCTTCGGTCGCCGATATTTTTTTGATATCGGGCCGGGGAGCCGAGCGGTCATCCAGCTCAGTAAGCTTTACCTCAATGCGACGCTGATACCGCTCGTCAATTCTGGAAAATGCCTTTTTTGCACCATTGGACCAGACAATCTTCATCCGTACCTCCACTGTACGCCCACACAAAATATAAGGAAATAATAAGACTATTAGATAAATTCCGAATTTCTTATGGGGTACTGTAGAGCGGACATAAAACGGAAGTAAGCGGTAAAAAGCGAAACATCGAGGCGGCTCGACAAGGCCTCTGCCGGGCGACAGAGGCTTTCAGGAAATTTGCGATCAGGCGTTCAACCCGCCGTCGACATCCAGCCCTGTGCCGGAGATCTGCCCGGCCGCCGGGCTGGCGAGGAAGGTGACCGCCGCCGCGATATCTTCCGGCTGGCCGTAGTGGCCGACCGCAATCATCTGGCGCTGGGCTTCCGCCTGTTCGCCGTCTTCCGGGTTCATATCGCTGTTGGTGGGGCCGGGATGCACCAGGTTTACGGTAATGCCGCGCGGGCCCAGATCGCGCGCCAGGCCGCGGGTGAGGGAGTTAAGGGCAGACTTGGTCATCGAGTAAACGGCAATGCCCGGCATCGCCACGCGGTTTGCCAGACAGCTGCCGATGTTGATGATGCGCCCGCCGTCGGACATGTGCACCAGCGCTTCCTGAATGGCGATCACCACGCCGCGAATATTGACGTTGATAAGGGCGTCGATGTCCGCCAGGGTCATGGACTCCAGCGGGCCGCCGCGCGCGATACCCGCGTTGTTGACCAGAATATCCAGCCCGCCAAGGGAACGCGCTGCATGGGTGACGGCATCCTGAATCGCCTGCGCGCTGGCGCTGTCGGCCTGAATCGCTTCGCCGTGCCGCCCAAGCGCCTTAATTTCATCGGCGACCGCCTGGGCTTTATCGGCGGATTTTTCATACGTAATAACCACATCGGCACCGGCGCGTGCCAGCGACAGCGCAATCGCCCGACCCAGCCCACGACTGGCGCCGGTAACCAGCGCCTTTTTACCTGTTAAATCGATCTGCATGATGACCTCGTTACGAGAGTGGAGAGAATCATCATTAGGTATAGTCCGTCGGCGCGATTAACGGCTGAAGGATTCCACCTTCTCAAACGCGGCGCGCAGGATCTCAGGCGTTAACGTAACCGGCAGAAGATGAATCGACTCTACCGGACGCAGGGTGTGGACAATCACTTTATTCAGCTCGTCGCGGTTGTGGATATCGACGTCAAGCGCGCGCAACGTGGTCGGCAGGTTAAAGCGCCGGTACGCCGCCACCAGCTGCGCCAGCACGTCGTCCTGACCGAGCAGGGCGCTTTGCACCAGAATGCCGTAGGCCACCTTGGTGCCGTGCAGGTATTTTTCCGTCTGCGGCAGCACGGTTAAGCCGTTGTGCACCGCATGCGCCGCCGCCACGCGGGTGTAGCGTTCGCCCAGACCGCCGACCATCCCGCCACCGGCGATAATCGCATCCACCACGTCCCGGAACGCCTGCGTCTGTTCGCCGCGCTGCTGGTCGGCCAGCGCCTCTTCGCTGCGTGCCAGCAGCACGTCGCGGATCGCCAGCGCGCCGTTAAGGCCAAGCCGCACGGTCAGTGGCAGGTTCTCCGGCTCAGGTGCCAACATCACCGCTTCGTACCATTTCGCCAGCGTATCGCCGATCCCCGCCAGCAGGTATTCCGCAGGGGCGTTAAGGATAATCTGCGGCTCCACCAGCACCAGGAAGTTGGCGTCGTCGAAGATCTCAAACTGCAGCGCCTGCCCGGCATCGTTGTACCAGACGGAGAGCGGGGTCCACGCCGCGCAGGTGGCGGCGATAGTGGGGATGCCCACGAACGGCACCCCTAAGCGGCGCGCCACGGCCTTGACGGTATCCATCACCGCGCCGCCGCCCACGCCAATCACCACGCTGGCATCGCTGCCGGATTCGTTCACCAGATGGGTGACGTCACGCTCGCTGCAGTGGCCTTTAAACAACAGATGCTTTGCCCCCGGCGCGTTAAAGCTCTCCGGCAGGTACGGGCGCGCGCCCTCTATTGCTCGCTCGCCGTAAATCCACACCGCACGGGAAAGCTGTTCCGGGGTAAAGAACTCATTCAGATGCGCAAGGCTTCCGGGGTGAGAGAAGTAGTTCGCCGGGCCAGGCACGACGCGGATGTCGGTGTTGCTCATGGTGTTGTCCTTTTTTAGCAAGCGCTAACCCGATGTTATGTCTGGACATCCGGATGGCTAATAATATTTCGCTTTATCTTATGCCTTTTCCGTCGTTGTCAGTCAACCGGAGCTGTGAAAAATTCGATAAATCAGAAGAGTTATGAAGGATTTACGCGGATGGTTTCCAGTCGCCTTGAAATGCGCGGTATCAGCCTGGCCTTTTCCGGCTTTCAGGCGCTGTCGCGCGTGGACTTTACCCTGAACGGTGGGTCGGTGCATGCGCTGACCGGTGCTAACGGCGCGGGGAAATCGACGCTGATGGCGGTGCTGTGCGGGACGCACGACCACTATGAAGGCGAAATCAGCATCAACAACCAGCCGGTAAGCATTCGTGAGCCGCTGGACGCCAAACGGCTGGGCATCCACCTCGTGCAGCAGGAGGTGGACGTGGCGCTGATCCCGGGGTTAAGCATTGCTGAAAACATCATGCTCGACCAGCTGGCGCAGCCGGGGCACCGCTACCGCTGGCGCGACATCCGCCAGCAGGCGAGGCTGGCGCTGGCGCAGCTCGACGTTACGCTGGACGTTCGCCGCTCCATCGACAGCTGTTCGCTGGCCGAAAAGCAGCAGATTTTGCTGGCGCGCGCCTTGTCCCACCACTGTCGTTTTTTGATTCTTGACGAACCCACCGCGCCGCTGGACACGCATGAGAGCGAGCGCCTGTTTGCGGTGGTGAGACGTTTAAAGCAGCAGGGCATCGGCGTGGTATTTATCTCCCACCGCATTCACGAGTTGAAGGCCATCTGCGACACCCTGACGGTGCTGCGCGACGGCAGGCTGGTCGAGTCCGGCCCGATGGCGGATCTGAGCGGCGAAGCGATCGTCGAGAAGATGCTCGGCCACGTGCTCAGCGATATCTATCCGCCCGCGCGACCGCCGCACGGCGATGAGACGCTGCTGCGGGTGGAGGGTCTTCACGATGACGCGCTGCTGAAAGATATCTCTCTGCACTTGCGCAAGGGCGAAATTCTCGGCATTGCCGGGCTGGCGGGCGCGGGCAAAACCGAACTCTGTAAGGCGCTGTTTGGCGCCAGCAAAAGCCGCGTGGCAAACGGAGAGTTGAATCATCAATCCTGGCAGCCGCGCGACCCGGCGGATTCCGTGCTGCGCGGGCTGGCGCTGGTCCCGGAGGAGCGGCGGAAAGAGGGCATTTTTATCGACGAGCCGGTGAGTATGAACCTTGCCGTGTGCGCCGATAACAGCTTCTCGCGCTGGAGCCTGTTTGGCCATCGTCAGGCGTGGCGCTGGGCGGAAGAGGTGATTGCCCGCGTTGGCGTTCGGGCGCGCGGGCCGGGGCAGGTGCTGCGCCGCTTATCTGGCGGCAACCAGCAGAAGATCGCCATCGGCAAATGGCTGCGCAACGACGCCAGCGTGCTGATCTTTGACGAGCCGACCAAAGGCGTGGACGTAAAGGCCAAAACCGATCTGTTCCAGCTGATTGACGGCCTGGCGCGCGAGGGCAAAGGGGTGATTTACGCCTCGGGCGAATTTGCCGAACTGGTCGGGCTGTGCGACCGCATCTGCGTCCTGTGGGACGGGCGCATCGTGGCGGAAATCGCCGGGGCCGAGGCCCGTGAAGAGACACTACTTTATTACTCAACCGGAGGAACGGCGTCGTGAGCAAGGCCCTTTCAGTGAACGCGACGGCGTTTGGCCGTCAGCAGATTTTCGATTTTCTCTACAAGTGGGGCATGCTGTTAACCGTCGTCGCGCTGGTGGCCGTCTTTGGCCTGGCGTCGGACAGCTTCCTCGACCCGAACAACATCATTAACATTCTGCGCTCGATCGCCATCGTGACGGTGATTGCCGTTGGCGTGTCGATTTCATTGACCATTGGCGGGTTCGATCTCTCCGTAGGATCCACCGCGTCGCTGGCAAACGCGCTGGTGATTTCCCTTTTCGTCTGGCACGGCTTCGGCACCACGGAGTCGATTCTGATCACCCTCGCGCTCTGCACGCTGGTGGGGCTGTTTAACGCTTTTCTGATCGTCATCCTGCGTATTCCGGACATGCTCGCGACGCTGGCCAGCCTGTTTGTCATTCAGGGCGTGGCGATGACCTACAGCTACGGCGGGTCGATTACCGAAAACATGGTGCTGCCGAGCGGCGACATGGCGGAAGGGACCATTCCGGCGGCGTTCAGCCTGCTGGGGCAGGTGCCGACTATCGTGATCGTCATGCTGGTGGTGACGATTCTGGCGCAGCTGGGGCTGTCGCTCACCACTCACGGTCGTCGGATGTACGCCATTGGCGGTAACCCGGAAGCGGCGCGCCTCTCGGGGATTCGCACCACCCGCTACAAGGTGGCGGCCTACGTGATCGCCTCGCTGCTGGCGGGGCTGGGTGGGATCCTGCTGGCCTCGCGCATCGGATCGTCGCAGGTGAATGCGGGCGGCGGATACCTGATGGATGCGGTGGCGGCGGCGTGGATTGGCTTCTCGCTGGCCGGGTCCGGCAAGCCGAACGCGCTGGGCACGCTGGTCGGGGCGGTGATCCTCGGCGTGCTCTCCAACGGGCTGGTGATGCTCTCGGTGCCGTATTACGCGATGGACATTATAAAAGGGCTGGTGCTCGCGGTAGCGCTGGCGATTACCTACATACAAAAACGCTGACAACACAACGGGATAAAAAATGAAAAAGATTGCACTCTCTTTGGTGGCATTAGGGTTATTCACCGCTCTGCCTGGCTTCGCGGCCACGCCCGCACCGCTCCCGGCGGCCATTGCCAACCATGACGGCCCCATTCGCATCGCGGTGATCCGCAACCTGGGCTCGGACGACAACACCACGCAGTTTATTGCCGGGGCCATTCAGGAAGGGAAGAAGCTTGGCTTTAAGGTCAGCACCTTTTTAAGCAACGGGGACGACGCCAAATTCCAGGACTTCGTGAACCAGGCCATCAGCCAGAAATACGACGGGATTATCCTGTCTCAGGGCCGCGATCCGTACTCCACCGCGCTGGTGAAGAAGGCGGTGGACGCCGGGATTAAGGTTGCCGTGTTTGATACCGCCGTCAACGGCGAGATCCCGGGCGTGACCGTTACCCAACAGGACGATGCCTCTCTGACTAATCTCTCCTTCGGCCAGCTGGCGAAAGATTTCAACGGCAAGGCCAATATCGTCAAGCTGTGGGTAGCGGGCTTCCCGCCGATGGAGCGTCGTCAGGCGGCGTATAAAGAGCTGCAAAAACAGTACCCGGACATCAAAGAGCTGGAGTCTATCGGCGCGGTCTCCTCTGACGTGCAGGGCGATACCGCCAATAAGGTGGGTGCGATCCTCGCGAAATACCCGAAAGGCAAAATCGACGCCATCTGGGGGACCTGGGATGCCTTCAGTCAGGGCGCGTATAAGGCGCTGAAAGAGAATGGGCGCACCGAGATCAAGCTCTACAGCATCGACATCTCCAACCAGGATCTCCAGCTGATGCGCGAGCCGGGTAGCCCGTGGAAGGTGAGCGTGGCGGTAGATCCGAAGCTGATTGGCGCGACCAACGTGCGCCTGATCGCCAATAAGATTGCCGGAGAAGCGACGCCCGCCACCTACGATTTCAAGGCGGCGGCCATTCCTCAGGCGCTGCTGACCGCCCAGCCGGGCCCGGTGAACGTGGCGTCTCTGGGGAAAATCATTCCGGGCTGGGGCCAGACGGAAGATTTTATCGCGCCGTGGTTTGCGACGCTGGAAGCGAAAAATAAATGAGCATGCTCCCCACGCCAGAATACAGCCGCAATATGCGGCTGATTGGCCATAGCGACCAGGGCGGTCGTCCGGACGGTGTGCAGCTGATGGTGCATCGCGGTTTCGCGTATATCGGCCATATGGTGTCGCAGGGCTTTTCGATTGTCGACGTGCGCGACCCAAAGAACCCGAAAGCGGCAGGCTACGTGCCCGCGCCGCCCGGCACCTGGAACGTGCACCTGCAGGCGCATGACGACCTGCTGCTGGTGATCAACGCCCGGGATCTGTTTGCCGATGCGCGTTTTGCCGATGAGAAGGTCTACTACACCCGCCAGGTGGGGGAGACCGTCAGCGACGTGCAGGATAAAGGCTGGAGTGCCGGGCTTCGCGTCTTTGATATCTCCACGCCGGACAGGCCGCGCGAAATCGGCTTTTTGTCGCTGAGCGGCATCGGCATTCACCGCATCTGGTACGTTGGCGGGCGCTGGGCGTACGTGTCGGCGCTGATCGACGGCTTTACCGATTACATTTTCCTGACTATCGATCTGGCGGACCCGCGTAAGCCCGAAGTGGCGGGGCGCTGGTGGCTGCCGGGGATGAACCAGGCCGCAGGCGAACAGCCCAACTGGCCAGAGGGCAAACGCTACGCTCTGCACCACGCGATTATCGCGGGCGATACTGCCTACGGCAGCTGGCGCGACGGCGGCCTGACGCTGCTGGACGTGAAGGACCGCAGTCAGCCGAAGCTCATTAGCCACCGCAACTGGAGCCCGCCGTTTGGCGGCGGGACGCACACCGCGCTGCCGCTGCCGGATCGCTCCCTGCTGGTGGTGCTGGACGAAGCGGTGCTGGATAACCAGCAGGATGGCGAGAAGCTGATCTGGCTGTTTGATATCCGCGAGCCGTCGAACCCGGTCAGCATCTCTACCTTCCCGCAGCCGGATGAAATCGACTACGTGGCGAAAGGGGCGCATTTCGGCCCGCACAACCTGCACGAGAACCGGCCGGGGAGCTTTGTCAGCTCCACGCTGATTTTTGCCACCTATCAGAATGCGGGCGTGCGCGCGTATGACATCTCCAATCCGTATCGGCCGGTGGAAACGGGGGCGCTGGTGCCTGCCGCGCCGGAGAGAATGATGGATACGCGGCCGAATCGTCCGCAGGTGATCCAGTCGTGCGACGTGTTTGTGGATGCGCAGGGAATTATTTACAGCACAGACTATAACGGCGGGCTGTCGGTGATTGAGTATTTGGGGTGAGTGCGGTTTGATGCCCTCACCCCGGCCCTCTCCCACAGGGAGAGGGAGAAAACCAAATGCACTCAGCTGTACTGCCGCACTCGTGCCACCAGCTCTTCCGCGCTGTCGATGCGGTCGGCAATGACAATCAGCGCCTTGCCGAGCGTAATGGCGTGGCGCAGGCATTCGTGGCGCATGGCGTCATCCTGGATGGTGTCGATATCCGCCACGTGGGAAAGCCCGACGCTGCGGCGAATCAGCTCGGTGCCGCAGAAGCCAATGGCGTCATGCCAGACCTTTTTCAGAAACGCGGAGGCATAGCCCGGTGCGCTGAGCGCCGCGTCGCGCGTTTTCTCGTGTGCCAGCGCCTGGAAGCGTTCCGTGAAGGTGTTCCACAGCTCCTGAATATCAGTCAGACGCTGCTCGCGCGCGGCGGCGGCATCGCGAATGCCGAGATGACCCGGCAGGCCGCAGAAGTTCAGCAGCAGGTTGCCAATGGCGGTGCCGACGTCAAAGCCAATCGGCCCGAAATAGCCGAACTCGGCGTCGATGGCTTTCAGGCTGCCGTCGGCCACAAAAATCGAGCCACTGTGAATGTCCCCGTGCAGCAGCGCTTCGGCGTGCGAGAAGAAGCGATGCTTGAGGGAGGCCACGGCGATTTTAAGCTGGGCGTCGTCGCGCAGGGCGGCGACGTCATTTTCCAGCTCGGCCGGGTAGCTGTTGCGCGCGTGGATCTGGTACGGATCGTTGAAGAACAGATCTTCGGTGATCTCGCACATTTCCGGGTTGATGAATTTCGCCACCTGCGCTTTTTTCGCGTGCGGATGCAGGTAGAAATCGCTGGTGTGGAACAGCGCGTGCGCGAGGTATTCGCCCAGCTGGCGCGCCGCCTGGGGGTAGTAAATGTTGTTAATCAGCTCGCCGCGCCAGATGCGATGGCTGGAAAGATCTTCCATCACCATCACCGCCAGTTCCGGGTCAAAGTGGTGGATTTTCACGGTGTGCTGCGGGCTGTGCTGGTAGTGCTCGACCAGGGTTTGCGCTTCAAGACGGGCGCGGTCCAGCGTCAGCGGCCAGGACTCCCCGACGCAGCGCACGTAGGGCAGCGCCTGCTTAACGATGATGCGGCTCACGCCCGCGCTGTCGAAGATTTTGAACACCAGATTGAGGTTGCCGTCGCCGATTTCCTGCGCCTCTACCAGCGATGAAGGATCGTCAAGTCCGCCAAACTGCCTGGCATACTCCACGGCGTCCTGAGCGGTAAAGGTACGGTATTGCGACATGGCCTGCTCCTCACGAGTTTTCAAATTAAGACATGTAGACGTCTATACATCTGGATTTCATCCTGACACAATGTGCTACAACAACGCAACAGGGAATTAACGACATGCAGACATTACAGACGACCAGCCTGCGGGTGGCGGATAATCAGCTCTTTATTCTCGACCAGCAGGCGCTTCCGCAGGAGAAACGCTGGCTGGATGCCTCGACGGTCGAGGCGCTGGTCGGGCATATCCACGCCCTGCGCGTGCGCGGCGCGCCGCTGATTGGTCTCTCTGCAAGCCTGCTGCTTGCGCTGCTGGCGGAAAACGGCAAAAGCCGCGACGAGCTGGCCGCGGCGCTGGAAACCCTGCGCGCCTCCCGCCCGACGGCGGTGAACTTGATGAATAACCTCGACCGCATGAAGCAGGCGCTGTGGCAGGAAGATTTCGTTCCGGCGCTGGTGGCCGAAGCGCTGCGCCTGATTGACGAAGACAAACGGCTGTGCGACGCGATTGCGAAAGCGGGTAGCGCGCTGGTGAAGCCCGGCAGCCGTCTGCTGACCCATTGCAACACTGGCGGTCTGGCGACCGCAGGCGTCGGTACCGCATTGGGCGTAATTGCCCGCGCGCACCAGGAAGGCAACGTCAGCAACGTCTGGGTGGATGAAACCCGTCCGCTGCTGCAGGGCGGCAGGCTGACCGCGTGGGAACTCGGCGAGCTGGGCGTGCCGTATCAGCTGATTACCGACTCCATGGCCGCCAGCCTGATGGCGAAAGGGCAGGTCGACGCCGTGTGGGTGGGCGCAGACCGCATTGCGGCCAACGGCGACGTGGCGAACAAAATCGGCACCTACTCCCTGGCGGTGCTGGCAAAATTCCACGGCATTCCGTTCTACGTGGCCGCGCCGCAAACGACCCTCGATCCGGACTGCCCGAACGGCGACGCGATCCCGATTGAGCAGCGCGCCGCCAGCGAGGTGACGGGCGTCGCCGGAAGCTTTGGCGTGGTGCAGTGGGCGCCGGAAAACGCGAAGGTCTACAACCCGGCGTTTGACGTGACCCCAGCCTCGCTGATTAGCGGCTGGGTGCTGGATACGGGCGTGGTCACGCCCCACGAGGTTGCGGAAGGGAAATTTGCCTGAGTCCGACTATTCTTTAAGGGGTTCCCCTGAGAGGACAACATCGTGACGCTCGATCCTGAAACTGACTTAAAACTGGAGCGCGTGGTGGATGCACCGCGCGACCTGCTGTGGCTCTGCTGGACCACGCCGGAGCACATCAAAAACTTCTTCATTCCTGCTCCCCATAAGGTGACCGAATGCGACCTCGACCTGCGCGTGGGCGGGCGGTTCAACACCGTGTTTGAGGTGGACGGTCAGCGTATGGATAACCGCGGCGTGTTTCTTGAAATCGACCCGGGCAAAAAGCTGGTCTTTACCGACGGTTACGGGGAAGACTGGAAGCCTGCGGAGAAACCGTTTATGACGGCGATCCTGCTGCTGGAAGACGTAGGCGAGGGGAAAACCCGCTATACGGCGATTGCGCGCCATTCGACGAAAGAAATCCGCGAGCAGCATGAACAGATGGGCTTCCACGAAGGGTGGGGCATTGTGCTGGATCAGCTGGTGGGGTATGTGAAGTCTCTTAGACCCCCTCTCCCTTGAGGGAGAGGGTTGGGGTGAGGGGGGAGAATTCATTGATCATGTCGAAGACAGATTTCTCTTTTTGGTATTCCTTATTTGACGAAATATTGGCTCTCCCTTTTCATCAAAGTATCTCTCCGGCCATATCACATCGGGCGGAATGTCTAGCGCCTGTGCGATAAGCAATTCACCTTTGGGCCACGGTCGGGTAAGCGCGTTAGCCAGTGTGGATGAGGAAAGGCCAGCCTTTCGGGACAACGCAGCCAGGCTTGTTCCGTGTTTCTTTAGTGCGGCGATGATATCGGCAGGATGCCAGTTCTGATGACGCATTGTGTCCTCCTTACATGTATTTGTTACGCACTTAATTATCCTGTTTTGGGATAAAAACACAATGGGAGGATATTCGATTTCAGGATATTTGTATGGAATCGGAACAATGGCCTCAGTTTACTCGGATGAATATCAGCGTGTTATCAATGCGTTGAAGAAAGCGCGTAAGGAGAAGGGGATTACTCAGGCACAGCTTGCTGAGGCTCTGGGTAAACCGCAATCGTTTATTGCTAAAGTGGAAAGTGGTGAACGCAGGTTAGATGTGGTGGAGTTTGTGCATCTGGCGAGGCTGGTTGACGCAGATGTACAGAGGATTATCGCCAGTATTTAATTAATGCCTGAAATAGGAATGACCACCTCAGCCGTATGTTCCCCTCACCCTAACCCTCTCCCCAGAGGGGCGAGGGGATAGCTCAGTGCTCGCATTAATTTGTGGGGATCACTCATCCCACGGGGAGAGGGAGAAAAGATTATGCTAATCGCGGATACGCATCCGCGATCGCATCGCCCGTAAACTGGGCCACCCATCCCTCCGGGTTATCGAAAATACGAATCGCCGTAAAGTTCGGCTCTGAACCCATATCGAACCAGTGCGGCGTGCCCGCGGGCACGGAAATCAGGTCGTTTTTCTCGCACAGCACCTGATACACCTCATCGCCAATATGCAGGCAGAACAGCCCCGCGCCTTCCACGAAAAAGCGCACTTCGTCTTCGCCGTGGGTGTGTTCGTTCAGAAACTTCGCGCGCAGCGCCGCTTTCTGCGGGTTGTCGGCGCGCAGGCTGATCACGTCCCAGCTCTGATAGCCTTTCTCCGCCACCAGCTTGTCGATTGCATGTTGATACGCCGCGATCACGGCTTCAGGTGCGGGATCCTGGCCTAAATCGCGGTCAGCCGCCCAGCGTTCAAACCGCACGCCTTTGGCGTTGAGCTGTTGGGCAATTTCGGCGGCGTCGGTGCTGTGCCACTGGTGTTGGCTGGCGTCTTTATCGGAATAAATGGTCAGTGCGCTCATGAAGGGATCTGCTCCGGATTAATCTCGTCAAACTGGTGGACCTGATGGTGATGGCTTGCGCCGTCATCATCGCCGCGAATCAGCTGCAGGGTGCGAAAACCTGCCTGTTCAGCCGCGTCCAGCTCCTGATGGATATCGGACAGGAACAGGATCTGCGACGGGGCGATGCCCGTTTGTGCCGCAATGTTTTGATAAGACTGCACCTCGCGCTTGGCGCCGATGTGGGTATCAAAATAGCCGCTGAACAGATGAGTAATATCACCTTCGTCGCTGTAGCCAAATAACAGTTTCTGCGCGGCGACGGAGCCCGAGGAATAAACATAGAGATCAATCCCTTGCGCTTTCCACTTTTCCAGCGCAGGAAGGACGTCCGGGTAGAGGTGGCCGGTAAAGTCGCCGTTCACGTAGCCGTCGTGCCAGATGATCCCCTGCAGGGCTTTGAGCGCCGTGGATTTGCGGTCTTCGTCCATAAAGGCAAACAGGGCGTCGATAAGTTCGCTGACGCTGGCGTGCGGGCTACCGATTTCATCACGCAGGTTGTCCAGAATGGATGTGACCGGCTCGGCGTACTGCTGGGCGGTCACGAAGGCCGCCAGCCGCTCACGCGCGTAGGGGAACAAAACATCATGGACAAAACGAATATCGCTGGTGGTTCCTTCAATATCCGTCACAATCGCGCGAATCATACTCTCTCCAGGTGTCGTAAACGCATTTCGCATTCAAATAAGAACTCTAATCCTTCCAGATGACGGCGGGCTTCGGCCACGTCGCGTCCCCAGCAGGTTAAGCCATGACCGCGCAGAAGAAAACCATAATTAAGCGGGCGTTCCTGCGCGTAATGGGCGATGCGCGAGGCGAGGGCATCGATGTCCTGGTCGTTATCAAATACCGGGATGGAAACCGTATCCAGATGCGTGGTCTGTCCGGTGAGGGATTTTTGCATCTCAAAGCCGCTAATATTCAGTTCAGCCTCTTTCACCAGGCGCGACAGTACCGTGGCGTTGACCGTGTGCACGTGCAGCACGGCATTGGCCTCCGGGAACAGGCGATAAATAAGGGTGTGTAGCCCCGTTTCGGCTGATGGCTTACGACCAGACGGCGCGCGGTTGGTGGCGATCTCCACCTGCAGAAAATCCTCCGTCGTCAGGCTGCCTTTGTCTTTGCCGGATTCGCTGAGCCAGCACAGGCGTTCGTCCTGACGTACCGACATGTTGCCGCCGGTGGCGGGTGCCCAGCCTTTGGCGCCAATCCAGCGGCAGGCGTCGACCAGATGTGTGAGTTGCAGGTTGTCTGTCATTTCCTTTTACCCTCGCGGCCAGGAATATTCATATGGTTTAGACGTCTAAGCGTCTTGATTGCCAAAGACTAACATCGTGTTATAGTGGCAGCAACATAAGTATTACAAGCAGGCACAGTACAATGAGCAATAACGCATTGATTCCGCAGAGTAAACTCCCCAATCTCGGCACCACCATCTTTACGCAGATGAGCGCCCTGGCGCAGCAGCACAACGCCATTAACCTCTCGCAGGGGTTCCCGGATTTTGACGGCCCGCGCTATCTGCAGGAGCGTCTGGCGTACCACGTGGCGCAGGGGGCGAATCAATATGCGCCGATGACCGGCGTGCAGGCGTTGCGGGATGCCATTGCGGATAAAACGGCTGAGCTGTATGGCTATAAGCCCGATGCGAACAGCGACATCACGGTGACGGCCGGGGCCACCGAAGCGCTGTATGCGGCGATTACCGCGCTGGTGCGTGCGGGCGATGAAGTCATTTGTTTTGATCCGAGCTACGACAGCTACGCGCCAGCCATCGAGCTTTCCGGCGGCGTGGTGAAACGCGTGGCGCTCCAGCCACCGCATTTCCGCCCTGACTGGCAGGCGTTTGCCGCGCTGCTGAGCGATAAAACCCGCCTGGTGATCCTGAATACGCCGCACAACCCGTCGGCGACGGTGTGGCAAAAGGCCGATTTCGCCGCGCTGTGGCAGGCCATTGCCGAACGTGAGATTTATGTCCTGAGCGACGAAGTGTACGAGCACATCTGCTTTGCAGAGGAAGGGCACGCCAGCGTGCTGGCGCATCCGCAGCTTCGCGAGCGGGCAATCGCCGTGTCGTCATTTGGTAAAACCTATCATATGACCGGATGGAAAGTGGGCTATAGCGTGGCACCGGCCGCCATTAGCGCGGAGCTGCGCAAAGTGCACCAGTACCTGACCTTTGCCGTGAATACGCCTGCTCAGCTGGCGCTGGCGGACATGCTGCGTGCGGAACCTGAGCACTATCGCGAGCTGCCGCGTTTCTACCGTGAAAGACGGGATCTGTTTGTGTCTGCGCTGAGCCAAAGCCGTCTGGAGATTTTGCCTTCCGAAGGGACCTACTTCCTGCTGGCGGACTACAGCGCCATTTCCGATCTCGACGACGTTAGCTTTTGCCAGTGGCTGACAAAAGAGGTGGGGGTGGCCGCTATTCCGCTGTCGGTGTTCTGCGCCGATCCCTTCCCGCATAGGCTGATCCGTCTTTGTTTTGCGAAGCAGGAATCGACGCTGCTGGCGGCGGCAGAGCGCCTGAACAGGCTCTGATTATTTCACCGTCCAGGCTTCTGAGTAACGACGGTCTGCGAAGAGTTCCAGCAGGCCGTTGATTTGCTTGAGGCGCAACACTTCGTCGTTATCCATCCCCAGCTCCTTGCCAATCCTCTCGTCGTTCCAGCCAAGCTGAACCAGTTCACGAACAATCTCTGACATGGCGTTAATCTGGTGCCGCCCGCGTGCGCGGTTATGGCGAATGGTCGCCGCCATGCGGTTATGTTTGTCCTGCCGATCTTCGCGCAGGCAGGTGACGGGCAAGTACCCTTTGAGCTGGCGCTTTAACGACGCCCGGTTGGTGCCAATCTCATGGCGATGAAAACCATCGACAATTTCGTAGTGCTGAGATGCATTTTGCGTCACAACGATAGGTTGCGTGAATCCATCAAGCTCCAGTGATTTGCATAGTAGCCGTTTTTCCGGTGGCGCAACGTTATTGGGGTTGTAGTCGTTGGCGGTGATATCGTCCTGTTTCACCCAGAGCACGCAGTCTATAGGTTGCTCGCTAAACGGGCTGTTTTTGTGTATCGCGACTCGCAGGGCGTTAATGGCGTTTATTCGATCCTCTTCGGGAAGTGACTGCAGGTAGGTATCTATTTCGTTGATTATTCGCTGTCGCATAAAATGCCCCACTCCTTGCGTTTTGCCTTCACTCTGTCGCTGTAGCGCTGATAGTGTTTAGGTTTATTTGGGCTGAAAGAGAGCGCCCGGCACCAGTAGTCGTTATTGAGTAAAACCTTACAAATACGTCGCCACGAGGGAATATCTTTGGCGCCGATGTCACCTTCCTGCGTGTCGGGAATATCGTCCATACCTCTCTTTTGATACCAGTGAAGATACACCGCAATTTTATTGCGGTAATGCTCAGCGGTATTTTGCGGCATGCTGTCGAGCAGCAGCATGGCGTATTCGCGCCAGCAAAGATGTTCGGGTTTGAGTATTTTGCGGTGACCATAAAAGTGGTTGTCGTGACCTGCGTAAATTCCCCCGCTGCGTACCCCGCTGACGCGTTCGCACATGGCGGCCCAGCGATCGGGTTCGACCACATGGTAGAGCCAGAGTCCCTGACGCTGCTCGGGACCAAAAGGTTCGCAGATACGCATGTAGCGCGGGGGCACGCCGGCCTGGTACATCAGGTCGTAAAGTGGGTTGTAGCAGGAGCCGGTTTTTGCAAACCAGGTCCAGATATCGGCCGTTTTCCAGTCATAAAGCGGGTAGATATACCAGGCGTGCCCGCCCAGTGCGACCGTCGTCCAGGGTTTGTCATCAGAGAACCGCTGTTTACGCGCTGAAGCGATGGCCAGAAAGCGGTTATAGGATTCATCGGCGCGGATCCCAACCATGACTGCTGCAGGCCGATTTTGCGCGTACCATTCCGCAAAATCGCGGACGAAGGCTTCGAACGTCATACCCTGCTGATAAAAATCGAAATAGTGTGGATCGGTAATGGCATCTTTTGGCGGTTGACGAACCCAGTGAGTGTCGGGCGCCCAGCATTGCCATTCAGGTTGAAACTGAGACAGGGCGTTCTGGGTGGTTATCGGTAGCGCGACCCACCAGAACTGATTAATGACGTCCTGATAAAGCGCTCGCACTGTTTCAATATGCTTAATGGTTAATGAGAACTGCGCTTCCCAGTCCAAAAATAAGATATCTATTTTTCGTTTTAGCCGCCGTGCCTGCCGGGCGACAAGGTGTAGCATCACGGTAGAATCTTTTCCGCCAGAAAAGGAGACGCACACCCTTGTAAAATTGTTAAGCGTCCAGTCTATGCGTTCTACAGCGGCTTCAAGAACATTTTCCCGTAGTGGGATTTTATAGATCGACATGGTTCATCGCATCCTGCGTGGTAAATGCCTAAATGAAATTCAAGCTTATTATGAAAGTAATTTCCCTTACTTTCACGAAATCATTTTTTTCAATGTATGATTTTATTTTTCATCCTAGAAATGATTCTTAATCAGAGGACTTGGCAATACAGAGTTTATGCATTTTTTCAATGAATGTTGAAAAAACGCTGCTGTTCAGTGATGAACGACTGTAGAGCATATAAATATGTATTTCGGGCAGTGTGAACGGGGTCTCAATCTTTTTTAGTTTCAACGCCTCTTTATATGTTTCATAGATGGATACGGGAATGAAGCCTAAGAGATCGGATGAGCTAACCATGGAGATAAGCGAACTGACGGAGTCCGTGCGAAACGCAATGTTTCTTTCCGGGAAAACCTCATTGGCGCGATTCTGAAACTCTTTAACGCCCGGGTGAGCACTCCGATAAATGGTGTACTTCTCGCGGTATAACGCCTCGGTACTGGCCTGCTCGCCGAGCCTCGGATGGTCTTCCCGGCAGATCAGCACTATTGGCACCGTCGTAAAGAGGGTACACACGACTGAGTGGTTTTTTACCGGAGCTATCGTAAAGATCAGGTCCGCTTTACGGTACGCAAGCAGATCCTCCGCTGATTCCGGAGAGATAAGCATATCACGTTGTTCTACCTCGTAATCTTCCTCAGACATTAACAGCTTCATCGGTTCGAGCATATAACCAGGCGACACCATTTGAGAGCAGTAAATGACGAAGTTTTTCTTGACCCCAGAGTGATGCATCAGATTGATCGTTTGCTCAATCTGGTTGAGATTCTGTTCAAGATGGTGGTGCAGGTTGATGCCTACCGTGGTTGGTGTAATCCCCTTACCGGAACGGATAAAGAGGGGATCATTGAGCTGGTTGCGCAGGCGTTGCAGCGACTGGCTTACGGCAGAAGGCGTGATATAGAGCGTCTCGGCGGCCTTACTGATGCTGAGATGTTGGTAAATACATTCGAAAATGACTAACAGATTGAGATCGAATTTTTTAAGCTCATAGAGATTTGCCATTTTTTGTCCTGCGGATGCCGGGTTTGCTGAAGTTATCACATTACTGATAACTATAGATTGAAGTTAACCATTTACAATTTTTGTGGTTCACTGACTTAATTTTATTTTAAAATCATCTTAATATATCACGGCGTCAGATTAATGAAATAGAACTTCAAGGTTGATTAAGATAATTTTATCTTTAAAGTGTGATTGGCTTATTTGAATGACAAGCGACATTTATATATAGAGGGAAATTCATAATAAAATTAAATCTATAACCATCTGAAAGCATCTTCGACTTTGCCTATCACAGTCATAGGCAGGATTGCCACTCTTATGGATTGCTCAACGCCGGGACGGATGGTGTAATCAAAGCGCTGTTACCGCCTTGATACTCTAGGTTGTAGAGCGCAACGCAACGCCAGTTTCGGCTGGCACTGAATGTACCTGCGGGGAATTCAGGTATCAGGGCCGCCCGTTGAGGCGGCCTTTTTACTTTCAGGCTTTCCTGTAAAAGGTTCACCTTGTTGTCTTGTCGAGGTTGTAAGGTTTGGCTGATTGATTTGATAAAGCATACGCATTAGCCCCGATGAATAAAGTTGGTTACCTTACATCTCAACGAAAACACGGAGGAAGTACAGATGTCTTTGATTAATACCAAAATTAAACCTTTCAAAAACCAGGCGTTCAAAAACGGTGAGTTCATCGAAGTTACCGAGAAAGATACCGAAGGCCGCTGGAGCGTCTTCTTCTTCTATCCGGCTGACTTTACCTTCGTTTGCCCGACTGAACTGGGTGACGTAGCAGACCATTACGACGAACTGCAGAAGCTGGGCGTAGACGTTTACTCAGTGTCTACCGATACCCACTTCACCCACAAAGCATGGCACAGCAGCTCTGAAACCATCGCAAAAATCAAATACGCGATGATCGGCGACCCGACTGGCGCCCTGACCCGTAACTTCGACAACATGCGTGAAGATGAAGGCCTGGCTGACCGCGCCACCTTCGTTGTTGACCCGCAGGGCATTATCCAGGCTATCGAAGTTACCGCTGAAGGTATCGGCCGTGATGCGTCTGACCTGCTGCGTAAAGTGAAAGCTGCTCAGTACGTGGCTTCTCACCCAGGCGAAGTGTGCCCGGCGAAATGGAAAGAAGGCGAAGCGACGCTGGCTCCATCCCTGGACCTGGTCGGCAAGATCTAAGTCTGTAAAGCCTGGCGGCGCTGCGCTTGCACAGGCCTACAGTATCGTAGGCCGGGTAAACGAAGTGCCACCCGGCAATCAATGGGCGCGCCCGCGCCCATTTCATTCCAGCACCATGATGCAAGTTGCATTCAGGCCGCCCGTATAAGGCAGCTTGCATGATGACGTCTTAAGAGAGGGAAGAACAATGCTCGACACAAACATGAAAACCCAACTCAAGGCCTACCTTGAGAAACTGACCAAACCCGTTGAGCTGATTGCCACGCTGGACGACAGCGCCAAATCGGCAGAGATCAAGGAACTGCTGGCAGAGATCGCCGAGCTGTCGCCGAAAGTGACGTTTAAAGAAGATAACGCGCTGCCAGTGCGTAAGCCCTCCTTCCTGATCACCAACCCAGGCTCCGTCCAGGGACCGCGCTTTGCCGGTTCTCCGCTGGGTCACGAATTTACCTCGCTGGTGCTGGCCCTGCTGTGGACCGGTGGTCATCCGTCAAAAGAAGCGCAGGCGCTGCTGGAGCAGATCCGCGATATCGACGGTGATTTCGAGTTTGAAACCTATTACTCGCTCTCCTGCCACAACTGCCCGGACGTGGTGCAGGCGCTGAACCTGATGTCGGTGCTGAACCCGCGCATTAAGCACACGGCGATTGATGGCGGGACGTTCCAGAATGAAATCACCGATCGCAACGTGATGGGTGTTCCGGCGGTCTACATGAACGGTCAGGAGTTTGGCCAGGGCCGTATGACCCTGACGGAAATCGTGGCCAAAGTGGACACCGGCGCAGAAAAACGTGCGGCAGAAGAGCTGAATAAACGCGATGCCTACGACGTGCTGATCGTCGGTTCCGGCCCGGCGGGCGCAGCGGCGGCGGTTTACTCCGCACGTAAAGGGATCCGCACCGGCCTGATGGGCGAACGTTTTGGCGGTCAGGTGCTGGATACCGTTGACATCGAAAACTACATTTCCGTGCCGAAAACCGAAGGTCAGAAACTGGCAGGCGCACTGAAGGCGCACGTCAGCGACTACGACGTGGACGTGATCGACAGCCAGAGCGCCAGCAAGCTGGTTCCTGCTGCGGTTGAAGGCGGTTTACACCAGATTGAAACCGCATCCGGCGCGGTGCTGAAAGCGCGCAGCATTATCATTGCCACCGGCGCAAAATGGCGCAACATGAACGTCCCGGGCGAAGATCAGTACCGTACCAAAGGCGTGACCTACTGTCCGCACTGCGACGGCCCGCTGTTTAAAGGTAAACGCGTGGCGGTGATTGGCGGCGGTAACTCCGGCGTGGAAGCGGCAATCGACCTGGCGGGTATTGTTGAACATGTGACCCTGCTGGAATTTGCCCCGGAGATGAAGGCCGATCAGGTGCTGCAGGATAAAGTTCGCAGCCTGAAAAACGTCGACATCGTACTGAACGCGCAGACCACTGAAGTGAAGGGCGACGGCAGTAAAGTGACGGGGCTGGAGTACCGTGACCGCGTAAGCGGCGACGTTCACAGCGTGCAGCTTTCGGGGATCTTCGTGCAGATTGGCCTGTTACCAAACACCACCTGGCTGGAAGGCGCGATTGAGCGCAACCGCATGGGCGAGATTATCATCGATGCGAAATGTGAAACCAGTGTGAAGGGCGTGTTTGCCGCGGGCGACTGCACCACCGTGCCGTACAAGCAGATCATCATCGCGACTGGCGAAGGTGCAAAAGCGTCCCTGAGCGCGTTTGATTACCTGATCCGCACCAAAACCGCATAATAAAAGAAAGTAAGACATACCAGCAGTAGCCACCTCATCACGGGGTGGCTTTTTTATTTTTTGGTTTTTTTTATCCGCCATTCTCCTCGTTATTCACCCCTTCATGCGTTAATTACCTGCTTCGATCAAAGAAAATAATAAGCCTGCTGATAATATTTTGTCGTTTTTTGTTGATAGATATTTATATTTAACATGAATGATAAAAATATATTCACCTCTTCAATATATGGGGCGCTAACCCCGTTTGAAATAAAGGGGTTACTGTTTCGTGATTTTTTTAACGCGGCGGATATGACATCGCGATGCGCCTCGTTACGCCATTTATTCCCGGAGCGCGGAGCCTGGCAGCAGGATGAGGCGTTAGAAGTTGAGTATGACTTCAACGCCCTGTTTGTCGGCCCTGCAACGCTGCTGGCGCCGCCCTATGCCTCGGTGTATCTGGACGATGAGCCTCTGCTGATGGGAGCCACAACGCTGAGCGTACGCGAATTCCTGCGCAGTATTGGGCTTACTGTGACCGAGGAAAATAGCGTCCCCGATGATCACGTCAGCTATGAAATGGAGCTGGTGGTGACGCTCTCCGCGCATGCCAGACATTCGCCGCAATATCATGATGCACTAACCCGCTTTGTGCAGGGGCATCTTGAATTATGGCTCCCCGCGTTGATCGCAAAAATAAATGATTGCGCGAAAACATCCGCAATTAAATGTCTCGCGTTGCAGATGGCTAATTGGTTTGATGAATTAAAGACGAGAGTAATATTATGAGTATTGATAAAGGGCAGCTAAACCGGCGCTCCTTTTTAAAAGGACTGATTGCGCTGGGTACCTTCGCCGCATTACCTGGCGGACTATTATCCTCCCGATGTGCCCTGGCACAACCCCCCATTCCGTTTAACCCGAAAACGTATAAAATTTTCCGTAACGCTTGCCCGCGTAACTGCTACGACACGTGCAGCCTGAAAACCTGGGTCAAGGATGACGTGATCACCTTCGTTGACGGGGCAAGCGAGTCCACCTTTACCCACGGCGCGCCGTGTGTGAAAGGGCTGACCTACCCGCGTCGCGTCTACTCCCCGGATCGTATCAAATATCCGATGATCCAGGATGGTCGCGGCAGCGGTAAATGGCGTCGCATCTCCTGGAATGAGGCCATGCAGCGCATTGCCAGCAAGATGCTGGAGATTAAAAAGAAAGACGGCTCCATGCTCGGCCTGGCGCTGTCGAAATACTCCGGAAACCTTGGCGTCATGAGCTATGCCGTGGAGGGGATGATGTCTTCTCTCGGTTACACCACGCGCTTTGCCGGTACGCCATGCTGGCCAGCAGGGATTGACGCTCAGCACTACGACATGGGCGACATGTGGTGCAACGACCCGGAAGATCTGGTCAAAGCCAAATACATCATTATCTGGGGCGCAAACCCGGCGTGGTGCTCCATGCACACCATGAAGTACATCTATCAGGCACGTGAGAAAGGGGCGAAAGTGGTGGTTATTGATCCGCTGTTCTCGCAAACCGCCGCGAAAGCCGATTTGTACCTGCGCGTGCGTCCTGGCTCAGACGGTGCGCTGGCGCTGGGGATGGCGCGCCATCTGCTGGATACTGGCCGCATCGACCAGGAGTTTGTAAACAACTTCGCGCACGGCTTCCCGGAGTTTGAACAATATCTGCGCAGCACTATCACCGTTGAGTGGGCGTCTGAAATCTGTGGCCTGTCGGCAGAGGTGATTCGTCAGCTGGCGGAAGAATTTACTGCGGTAAAACCTGCCACCGTCTGGATTGGTTACGGGATGCAGCGCCACGTCAACGGCGGAGCGAACGTGCGCGCCATCGACGCTTTCGTTGCTCTGACCGGCAACATCGGTGTCGAAGGCGGCGGTGCCCGCTACGGTCATCTTCAGACCTGGGGTTACAACTACCACGCGATGACTCAAAAACCGCCTGCTGGCTCGGTGGGCATGGTCGGCGAAAGCGGCCCGGTAGGCGAGTTCGTCAGCGACAGCGGCGAGAAGAGCCACTATTCCGACCGCGTGCTGAACCTGAACCAGACCGCGCAGAGCATTCTTGATGCCAACGATCCGCCCATTCGTATGCTCTGGGTGGCGTGTAAGAACCCGTTTGCCCAGGACTTTGACCGCAACAAAATGGAAAAAGCCTTCAGCAAGCTGGAGATGGTGGTCTGCGTCGATCAGTTCTTCAACGAGACGGTGCAGCATGCCGATATCGTGCTGCCGGTGACCACCACCTTTGAGCACTGGAACCTTTCGTCGTCTTACTGGCATTACTGGCTTTCGGTGAATGAACCAGCCATTAAGCCGATGTACGAGTGCAAGAGCGATCTGGATATTGCCGTGCTGCTCTCGCGCACCATCAACAAAATGGAGCCGGGCTCCTGCACCTTCCCGCAGGACATTGACCAGAAAAAATGGCTCGACCTGGAGTTCAATGAGGGCATGGCGAAACAGTTCGGCATCCGCTCCTGGGACGATCTGCTGAATGGGCCAGTGAAAGCCAAAATGGTCAGCTCGGCGGCCTGGCACGATCGTAAGTTTAAAACGCCATCGGGCAAGTATGAGTTTCTCTCCGAGCTGTGTGAAAAGAACGGCCATAAAGCGCTGCCGGAGTATCTGCCTGCCGCAGAGGGCAAGCTGCCGTTCCATCTTTTTACCCCACATTTGCAGTACGGCCTCCACTCTCAGTTCGTCAACCTCGACTGGATGCAGGTCTTCTGGCCGGAGCCGTTTGTCTATATCCACCCGGCCGCCGCGAAGAAGAAGGGCATCCGTGAGCTGGCGAAAGTCCGCGTGTTCAACGAGGTGGGGGAAGTGGAACTGCGGGCGAAGATCACCACCAACGTGCCGGAAGATTTCCTGGTGATGTATGAGTCCTGGTTTAACAAGCTTAAGTACAACGTGCAGAACGTCGTGAAAGATACGCCAGCCGATATGGGCAAAATGGCAACCGGCGCGCCTGGCGCGGCGATCCACAGCCAGTTTGTTGACATTGCCCTTATCGCGAATGAAGGAGCAGACGCATGAGACGCGCATTTTTAGTGAACAGTGATAAATGTATTGGCTGCCGCGGATGCGCTATGGCCTGCAAGAGCTTTAACCAGCTTGAGCCGGATCGCTTCTGGCGCTATGTCTATCCGCTGGATAAAGAAATTTATCCGCACGAGGAGCGTGCGTTCTTCTCGCTGGCCTGTAACCACTGTGAAAACCCGGCCTGTCTGGCGGCGTGCCCGGTGGAAGCCTACACCAAACGTGATGACGGCGTGGTGGTGCATAATCCTGAGCGCTGCATCGGCTGTAAAAACTGCATCCGTAACTGCCCGTACGGCGCACCGCGCTTCAATGAAGAGACGCAAAAGGCTGAGAAGTGCAGCATGTGCTATGAACGTCTGGATATCGGTATGGCCCCGGCCTGCGTGAACGCGTGTCCGGTCGGTGCGCTGACGATTATCGATCTGGATGCCGATCCGCTGCCGAACAATGCCGTGCAGTATCCGCCGGGCTTCCCGAAGATGCCCCAGCTTAATCCGGGTACACGCTTTATTCTGGCCCGCCAGCCAAAACAGCCGGGGGATAAATAATGGAAAAGTACGAACTGCCGTTGGTGTTTTTTACCGTGCTGAGCCAGATGTCCGTCGGGATGACGCTGCTGCTGACCTGGCGCTCGCTGCGTGGTGAAGTGAATGGCAACCGTCTTCACTGGCTGATTACGGGGCTGATTCTGGGTGTTGCCTCCATTGCCGCCGTGCTGCATCTGGCGCACCCGGAACATGCTTACAACGCCTTAATTAACCTGAAACATGCCTGGCTGAGCCGCGAGATTCTGGGGGCGACCCTGTACGGTGCCATGATTGGGCTGGCCTTCCTCAGTAAAGGAAACAAAGGCGCGGCGCTGCTGGCCTCCCTGTTCGGGATCCTGCTTGTGGTGGTGCAGGGGATGACCTACGCGGCACCGGCGATGCAGGCCATTGCCAACGGCATCACCATGATGCTGTTCTTTGCGACCGTCTGGGTGATGGGCTGTGCAGCAGCACCGCTGCTCGGGCTGAAAGCATCAAACGCCGCGCTGCGTCAGGGGATTATCGCCCTGATGGCGCTGCTGATTGCCGCGCCGGTGATGTGGCTCAGCGGCGGCACCATCATGAAAATGACCGCTCACGCCTGGCTAAGCTCGCCGCTCTACCTGGGCAGCCTGCTGTGCTGCGTCGTGGGAGGCGCGTTGTCGCTGAAGCACCAGCCGATGCAGAAAGCGATATTCGCGATCCTGCTGGTGGGCGTGGTGCTCAGCCGTCTGACCTTCTTCGGTGATACCGTGAGCACTATCGTCAATATTGGTCATCTGTACTGATAAACAAAACCCCGCGAAAGCGGGGTTTTTTATGGACATTTACCGGACCACCATCACCGGAATGTGGGTGTGGCGGATCACGCTGGACGCGTTCGACCCCAGCAGATGAGTAGTAATGGAAGGGTTACGTGAACCGATCACCACCACGTCTGCGTTCAGCTCTCCGGCCAGCTCATTGACGGCATCGCGTACGCTACCGAACCGGACGTGGGTTTTAATGCGGGAAGGGTCGATGCTGAAGTGCCCGACCATGGTTTGCAGGCGCGTTTCGGCTTCGTGCTGCAAATGTTCTTCAAAGCGACGGACGTCGGCGGCAAAACGATGCAGGCTCAGGCTGGCCGAGCCCGGTAAAACATGCAGCAGATGAATGATCCCATCCTGCTGCGCGAGAAATTCCGCGTGGCGTACAGCCTTGTCGCTCAGTTCCATTTCGAAAACATCAACCGGCATAATGATTGTCTTATACATAACCGTTTCTCCTTGTTTATAAACGCTGGATACATTCAACCACAAAATGTGAATGGTTTCTGTAATCGCTTCGGCACTTTTCTTATTTCGCCAGGATAAATCTCAAAAGGCGCGTATTCTCCGGCAGACTTTCAGGGGTAGCTACCCTTTATAAACTTACTGAAACCTTTCGGAGGTCGCATGAAAGCACTCACTTACCACGGTCCGCACCATGTTCGAGTCGATAATGTCCCCGATCCCATCATTGAACAGCCCGACGATATCATCCTGCGCGTGACGGCCACGGCGATTTGCGGCTCCGATCTGCATCTCTATCGCGGAAAGATCCCCAGGGTGCAGCACGGCGATATTTTTGGACATGAATTTATGGGTGAGATCGTCGAGTGTGGTCGAGAGGTGAAGGACCTGCAAAAAGGCGATCGCGTGGTGATCCCCTTTGTTATTGCCTGCGGTGACTGCTTTTTTTGCCAGATGCAACAGTACGCGGCCTGCGAGAAAACCAATAGCGGGCAGGGTGCAGCCCTGAACAAAAAGCAAATCCCCGCGCCAGCCGCGCTGTTTGGCTATAGCCATCTCTACGGCGGCGTGCCGGGTGGACAGGCGGAATACGTGCGCGTGCCGAAAGGTAACGTCGGGCCGTTTAAGGTGCCCCAGCTGCTGTCTGATGATAAAGCACTTTTCCTGTCAGATATTCTGCCCACCGCCTGGCAGGCGGCAAAAAATGCGCAGATTGAAAAAGGCTCCAGCGTCGCCGTTTTCGGTGCCGGGCCGGTGGGGTTGTTGACGATTGCCTGCGCGCGGCTGTTAGGGGCTGAGCAGATCTTTGTTATTGACCATCACCCCTACCGGCTGCGGTTTGCCGAGGCGCGTTACGGTGCGATTCCCATCAACTTCGATGAGGATAACGATGCGGCGGAAAAAATTATTGAGCAAACGGCCGGGCAGCGGGGTGTCGATGCCGTCATTGACGCCGTCGGGTTTGAAGCCAAAGGCAGCACCACGGAGACGATTCTCAGCAACCTAAAAATCGAGGGCAGCAGCGGCAAAGCGCTGCGTCAGTGTATCGCTGCCGTTCGCCGCGGCGGTGTGGTGAGCGTTCCCGGTGTGTACGCCGGGTTTATCCATGGCTTCCTGTTTGGGGATGCCTTCGATAAGGGGCTGACGTTTAAGATGGGGCAAACGCATGTTCATGCCTGGCTGGGTGAGCTGTTACCGCTGATCGAAAAAGGGCTGCTGACGCCGGAAGAGATTGTGACCCATTATCTCCCGCTTGCTGACGCGGAACGCGCCTATAAAATCTTCGAAAAACGGGAAGAAGAGTGCCGCAAGGTTATTCTCGTGCCAGGCGCAGCAACGCCTGAGGCCGCAGAGCAGAAGGTTAAAGGTCTGGTGAATGCTTTCCCGGGTGGAGTGGTGTGAGGTCACTTACCAGTGGCATTCAAGATACAGTACCGCGATATAGCACAATTGGCTGAATATGCCCGGAAAGAGGATGCAGGTGCATCCTCTGTGCAACGCGGGTAGCGCCTGTTCAGAAGGGAATTAACGCAGGTAATCGCCCGCCGCTTCTGGCTGGTAAAGCAGTTCCAGCACTTCCAGATGGGTGGATGCGCCGCCCGGCAATTCCCAGTGGATGGTATCGCCCGTACGCAGCCCCAGCAGTGCGGCCCCCACCGGCGCAAGTACCGAAAGTTGCGCGGCGCTGTCCGTCATCTGGGCAGGGTAAACCAGCGTGCGGGTCAGCTCTTCGCCGGTAGTCAGGTTGCGGAATTTCACCTGGCTGTTCATGGTGACCACGTCGTGCGGCATCGACTCCGGCGAGCACATCTGCGCCCGGTCGAGCTCCTCGTTCAGGGCATCGGCCACCGGCAGTGAGGCAAACTCTGCTTTTTCCAGCAGCCTGTCGATACGTTCTGCGTCGAGCTCGTTGATGATGATTGTAGGTCTGGACATTTTTTACTCCATGTCGTTAATGCTGCGTCTAACGCAGAAACCAATCCAAAAGAAAACCCTCGCCGTCTGGCAGCGAGGGTTTAACTCTCCCGATGATACTGGCTGAACGCGCAAGTTTGAAGTGATGAAAGTCACATTCATGGTCCATATGAATTTTCGCTGAAATTTATTCAGTCTCAATTCCGGGCGGATTGCGTTACGCTGAATCTCCTGAACCCGGGCGCTGCGCGAAGCGCCATTCGCGACCACCCACCAACGAGAGAGCACTATGTACTTCTATCAACCGTCTCAGGGGCATGGCCTGCCGCATGACCCGCTGAACGCCATTATCGGGCCCCGTCCGATTGGCTGGATCGCCTCCTGCGACCAGGCCGGCCTGTTGAACCTCGCGCCGTATAGCTTTTTTAACTGCTTCAATTATCGCCCGCCGATCATCGGTTTTTCCAGCAACGGCTGGAAAGACAGCGTGCGTAATATTGTTGAAACAAAGGAGTTTGTCTGGAACCTGGCGACCCGGGATCTCGCGGAAGCGATGAATCAGACCTCTGCCACGCTGCCTCACGACCAGGATGAATTTACTTTTTCAGGATTAACGCCTGCTGCCAGCAAGCTGGTGAGCGCCCCCCGCGTGGCGGAAAGTCCGGTCAATTTTGAGTGCCGTCTTTCGCAGTGCATTCAGCTTACCGGAGCCGACGGTACCCCGATTGATACCTGGCTGGTGCTGGGGGAAGTGGTGGGTATTCATATTGCCGAAACGCTGCTGGAAGAGGGGATATACCAGACGGCGAAAGCGCAGCCCATCCTGCGAGCGGGTGGGCCGACGGCTTACTATGGCATCAGTGACGAACATCGCTTTGATCTGGTACGCCCGGTGGTGGGTCAGTAGCCAGCTTTGTCGATCACGAATTGCTTTCCGCAGTTACCCGGATGGGGCTGCGGGGCAAAGGATGCCGCAGACAGCGGGCCGTTAATGGTGTCTGCTTTTAGCGAAATTTGCATCTCGGTCAGATAGGCCGGATTACCGTTACAGGTCAGCTTGAAGGCTTTGATATTTTCCTTGCCCCAGCTTTTGGCAACGGCGTTGTCAAAGTCGCTACGGTTGACGGTTTTACCATAGTTTTTCGCCAGGAACTGACCGACGGCGCTGTTTTTCATTTCCTGGTTCATTCTCACCATGGTGCCGAAATAGGCATCGGGATCAAAACCAAAGCAGACGCCATGTTTGGCATATTCGTAACGTTCCAGACAGGAGTTTCCACCCGCGCCCGGCATCACCTCGTTCAGCTTCGCCGCGCCGGAAAGCGACAACCCGGTTTCGGCTGCTGCGCATTTGCGGCTGGCCTTCACTTCCGGCATGTTGGGAATGGGGCGCGTGGCGCAGCCAAAGCGCATCCATCGACGTTCATCCACGCCGCGTGCGGCAATGGATTTCGGCAGGCCGGGCCATAGCCCGTGCACGGTCAGAAAATCGGCTTTATTTTCGCTCTCTTTTTGCAGACGACATTCATCCGGCTCATTGCGGTTACGCTCGACCATGCTCTGACAAAATCCGGTTTGCCAGGAGAGAGCCAGCACGTAGCGGTCGAAATCGCCATACTGCGTGGCCCTGAGGGGCTCGGCCTGTGCTGAGAAGACACTGAGTGCAAGCGCTACTGCGCCAGACGGGATAACGATATCCTTCCTGAACATGTAATTTCCTGATTGGTTGTGCGCGATTAATTTCTCCGGGTTATTAAAGCACAAAAAGCGCCCGCAGGCGCTTATTGGACGTCAGGAATTTAACTTAGGCTGCGCCGGGCACCAGTACTTCCGTGGCGATAATCACGATAATCAGACCCACCAGCACCGGCACTGACGTGCGTTTCACCACCTCAAACGGCGAGATTTTTGCCATCCCGGCTACCGCAACCACCACACCTGAGACAGGCGAGATGGTACGACCCAGATTTGAAGCCTGGAGCATGGGAATGGAAAGATAAGCCGGGTTGATACCGGACGAGTGAGCCAGCTTCGGGATCATCTCAACGAAGGCGTAGAAAGGGGCGTTGCCGGAGCCGGTGGTCATCGCCGCCAGCATGGTGAGTACCACCAGGACCAGCATCAGGATAATACTGGCTGAACCAAATGAGGTGGCGATGGAGATCAGACTCTGGATAAAGCCGATCGTGCTCAGACCCTGGGCAAAGACACCTGCTGCAACCAACAGCATCACCACGCCAGCAAACGCATCTGCCATACCGCGATACGCGACCTCAAGGCCGGAGAAAACTTTTTGCGTGTTGAAACCGCGCACGAACTCCAGCACGGCGGCTAACAGCATGCAGATGACCAGAATAGTAATGATGTGCAGCTGTGGGCCCCATTTTCCGTCAAAAATCAGCACGCCGAGAATCGGTGTGAACGGCAGAATGGAATAGAACGCAGGCGCAGTGGTGGTGATTTCGCTGACATCCATCATTTCATGGCTGATGTTCTCTTTCTTATCGAGATAGCGCTGCCAGAAGAAGTGCGCAATGCCCATTCCCACAATGGCAACGATTGAGATCGGCAGCGTGGTCTTAAAGGCGAAGTCGATAAGCGACATCTCGGCGGCTTTTGCCGCCAGCACAACGTCGCCAGAGGTCGGGGAGAGAATAATGGCTGCCGGGGAGGCGCAGATGGCTGCCGCTGCGCCACGGCTGATGCCGACGTTCACCATCACCGGGAACAGCGTGGCCATTAAGAGTACGCCAAGACCGGTTGCCGACGAAACGGCCAGCGACATCAGGCAGGCGAGGAAATAGGCGGCGACCATCAACAGATACGGTGAGTTAATGTACTGCAGGGGCTTCGAGGCAAGCTTAACAACCATGTCGTTTGCGCCGATATGGGTCATGTAGGCCGCAAAACCGCACAGCATCATGATCATCATACCGAGATCGCCACCACGGCTCATCAGCAGGATTTTAATGTATTCAACAATATCCGTGGCGGTGTAGCCCGTGCTGGTTGCGCTGGCAGGTAAAACCTGATGACCCATTAATGCGCTGATAATTAGCAGCGTTAAGCCACCTACAAATAATACGCCTGTGGCTGAGTAACCTTTAATGATGTAGCGCGCTACACCGACAATGACGACGACCCCAATAAGGAGTTCGATAAACGTAAGCATGATTTCCCCTGTGCCTTTTTGCCCTGAGATACAAATAATTAATAAAAAAAGAAGGATGAAAATGTGCCGAATTAATGGGCTACCTTTGCTGATTAAAATCAATAAAGAGACGACTAAGAAGCAGCATAGCAGTGTTTTTGTTATGGCTCAGGCATTTATTTCATCACAACGTTGACCGCCCAAAATAACGCAGCATGTCTCTTTAATGATAACAAAATGTTAATGGTTTGTGTGGTCCGGCCTGTTGCCGCAGGGACCGGTAACGCCCTAATAGACGTACATAATATGGGTTTATTTGGGGTGGCCTGAGCTCCGCTTTAAGATTATTCCCGTAAAGAGGCCTGATATTTAGGAGTAGCGCCGATGCCGTTAAGTCTTGGTTCAACTATTTTGTGGTAAACTTTGCTTCGAATATTAAGAATGGTAATTGCATTGTGATCGTACGTAATACTTTTTTCTCTATTTTAGTGTTTATTTTTGGTCAGTTAACGTTTTCTTCTGTTGCACAGGCAGATGACAACGCGACGGATAAAGGCTGGTTCTCTACCTTTACGGATAATGTTTCGCAGACCTGGTCAGCGCCTGAACATTACGATCTCTATGTTCCGGCAATAACGTGGCACGCGCGTTTTGCTTATGACAAAGAGAAAACAGATAAGTACAACGAGCGTCCGTGGGGCGCCGGTTTCGGTCAGTCGCGCTGGGATGAAAAGGGAAACTGGCATGGGATTTACCTGATGGCCTTCAAAGATTCCTTTAACAAGTGGGAACCGATTGGCGGCTACGGCTGGGAGAAAACCTGGCGCCCGTTAGCGGATGAGAACTTCCATGTGGGTCTGGGCTACACCGCAGGGGTGACGGCGCGAGATAACTGGAACTACATTCCGATCCCGGTGCTGCTGCCTCTGGCCTCTATTGGCTATGGCCCTGCAACGTTCCAGATGACCTACATCCCGGGGACATATAACAACGGTAACGTTTACTTCGCCTGGATGCGTTTTCAGTTTTAACTGTAAAAACGGCTTGTGCTGGTGAAAAAACGCGCAGCCGTTGATTCATAAGCGATAAAAATCTACCAGTGAAAATTAACGCGACTTTAGTCACTTTTTATCAAAGATCCGCTGGACAAAAGGTCCCACAATTGATGTACTGGTAACCGACACAGCATTTGTGTCGTTTTTTAATGTAAAGGTAATTTTGATGTCTAAGATTAAAGGTAACGTTAAGTGGTTTAATGAGTCCAAAGGATTCGGTTTCATTACTCCTGAAGATGGCAGCAAAGACGTGTTCGTACACTTCTCTGCAATCCAGTCTAATGGTTTCAAAACTCTGGCTGAAGGTCAGCGCGTAGAGTTCGAAATCACTAACGGTGCCAAAGGCCCTTCTGCTGCTAACGTAATCGCTCTGTAATTCAGACGCGTCAGCAAGAATTTCAAAACCCGCTCACTGAGCGGGTTTTTTTCGTTATGAATCAGCCAATCAGGTACATTTTCAGGAAGCTGGCAACGATCAGTACGCTCACCAACACCATGCCTGCGCTCATCAGATTCTGTTTCATTCTGTCACCCTCGTTCAGTATTGCCCTCAGAGTGACAGAGAAAAATTAAGCCAACATTAACGCTCCGGCGGTTAATGTGTGCTCACAGAGGAAAATAGCCAAAATGCGATCCCCGTCATCGCGAAAGATCCGAGCATGTTGATCGCGATATTCACTAGCGCCCAGCCGATACGACCTTCCTGAAAGAGAAAGACCGTTTCTGCAGAAAAGGTTGAGAAAGTGGTCAAACCGCCGCAGAAGCCCGTAGTAATCAACACCTTCCACATAGGATCGATATGCGTCATCCGGTTAAACCAGGCCAGCCCCATGCCAATAATAAAGGCTCCGATCAGGTTGGCGGCCAGTGTCCCCATGGGAATCGCCTGATGCAGAGGGTTAAACCGCATACTCAGAAACCATCGCGCAACGCTACCCGTACCCCCACCAATAAAAACAGCTAAAAGGAGTTGTAACACGCTAAATACCTGCTATTTGATGTGTAAGAGTAGCGAGTTTAACGCTGATTATGATGAGGGGACAAATATGTATGTTGCGGTAGGGCAGTTTGCGGTCACACCTGACTGGCAGGTTAACGCACTGCAATGCGTCAACCTGATGGTACAGGCCCGGGAGAAGGGCGCGTCGCTGCTGGTGCTTCCCGAGGCGCTGCTGGCGAGGGATGATAATGACCCGGATTTATCCGTGAAGTCCGCGCAGCCGCTAGACGGCGAATTCTTACAGCAGTTGCTCGCCCAGAGCACGGGCAATACGATGACAACGATCTTAACGATCCATATTCCCTCAGCGCCGGGTCGTGCGGTGAATACGCTGGTGGCTATCCGCGGCGGCGCCATTGTTGCGCACTATGCCAAGCTTCACCTTTACGATGCGTTCAGCGTTCAGGAATCCCGGCGTGTTGATCCGGGAGAGGACGTTCCGCCGCTCATCGAGATTGACGGATTTAAGGTTGGGCTGATGACCTGCTATGACCTGCGTTTCCCGGAGCTGGCGCTGCATCTGGCGTTGCAGGGGGCTGACGTGCTGGTACTGCCTGCCGCATGGGTCAAGGGGCCGCTAAAAGAGCATCACTGGTCAACGCTGCTTGCGGCGCGCGCGCTGGATACAACCTGTTATGTTGTGGCCGCCGGAGAGTGTGGTAATAAAAACATCGGGCAGAGCAGGGTGGTGGATCCGCTGGGCGTCACGATTGCCGCTGCAGCAGAAGCGCCAGCTCTGCTGATGGCGGAGATAATTTTAGAAAGAATTGCGCTTGCGCGTCAGCAACTCCCTGTTCTTCGCAACCGACGCTTTGCGCCACCGCAATTATTGTGATGTTTTTTTCAACAATGCTTGATTCACCTTGTTACAGATTGCTATTGTGTGCACGCGCCAAATGACCGTTAATACAATCAGGTTTTTGGCGCTGAATGCAGCCTGTTTTATGTAAAGAAGGTATCTATGGGTGAGATTAGTATTACCAAACTGCTGGTGGTTGCCGCACTGGTCGTCCTGCTGTTTGGTACCAAGAAGTTACGTACGCTGGGTGGTGACCTGGGGGCTGCCATCAAAGGCTTCAAGAAAGCGATGAACGACGATGATACAGCCGCGAAGAAAAGTGCTGAGGACATCCCGGCAGAGAAGCTTTCCCACAAAGAGTAACAGCAACGCCTGAGGGCTTGCGAAAAAAAACCGGCTCATGAGGCCGGTTTTTTTGTATTACTGTAAATAGATATTACAGCACTATTTAACTTCTTCGCCTTTTGCCTGCATATCCGCATGGTAAGAGGAGCGAACAAACGGACCGCACGCTGCGTGGGTAAAGCCCATCGCCAGCGCTTCGGCTTTCATCTCGTCAAACTCATCCGGGCTCACGTAGCGCTGTACCGGAAGGTGGTGACGGCTTGGCTGCAGATACTGTCCCAGCGTCAGCATGGTCACACCGTGACGGCGAAGATCGCGCATCACTTCGATGATTTCGTCATTGGTTTCACCCAGACCGACCATCAGACCTGACTTAGTTGGGATATGCGGATGCGCTTCTTTAAAGCGCTCCAGCAGCTTCAGAGACCAGTTATAGTCGGCTCCCGGGCGTACCTGACGGTAGAGGCGCGGAACGTTCTCCAGGTTGTGGTTAAACACATCTGGTGGCGTTGCGGTCAGGATCTCCAGCGCACGGTCCATACGGCCGCGGAAGTCAGGAACCAGGGTCTCGATTTTAATGCTCGGGCTTTTCTCGCGAATGGCAGTAATACAGTCAGCGAAGTGCTGAGCACCACCGTCACGCAGATCGTCACGGTCAACGGATGTGATGACCACATAACGCAGCGCCATATCGGCGATGGTTTGCGCCAGTTTCTGGGGTTCGTTAGCATCAGGCGCGACTGGACGGCCATGAGCAACATCGCAGAACGGGCAGCGACGGGTACAGATGGCACCCAGAATCATAAATGTCGCGGTGCCATGATTGAAACATTCAGCAAGGTTCGGACAAGACGCTTCTTCACAAACGGAGTGAAGGCCATTCTTGCGCATCGCCGCTTTGATCCCCTGAATACGCGAAGAGTCGGCCGGAAGTTTGATTTTCATCCATTCCGGTTTTCTTAACAGCGCCTCGCGCTCTGTAGCCACGTTTTTAACCGGGATAAGGGCCATTTTATCGGCATCGCGGTATTTAACACCGCGTTCCATCACAATGGGTTTACTCATAGCGTGCGTGTTCCAGTTGCGAATATCGAAGGAAAGCGTTTCAATTCAAGGGAATGTTGTATTTATCAACTATTTTTGAACGAACGACAGGCAGTATATCATTGAAACGGTCGTTAAAGCAGCCTGCCAGGTCGCCAATTTGTAAAATAGTTGTTGTTTTGTGCGTTTTACCCTGCATGTGGCAGGGGCTTATGCTGGCACATTTTGTCAGAAGGCCTGGCGGATAATGCGGATGACGTTTTCCAGAACCGGATCGCGCAAACTGAGTTTATTGTAATGCAGTGAAATCTCTATAGATTCCGCATTAAGCTGGCTGAGCGGAATACTCTCCAGCGGCCAGAGTTTACGCAGCAGGTTATACAGGCGTGAAGGCATGATGCACAGCATATCGCTGCTGCCAATCAGGGAGGCGGTGGTGAACATATTGTAACTACTAAAGCTGATCTGACGTTCCGGGAAAATTTCATCAATACGCTGGCGCAGTGCATGATTCGATTGTCCTTCGGTCATGAAAGACGAGTGGTCGTAGTTGCGCAGGTTCTCAATGGTTAACGGCTCGCTAAGAACGGGATGCTGCTGGCGGCAAACCAGAACCAGGTTATCGGCATAAAGCACATTTTGCCCCAGCGCTCGGGCACTGAAGCTGCCGCTTTCAATAATCAGATCGGTCTGGAACTGGGCAAGCTGAACGTCAGGCTCGCTGAGAGGCACATTGCGCAGCAGAAGCTGCGGCGCATGCTCTTTCACGGCCTGGAAGATGGCAGGCATCACCAGCACGCCCACGGAAGGAGAGCAGCCGATGGTGATAGTTCTCTGTTTGTCATAGCTTCCGGTTAAATCCAGCGCACCGAGAATCGATTCCAGCCCCTGGCTGATGTACTCATGGAGATGCGTGGCGTAAGCCGTCGGCGTGACGCCCTGGCCCTTACGAATAAATAACGGGTCAGGAAATATAGCGCGCAGCTTTTGAATTGACTGACTTATTGCTGATGGCGTGAGATTAAGAATTTTCGCAGCGTTAACGATACCCTTATGGACATATACTGCCTCAAAAATAGTCAGTAAATTGAGATCAATATTACGTAAAGTCCGAAAAATTTGCGGCTTGTCTTCGCCACCAGGGTCATTCAGGCGTTTGGCTGGTAAATTATTATACTCCACGCTTTCACTCCGTATACATTCACAACATGAATGATAGTTGAATTTATTTATTATGCTTGTAGAGATTCGTAAAGTGTTGGTTTTGTTTCACTTGTTTATCAAAAACAAACAGTTGTGTGATTATCACTCAAGTTACTTAGCCTGTGTATGCCGTGCTGACCGGAGGCTAAATAATATGTAACGGCAATATTCGGGCGCTTCGAAAATATAGAATCTGCGGATTATTGTAAAGCGTAAAAGCGGTAAATAAACAGTGGCCCGTCAAATTATCGAGCCATTCTGTATGATATATTAAGCAGGGATATATTCGTGTGGGGGATTGTTAAGTAGCGCTAACACGTTCTTCAGCAGAACCGGACGTATATTATCTGGCGTAGCGGTATCGACCCACTGGCACATTTGCGTCATTTCCATGCCGGCGTAGCCGCAGGGGTTTATGCGCTGGAAAGGCGTAAGATCCATATTAATATTCAAGGCCAGACCGTGGAAAGAACAGCCTTTACGAATACGTAGCCCAAGAGAGCAGATCTTCATTTCGCCAACGTAGACGCCCGGCGCATCAGCACGTGGGTGCGCGTCAATACCATACTCCGCCAGCGTGTTGACGACGGTTTGTTCCAGTAACGTCACCAGCTCACGCACGCCAAGCTTTCTGCGCTTCAGATTAAGCAGGACGTACATCACCTGCTGACCAGGCCCGTGGTAAGTCACCTGACCCCCGCGATCGCTCTGGATCACCGGGATATCGCCCGTCATTAATAAATGTTCCGCTTTACCCGCCTGACCCTGTGTAAACACCGGCAGGTGTTCGACCAGCCAGATCTCATCAGGGGTTGTGTCATCGCGTGAATCGGTGAAGTCATGCATAGCCTGGGAGACAGGCTCATAAGGTTGCAGCCCGAGATGACGGACCAGAATTTTATCCTGATACAAAACTGCGTCTCCGAAGACGAGGGACAAAAGATGCGGGGGAGTATATCACAGCGGGGGAGAGGGGTTACCCGGTAAACCGGGTAACCGCAAAGGGACTACAGCACCATACGAACAATTTCGATATTGCCGAGCTCTTCGTACAGCGTTTCAACCTGCTCGATATGTGTGGCAGTGATGGTAATAGAAACCGAGTGGTAGTTGCCCTTGCTGCTTGGTTTTACTGACGGAGAGTAGTCACCCGGCGCATGGCGCTGTACCACTTCAACCACCTGATCAACCAGCTCAGGTTTCGCCAGACCCATTACTTTGTAGGTAAATGAGGTAGGGAATTCAAGCAGTTCGTTAAGTTTGGTTTTCATGTCAGCTCCGGCGTAACGTCAAAAAGAATAACTCCCACGTCGGGTGGGAGTTATCAGGATACTTAGTATATGGGGATCAAAATCACACTTTCAAGTGTTCGATTTTTAGCCAAACCAGTGATGGAACATCAATTTAATGTAATCAATGATTTTGCCGAAGAAATTGCCTTCAGGAATTTCTTCCAGCACCACGAGCGGGCGCTGATCGATCGTTTTGCCGTCCAGCTGGAAGTTGATGGTACCCACAACCTGGTTTTTCTGCAGTGGGGCGTGCAGCTCAGTTGTGTTAAGTACGTAGCTCGCTTTCAGATCTTTCATGCGGCCACGCGGAATGGTCAGATACAGATCTTTATCCACGCCCAGGGAAGCACGGTCGTTATCGCCGAACCAGACGGGCTCGGAAGCGAACTCTTTACCCGCTTTTAGCGGATTCACGGTTTCGAAGAAACGGAAGCCCCAGGTCAGCAGCTTCTTGCTTTCGGTTTCACGGCCCTTAAAGGTGCGACCGCCCATCACGGCAGAGATCAGACGCATCTGGCCTTCCGTCGCAGAGGCTACCAGGTTGTAACCGGCTTTATCGGTATGGCCTGTTTTGATGCCGTCAACGTTCAGGCTGTTATCCCACAGCAGGCCGTTACGGTTGGTCTGACGAATACCGTTGAAGGTGAACTCTTTCTCTTTATAGATGGAGTACTCGTTAGGAACGTCGCGGATCAGCGCCTGACCAATCAGCGCCATATCGCGCGCGGAGCTGTACTGACCGTCTGCATCGAGACCATGTACGGTCTGGAAATGACTGTTCTTCAGACCCAGCGCAGTCACGTAGCTGTTCATCAGGCCCACGAAGGCATCCTGACTACCGGCGGCGAAATCAGCCATGGCTACGCAGGCATCGTTACCGGACTGCAGGTTGATACCACGGATTAGCTGAGAAACCGGAACCTGCATTCCTGGTTTCAGGAACATCAGCGAGGAACCTTTGAAGACAGGGTTCCCGGTTGCCCACGCATCGTTACCGATGGTGACCAGATCCGTTTCCTTAAACTTGCCGGCTTTCATGGCCTGGCCGATAACGTAGCTGGTCATCATTTTGGTCAGACTGGCCGGGTCACGGCGGGCATCGGCATTCTGTTCTGCCAGCACTTTGCCAGAGTTGTAATCGATCAGGATGTAGGATTCCGCGTCGATTTGCGGAACGCCAGGGATCATGGTCTTGATATTCAGGTCATCAGCATGAGCTGCAGAGAGTGCAGTCGCGCAAAGGGCCGTGGTCAGCGCCATGCGCTGCACAAAACGAGCAGAAAAAGTGGTCTTCATGGTCAGAACTACGACATCCGTGATGGAATTAAAAAAAGTGCCCTACTATAGCAAATGCTATTCAGGCAGGCATCCGACTTTAAGCATGAGTTTGTGAATGTGTTTTACACAAATTGACATTTCGGATACCGCCGATTAATTACTTCGCAACAGCGATAAAGGACTGCAGCTGCGCCTCGCTCTGCAAACGCTGCTGCAGGGATGCTGCCTGCGATTTGCTGGCAAACGGCCCCATCTGAATACGCCAGACGGCACCATTCTGCTCAACGCGCCCGGGTACGCCAAACTGCTGGCTCAGACGCTGCTGGTACTGCTGGGCACGGGCCCGATCGCTGACGGCACCCACCTGAACGACAAAGCCGCCGCTGGCTGCTGCGGGCGCGCTCTGGGTCGCGACCGGAGTCGTTACAGGCGCCGGTTGTGCAGACTGCTGCGCGGCGGGGGCGGTAACCGGCGCTGGTGCCGGTTCATTGCCTTCCAGCACGCCTGAGTCTAAGGTCGTCGGTGCGCCAAGAAAGCCGCTACTCTTTACCGGTGCGCCAGTGGAATCATCGCTTTGCAGCGTGTCATTGCTGATTGGGCGAATTTCTCCCGCAGGCTGAGAAGGCTCAGCTGGAGAAGAGACGCTTCCCATGCCGCCGTCCAGATTTGGGCGATCGGGAAGGGCGTAAGTTTGTTTCGCCACCGTGGTACACGCGGTTCCTGGCCCGGAGAGCGAACCATCCTGCGCCACGATAATCGGGTCAATGCGGACTTTGGTGTTATTCGAGGTGTTCAGGCGATCGGCAGATGCGCGGGACAGTGAAATCACCCGGTCATTACCGTACGGGCCGCGGTCGTTAATACGCACGACAATCATACGGCCGTTCGCCAGGTTGGTGATACGGGCGTAGCTTGGGATCGGCAGCGTCGGGTGTGCCGCGGTCAGCTGCATTGGGTCAAATGTTTCACCCGATGCCGTCAGGTTACTGCCCGGCTCAGCATCATAAATGGCGGCAAAGCCAGCCTGGCTGAAGCGGGAAGGATCCTGCACGATTTTGTAGCTTTTGCCGTCGCGTTCGTAATCCTGATTCGCGCTGGCATTCAGCGGTTCGTAAACGGGGTCGGCGCCGCTGATTTCAACGATCGGGCCATTACACACCGCAGGCTGCGGTGGCGCGACGGTTGCCTGTTGCTGACCATCATCACTTGTGCAGGCCGCAAGTAAACTTGCCGCAATGCAGATCCCCAGCCACTGCTTACGCATTCCGATCCCCTTATTTTTATACGCTTTTTGACAACATTTTTCTGTGGGTATGGATCGACATCACGATACCAAACCCGGCCATCAACACGATCAGTGCCGAGCCTCCGTAACTCACCAGCGGTAGCGGTACGCCTACCACCGGCAGAATACCACTCACCATACCAATATTTACGAAGACATAAACGAATAAAATCAACATCAATCCACCCGCCATGACGCGGCCAAAGGTGGTTTGCGCGCGGGCGGCGATCCATAATCCTCGCATGATCAGCAGCACGTAAAGAGCCAGCAGGATCAGGATGCCAACCAGCCCCAGCTCTTCTGCCAGTACCGCAAAGATAAAATCGGTGTGGCGTTCCGGTAAAAACTCCAGCTGCGACTGGGTACCGTGCAGCCAGCCTTTACCGCGCAGGCCGCCGGAGCCAATCGCAATCTTGGACTGAATAATATGATAGCCCGCACCCAGCGGATCGGTTTCCGGATCGAGCAGCATCATGACGCGCTGACGCTGATAATCATGCATCAGGAAGAACCACAGGATAGGGATAAACGCCGCAACCAGCACCACCGCGATACCAATCAGACGCCAGCTTAAGCCTGAAAGGAACAGGACAAACAGGCCGGAGAGGGCGATAAGGATCGAGGTGCCGAGGTCAGGCTGCGCCGCAACCAGCAGCGTTGGCAGGAATATCAGCACCAGGGCAATGGCGGTATTTTTCAGCGACGGCGGACAGACGTCGCGGTTGATAAAGCGCGCCACCATCAGCGGGACCGCGATTTTGGCAATCTCCGAGGGCTGGAAACGAACAACGCCCAGATCCAGCCAACGCTGCGCCCCTTTTGAGATCGCACCGAACGCGTCAACTGCCACCAGCAAAATAATGCAAAAGATGTAGAGATAGGGCGCCCAGCCTTCATAGACGCGCGGCGGGATCTGCGCCATTACCACCATGATAACCAGCCCCATCGCGATCTGGCCGATCTTGCGCTCCATCATGCCGATGTCCTGGCCGCTGGCGCTCCAGATAACCAGGGCGCTGTAAACCAACAGAGCCAGCAGGATCAGCAGCATGGCTGGGTCGATGTGGATTTTATCCCACAGCGATTTTTTATTTGGATTATCGGTCATGATTATTGGTCCTCCGCCGCAGCGGCGGCCGGGTTTTCAGCCGGCAGCTCGGTGTTGTTATCACCCAGCATAATGTGGTCGAGGATCTGGCGCATGATGGTCCCTACCGCCGGGCCAGCGCCGCCGTTCTCCAGAATCATCGCCACCGCCACCTGCGGGTTATCGTAAGGGGCAAATGCCGTCATCAGTTTATGGTCACGCAGACGTTCGGCAATGCGGTGTGCGTTATAGGTTTCATTGGCTTTCAGACCAAAGACCTGCGCCGTACCGGATTTCGCGGCCACTTTATACGGCGTACCGGCGAAATACTTGTGTGCGGTACCATTCGGACGGTTTGCCACGCCGTACATCCCATCTTTGGCGATTTCCCAGAAGCCGGAGTGAATGTCGCCCACCGGCGCTTCATGGGGCTGGATCCATGGCACTTTTTTGCCGTCTTCAACGGTACTTTGCAGCAGATGCGGGACTTTAACCACGCCGTCGTTAATGAGGATCATCATCGCTTTGTTCATCTGAAGCGGGGTGGCCGTCCAGTAACCCTGGCCGATACCCACCGGAATGGTGTCGCCCTGATACCACGGTTTTTTAAAGCGCTTCAGCTTCCACTCACGGGTTGGCATGTTGCCTGAACGTTCTTCAGCCAGATCCACGCCGGTGTAGTGTCCGTAGCCGAATTTGCTCATCCATTCAGACAGGCGGTCAATCCCCATGTCATAGGCCACCTGATAGAAGAAGGTGTCCGCAGACTCTTCCAGAGATTTGGTGACGTTCAGATGACCGTGGCCCCATTTTTTCCAGTCGCGATAGCGTTTTTCAGAGCCGGGCAGCTGCCACCAGCCCGGGTCAAACAGGCTGGTATTGCGGTTGATGACGCCCGCACTCAGCGCTGAGACCGCCACGTACGGTTTAACCGTTGATGCGGGTGGGTAAACGCCTTGCGTGGCACGGTTCACCAGCGGGGTGTTAGGGTCATTCAGCAGGCCGGAGTAGTCTTTGCTGGAGATGCCGTCAACAAAGAGGTTCGGGTCATAGCTTGGCATGGAAACCATAGCCAGGATGCCGCCGGTGCGCGGATCGGTGACCACCACGGCGGCACGGCTGCCTGCCAGTAAGGTTTCAATATACTGCTGCAGTTTGAGATCGAGCGTCAGATAGACGTCATGTCCCGCCTGAGGAGGCACTTCTTTCAGCTGGCGGATGACGCGGCCACGGTTGTTAACCTCAACCTCTTCATAGCCGGTCTGCCCGTGCAGGACATCTTCATAGTAGCGTTCAATCCCCAGCTTGCCGATATCGTGCGTTGCGGCGTAGTTCGCCAGCTTGCCGTCTTTATCGAGGCGCTCGACGTCTTTATCGTTAATCTTGGAAACATAGCCGATCACATGCGTCAGCGCGGAGCCGTAAGGATAGTAGCGACGTTTGTACCCCTTCACTTCCACGCCGGGGAATCGGTACTGGTTCACTGCAAAGCGGGCAACCTGAACTTCCGTCAGGTTGGTTTTCACCGGAATGGAGGTGAAACGGTGAGAGCGGGCGCGCTCTTTCTTGAAGGCCGCGATATCGTCATCGTTAAGATCGACAACGCTTCTCAGCGCCTCCAGCGTATTCTGCACGTTATCGACTTTTTCCGGCATCATCTCGACTTGATAGATGGTGCGGTTTAACGCCAGCGGGGTGCCGTTACGGTCGTAGATAATGCCGCGGCTGGGCGCAATAGGCACCAGCTTAATGCGGTTTTCGTTTGAACGCGTCTGGTAATCGGTAAAGCGGACAATTTGCAGATTATAAAGGTTGGCGATCAGCACGCCGGTAAGCAGCAAAATCCCCGTAAAGGCGACCAGCGCCCGGCGCACAAACAGCGCGGACTCAGCCGTATAGTCGCGAAAAGAATTCTGTAGTTTCATCCGCTGCTTAATCTACCCTGGTCAGTCATTACTCGCGGTGATAAGGGTGGTTGGTAGTAATGCTCCACGCGCGATACAAACTTTCTGCTACCAGGACCCGCACGAGCGGGTGGGGCAGCGTCAGCGCAGAGAGTGACCAACTTTGTTCTGCTGCCGCTTTGCAGGCGGGGGATAACCCTTCTGGTCCGCCAATCAACAGACTGACGTCACGGCCATCCTGCTTCCAGCGCTCCAGTTCGTGCGCCAGTTGCGGCGTATCCCAGGGTTTACCTGGAATATCGAGGGTGACGATGCGGTTCTTGCCTGCGGCAGCCAGCATCAGTTCGCCCTCTTTATCGAGAATACGTTTGATATCCGCGTTCTTGCCGCGCTTCCCGGCGGGAATTTCCACCAGTTCGAACGGCATATCTTTAGGAAAACGACGCAGATACTCAGTAAAACCGGTTTGTACCCAGTCCGGCATTTTGGTGCCGACGGCGACCAGCTGCAACTTCACGCATTAACCCCAGAGTTTTTCCAGCTCATACAGGCGACGGCTCTCTTCCTGCATGACATGGACAATCACATCGCCGAGGTCAACAACCACCCAGTCAGCGGTCGCTTCACCTTCAACGCCAAGCGGTAACAGTCCTGCTGCGCGCGATTCCTGAACCACGTGGTCGGCAATCGAAACAACATGACGCGTAGAGGTCCCGGTGCAGATGATCATGCAGTCGGTGATACTGGATTTACCCTTAACGTCGATAGCGATGATGTCCTGACCTTTCAGGTCATCAATTTTGTCGATAACAAAATCCTGGAGTGCTTTACCCTGCAAGTTTTCCCCCTGGGTGAATGAGATTGTGCAACTATGAATTCGTAGCCAGACAGTATACCTGAACTGACGCCCTTGTCGGGACAAATGTCACCGGCCGGGCCTTTGAAGGCGGGTATCATCCCACCCTCCGCCTGAGATTGCATCGCCATTTTTGTAAAACAATTTCTGTAAAGCAATGATCGGCGGGAAAGTCTGGCAGCGGAGGATAACAGTATGGCTTAACCTGTCAAGGCAGGATGATCAATAAGCCGCTTTTTATGCCTTCCGACTATTTATCTGCGCTTTTCTGATACAAACCGTGAGTATGAATATACGCCAGCACCGGGGCGGGAAGCAGATCGTCACACGCTAAACCCTGCTGTAAGCGCTCACGAATGAGGGTGGCAGAGATATCAAACCATGGCGTCTCCGCCAGATAAATCTTCCCGGCAGGCTGATTGTGAAGATCTTCAACTTTGCCAGTGAGATGGTCTTCAAGCCACTGCTGGTACTGGGCTTCGCGCATGGTCAGCGGATAACCCGGACGGCGGCAGACGAGCAGATGGGTGTTTTCCAGAATGGTTTCATACTTATGCCACGTAGGGAAGTTGAGCAGGGAATCCTGGCCAATGATAAAGGCCAGCGGCTGGTCTGGCCCTTGCTCGGCCCGCCACTCCTGTAGCGTTTGCGATGTCCACGAAGGGGTGTCGCGACGCAATTCCCGTTCATCAAGCCTGAAGAGCGGTTTATCTGCGATAGCCAGAGCGAGCATCTCTTTTCGCTGCTCGCTGGTGGCCTCAGGCTGGGGACGGTGCGGCGGGACATTATTGGGCATGATGGTGACGCGCTGCAGACCGATCAGATTCGCCAGAATTTCCACCGGCTTCAGATGCCCGTAATGTACCGGGTCGAAAGTGCCGCCATACAGAGCCTGTAAAGAATGCATACTATCCATCAATAAAAACGTCTGCCAGCGCCTTGTGGCAGAGCAGCAGGGAAAGACTTTCCAGCTCCGCCCACACCGACTGGCCGTAATCTTGTTTTAAGGTGAGCTCCGCGCGCATCAGAAGCTGCACAGCCTGCCGCAGCTGTTCATGACTCAGGCGATTGATGGCCTCAGTGGTCATCGCCCGGCGGTTTTGCCACACCCGGTGTTTATCAAAAAGAGCGCGCAGCGGCGTATGGGCAGACTGACGTTTGAGCGTAATCAGCAGCAGCAGTTCACGCTGCAGCGTACGCAACAGAATGACGGGCTCACTGCCTTCCAGACGCAGTTGTTGCAGAATATGCAGGGCGCGTTTACTTTTCGCCGACAGCAATGCATCCACCCAGTGGAACGGCGTGAAGTGTGCGGCATCGTTAACGGCCTGCTCGACGCGTGGTAACGTCAGTTTACCGTCCGGCCAGAGCAGGGAGAGTCTGTCCAGCGCCTGTGCCAGGGCCAGCAGGTTGCCTTCATAGCAGTAGCAAAGCAGCTGATTCGCAGCATCATCCAGTTGAAGATTGTTCTGCTTTGCCCTTGCCGCCACCCATTTTGGCAGATGCGCCTGTTCAGGTGTCTGGCAGGTGACCTGCACCGCGTGGGTCGCGAGTTGGGTGAACCACGCCGCATTTTCCTGCGCTTTGGTGAGCTTGTTGCCGCGCACAATCAGCAGCAGATCGCTGTGAAGCAGGCTGACCAGCGTGGCCAGCTGTTCATTGATGGCCGCGTTAGGGCCGTTCTCCGGCAGCAGGATCTGAATAGTCTGGCGCGACGCAAAAAGGCTCATCGCCTGACAGAGTGAGAAGAGAGCATTCCAGTCGGTATTATTATCCAGCTGGACGGTATGGTGTTCATCAAAGCCCTGCGCGGCGGCGGCATGCCGCACGGCATCCAGGCTTTCCTGAAGCAATAACGGATCGTTTCCGAGCAGCAGATACGCCGCGCGCAGCCCTTCATTGAGCTGCGCGCGGAGTTGTTCAGGATACAGCCTGATCATCATTTACCCAGAGAGGTGGCAGCAGGAATCGTGCCGGTATCCGGTTTTCCAACAATGTCAGAACCTTCTCTTGTCGACGCTGCAATACCTGGCAGTCTACGGATCAGCTGTTCCGCCGCCTTATCGTACATTTCGTTGATGATAATCTGCTGTTCAGCATCTTTTGCCAGCGCCGTTTGCGGGTTATCAAAGAACGAACGGTACACTTTCGCGCTGATCGGGTAGATATCTTTACCCGGGATCAGCACTGCTGCATTGACCGTCAACACCATCTGATACTCCGCGGTACGACCATCCTGGAAGATAGACGCCGTATCCTGGCCTAGCGTCATTCCCAGCACGCGCAGGGACGGTACGTCCTGGCGCAGCGTACCTTTTTCAATAAGCTCAACGCCGTTCAGGCGCAGCTGATTACGAATGGCCCGGCTGAGTGGACCGTTTGGATCTCCGGAATCAAAGATCATTGTTTTCATCTCAGGCGGCACCGCCGTGGTATTGCGCAGGTGCCAGCCGCAACCCGCGGTGACAAGCACCGCCAGAGATAAGAGTATTGTTGCCAGTTGTCGCACGTTTCCTCCCGCGCTTAGCCAACGACCAGATTGAGCAGTTTACCCGGTACGTAAATCACTTTACGTACGGTAACGCCCTCAAGATATTTCGCAACCAGAGGTTCCTGGCCTGCGCGTTCGCGAACCTGTTCTTCGGTTGCATCAACGGCCACGGTAATTTTACCGCGCACTTTGCCGTTAACCTGTACCACAACCAGCGTGGTGTTTTCCACCATTGCCGCTTCATCTGCAACCGGCCACGGCGCGTTGTCGATATCGCCTTCGCCTTTCAGTTCCTGCCACAGGGTGAAGCTGACGTGTGGCGTGAACGGGTTCAGCATGCGAACGACGGCCAGCAGCGCTTCACGCATGATGGCACGATCCTGCTCGCCGTCCTGCGGGGCTTTCGCCAGCTTGTTCATCAGTTCCATAATAGCCGCAATTGCGGTATTGAAGGTCTGACGACGACCAATATCATCGGTCACTTTTGCAATCGTTTTATGTACATCACGACGCAGCGCCTGCTGATCTTCGCTCAACGCAGCGGCATTCAGCGCGGGAGCATCACCCTGTGCGGTGTGTTCGTACACCAGTTTCCAGACGCGTTTCAGGAAGCGGTTAGCGCCTTCCACGCCGGATTCCTGCCACTCAAGGGTCATATCAGCCGGAGAAGCAAACATCATGAACAGACGCACGGTGTCCGCGCCGTAACGCTCGACCATCACCTGCGGGTCGATACCGTTGTTTTTAGACTTGGACATCTTGCTCATGCCGGTATAAACCAGTTCATGACCATCAGCGTCTTTTGCCTTCACGATACGGCCTTTCTCGTCACGCTCAACGATCGCATCAACCGGAGAGACCCAGTTGCGCTCGCCGTTCGCGCCAACGTAGTAGAAGGCATCTGCCAGCACCATGCCCTGACACAGCAGCTGTTTAGCCGGCTCGTCAGAGTTCACCATGCCAGCATCGCGCATCAGCTTATGGAAGAAGCGGAAGTAGAGCAGGTGCATGATGGCGTGTTCGATGCCACCGATGTAGATGTCTACCGGCAGCCAATAGTTTGCCGCATCGGAATCCAGCATGCCTTCTTTATACTGCGGGCAGGTGTAGCGCGCGTAGTACCAGGACGACTCCATGAAGGTGTCGAAGGTGTCGGTTTCACGCAGCGCAGGCTGGCCATTGACAGTGGTTTTTGCCCACTCAGGATCGGCTTTGATCGGGCTGGTGATGCCGTCCATCACCACGTCTTCCGGCAGGATCACCGGCAGTTGATCTTCTGGAGTTGGCATTACGGTGCCGTCTTCCAGGGTCACCATTGGAATTGGTGCACCCCAGTAGCGCTGACGGGACACGCCCCAGTCGCGCAGACGGTAGTTAACTTTACGCTCGCCCACGCCCAGTGAGGCCAGCTTATCGGCGATGGCGTTGAAGCCTTCTTCGAAGCTCAGACCACTGAATTCGCCGGAATTGAACAGGGTGCCTTTTTCAGTCAGCGCTTGCTCGGAGAGGTCGGGTTCAGAACCATCGGCGGCCAGAATAACGGCTTTAATCGGCAGGTTGTATTTGGTGGCAAACTCGTAGTCGCGCTGATCGTGACCCGGAACGGCCATGACCGCACCTGTACCGTACTCCATCAGAACGAAGTTTGCTGCCCAGACCGGAATCGCTTCGCCAGTCAGCGGGTGCTTAGCATAGAAGCCGGTTGCAACGCCTTTTTTCTCCATCGTCGCCATGTCGGCTTCGGCCACTTTGGTGTTGCGGCATTCGTCGATGAAGGTTGCCAGTTCCGGATTGTTTTCCGCCGCTTTCTGCGCCAGCGGGTGACCTGCGGCAACGGCCAGATAGGTCGCGCCCATGAAGGTGTCCGGACGAGTGGTATACACGGTCAGGGTCTGGTCGTAGTTCTCAACGTTGAACGTAATTTCCACGCCTTCAGAACGGCCGATCCAGTTGCGCTGCATGGTCTTAACGGTGTCAGGCCAGTGATCCAGGGTATCCAGATCGTTCAGCAGCTCGTCAGCGTAAGCGGTGATTTTGATAAACCACTGTGGGATCTCTTTACGCTCAACTTTGGTGTCGCAGCGCCAGCAGCAGCCGTCGATAACCTGCTCGTTTGCCAGAACGGTCTGGTCATTCGGGCACCAGTTAACGGCAGACGTTTTCTTATACACCAGGCCTTTTTTATACAGCTCGGTGAAGAACTTCTGCTCCCAGCGGTAGTATTCTGGTGTGCAGGTAGCCAGCTCGCGGCTCCAGTCATAGCCGAAGCCCAGCATTTTGAGCTGGTTTTTCATGTACGCAATGTTGTCGTACGTCCACGGAGCCGGTGCCGTATTGTTTTTAACCGCAGCGCCTTCTGCTGGCAGGCCGAACGCATCCCAGCCGATTGGCTGCAGAACATTTTTGCCCAGCATGCGCTGGTAACGAGCGATCACATCACCGATGGTGTAGTTACGCACGTGGCCCATGTGTAGTCGACCAGAAGGATAGGGAAGCATCGACAGGCAGTAATACTTCTCTTTGCTCTCGTCTTCGGTTACTTCAAAGGTGCGCTTCTCGTCCCAGTGTTGCTGGACTTTTGATTCTATCTCTTCCGGGCGGTATTGCTCTTGCATGGCAGCCAGTGGTCCTGTTTTCAATACAGCTACAAATGTAGCCAATGGATGTGGTAATTCAGATCCGCATAGCATAGCCCAAACGCCCGCGTCAAAACAGCCTTTCGCACAAATGCACTTTGCAGGAATTTACCGGGTCTGTGCTTCACCTGACAAAGCGGCGACGAAATAAGGTCTATTATTAGAAATAGTTACTTACCCGGGAGGCAAAATGATGAACAAGGTTGCTCAATTTTACCGCGAACTGGTGGCGACACTGACGGAACGGCTGCGTAACGGCGAGCGCGATATCGACGCGCTGGTCGAACAGGCGCGAGCACGGGTGACGCAAACGGGTGAGTTAACGCGAACCGAAGTGGAGGAGGTGACCCGCGCGGTGCGCCGAGATCTGGAAGAGTTCGCGCGCAGCTACGAAGAGAGCCAGGATGAAATCGCCGACAGCGTGTTTATGCGGGTGATTAAAGAGAGCCTGTGGCAGGAGCTGGCGGATATCACCGACAAAACGCAGCTGGAGTGGCGCGAGGTATTTCAGGACTTGAACCACCACGGTGTGTACCAGAGCGGTGAAGTCGTGGGGCTGGGGAATCTGGTGTGTGAGAAATGCCATCACCATATTGCGGTGTATACGCCGGACGTGCTGCCGCTGTGCCCGAAATGTGGGCACGATCAGTTCCAGCGTCGGCCGTTTGAGCCATAGATAAAAGCGCAGGTTTGTTCCCTCTCCCACAGGGCTGAGGAATCCCCACAAATTAATGCGAGCAGCGAACAATCCCCTCGCCCCTTTGGGGAGAGGGTTAGGGTGAGGGGCATCAGGCCGCAGAATAATAAGCCAGCCTTTCCGCCAGCAAATCCACAAACGCTTCCCGGTCGATATCCACCATCAGCGTCGTATTCGGTTTATTCCCTGTCAGTGAATAGTAATCCACCACCGTCATCCCCTGCGTATATTTCCCCTGCGTCTCCACACCAACCCAACGCTCTACCGTGGTAAACATCTCTGGCTTCAGCAGCCAGGCAATGGTGCATGGGTCATGCAGCGGCGCGCCGTGGAAGCCCCATTTCTCGGCTTTGTGATACTCCATAAAGAAGTCGAGCAGCTCGGCCACGGTCGTCGCAACCGGGTTGCCCACGGCGCGAAAGCGCTCAATATCGTCTGCCATAATTTGTGCACGGTGGGTCACATCCAGCCCTGCCATTACAATCGGCAAGCCCGACTGGAAAACGATCTCCGCCGCTTCCGGGTCGACAAAGATGTTGAACTCCGCCGCAGGCGTCCAGTTACCCAGCCCCATCGCGCCGCCCATAATCACAATACGTGCAATTTTATTTTGCAGTTCAGGATGGCTGTTCAGCAGCAGCGCAACGTTGGTTTGCGGCCCGGTGGCGACCAGCGTCACCGGCACCGCGCTCTCACGCAGCACCTTCGCCATCAGCTCCACGGCGGTACAGTTTTGCGGTGCAAAGCCCGGCTCCGGCAGTGCCGGACCGTCCAGCCCGCTTTCACCGTGAACGCTGTCGGCAATGATAAGCTCGCGCATCAGCGGCTTCACGGCTCCGCCCGCGACGGGAATATCGGTGCGTTTGAGCAGCGTTAGCATGCGCAGCACGTTGCGCAGGGTTTTGTCAGGCGTCTGGTTTCCGGCGGACGAGGTGACCGCTTTCACGTCCAGTTCAGGGGAGGCAAGTGCAAGGACGAGTGCAATCGCGTCATCATGACCCGGATCGCAATCGAGAATAATAGGCTGTGCCATAGCGTTCTCCATACGTAGCGTTATTTTGTGACAAGGTTAACGCTGCAATATGACGCCGACGAGAAGCAGAGCGTGAAAGCGTGAAGCAGTGCGCAATCCGCAGATTGCGCACTGAGAAGATTAGTGCAGGATTTTAGCGAGGAAATCTTTAGCGCGTTCGGATTTCGGGTTAGCGAAGAACTCTTCTTTCGGTGAGTCTTCAACGATCTTGCCTTCGTCCATGAAGATCACACGGTTAGCCACTTTACGGGCGAAGCCCATTTCGTGCGTCACCACCATCATGGTCATCCCTTCGTGGGCCAGTTCGACCATGACGTCCAGCACTTCGTTGATCATCTCGGGATCGAGTGCCGAGGTCGGTTCGTCGAACAGCATTGCCACCGGGTCCATGCACAGCGCGCGGGCGATCGCCACACGCTGCTGCTGGCCGCCGGAAAGCTGCGCCGGGAACTTATCGGCATGCGCAGAGAGCCCCACGCGTTCCAGGAGCTTAAGCCCTTTCTCGCGCGCCGCTTTCTTATCACGCTTAAGTACTTTTACCTGCGCCAGCGTCAGGTTCTCGATAATAGAGAGGTGAGGGAACAGCTCAAAATGCTGGAACACCATGCCAACGTGAGAGCGAAGCTGGGCGAGATTGGTTTTCTTGTCGTTCACTTTCGTGCCGTTAACAACAATTTCGCCCTGCTGCACAGGTTCCAGACCATTAACCGTTTTGATCAGCGTGGACTTACCGGAACCGGACGGCCCGCACACCACCACCACGTCACCTTTTTTCACTTCGGTGGAGCAGTCGGTCAGCACCTGAAAGTGCCCATACCATTTAGAAACATTTTTCAGGGAAATCATTATACCGTCCTTTTCTTCAGCCAACTGACCAACAGCGACGCGCTTAAACTAATCACAAAATAGACCGCGCCCGCGAAGAGCACCATCTCAACCTGCGTACCGTCACGCTCACCGATGGTCGACGCGGTACGGAAGAAGTCCGCCAGGCTCAGAACATAAACCAGAGAGGTATCCTGGAACAGCACGATGCCCTGGGTCAGCAGGAGCGGAACCATGGCGCGAAACGCCTGCGGCAGAATAATCAGCTGCATAGACTGCCAGTGCGTCATGCCCAGCGCCAGCGCGGCGCTGGATTGCCCACGGGAGATACTCTGGATACCCGCGCGGATAATCTCGGAGTAGTAAGCGGCCTCAAACATCGAGAACGCCACCATGGCGGAGATCAGGCGGATATCGGTTTTTGGTGACAGTCCCAGCACGTTCTGTAAGAAGCCAGGAACAATGAGGTAAAACCATAGCAGCACCATCACCAGCGGGATGGAGCGGAAGACGTTAACGTAGGCAGTCGCAAACCAGGCGAACGGCTTAAAGCTCGACAGGCGCATTACCGCCAGCAGGGTGCCCCAGACGATACCTACGATGATAGCGATCGCGGTGATCTTTAAGGTGATTACCAGGCCATCGAGCAGGTAAGGCATGGATGGGACGATAGAACTCCAGTCAAATTCGTACATTATTTGCCCCCCAGATTACCCGGCAGGCGGATTTTGCGTTCAACCAGGTTCATCACCAGCATGATGAAAGCGTTAATCAGAACATACGCGAGCGTGATCGCAGTGAAGGATTCCCACGCGTGAGCGGAGTAATCCAGCAGCTTGCCCGCCTGCGCGGCCATATCCACCAGGCCGATAGTTGAGGCGATGGCCGAGTTTTTCACCAGGTTCATCATCTCGGAGGTCATCGGTGGAACGATAACGCGGTAGGCGTTAGGCAGCAGCACGTAGCGATAGGTTTGGGGCAGGGTCAGGCCCATTGCCAGGCCGGCGTTTTTTTGTCCGCGCGGCAATGACTGAATGGCGGCACGCACCTGCTCGCAAACGCGCGCAGCGGTAAACAGCCCCAGACACATCATGGAGGAGACAAAGAACTGTACGTTCGGATCCAGTTCCGACTTGAACCACATGCCAATATTTTCCGGCAGCAGTTCCGGGATGACCAGATACCAGGTAAAGAATTGCACGATCAGCGGAACGTTACGGAACAGTTCCACATACAGGGTGCCAATTGTTGAAAGAAAACGGTTAGGGACGGTGCGCAGAATACCGAACAAAGAACCGACAAGAAACGCGATGATCCACGCCGTTATCGATAATGCCACGGTGACCTGGAAGCCGCTCCACAGCCAGCCAAGATAGGTGGTGTTGCCGAACGGGGCTTGTTGCAGGAATATGCCCCAGTTCCAGTCTATTGACATAATAAACTCCAGAAAAAAAAGGGTAGCAGCGCTACCCTCGAAGATTGGTGAGAAGCTCATTTTTCGCGCTGAGTGGGGAACGACCTCTCGGCGTATAGTCTGTCCATGCTTCCCGACAATCGAGAGGGCAGGAGATCCCGCCCCTGTTGTTCTAATTAGTTAAGAGCCTTGTCATTTGGAGATTTGAACAGCGCTTTCATGTCGTCAGACAGTTCAAAGTTCATATTGAGATTTTTTGGTGGAATCGGGTTCTTGAACCACTTGTCGAACCATTTTTCCGCTTCACCGGAGGTCTGCACCTGGGCGATGGTGTCATCGATCAGCTTTTTGAACTGCGGATCGTCTTTACGCAGCATACAGCCGTAAGCTTCTTTGGACTGCGCGGTGCCGACGATATCCCAGTTATCTGGTTTCTTCGCCTTCGCACGTTCGCCTGCCAGCAGGGCGTCATCCATCATAAACGCCACCGCACGACCACTTTCCAGGGTGCGGAAGGAGTCGCCATGGTCTTTCGCGCTGATGATGCGCATGTCCATTTTCTTCTCGTCGTTCAGCTTATGCAGCAGCACTTCTGAAGTGGTACCGGAAGTCACAACGACCGCTTTGCCTTTCAGGTCAGCAAAATCTTTGATCTCACCGCCTTTCTTCGTCAGCAGACGGGTGCCTACGACAAAGATGGTGTCAGAGAAGGCAGCCTGTTTCTGCCGCTCGAGGTTGTTGGTGGTGGAGCCACACTCGAAATCAAAGGTGCCGTTTTGCAGCAGTGGAATACGGTTCTGTGAAGTGATTGGGATCAGCTTCACCTGCAGGTCAGGTTTGTTCAGCTTTTTCTTCACAGCTTCAACGATGGCGTTGGAGTAATCCTGTGAATAGCCCACGACTTTTTGCGTGTTGTCGTAGTAAGAGAACGGGACAGAAGATTCACGGTGACCGACCACGATTACGCCGTTTTTGGCAATCTTGTCGAGAGTGCTGCCTGCTGCCGGAGCGTCTTCAGCGTGAACCACGCCTGCGGACATTCCCATAACCAGCATTGCTGTGGCCAGTTTACGTAATTGCATACCCAACTCCTTTCTTATCAGCGCCAGTGACGCATTGATACCCATTGTGATGTTGTTATATCTCGCGCGATGCGAGTGCAGTGTTATGCAAGCTTGTTAACATTTAGTCTGGCTTAATGTAAAGATTTTGCTGCGTTATTGTTTATTTTTGCGAAGCGCGCCGCACCATTCAGAGGCAATAATCTCCCGTTGCACCGTTTCGGTGCTACTGATGATCTACGCTGGTGCGACAAGGTTGCACGTTAAGCCAAACTGCGTTTGCGTGAATAAACAAAGCAATAGGCGTGCCAGAATTGACCCTCACCCTAGCCCTCTCCCTGGAAGGGAGAGGGGAAAAGGCGGAGCTGGATAGTGAAACGGTGCATGGACTGTTCCCTCTCCCCTTGGGGGAGAGGGCCAGGGTGAGGGGTTATTTACGACGCTGACGCAGGCTCATCAGCACGGCGCCAAAGCCGAACAGCGCGGTCAAAATCCACAGCGGCCAGTTGCCGGTGCGCGCGTACGGCGTCAGCCCCGTTGTTGGCGTGACGTTGGTGGTCAGCACCTCGCGTGTGAACTGCGGGATCATGGACTGGATTTCGCCCTGCGGACCAATCACGGCGGTGATGCCGTTGTTGGTGCTGCGCAGCAGCGGACGCGCCAGCTCCAGGGAACGCATGCGCGCCATCTGGAAGTGCTGCCACGGGCCGATAGATTTACCAAACCACGCATCGTTTGAGATGGTCAGCAGATAGTCGGTATCCGGACGGAAGTTATCCCGCACCTGCTCGCCGAGGATGATTTCGTAGCAGATGGCGGCCGTCAGGGCCAGGCCGTGCGCATGCAGCTGGGGCTGAACGTACGGGCCGCGGCTGAAGGAGGACATCGGCAGGTCAAAGAACGGGGCCAGCGGGCGCAGAATCGACTCCAGCGGCACAAATTCACCGAACGGTACCAGGTGGTTCTTGTTGTACCGGTCGGTGGATTGATAGCTGTATTCGCTGTCTTTACCGAGCGTAATAATGGTGTTGTAGGTGTCGTAGCGGTTTTGCTGATTCAGACGCGCGTCAACAATGCCGGTAATCAGGGTGCTGCCGCGCGCCACCAGCAGGTCGTTCATCATGTTGAGGAACGGCTGCTGGTTGATCTCCAGATCGGGAATGGCAGACTCCGGCCAGATAATCAGCTGCGATTTACCCATCACCTCTTCGGTGGCGTTGGCGTAGATCTTCAGCGTATTCAGCAGCTCTTTCTCGTCCCACTTCATCGACTGCGGGATATTCCCCTGCACCATGGAGACCTGCATAGCGCGCTCGGGCTCAGGCGTAAACCACTGGATATAACGCAGCGGGAAGGGCAGGGCGAACAGTACCAGCGCCACTACCAGCGGCTTCCAGCCGCGCGTGACCAGCGCCAGCACCAGCAGACCGCTCACGACCATCAGCAGGAAGTTAATGGCTTCTACGCCCATGACCGGCGCCAGTCCTTTCTGCGGGCCGTCAATCTGGCTGTAGCCGAACTGCAGCCACGGGAAGCCGGTCAGGACCCAGCCGCGCAGAAACTCGGTAATCTGCCAGACAACCGGCGCGGCAATGGCAACACGCAGCCAGGTGGTTTTTGGCCACAGGCGCGAGAGAATGCCGGCAAACAGACCGGTATAGAGCGAGAGATAGGCGGCGAGCAGGACGACCAGGAAGACGTTCACCGGCCCCGGCATGCCGCCGAACTGCGCGATACTGACGTAGACCCAGTTGATGCCAGAGCCAAACAGCCCCAGCCCCCAGAAGTAACCGATGGCAGCGGCCTGTACCGGACGACGATTCAGGGTTAACCCCTGAAGCCCCATCAGGGAGAGAATGGCGGCAGGCCAGATATCGTAAGGAGAAAAAGCCAGCGTACCGCTGGCTCCGAGCAACAGCGCCAGCAGCAAACGGACGCGCTGGCGTTCAAGTAATGAGGCAAATGCCATTTACATTAATCTTCCAGTTTTGGCACCGGTGAGTCGTCCGGCGTTCTGACGTGAACCTGAATAATACGTCGGCTGTCGGCCATGGCGACTTTGAACTGGTAACCGTCAATGTCAACGGTCTCGCCGCGCGCCGGAAGATGACCAAAGGCCTGCATCACCAGCCCGCCAATGGTATCGACCTCTTCATCGCTGAAGTGGGTCCCAAACGCGTCGTTAAAGTCTTCAATCGAGGCCAGCGCGCGCACGGTCCAGGTGTGGCGGCTGAGCTGACGGAAGTCGATATCTTCTTCTTCGTCGTACTCGTCTTCGATTTCGCCCACGATCAGTTCAAGAATATCTTCGATCGTGACCAGACCTGAGACGCCGCCGAATTCATCAATAACAATCGCCATGTGGTAACGCTGAGAGCGAAACTCTTTCAGCATCCGATCCACACGTTTACTTTCCGGCACAACCACGGCCTGGCGTAACACTTTTTCCATGCTGAAGGCTTCGGCATCGCTGCGCATAAACGGCAGCAGATCTTTGGCCATCAAAATCCCTTCGATGTGATCTTTATCTTCGCTGATGACCGGGAAACGCGAGTGGGCGGATTCGATGATCACATCGAGGCACTCGTCCAGGGTCTGGTTACGTTTCAGGGTAATCATCTGCGAGCGGGGGATCATGATATCGCGGACGCGCTGGTCGGCGATGTCCATCACCCCTTCGAGCATTTCGCGCGTATCTTCGTCGATAAGGTCGTTCTGCCCGGAATCACGAATCAGCTCCAGCAGTTCATCACGGTTTTTCGGTTCGCCGTGGAAAAGCTGGTTCAGAATGAGGGAGAAAAATCCCTTTTTACTGGTTGTCGTGTCGCTACTGTGTGAATTGTCGTCGCTCATGGCGTTTGTTAAGGGTTCTCTTGTTAGTTCAACGTTAACCGCCGCGCTATGTCCCTGCGCGGCAGCATGGTAGTCAGTAACTGACTATTCTTTCTCGGCAATGTACGGATCCTCATAGCCCAGAGCAAGCATTATCTCTGTCTCGAGGGACTCCATCTCTTCCGCTTCGTCATCTTCAATGTGATCGTAGCCCAGCAGGTGCAGGCTGCCGTGTACCACCATATGCGCCCAGTGGGCCTCAAGCGGCTTTTGCTGCTCTTTGGCTTCCTGCTCAACCACCTGACGGCAGATGATCAGATCGCCCAGTAGCGGCATCTCAATGCCCGGCGGCGCTTCGAACGGGAAAGAGAGCACGTTGGTTGGCTTATCTTTCCCACGGTAGGTCAGGTTAAGCTCATGGCTTTCTGCTTCATCCACCAGGCGAATCGTAACTTCTGATTCTTCCTGAAACTGGGGGATTACTGCATCCAGCCATTTCTGAAACTGTGCCTCTTCTGGCATGCCGGAATTGTCTTCACAGGCCAGCTGTAAATCGAGGATCACCTGACTCATTTCTGTTCTTGCTCCTGCGCTTCGCGCTTACGTTCCGCGGCCTGTTCGGCCCTGCGTTTTTGATCCGCCTCTTCCCAGGCTTCATAGGCGTTAACGATGCGCGCGACCACCGGGTGGCGTACCACGTCTTCACTGTGGAAGAAGTTAAAGCTGATTTCATCGACCTCAGCCAGCACCTCAATGGCGTGACGCAGGCCAGATTTGGTGCTGCGCGGCAGGTCGATCTGGGTGACGTCACCGGTGATAACCGCTTTCGAGTTGAAGCCGATACGCGTCAGGAACATTTTCATCTGTTCGATGGTGGTGTTCTGGCTTTCATCAAGAATGATGAATGCGTCGTTGAGCGTACGGCCGCGCATGTAGGCCAGTGGTGCAACTTCTATCACGTTACGTTCGATCAGCTTCTCCACTTTCTCAAAGCCGAGCATCTCGAACAGCGCGTCGTATAGCGGACGCAGATACGGGTCGACCTTCTGGCTCAGATCGCCGGGCAGGAAGCCCAGCTTTTCACCCGCTTCAACGGCAGGGCGGGTCAGCAGGATACGACGGATCTCCTGACGCTCCAGTGCATCCACCGCAGCGGCAACCGCGAGATAGGTTTTACCCGTACCCGCCGGGCCTACGCCGAAGGTAATGTCATGGTCAAGAATGTTGGCGATGTACTGCGCCTGGTTTGGCGTACGCGGCTTGATGACGCCACGCTTGGTCTTGATATTGATTGCCTTACCGTAGTCAGGCACGCTTTCCGCGCTCTGCTCAAGCACGCGCGCCTCTTTAATGGCGAGGTGGATCTGTTCCGGCTCAATATCCTGAATTTCACCGCGCATCGGGGCGGTATCAACATACAGGCTGCGCAGAATATCTGCCGCCGCGTTGACGCAGATAGGGCGTCCGGTGAGTTTGAAATGGTTATCGCGACGATTGATTTCGATACCCAGACGTCGCTCAAGTTGTTTGATGTTGTCATCAAACGGCCCGCACAGGCTCAGCAGGCGAGCGTTGTCTGCGGGCGTTAGGCTAATTTCACGCGTATCTATGTTCAAACTGTTCCTCTTTGAGTAGTTAACTGACTCGCCGCCACACGGCGTAATAAAACGGTCATTACCGAAATTATTCACGCCACAGAATAAAGGCGCAAGCGTTGCGGATGATATTGGGGACGATGAGAGGAAATACAAGGCCTGCCGGGCAGGCAGGCCTGAAGGATCACGGCTGGTAAATGCCCACGCCAGAGTCGTTGACTTTGCGGGTGCGAGAGATTACGGACTCAGGCGTCTCTGCAATGCGCAGGCCCATTTCGTCCTCGGTGCGTACCACCTTCCCGCGCAGCGAGTTAGTGAGCACTTCAACAATCTCGACGTCCACAAATTTACCGATCATGTCCGGGGTGCCTTCGAAGTTCACCACGCGGTTATTTTCGGTTCGGCCAGACAGTTCCATGACGCTCTTACGGGAGGTGCCTTCCACCAGAATGCGCTGAACGGTGCCGAGCATACGGCGGCTCCAGGCATTGGCCTGCTGGTTGATACGCTCCTGCAGAATATACAGACGCTGCTTTTTCTCCTCTTCCGGCACATCGTCAACCATGTCGGCCGCAGGCGTGCCAGGACGCGCTGAGAAGATGAAGCTGTAGCTGACGTCAAAGTTCACTTCACCGATGAGCTTCATGGTGCGCTCGAAGTCATCAGCGGTTTCGCCAGGGAAGCCGACGATGAAGTCGGAACTGATTTGAATATCCGGGCGCGCTTCACGCAGCTTACGAATGGTGGATTTGTACTCCAGCACCGTATGCGGGCGACCCATGAGGTTCAGCACGCGGTCAGAGCCGCACTGGATCGGCAGGTGCAGGAAGCTCACCAGCTCTGGCGTATCACGGTACACGTCAATGATGTCGTCGGTAAACTCCATCGGATGGCTGGTGGTGAAACGAATGCGGTCGATGCCGTCAATTGCGGCCACCAGGCGCAGCAGTTCGGCGAAGCTGCCGGTGGTGCCGTCGTAGTTCTCGCCGCGCCACGCGTTCACGTTCTGGCCGAGCAGGTTCACTTCGCGAACGCCCTGTGCGGCAAGCTGCGCGATTTCAAACAGAATGTCGTCCGCCGGGCGGCTGACCTCTTCACCGCGGGTGTAAGGCACCACGCAGTAGGTACAGTATTTGTTGCAGCCTTCCATGATCGAGACGAAGGCGGTCGGGCCATCGGCGCGCGGCTCTGGCAGACGGTCAAATTTCTCGATCTCCGGGAAACTGACGTCAACGACCGGGCTACGGTTGCCGCGAACCTGATTGATCATCTCCGGCAGGCGATGCAGGGTCTGAGGGCCAAAGACGATATCCACATACGGGGCTCTCTGGCGGATCAGCTTACCTTCCTGCGACGCGACGCAGCCGCCCACGCCGATGATCAGGTCCGGATTTTTTCGCTTAAGAAGCTTCCAGCGGCCTAACACATGAAAGACTTTTTCCTGTGCTTTTTCACGAATTGAACAGGTGTTCAGCAGCAGCACATCGGCTTCTTTCGCATTTTCAGTCAGCTGGTATCCGTGGGTGGTATCCAGCAGATCGGCCATCTTGGATGAATCGTATTCGTTCATCTGACAGCCCCAGGTTTTTATATGGAGTTTTTTAGTCATCGACTTGCTCAGCTCAGGATTGCAAGCCGCGTATTGTAATGCTTTGGTGGGGTTGTGACCAGTATGAAGGTTGTGTGTCTCAGGACCATAAAAATCCGGTAAACTTAAGGGATTCTCCAATAAGGAAAATTGACCATGACACTCCTACACACCGAAGTTGCCGTTGTCGGCGGCGGTATGGTCGGCGGCGCGCTGGCGCTGGGGCTGGCGAAGCAGGGATTTGAGGTAACGGTAATTGAGCAGTCGGCACCGCCGACGTTCGATCCCGCCAGCAAACCGGACGTGCGCATTTCCGCCATTAGCGCGGCGTCCGTCGATCTGCTGCGCGGGCTGGGCGTCTGGGAATCGGTGCTGGCGATGCGCGCCCATCCTTACAGCCGTCTTGAAACCTGGGAGTGGGAAAATGCCCACGTCGCGTTTGATGCCGCTGAGCTGAAGCTGCCGCGCCTGGGCTATATGGTAGAAAACAACGTGCTTCAGCTGGCGCTCTGGCAGGCGCTGGAGGCGCACCCGAAGGTGACGCTGCGTGTGCCTGCATCGCTTAAGGAACTGCATCGCCATGACGACGGCTGTCTTCTGACGCTGGACAGTGGCGATGAGCTGGCCGTGAAGCTGGTAGTGGGGGCGGATGGCGCTAATTCGCAGGTCAGACAGATGGCAGGTATTGGCGTTCATGCCTGGCAGTACCAGCAGTCCTGCATGCTAATCACCGTCCAGTGCGACAATGCGCCGGGCGACAGCACCTGGCAGCACTTTACCCCGAATGGCCCGCATGCGTTTTTACCACTCTTCGATAACTGGGCGTCGCTGGTGTGGTATGACAAACCGGCGCGGGTTCGCCAGCTGCAGGGGCTGAGTATGGAGCAGTTGCAGCGCGAGATCCTGCTTCACTTCCCGAGCCGCCTTGGCAAGGTGACGCCGGTCGCGGCAGGGGCATTCCCGCTCACGCGCCGTCACGCTCTGCACTATGCCCGCGAAGGTTTAGCGCTGGTGGGGGATGCGGCGCACACCATACACCCGCTTGCAGGGCAGGGCGTGAATCTTGGATATCGTGACGTCGACGCCTTACTGGATGTATTGAGCCACGCGCGCAGCCATGCGGAAGCCTGGGCCAGCCATCAGGTGCTGAAGCGCTACCAGACGCGGCGTATGGCGGATAACTTCATCATGCAGTCGGGGATGGATCTGTTCTATGCCGGGTTCAGCAATGATCTGGCACCGGTACGCATACTGCGTAACATTGGATTGATGGCAGCGGAACGTGCCGGTGGTTTGAAACGTCAGGCCCTGAAATATGCCCTCGGACTCTAATCCTTTTTCCCTCTCCCCGTGGGAGAGGGCCAGGGTGAGGGCCCCAGACCGCACGAACAACAAAAACAAAAAAGCCCGCAGAGCGGGCTTATTTGTTTTAAGTGGCTGGGGTGCAGGGATTCGAACCCCGGAATGCTGGTATCAGAAACCAGAGCCTTACCGCTTGGCGACACCCCAATTGCGTTAAACAGAGTGCTTAACGACTTTTTAAATTGGCTGGGGTACGAGGATTCGAACCTCGGAATGCCGGAATCAGAATCCGGTGCCTTACCGCTTGGCGATACCCCAACAATTTTTTAATTACCGAAACAAATCGATAATCTTAATTTGGTGGCTACGACGGGATTCGAACCTGTGACCCCATCATTATGAGTGATGTGCTCTAACCAACTGAGCTACGTAGCCAGTACTGCAATCTTCGATGGCTGGGGTACCTGGATTCGAACCAGGGAATGCCGGTATCAAAAACCGGTGCCTTACCGCTTGGCGATACCCCAATACCGCGGAGAACCGCAAAATCGAAGAAATATGGCTGGGGTACCTGGATTCGAACCAGGGAATGCCGGTATCAAAAACCGGTGCCTTACCGCTTGGCGATACCCCATCCGTGCAACGCTTACCCGGGAATGGTGCGGGAGGCGAGACTTGAACTCGCACACCTTGCGGCGCCAGAACCTAAATCTGGTGCGTCTACCAATTTCGCCACTCCCGCAAAAAAGATGGTGGCTACGACGGGATTCGAACCTGTGACCCCATCATTATGAGTGATGTGCTCTAACCAACTGAGCTACGTAGCCATCTTTTTTCGCGTTACCTTATCGGCGTTGCGGGGCGCATTATGCGTATAGACCCTTGCAGCGTCAACACCTTTTTCAACGAAAATAGCTGGAATGTGACTGTTTGGTTAGGTTGCGAACAGCGTGGCCGAATATTCGGCAATTATTGGTTATTAATCGTTTTTCGGTGGTGAAATGTGAGGCAAAAAAAACAGGCCCTGGGGGCCTGTTTGAAATCGTAGTGATTATTTGTAGGCGGACTGGTGAACGCCAACCGCGCGTCCTGATGGATCGTTCATCGCCTTGAAAGATTCATCCCATTCAATGGCTTTCGCGGAGGAACAAGCCACTGACGGACCGCCAGGGACACATTCGGCTGCGCTCGGCACCGGGAACAGTTCCTCAAAGATCTCACGGTACAGGTACGCTTCTTTCGAGCCCGGGGTGTTGTACGGGAAGCGGAAGCTCGCAGTTTCCAGTTGCTGGTCAGAAACCTGTTTTGCCGCCACCTCTTTCAGGGTGTCAATCCAGCTGTAGCCTACACCATCGGAGAACTGCTCTTTCTGACGCCACGCCACGCTCGCCGGCAGGTAAGATTCAAAACATTCACGCAGGATATGTTTTTCCATTTTGCCGTTGCCGCACATCTTGTCCTGCGGGTTGATGCGCATCGCCACGTCGAGGAATTTCTTATCCAGGAACGGCACGCGCGCTTCCACGCCCCAGGCAGACATCGCTTTGTTAGCACGTGCGCAGTCAAACATGTGCAGCGCCTGCAGCTTACGCACGGTCTCTTCGTGCAGCTCTTTGGCGTTTGGCGCTTTGTGGAAGTACAGGTAGCCGCCAAACACTTCATCAGAGCCTTCACCGGAGAGCACCATCTTGATGCCCATCGCTTTGATCTTACGCGACATCAGGTACATCGGCGTGGAGGCACGAATGGTGGTCACGTCATAGGTCTCAATGTGATAGATCACATCGCGGATCGCATCCAGGCCTTCCTGCACGGTGAAGTGAATTTCATGGTGCACGGTGCCGAGGTGGTTCGCCACTTCCTGCGCGGCTTTCAGATCCGGTGCCCCTTCCAGCCCCACGGCGAAGGAGTGCAGCTGCGGCCACCAGGCTTCGGAGCGCTCCTGATCTTCCACGCGGCGGGCCGCGAATTTCTTGGTGATCGCGGAGATCACGGAGGAGTCCAGGCCGCCGGAGAGCAGTACGCCGTACGGGACGTCTGACATCAGGTGGCTTTTCACGGAATCTTCCAGCGCCTGACGCAGCTCGGCTTTATCCGTCACGTTGTCTTTAACCGCGTCATAATCGAACCAGTCGCGCTGATAGTACGAACGGATTTCACCGTCTTTACTCCACAGGTAGCTGCCCGCCGGGAACTCTTTAATGGTACGGCAGACCGGAACCAGGGCTTTCATTTCAGAGGCAACATAGAAGTTGCCGTGCTCATCGTGGCCCATGTACAGCGGGATAATGCCGATATGGTCACGGCCAATCAGGTAAGCGTCTTTTTCGCTGTCGTACAGGGCGAAGGCAAACATGCCCTGCAGATCGTCGAGAAACTCCGGACCTTTCTCCTGATACAGCGCCAGGATCACCTCGCAGTCAGAACCGGTCTGGAAGGCGTAACGGTCGCCATATTCAGCGCGCAGCGCCTGATGGTTATAGATTTCACCGTTTACAGCCAGCGCGTGCGTTTTTTTCTCGTTATACAGCGGCTGTGCACCGGCGTTAACGTCAACAATAGACAGACGTTCGTGAGCCAGAATCGCTTTATCGCTGGCGTAAACGCCTGACCAGTCCGGGCCGCGATGGCGCATCAGGCGGGACAGTTCGAGAGCCTTTTTACGCAGTTCGCCCGCGTCAGTTTTAATATCCAGTACGCCAAAAATTGAACACATAACCTTCTCCGTTAACCCTGTTGCATTGTGATGTTGCTTGCTTATGAAAATGCCGCAAAGGGGAAAAGGGCGCAAGGGTTTTACGGGCTCAAAAGGAAATAGTGCAATAGTGATTGCGGAATAGTGAAAAAAGAGTACGTCATTAATGCTTTTATTGATGATTATTCAATGAAAGGCGCTTTTTGTTAGATGGAGTTTTATTTGTATGAGCCGAAAATGAAAAACCACGCACTGAGGCGTGGTTCGGTATCAGATAATGTCGATTTCGTCGACGGAGGGGTAAATCCAGCTTGGCCTGAAGGGCATTGAGTCAATGTCATCAATCTGCGAGACGCCGGAAAGCACTAAGATAGTTTCCAGACCCGCCTGGAAACCGGCCAGAATATCAGTACGCAGGTTATCGCCGACAATCACGGTTTCTTCGGAGTGGGCCTGCATTTTGTTCAGCGCGGCACGGATGATCCACGGGCTTGGTTTCCCGACCACAAACGGCTGACGCCCGGAGATTTTCTCGATACCGGCGCACAGCGCGCCGCAGGCCGGATAAAAACCACGACCGTGCGTATCCGGGTTGGTGGCGATAAAGCGCGCGCCGCTGGCGACAAAGTAGGCTGCTTTATGCATCATCTCCCAGTTAAAGGAGCGCGTTTCACCGACGATGACAAAGTCCGGGTTCACATCGGTAATAGTAAAGCCTGCTTTATACAGTTCGTGGATCAGCGCGCCTTCACCGACAACATAAGCTTTTTTTCCTTCCTGACGCTTCAGAAAATCCGCCGTTGCCATCGCGGAGGTATAAAACACGCTGTCCGGGACGTCCACACCTGCCGTGGCAAAGCGGTTCGCCAGATCCTGACCGGTCTGAGAAGGGTAGTTCGTGAGAAGAACCAGAGGCATTCCTTTGTCGATGATGCGGTGAAGAAATTCCGCAGCACCCGGCACGGCAACATTGTCGTGCATCAGCACGCCGTCGATATCACAAATTACATTCTTAATGGTCATGGACAGTCCGACATCAAAAAAAGAAGGCGTTACTATAAGGTCCGATCAACTTTCCAGCAAATGCTGGAGCAGGATCCCGTTGAGCATGGCGCGCTTAACCAGCGCAAACGCGCCAATCGCCGAGCGATGGTCAAGCTTTGAACGAACCACCGGAAGATTCTGGCGGAATGCTTTCAGCGCCTGGGTGTTAATACAGCCTTCAATCGCGGGGAGCAGCACCTTTTCTGCTTCCACAATTTCTCCGGCGATCACCACTTTTTGTGGGTTAAACAGGTTGATGGCGATGGCGATGGTTTTCCCCAGATGGCGTCCAACCTGCTCGATCACTTCACAGGCCAGCGCGTCGCCTTTATTAGCGGCTTTGCAGATGGTGCCTATCATGCAGTCGTCCTGCGTGACGCGACTTTGGTAACCCTGTTCAAGCAGATGGCGAACGCGCTGTTCAATGGCCGTGTTGGCGGCGATGGTTTCAAGGCAGCCGAAGTTGCCGCAGTGGCAGCGCTCGCCGAGCGGTTCAACCTGAATGTGGCCAATCTCGCCGACGTTGCCGTTGCGACCAATAAAAATACGGCCATTGGAGATAATACCTGCGCCCGTGCCGCGGTGTACGCGCACCAGAATAGAGTCTTCGCAGTCCTGGCTCGCACCAAAGTAGTGCTCAGCCAGCGCTAAAGATCGAATATCGTGGCCGACAAAACAGGTCACCTTAAAGCGTTTCTCCAGCGCGTCGACCAGCGCCCAGTTCTCAACCTGAATATGCGGCATGTAACGAATAACACCGCTTTCCGGGTCGACCAGGCCCGGCAGGATCACCGAGATGGCGATGAGTTCGCGAATTTTACGCTGACAGCTTTCAATAAAGTGCGCGATGGTATTCAGCAGGGCGTGTTCCAGCGTCTCCTGGGTGCGCTCGGGCAGCGGGTAGTGCTCTTCCGCAATGGCTTTGCTGCTCAGATCGTAAAGCGTGAGCGTGGTGTCATGACGACCAAGCCGGACGCCAATTGCCTGAAAATTACGGGTTTCGGTAATAATGGAGATGGCGCGGCGGCCCCCGGTGGAGGCCTGCTGATCGACTTCTTTGATCAAACCGCGCTCAATGAGCTGGCGGGTAATTTTTGTCACGCTGGCGGGAGCAAGCTGGCTTTGTTCGGCTATCTGGATCCGCGAGATTGGACCGTGTTGGTCAATCAGACGATATACCGCCGCACTGTTAAGTTGTTTAACGAGATCGACATTACCGATTTGAGCTTGTCCGCCTGGTGTCATACTTTTACTTACTCAGTGACGACCTCGTTACCATTAACGATGGTCTTAATAATTTTATAATCGTGTGTGAATGCCGTCAGGTTTGCAACCATACCTGGTGCAATTCCGCCAAGCTGTTTATCCACGCCCATCGCGCGAGCAGGATAAAGGGTGGCCATACGCAGGACTTCATCAAGTGCAATCCCACAATGTTCAACCAGGTTACGCACCCCTTCAATCATGGTCAAAGAGGAGCCACTCAGCGTACCGTTTTCATCCACACACAGTCCGTTGCGGTAGTATATTGTTTTACCGGCAAAAATGAACTGCTCAATATTTGCACCTGCTGGTGCGGTGGCATCCGTCACCAGACAAAGCTTGTCACCTTTCAGCCGCTTGGCGTTGCGAATATTGGTGTAATCAACGTGCATGCCATCAGCGATAATGCCGCAATAAACGTCCGGCTCGTCCAGAATCGCCCCGACCAGACCCGGCTCACGGCCGGTAATATACGGCATAGCGTTATAAAGGTGGGTCGCAAAGGTAATGCCAGCACGGAATCCCGCTTTGGCTTCTTTCAGCGTGGCGTTTGAGTGACCCGCTGAAACGACAATCCCGGCCGCGGCCAGTTTGCTGATCACCTCTGTACCGGTCATTTCAGGCGCCAGCGTGACTTTGGTGATGACATCAGCGTTGGCACACATGTAGTCGACCAGTTCGGCGTCCGGTTTGCGAACGTAGTTCGGGTTATGTGTCCCTTTCTTCACTATGTTCAGCCACGGTCCTTCCAGGTGCAGGCCCAGCGCCTGATTCGGATGTTTTGCCAGGTATTCACGCATCACGCGGATACCTTGCTTCATCAGGTCATCACTGCTGGTGATGAGGGTAGGCAGGTAGCTGGTGCAGCCCGATTTCTCGTTGGCTTTCTGCATGATTTCCAGCGTTTCAACCGTTACCGCCTCTGCGGTATCGTTAAATTGCACACCGCCGCAGCCGTTAAGCTGTACGTCGATGAAACCGGGGGAGATCGTTGCTCCATTGAGTGAGCGCTGTTCAATCTCCGGCGGCAGTTTTGCCAGCGGACAAACACGTTCAATCAGGCCATTGGCGATAACAATCGCATGGTCATCCAGAATATCATGGCCGGTATAAATCCGACCGTGGGTTAAAGCGTACATAACGACCCCCGGTTAAAAAAGCGGCCGCCTCTTGATGAAGAGGCGGTTATTCAATTACAGACCTTTGATGTTCTCAGCTTCCAGCTCGTTGAAGTATTTCAGCGTTTTCACTTTCAGCTCCATGGTGGACGGTTCGTCACACACGACAACGGCTTTTGGATGCAACTGTAAGCAGCTGATAGTCCACATATGGTTCACGTTACCTTCAACGGCAGCCTGAAGCGCTTGCGCTTTCACCGCGCCCAGCACCAGAATCATCACTTCTTCGGCATCCAGCAGGGTGCCTACGCCAACGGTCAGGGCGTATTTTGGAACCTGGTTCACGTCACCGTCAAAGAAGCGGGAGTTTGCCACGCGGGTGTCATGGGTCAGCGTTTTAATACGGGTACGGGAAGCCAGAGAAGAGGCTGGTTCGTTAAACGCGATGTGACCATCGTTGCCCACGCCGCCCATGAACAGGTGGATTTTACCGTAAGAACGGATTTTTTCTTCATACTGACGGCATTCTGCGTCAATATCAGGCGCATTTCCATTCAGCAGGTTAATATTTTCAGCTGGGATATCAACGTGATCAAAGAAGTTGCGGTGCATAAAGCTATGGTAGCTTTCCGGATGTTCTTTTGGCAGGCCGACATATTCGTCCATGTTAAAGGTCACAACGTGTTTGAAGCTAACCTGGCCCGCTTTGTGCATTTCAACCAGAGCTTTATATGCGGTCAGGGGCGTGCCACCGGTTGGAAGACCGAGAACGAAAGGACGATCGGCTGTTGGTTTGAACGCGTTGATGCGGTTAACGATATGACGAGCAGCCCATTTTCCGACTTGTTCAGCTGTTGCCAGGGGAATCAGTCTCATTATTCACCTCTAAAGTTTAAGTAAAAGTGGGCGGATGATTAGTGCAACCTGAACTAAGCGTAACCTGGAACCTTTCAGGCCGGATCAATCCGTCTTGATTTTTTGAATGATAAAATAAGTTTTCGTCGTTAGCCAGAGAAAGGGAGGGTTTAATACGATATTTGGTGACAATAATCACAAAAAATAGGTGTTTAATTTGCGATACGAATTAATTTTTCACACACTCACACTGCCAGTGAATCATCAACTGTATCTATCGTTCGTGACACAATAAAAACATAGTTTATGCGCGAGTCTTAACAAAGGGTCTCGTAGGGGGAATAGGATGAATATTTTAGGTTTTTTCCAGCGCCTCGGTAGGGCTTTGCAGCTCCCTATCGCCGTGCTACCGGTTGCGGCATTACTGCTGCGATTCGGGCAACCCGATCTTCTTAACGTGCCGTTTATTGCCCAGGCAGGCGGCGCAATTTTTGACAACCTGGCCCTGATTTTCGCCATCGGTGTGGCGTCAAGCTGGTCAAAAGACAGCGCTGGTGCCGCGGCACTGGCAGGGGCTGTCGGTTACTTCATCCTGACGAAAGCGATGGTAACCATCAACCCTGAAATCAACATGGGTGTACTGGCAGGTATCATTACCGGTCTGGTCGGTGGCGCCGTATACAACCGCTGGGCGGGTATCAAACTGCCTGACTTCCTGAGCTTCTTCGGCGGCAAACGTTTTGTGCCGATTGCGACAGGCTTTTTCTGTCTGATCCTCGCAGCCATCTTTGGCTACGTGTGGCCACCGGTGCAGCATGCTATCCATGCGGGCGGCGAGTGGATTGTTTCAGCGGGTGCAGTGGGCTCAGGTATCTTTGGTTTTATCAACCGTCTGCTGATCCCAACCGGTCTGCATCAGGTGCTGAACACCATCGCCTGGTTCCAGATTGGTGAGTTCACCAATGCTGCGGGCACCGTATTCCACGGCGACATCAACCGCTTCTACGCGGGTGACGGCACCGCCGGTATGTTCATGTCTGGCTTCTTCCCAATCATGATGTTTGGTCTGCCAGGCGCTGCACTGGCAATGTACCTGGCTGCGCCAAAAGCGCGTCGCCCAATGGTTGGCGGCATGCTGCTGTCCGTTGCGATTACCGCGTTCCTGACCGGTGTAACCGAGCCGCTGGAATTCCTGTTCATGTTCCTGGCGCCGGTGCTGTACCTCATGCATGCGGTTCTGACCGGTATCAGCCTGTTTGTGGCGACCCTGCTGGGCATCCATGCTGGCTTCTCCTTCTCTGCAGGCGCGATCGACTACGTGTTGATGTACAACCTGCCGGCGGCAAGCAAAAACGTCTGGATGCTGGTGGTAATGGGTCTGGTCTTCTTCGTTATCTACTTCGTTCTGTTCAGCGCGGTTATTCGTATGTTTAACCTGAAAACGCCGGGCCGCGAAGATACGAAAGACGATGTCGTGACCAGTGAAGCCAACAGCAATACCGAAGAAGGTTTAACCCAGCTGGCGACCAGCTACATTGCCGCGGTCGGCGGTACCGACAACCTGAAAGCGATCGATGCCTGTATTACCCGTCTGCGTCTCACCGTGGGCGACTCTGCGCGCGTGAGCGATGCAATGTGCAAACGCCTGGGCGCGTCTGGTGTGGTGAAACTGAACAAACAAACCATCCAGGTTATCGTGGGTGCTAAAGCTGAATCTATCGGCGATGAAATGAAAAAAGTGGTCGCCCGTGGACCGGTCGCTGCCGCCTCCACGGACGGCGCGCCAGTGGCTGAAGCGCCTGTTGCAAAACCGCAGGCGGTGCCAAACGCGGTGACCATCGCTGCGCTGGTTTCTCCTGTCACCGGTGACGTGGTTGCGCTTGAGCAGGTGCCTGACGAAGCGTTCGCCAGCAAAGCGGTCGGTGACGGCGTGGCGGTGAAACCAACGGACAAAACCGTTGTGTCTCCGGCAGCCGGTACTATCGTGAAAATCTTCAACACCAACCACGCGTTCTGCCTGGAAACGGAAAAAGGCGCGGAGATCGTTGTCCATATGGGTATCGATACCGTTGCGCTGAACGGTCAGGGCTTTACTCGTCTGGTGGAAGAGGGCGCAGAAGTGGTGGCAGGCCAGCCGATTCTGGAAATGGATCTGGACTTCCTGAATGCCAACGCGCGCTCGATGATTAGCCCGGTCGTGTGCAGCAACATCGACGACTTCAGCGGTCTGGTACTCCAGGCGAAAGGTCAGGTGGTTGCGGGTCAGACACCACTGTACGAGATTAAAGGCAAGTAATCGCTCCTGAGTAGAGTCATGCCTTTAGCGGCGGGGGATATCCTCCGCCGCTTTTTTTTGCACCATTTGCCCCCATTATTTTCTTCCGGGACGTTTTAAGGGTTGTCACTACGTCCGGCTTATAAGATCATATGCCGTTATACGTTGTTTACGCTTTGAGGAATCCACGATGAGTGAGGCAGAAGCCCGCCCGAGTAACTTTATTCGTCAGATCATCGATGAAGATCTGGCCAGTGGTAAGCACACCACAGTCCATACGCGTTTCCCGCCGGAGCCGAACGGTTACCTGCACATTGGTCACGCGAAATCGATCTGCCTGAACTTTGGTATTGCGCAAGACTACCAGGGCCAGTGCAACCTGCGTTTCGATGACACCAACCCAGTAAAAGAAGACATCGAATACGTTGAGTCCATCAAAAACGACGTGCAATGGCTGGGCTTTAACTGGTCTGGCGATATCTGCTACTCCTCTGACTATTTTGATCAGCTGTATGCCTACGCGGTTGAACTGATCAACAAAGGTCTGGCGTATGTCGACGAACTGTCTGCCGATGAGATCCGCGAATACCGCGGTACGCTGACTGCGCCTGGCAAAAACAGCCCGTTCCGCGATCGCAGCGTGGAAGAGAACCTGGCGCTGTTTGAAAAAATGCGTGCCGGTGGCTTCGAAGAAGGTAAAGCGTGCCTGCGTGCCAAAATCGACATGGCATCGCCGTTCATCGTAATGCGCGATCCGGTGCTGTACCGCATCAAATTCGCAGAACACCACCAGACCGGCAACAAGTGGTGCATCTACCCGATGTACGACTTCACCCACTGCATCAGCGATGCGCTGGAAGGCATTACGCACTCGCTGTGTACGCTGGAGTTCCAGGACAACCGTCGTCTGTATGACTGGGTGCTGGATAACATCACCATTCCTGTGCATCCGCGCCAGTACGAGTTCTCTCGTCTGAATCTGGAATACACCGTGATGTCCAAGCGTAAGCTGAATCTGCTGGTGACCGACAAGCATGTTGAAGGCTGGGACGACCCGCGCATGCCAACCATCTCCGGCCTGCGCCGTCGTGGTTACACTGCCGCCTCTATTCGTGAGTTCTGCAAACGCATCGGCGTGACCAAGCAGGACAACACCATTGAAATGGCGTCTCTGGAATCCTGCATTCGTGAAGACCTCAACGAAAACGCCCCGCGCGCAATGGCCGTTATCGATCCGGTAAAGCTGGTTATCGAAAACTACCCGCAGTGCGAAAGCGAACTGGTCTCCATGCCTAACCATCCGAACAAACCGGAAATGGGAAGCCGTGATGTGCCGTTCAGCGGTGAAATCTGGATCGACCGCGCTGACTTCCGCGAAGAAGCCAACAAGCAGTACAAGCGTCTGGTGCTGGGTAAAGAAGTGCGTCTGCGTAATGCCTACGTCATCAAAGCCGAGCGCGTAGAGAAAGATGCAGAAGGGAATATCACCACCATCTTCTGTTCTTATGATGCTGAAACGCTGAGCAAAGATCCGGCGGATGGCCGCAAGGTGAAAGGCGTTATCCACTGGGTGAGCGCTTCCCACGCGCTGCCGGTTGAAATTCGTCTGTACGATCGTCTGTTCAGCGTGCCTAACCCGGGCGCAGCGGAAGACTTCCTGGCAACCATCAACCCGGAATCGCTGGTAATTAAACAGGGTTATGCGGAGCCATCGCTGAAAGCGGCTGAAGCGGGCAAAGCGTTCCAGTTCGAGCGTGAAGGTTACTTCTGCCTGGACAGCCGTTACAGCACCGCTGAAAAACCGGTATTTAACCGCACCGTAGGCCTGCGTGATACTTGGACGAAGATCGGCGAATAATATTGCTGCTCTGGTCAATGAGAAACAAACGCCGCTTATTGCGGCGTTTTTTTATTGTATGATCATATCGTTATAGCGGAGCTAAAATAGGGCTGGCTGATATTTCAGGTCAATGCGGTGCTACTTATTTTTCTAAAAAAAAGTTTGTATATTTTCACCAGAAAGGAATAAGTAGAAATTAGCGAAATTTAACGGCTTTATCCTCCAGAAATTAACGGCTTGCCCCGTCAAACCTCGCCTCGCGCTAAATGTTACAAACCACTACCAATTATGTGCACTTCGTCATAATCCTGACTTTTGCCCACTAAAAAGCATTGATAATTCGCGTCGCGAAAAATAACCTAAAGACGGTAGTTAATTCGAGGGTATTTATAACTACCCCTGACCATTTGGTCTTTTCTGTTTTTCGCCGTTTAAGGCGTTTTAATTCGTCAAAGAGGAATAATCTATGCGTACGTTCAGTGGCAAACGTAGTGCGCTGGCGCTGGCTATCGCCGGTGTGACAGCAATGTCGGGCCTGGTGGTTGCGCCAGAGGCGAAAGCGGCAGGTTTCATCGAAGATTCTACCCTTACGGGCGGTATTTATTACTGGCAGCGTGAGCGTGACCGTAAAGACGTCACTGAAGATAAATACAAAACTAACCTTTCTCATTCCACCTGGAACGCCAACCTGGATTTCCAGTCAGGCTATGCCGCCGATATGTTCGGTCTGGATATTGCCGCGTTTACCGCAATTGAAATGGCTGAAAACGGCGATAGCGGTCACCCGAACGAAATTGCGTTCTCCTCCAGCAATAAAGCTTACGATGAAGACTGGTCCGGGGATAAAAGCGGTATCAGTCTTTATAAGGCCGCAGCGAAATTTAAATACGGCCCGGTCTGGGCGCGTGGGGGCTATATTCAGCCAACCGGCCAGACGCTGTTAGCACCGCACTGGAGTTTTATGCCGGGCACCTATCAGGGTGCGGAAGCGGGGGCTAACTTTGACTATGGCGATGCGGGTGCGTTGAGCTTCTCCTATATGTGGACCAACGAGTACAAAGCGCCGTGGCACATTGAGATGGACAAGTTTTACCAGAACGATAAGAAAACCAAAGTCGATTACCTCCACTCGCTCGGCGCGAAGTACGACTTTAAAAACGACCTGGTACTGGAGGCCGCATTTGGTCAGGCAGAAGGCTATATCGATCAGTATTTTGCGAAAGCCAGCTACAAATTTGATATCGCCGGCAGCCCGCTGAGCACCAGCTACCAGTTCTACGGTACGCGCGATAAGGTCAGCGATGGTAGTGTAAATGACATTTATAACGGCACCGCGTGGCTGCAGGCGTTGACCTTCGGCTACAAGGTTGGTCAGGTTGATTTACGCCTGGAAGGAACGTGGGTGAAGGCGGAAGGGCAGCAGGGCTACTTCCTGCAACGTATGACCCCAACCTATGCCTCGTCCAACGGCCGTCTTGATATCTGGTGGGATAACCGCTCTGACTTCAACGCCGACGGCGAAAAAGCGGTCTTCTTCGGCGCAATGTATGACCTGAAAAACTGGAATCTTCCAGGCTGGGCAGTGGGTGCTTCTTACGCTTACGCCTGGGACGCAAAACCTGCCGATATGGCTACGCCGGATGCGTACTACGATCCAAACTATCGCCTGAAAGAGTCCTCTTACAGTCTGGATGCTATCTACACCCTGCAGGAAGGCCGTGCGAAAGGCACGATGTTCAAACTGCACTTCACGCAGTATGACAACCACTCCGATATCCCGAGCTACGCGGGCGGTTACGGCAACATCTTCCAGGATGAACGTGACGTGAAATTCATGGTTATCGCCCCATTCACTATCTTCTGATGAACGCACCGGCGGAGTAACTCCCGCCGGTATGGAGAGTGCACATGATGAAAAAAATCGTAATCGTCGCGCTGTTGGCATCAGGGCTGGTGGCGTGCGCGCAAACTCAGGCGCCAAAAGAGGACTCCCGTCTGAAGGAGGCGTATAGCGCCTGTATTAATAGTGCGGAAGGATCGCCGGAGAAAATTGAAGCCTGTCAGAGCGTGCTGAATGTGCTGAAGAAAGAGAAAGCGCATGAGCAGTTTGCAACACAGGAGAATATACGCGTGATGGATTACCAGGCCTGTATCCAGGCGCGTAAAACCGGTAACGATCAGGAAGTCGCGAAGCGTTGCGATAAGATCTGGAATGAGATACGCAATAACAATAAATAAGTGATTTCATGCCCGGTGGCGCTGCGCCACCGGGCTTTTTATTGCCCAAAAAAGGCAAAAAAAAGCCAACCTTTCGGCTGGCTCAGAGTATGAACGCTAACTTATTTTGCGTCGTGCGCGTGTTCATTTTCGCGGCAATCACCTTCAGCGCAGTGACCGTAAAGGTACAGGCTGTGGTTGGTCAGGCGGATGCCATGACGAGCTGCGATTTCACGCTGACGCGCTTCGATAGAATCGTCGCTGAATTCAATGACCTTGCCGCAATCGAGGCAGATCAGGTGATCGTGGTGCTGCTGCTGGGTCAGTTCGAAAACAGATTTACCGCCTTCGAAATTATGACGGGTAACAATGCCCGCGTCATCAAACTGGTTCAGCACGCGATAAACGGTGGCCAGCCCAATCTCTTCACCCATGTCGATAAGACGTTTATAGAGGTCTTCCGCACTGACATGGTGATTGTCTGGACCCTGAAGCACTTCAAGGATTTTTAACCGAGGAAGCGTTACTTTCAGGCCAGCCTTCTTTAATGCGGTATTGTTGTCAGTCATGCGGAATCTGTCCTGTTGCTAAACGATTCACTTCTGTAGGAAGTGACAGAAAATGCACCTGGGATAATGCGTCTCATTATAGAACTGCCATGGTTAAATGAAAACTGCAAGTCTCAGGCAAAGTATGCTTATAAAAATGGGGTATCACCAACAAACTTGCTCAATGGAAACCACATTTTACCAGGGAGACATTGTACAGGTCTGGACGAAAAAGTTAAAAGTTTGTAGCAATTAATTTAATCGGTTTTACCTGGAAAACGGGCGCAACCGGAGTTGCGCCGCAAGGAAATCAGGCGTTAAGGATGTCGTCCAGGTTCAGTTCTTCTCTAACCTGCTTAACCCATTTTTCAACACGCTCTGCAGTCAGTTCTGGCTGACGGTCTTCATCGATGGCCAGGCCAACGAAGTGGTCGTCATCTGCCAGACCTTTAGAGGCTTCAAAGTGGTAACTCGCCGTTGGCCAGTGGCCGACAATCGCCGCACCGCGTGGCTCAATGATGTCGCGGATGGTACCCAGCGCGTCACAGAAGTACTCGGCGTAATCTTCCTGATCGCCACAACCGAACAGGGCAACCAGCTTGCCGTTGAAGTCCACCTCTTCCAGCGTTGGGAAGAAATCATCCCAGTCGCACTGGGCTTCACCGTAGTACCAGGTAGGAATACCCAGCAGCAGGATGTCATAGCCCTCGAGATCTTCTTTGCTGCTCTTGGCGATGTCATGCACATCAGCAACGTCTTTACCGAGCTGTTTCTGAATAGTTTTTGCGATATTTTCGGTATTGCCGGTATCACTGCCGAAGAAAATGCCGATGATTGCCATGAGTAAAATAACCTCTTGAAACTTAATGGTATGGTGGCGCAAATTGTCCACGGATAAGGGCAATAATAGCAGAACAGGCAACCCTGCGGAAACCGCTATCGCGCAGGACTGCACTCTGTGCTACATGAAAAGGGCGATAAAGGGGATTTTCAGACTTATGCCTGGTTGCGCAACGTCTCTAGCTGGGCGATCAACATCTCTTCAATGAGCTCGCTGCGGCTGATATTACGCGCCTCCGCCAGTTCATTAAGCGCATCGACCGCATCGGCGTTGAGCTTCAGTTCGACACGCTTAAGCCCACGATTTTTATCGCGTTTAAGCTGATTGCGTTTATTAATACGCAGCTGTTCATCGCGCGAAAGCGGATTCGTTTTCGGTCGTCCCGGTCGACGCTCATTCGCGAACAGATCTAGTGTCGTACGGTCCGTTTGTTCTTTGGCCATGATTCTGAGACTTCGGGGGAAACACGCCGCCCTGCTAATGCCCGGGCGATAAGCGCGCCATCATACATCACCAAAAACGGCACGCCAACGACTGGAAGCCCGCAGTCTTCCAGTCGCTCTCTTTTTAATCAATTTGCAGTATCAGCGAGATAGCGGCGGATGGCGCGCAGTACGGCGTCCGGTTTTTCGGCGTGAACCCAATGCCCGGCCCCGGCAATCACGTGGGCGCGCGCCTGCGGGAACTGTGCCAGCAGCACGTCGCGGTACGCATCGGTGACGTAAGGCGAGTTGCCGCCGCGGATAAAGAGGGTAGGGTGCGGCCAGGCGGGGACGGTTTCCCAGCCCACGATATTATTGTACTGGTCCCACAGCACCGGCACGTTAAAACGCCATTGGCCGTCAACGAACGATTTCAGCAGAAACTGCACCACGCCTTCTTCATCAAGATGCTCGCGCATAACGGCCGCGGCCTGCTGACGCGTTGAAACGCCAGCTTCAGTCACCGCATTGATCGCCGCGAAAATTTCATCGTGACGGCGAACGTCGTAATTGACGGGCGCAACATCAATGACCACCAGCCCGGAAATTCGCTCAGGGGCCAGCGCAGTGAGCGCCATCACCGCTTTGCCGCCCATTGAATGCCCGATAAGCGTCGCTTTCTGGATATTATTCGCATCGAGGGTGTCCCGCAGATCCTGCGCCATGGCTGCGTAGGTCATCTCCTCCGAGCGGCCTGAAAGCCCGTGATTGCGCATATCTACCTGGAGAATATCGTGATCGGAAACCAGGTCGCGGGCCAGCACGCCCAGATTATCCAGGCTGCCAAACAGCCCGTGAACCAGCACGATGGGGGAATTATTGCTCGGCGATTGTGCAGTTTGCGCTCGGGTATTCAATTTCATGGCAAAGTTCTTTTTTTACGTATGTCAGGTTAGGGTATCATGTTGACCATTCTGCCGCCCGGCTGCAAGGTTCCAGTTTAATCTGACTTTTGCCGCCAACCTGGTTTGACGCTATCCGCTGTTGGGATTTGACCTTATAATCCCAATGACTTGTATTCAGATAAGATATCGCACTGGATTAAGATGAAAACAATCGAAGTTGATGACGAACTCTATCAGTATATTGCCAGCCAGACTCGGCATATCGGGGAGAGCGCGTCCGACATTTTACGGCGCATGCTTAAAATTTCCGCCGCTTCACAGCCTGCCACCCCAGCTTCCAAAGATGTCGTGTCTCAGCCGAGCGTTGTTGCACAAGTCAAACCTGCCGTGACGCCGGTTAAAGATAAAGTGCGCGCGATGCGCGAGCTGCTGCTCTCCGATGAATACGCGGAGCAGAAAAAGGCGGTTAACCGTTTTATGCTGGTGCTGTCTACACTTTACTCCCTGGATAACAAAGCGTTTGCTGAAGCGACCGAGTCGCTGCACGGCCGTACCCGCGTCTATTTCGCCGGTGACGAGCAGACGCTGCTGCAAAATGGCAATCAAACCAAACCTAAACATGTCCCTGGCACTCCGTACTGGGTGATCACCAATACCAATACGGGCCGCAAGTGCAGCATGATTGAACACATCATGCAGTCCATGCAGTTCCCGGCGGAATTGATTGAAAAGGTTTGCGGTACAATTTAACCCTTGCATCAGAAGGACCCGGTAATGGCAAATCACAGCCGTGCAGGCCAACCTGCACAACAAAGCGATTTGATTAACGTCGCTCAGCTGACCGCGCAGTATTACGTGCTGAAACCGGTCGTGGGCAACGCAGAACACGCAGTGAAGTTTGGTACATCTGGCCACCGCGGTAGCGCGGCGCGCCACAGCTTTAACGAACCGCACATTCTGGCCATTGCTCAGGCCATTGCGGAAGAGCGCGCTAAAAACGGCGTTACCGGTCCGTGCTACGTGGGTAAAGATACCCATGCGCTGTCTGAACCAGCGTTTATTTCCGTGCTGGAAGTGCTGGCGGCGAACGGAGTGGACGTGATTGTTCAGGAGAACAATGGTTTTACTCCAACGCCTGCGGTTTCAAACGCTATCCTCGTGCACAATAAAAAAGGCGGCGCGCTGGCGGACGGGATCGTTATTACCCCATCCCACAACCCGCCAGAAGACGGCGGCATCAAGTACAACCCGCCTAACGGTGGTCCGGCAGATACCAACGTCACCAAAGTAGTGGAAGATCGTGCAAACGCGCTGCTGGCCGACGGCCTGAAGGGCGTAAAACGTATTTCTCTTGATGAGGCGATGGCCTCCGGCCACGTGAAAGAGCAGGATCTGGTTCAGCCGTTCGTCGAAGGGCTGGCGGATATCGTCGATATGGCGGCTATCCAGAAAGCCGGTCTGAAGCTGGGCGTGGATCCGCTGGGTGGTTCCGGTATCGAATACTGGAAACGCATTGCCGAGCACTACAAGCTGGATCTGACCATCGTGAACGATCACGTCGATCAGACCTTCCGCTTTATGCACCTGGACAAAGACGGCGCGATCCGTATGGACTGCTCCTCCGAGTGCGCGATGGCGGGCCTGCTGGCGCTGCGCGACAAGTTCGACCTGGCGTTTGCCAACGACCCGGACTACGACCGTCACGGTATCGTCACCCCGGCAGGGCTGATGAACCCGAACCACTATCTGGCTGTCGCTATCAACTACCTGTTCCAGCACCGTCCGCAGTGGGGCAAAGAGGTGGCTGTCGGTAAAACGCTGGTCTCTTCCGCCATGATTGACCGTGTGGTCGACGCGCTGGGCCGCAAGCTGGTGGAAGTGCCGGTGGGCTTTAAGTGGTTTGTTGACGGTCTGCACGACGGCAGCTTCGGCTTCGGCGGTGAAGAGAGCGCAGGGGCATCCTTCCTGCGCTTCGACGGCACCCCATGGTCAACCGATAAAGACGGCATCATCATGTGCCTGCTGGCGGCGGAAATCACCGCGGTCACCGGTAAGAACCCGCAGGAACACTACAATGAGCTGGCGGCACGCTTTGGTGCGCCAAGCTATAACCGCATTCAGGCTGGCGCGACCTCTGCACAGAAAGCTGCCCTGTCCAAACTCTCCCCTGAGATGGTCAGCGCAAGCACCCTGGCAGGCGATCCGATCACCGCGCGTCTGACGGCGGCACCGGGTAACGGTGCGTCTATCGGTGGTTTGAAAGTGATGACCGAAAACGGCTGGTTCGCCGCGCGTCCATCCGGTACGGAAGATGCGTACAAAATCTATTGTGAAAGCTTCCTCGGCGCTGAGCACCGTCAGCAGATTGAGAAAGAAGCGGTAGAGATTGTCAGCGAAGTGCTGAAAAACGCATAAGTGATGTTCGGGGGCGGGATGATGCCCTCACCCCGGCCCTCTCCCACAGGGAGAGGGAGAAAACACTAAAAACGGCAACCCCTGGGTTGCCGTTTTGCTTTTACCTAACTATGTTTGTTCTTCAATTCAAATCTCGGCGACACCAGGCCGTACAGCGTCCAGCCCATAAAGGTCACCATCGCGCCGTAGAGCATCGCTTCCTGACCGGATGAGTAGAGCGCATAGAAGCTGTAAATCGCCCCAATCAACGCCACAATATTCGCCGCACGCGCTTTGCGAGGATCCACCTTCGCCACTTTCTGAATAATCACCAGCGCCGCCATCGACAGAATGTACGGAATGATGTTCGTCACCACCGCCAGGTTAACCAGCACGTTAAACTGGCTGTTCAGCGACGGGCTAATGGTCATCAGCGACAATCCGCTCTGGAAAATCACAATCGCCAGCATACCCTGCACCGGCGCATCCGCTTTGGTCACGCGGGAGAAAATTTTCGGGAAGTAGCCTTCGTCAGCCGAAGATTTAAACACCTGCGCAATGGTGAACTGCCAGCCGAGCAGCGAGCCGCAGCAGGACATGACCATCAGCCCCATGATCACTTTCCCGACTTCCGGCGTAAACATCTGCGCGAAGGCCAGCCCGAACGGTGCCGTGGAGTTAGCCAGATCCATATTCGGTACGATGCCCGCAATCACGTTGGTCGAGACGATATAGATCACCGCGGCGCCCAGCGTGCCGCCGAGGACCGCAATCGGGACGTTCTTTTCCGGATTCTCTACCACTTCCGCGTTCGCGCAGGCGGATTCCAGACCGAGGAAGGCCCACAGCGTCATGGCGATAGACGAGCCCACTGCGGTAAAGAACGGCACGTGGTGCGGGTTCCAGGAGTTGGCGTACAGCGTCGGGCTAAACCAGAACCAGCCGATAACGCACAGTCCAACAACCGGGATAATCACGCCCCAGACGGTGATGCTGCTGAGCTGTCCGGTGATGCGCGCACCGCCGAAATTCGCCACGGTGCAGATCCACAGCACGCCGATGGTCGCCAGCCCAATTTGTACCGGGCTGAGCGTCGCGCCAAACAGCTCCGTACCGTAACCGACGGCGGAAATGGCAATCGCCACGTTAGCGATCAGCAGCGACACGCCGTAGGTATAGTTCGCCATAAAGTTGCCCGACTTGCCAAAGGCATACTCGGCATAGCCGCCCATCCCGCCTGACTTACGGCTGAACATCCCGCACTTGGCAAACGCCCACGCCAGCGCCATCGAGCCGACAGCCGTCACCAGCCAGGAGATGATAGAGATGGTCCCCACCTCGGCAAGCTTGGTGGGCAACATGATTATTCCTGATCCCATCATGTTGACCATGGTGAGGATGGTCAGTTGCACCACGCCCATCTTATTGGACTTGCTCATAATTTTTCTCCTTTCAGCAGCGATGGCTGAGCGGCAGGTTGTTTAATGACGTAGCAACGCACCTGTTTGCGACCGTCACACTCCTCGACGTACACGCCCTGCAGCTCCGGCGCGAAGCCTGGCAGAAGGTTGATCCCTTCTTCCAGTGCGGCAAAGTAGCGCAGCACGGAACCGCCCCAGACTTCACCCGGCACAACGCACAGCACCCCCGGTGGGTAAGGAAGCGCGCCTTCAGCGGCAATGCGGCCTTCCGCATCGCGCAGGGAGACCAGCTCAACCTCTCCGCGCAGATAGGCATAGTTCGCCTCTTGCGGGTTCATCATCACGCGCGGGAAGTGAGACTTGCGGAACATCTCTTTCTGTAGCTGTTTCACGTTGTGGCGGGCGTACAGGTCATGCATCTCCTGACAGATCTGGCGCAGGGTGTAACCGGCGTAACGCTCCGGATGCTGTTTGTAGAGGGAGGGCAGGACGTCTTTCAGCAGCACATTACTCTCAAGCAGTTTTTCGAAGCGCACCAGCTGGGCGACCAGCTGCTGCAGTTTGCCCATATCCTCCGCAGGGGTGAGCAGGAACAGGATCGAGTTGAGGTCGCATTTTTCCGGCACGATGCCGTTTTCACGCAGGAAGTTGGCGAGGATAGTGGCGGGCACGCCGAAGTCGTCATATTCGCCGGTGCGCGCGTTAATGCCCGGCGTGGTCAGCAGCAGCTTGCACGGGTCGATAAAATACTGGTGCTCAGCGTAACCTTCAAAAGCGTGCCAGCGTTCACCCGGTACGAAATGGAAGAAGCGCAGATCGGTCGCAATCTCTGCCGTGTCCCAGCTTTCCCACGGGCGGCCATCCACCGTCTCCGGCACGAACGGACGAATAAATCGGCAGTTCTCCAGGATCAGCTTGCGCGCCTCAATGCCCGTCACCACGCAGTCCATCCACATGTTGCGACCGCTCTGACCTTCGTGCATACGGGCGTTAATGTCCAGCGCAGCGAACAGCGGATAGAACGGGCTGGTGGAGGCGTGCATCATAAAGGCATTGTTGAGCCGCTTATGCGGGACATAGCGCGGCTGGCCTTTGATATGGCTGTCTTTCTTGTGAATTTGTGAGGTCTGCGAGAAACCGGCCTGCTGTTTATGCACGGACTGGGTGACCAGGATCCCCGGATCGTTCTCGTTCAGCTCCAGCAGCAGCGGCGAGCAGTCGGCCATCATCGGGATGAACTGCTCGTAACCGACCCACGCAGAGTCAAACAGGATGTAATCACAGAGATGGCCAATCTTGTCCACCACCTGACGGGCGTTATAGATGGTGCCGTCGTAGGTACCCAGCTGGATCACCGCCAGACGGAACGGACGCGCATCGCGTGCACGGCCAGGCGCCACTTCGGCCACAAGTTCACGCAGGTAGCTCTCCTCAAAGCAGTGTGCGTCAATGCCGCCGATAAAGCCGTACGGGTTGCGCGCGGTTTCCAGATAGACCGGCGTTGCACCAGCCTGGAGGAGGGCACCGTGATGGTTAGATTTGTGGTTGTTACGATCGAACAGCACCAGGTCGCCCGGGGTGAGCAGGGCGTTAAGCACCACTTTGTTGGATGACGAGGTGCCGTTCAGCACGAAGTAGGTCTTATCGGCGTTAAACACTTTTGCCGCATGCTGCTGGGCGATGCACGGCGCGCCTTCGTGGATCAGCAGATCCCCCATCGCCACGTCGGCGTTGCACAGGTCGGAGCGGAACAACGTCTCGCCAAAGAAATCGACAAACTGATTACCGGCAGGATGACGGCGGAAGAACTGGCCGCCCTGGTGCCCCGGGCAGTCGAAGGCGCTATTGCCCTGCTTCACGTAGTCGACAAGGGCGCGGAAAAACGGCGGGCGCAGCTGGGTTTCATACTTCTGCGCGGCCGCTTCCAGCTGGCGCCCATAAAAGTCGTTGCTGGTGTCTGAATGTTCAAATACGCCATGAATGCGCGATAAATAGTCTGCCGGGATGAACTCTTCTTTGTGCGTCGCGACAAATACGGGAATGCCAAACCCGGTGGCTTCAATTTCGTCCAGTAAACCACCGGAAATATCGCTGACCGCCAGAACAATGGCGGCTACATCAATATAATCAGAAGCGCGGACATCCACCAGTTCACGCTGGGTAGTAAAGCAGTCCGGACATGCACGGCTGGCTGCGATTTTTAAACTTTTCATCTTTCTCTCTTTATTTTAGGTAATAAACGCCCCTCGATTTCTTGCAAGAAAGAAATCGATAATTTTCCGGAAAAAAAAGCAAAGCGTGGCCACTGATTAAAATCAGTAAATTGCTTTTGGATAATTAAAATTCAGTCCGTCCGGTTGCGGATGAGTCTGAATCTGATTGAATGAGCGCACGAGTTCACAGGCAATGGCCTGTAAAATAAGATGTTTCAGGATAACCTGTAAGCGAGTGCGCCAGAAGTCGAAGGACTACCGGGCATTAAAGAGGTGAAAGTCAAAGCAGTTTCGGTGGGCAAACATCATGATATGTGTTGTCCGCCTTATATGGGGCATTAAACGATTGTTGTTTTCCATGTTTCATTTTCCTTTCAGTAATTGAAAGCATGGTCATTTTATCCAGGGAAAGGGGATTAACTGTGAAGAAGATCACTATTAATCGATCATTTTAGAAATAAATAGTCGTTTTTGATGAATAGCGCAGATCAAAATTCTGATTTGTTGATAATGAGTTAATGGATTGTTCTTTAAGTGTTTGAAACAAGCAGGAATAACCCTAAAAATAATCCTCGGATTATTTGTGAAATATTTTCTGAGGTTATTTGTTATTATTTAAAAATAAAATGAATAGTTATTCAAAGCATAAACCGATAACCGATACCGGTTTCAGTTAATAAATGGCGAGGGCGCGCGGGGTCGACTTCGAGTTTCTGACGAAGATGACCCATATATATGCGTAAATAGTGACTATGCTCCACCGCGTTGGGTCCCCACACCTGACTTAACAGCTGACGCTGGGTGAGTACCTTCCCGTGATTATTAAGCAGCACGGCGAGCAGACGAAACTCGATTGGCGTGAGATGGATTTCTTCTTCACCGCGCACAATACGCCGGGCGGCCAGATCAACCCGGATATCCCCAAACGTGTAGGTCGGGTCAGCAGGCGTGGTTGCGCTGTGGCGGCGCAGGGCCACGCGCAGGCGAGCCTGTAGCTCGCCGATACCAAAAGGTTTTATCAGATAGTCGTCCGCCCCGGCATCCAGCGCCGCGATTTTATCCGTCTCTTCAGTACGGGCGGAGAGTACCAGAATCGGCATCTGGCTCCACTGACGTACCTCGCGGATAAAATCGATGCCATCACCGTCCGGCAGGCCAAGATCGAGGATCACCAGGTCCGGCTTGCGGGTCGCGGCTTCAATTAACCCCCGCTGAAGCGTACCCGCATCATGGACGCGCAGACCGTCGCCTTCCAGCGCAGCGCGCAGAAACCGGCTAATGGCGATCTCATCTTCAACAATCAGAACGTTGATCACAAATCCTCTGGTAATTCATTCAGTTCTGGCGGGGTTTCCAGTGGAAGTGTAACACAAAACCGCGCGCCGCCTTCCGGACGATTCTCTGCGGAAATGGTCCCGCCATGAACGTCAATAATCGCCTGGCAAATGGCCAGCCCCAGCCCAACGCCCGGAATAGCAGACTCTTTATTGCCGCGCGCGAATTTTTCGAAAATAGCCAATTCCTGCCCGGCAGGAATGCCCGGACCGGTATCCCAGACGTCAAGGCGAAGCGTACCATCGCCCGCCGTCGCATCTACGCCAATTTGAGCGCTGGCGCCCGCATATTTGCCGGCATTTTCCAGCAGGTTGATCAGCACCCGTTCAAACAGCGGACCGTCGACGTGAATTAAGGTCAGCGGCTCGGGCATGTTCAGCGCAATATGCCGCCCCCCGAGGCCGGGTTCGAGCATTTTCAGGGCACTGCCCACCACCTCTTCAAGCGTGAGCCACTCTTTTTTAAGGTTAAAACCGCCTGACTGGATACGCGCCATATCGAGGAGGTTATTCACCAGACGCGTGGTATTCAGCACGTGCTGGCGGATCTCGCTGGCCTGCAGGGCGTGTTTTGAACCTTCTGCCGCCAGGTCCAGCGTCAGGATTTCCGACTGGCCAAACAGGACGGTGAGCGGGGTTCGTAGATCGTGGGAGAGCGCCGCCAGCAGCGAGTTACGAATGCTTTCCCGCTCGCTCGCCAGCCGGGCCTGCTCTTCGCTGGCGGTGAGCGCCAGCCGCTCCAGCGCGCTGGCAACCAGCAGGGTGAAGGTCTCGAGCAGCCGCTGCTGTTCGGGGATCATCAGCTGGCGCAGGTTTGAGGGCTCCACAATCACCAGCCCCTGGTTTTTATCGGCACTGCGCAGCGGCAGAATTTGATAGGGCACACCGGGCAGGGTGTCGGTCCCTGCGCCCGCCGGTAACCCTTTATCAAAACTCCAGCGCGCGATGGCTTCGTCCCAGGGCGTCATGCCCGAGGCCGACGTCAGCGGGCGCAGCTTACCGTGTTCGTCCGGGAGTAAAATCAGGTTGCTGGCATGAAACGTCGAGCGAATAAACTGCTCGCTGGTCTGCACAATATCCAGCGGAGTGCGGCCCACGGCCAGCGATTTCGACATCTCATAGAGATGGCGCGTGCGCTGTTCGCGATAGCGGGCGATACGCGCCTGGTAGCGCACGCCCGCGGTCAGATTCCCGATCACCAGCCCGACGGTAAGCATTACGGCAAAAGTGAGGATGTACTGTACGTCTGAAACCGCGAGCGTCCCGCGTGGGGCAATGAAGAACAGATCGAAGCTGATGACGTTGACTACCGTCGCCAGTACCGATGGCCAGCGTCCGTAAAAGAGCGCCACTACCACCACGCCAAGGAGGTAAATCATCACCAGGTTGGCAGCATCAAAGGCAATCAGCCACTGGCTGGCAATCACCGTAATCAGGGCACAGAGCACGACGGCGACAAGGCAACCGCGAAGCTGAATGCGCCATTTATCGCTGAAGGCACGGCTGTCCGGCGTGCGGCTGGGGAGGGGAGCAGGTTTATCATCCAGCGCCACGATCACCAGGTCCAGATCCGGGGCGCGGCGGGCCAGCTTGTCGGCAAAGGATTCGCGGCTAAACCAGCGGCGATGCTGGCGTCGGCCAATGACAATTTTCCCCAGGTTATGCTCCCGCGCGTAGCGCAGAATGGCTTTATCTTCCTGAGGGTCGGAAAGGGTGGCGGTTTCGGCCCCCAGCTCCTGCGCCAGGCGCAGCGAACTCAGGATCGCGCGGCGCTGGTTTTCGGGCAGAGCGTGTAGCTGCGGCGTTTCGACATACACCGCATGCCAGACGCTGCCAAATTTTGCCGCCAGACGAGCGGCGGTGCGAACCAGTTTTTCATTGCCGCTACCGTGCCCCACGCACAGCAGAATGGCATCCCGCGTATGCCAGACGCGTTCCTGCCCCTGCAGGTCGCGCCAGGCGCGCATCTGATCGTCGACGCGGTCGGCGGTTCGCCGCAGGGCCAGTTCGCGCAGGGCAATCAGATTGCCTTTGCGGAAGAAATGTTCGATGGCGCGCTCGGCCTGGCCGGCGATGTAGACCTTGCCTTCGTGCAGGCGCTGGCGCAAATCGTCAGGGGGCAGGTCAACCAGCACCACTTCATCGGCAGAATCAAAGAACGGGTCGGGCACCGTCTCCCGCACCTGAATGCCGGTCACGCCGCTGACCACGTCGTTCAGGCTTTCGAGATGCTGAACGTTGACCGTGGTGAAAACGTCGATACCTGCCTCAAGCAGCTCTTCCACATCCTGCCAGCGCTTCGGATGGCGTGAGCCCGGCGCATTGCTGTGCGCCAGTTCGTCCATCAGGATAAGGGCAGGGCGGCGGGCGAGGGCAGCGTCAATATCAAACTCCGTGACTAACCGACCCCGGTGGCTGATGCGGCGGGGCGGCTGGGTAGCCAGCCCCTTCAGCAGCGATGCCGTCTCTTTACGCCCGTGGGTTTCCACCACGCCGATGAGAATATCAAGCCCCTGCGCCCGAAGCCGCTGGGCTTCTGTGAGCATGGCGAAGGTTTTCCCGACGCCCGCGCAGGCCCCGAAGAAAATTTTCAGTTTGCCGCGATGGGCTTCAGCCGTCTGTTCAAGCAGCCTGTCCGGATCCGGGCGCATGGGCTCGTCGGTCATTTAGTTTTTCCTTAGCGCGTCCAGCGCCAGATTCAGCTCAACAATATTTACCACGGGCATGCCGATGAAGCTGACCAGCGGCTTTTGTGTGTGCTCTGTCACCAGCTTGCTCACCTGTTCGACGGTCAGCTGACGGGCGGCGGCGACGCGCGGGATCTGCCAGGCCACGGCGGCCGGCGTCAGGCTGTAGTCCAGCCCGCTGGCCGAGGCGGTCACCAGCTCTACGGGAACGTCACGGCTGGCCTGCGGATTGGCGGCGCGCAGGGCGGCAACGCGTTCTGCTACCGCCTTATCCAGCTCAGGATTGCTGCCCGCCAGGTTGCTGCCGCCGGATGCCATCGGATTATACGGGCTTTCGGCAGTGGCGGAAGGGCGTCCCTGGAAGTAACGAGCGTCCGTGAAGTTCTGCCCAATCAGGCGCGAACCGCGGTTTTCACCGTTTTGCATAATCAGCGAGCCGTTGGCCTGATCCTGAAACCACCACTGGCCCAGCGCGGTAGTCACCAGCGGGTACAGCCCGCCGGTAATAAGAGACAGCAGAATAAACAGAAGTATAGCGGGGCGTAACATCGTCATTTGATTCACCTTTTAAACCAGGCCGAACAGCGTCAACAGCAGGTCGATAACCTTGATCCCAATGAAGGGCACTACCAGCCCGCCCAGACCGTAAATCCACAGGTTGCGGCGCAGCATGGCGGCGGCGGTCAGCGGCTTATAGCTCACCCCTTTCAGCGCCAGCGGGATCAGGAAGACAATAATCAGGGCGTTAAAAATCACCGCGCTCAGAATGGCCGATGCCGGAGAGTGCAGGTGCATCACGTTCAGCGCATTGAGTTGCGGATAGGTGGCCGCAAAGGCCGCCGGGATAATGGCGAAATACTTCGCCACGTCGTTGGCGATACTGAAGGTGGTCAGCGAACCGCGCGTCATCAGCATCTGTTTCCCGATGTGCACCACTTCAATCAGCTTGGTCGGGTTAGAGTCGAGGTCAACCATGTTGCCCGCCTCTTTTGCCGCCTGGGTGCCGGAGTTCATTGCCACCGCCACGTCGGCCTGCGCCAGCGCCGGGGCATCGTTGGTGCCGTCGCCGGTCATCGCCACCAGACGGCCTTCCGCCTGATACTGGCGGATCAGCGCCAGCTTCGCTTCCGGCGTCGCTTCGGAGAGGAAATCATCCACGCCCGCTTCGGCAGCAATGGCGGCAGCGGTCAGTCGGTTATCCCCGGTGATCATCACCGTTTTAATGCCCATTTTACGCAGCTGGGCAAAGCGCTCTTTAATACCGCCTTTGACGATATCCTTCAGGGCAATCACGCCCAGTACGTTCGAGCCTTCTGCCACAACCAGCGGCGTGGCCCCCTGACGGGCAACGCTTTCGACCAGCTTGTCCACCTCGGGCGGAAAATGGCCGTTGTTGGCTTCAATATGGCGACGAATGGCATCAACGGAGCCTTTACGGATCATGCGATCCTGAATGTTAATCCCGCTCATACGGGTTTGCGCCGTAAACGGCACGAAGGTGGCATGCAGGCTCTGCACGTCGCGCTGGCGCAGGTTAAAGCGCTGCTTGGCGAGGATCACGATGCTGCGGCCTTCCGGGGTCTCATCGGCAAGTGAAGAGAGCTGTGCGGCATCTGCCAGCGTTTTTTCATCCACGCCGGGGGCGGGTAAAAAATCTGACGCCTGGCGGTTACCGAGGGTGATGGTCCCGGTTTTGTCGAGCAGCAGTACGTCGACGTCACCCGCCGCTTCGACGGCACGTCCGCTGGTGGCAATAACGTTGGCACCCAGCATACGGCTCATACCGGCCACGCCAATGGCTGATAGCAGGCCGCCGATGGTCGTTGGGATCAGGCAGACCAGCAGCGCCACCAGCACGGTGATGGTGACCGCTGTGCCGCCGTAGGCGGAGAAGGGCCACAGCGTCGCGGTTGCCAGCAGGAAGACGATGGTCAGGGCCACCAGCAGAATGGTGAGGGCAATTTCGTTCGGCGTTTTACGACGCTGTGCGCCTTCCACCATGGCGATCATCCGGTCGAGGAAGGTTTCACCCGGGTTGACGCTGCACTGAATGACCAGCCAGTCGGAAAGAATGCGCGTCCCGCCAGTTACGGAGGCGAAATCGCCCCCGGATTCACGGATCACCGGCGCGGATTCCCCGGTGATGGCGCTTTCATCCACCGAGGCGCCACCTTCAATCACTTCCCCGTCGCATGGGATAATGTCGCCAGCTTCCACCAGCACCACATCGCCTTTACGCAGTTCATCCGCCGGAACGTGGTCCATCTGCGCGCCGTATTTCGGTTCACGTAGCTTGCGTGCGAAGGCGGTCTTCTTCACCCCTTTCAGGCTGTTGGCCTGCGCTTTACTCCGGCCTTCCGCCAGCGCTTCGGCAAAGTTGGCGAACAGTACGGTAAACCACAGCCACAGGCTGATGGCCCCGGTAAACATCGCATTCCCCGACATGTGGCCCGTGACCATGGCGATCGCCAGTACGGTGGTCAGCACGCTTCCGGCCCAGACGATAAACATCACCGGGTTGCGCCACTGCACGCGCGGGCTCAACTTTTTCACCGCATCCATGAGCGCCTGACGAACTAACGACGGTTCGAGCAGGGCCAGTTGTTTACGACTCATGACAAATACTCCGCAAAATCAGCGTAAAGAGAGAGTTTCCGCGACCGGGCCTAACGCGAGGGCGGGGATAAAGGTCAGGGCGCCGACCAGCAAAACGGTGCCCATCAGCAGGCCGATAAACAGCGCGCCGTGGGTCGGTAATGTCCCGGTGGTGGTCGGTTGAATTTTCTTATTCACCAGCGATCCGGCAATCGCCATTACCGGCACAATTACCCCGAAGCGACCCACAAACATGCAGAACGCCAGCAGGCAGTTCCAGAACGGTGAATTGGCGCTTAAGCCCGCAAAGGCGCTGCCGTTGTTGTTGGCTGCAGACGAGACGGCATACAGCACTTCGCTGAAGCCATGAATGCCAGGATTAAAGATGCCGCTGCGTCCGGCCTCGGTCATCAGCGCCAGCGCGGTGCCGAGCAGCACAAGCGCAGGGGTGACCAGAATCGCCAGCGCGGTTAACTTCATCTCGCGAACGTCGATTTTTTTACCGAGGTATTCCGGGGTGCGGCCAATCATCAGCCCGGCAATAAACACCGCCAGCAGAACGAACAGCAGCATGCCGTAAAGACCCGAGCCCACGCCGCCAAACACCACTTCGCCGATCTGCATCAGCCACATCGGGATCATCCCGCCCAGCGCGGTAAAAGAATCATGCATGGCATTGACGGCCCCGCACGATGCCGCCGTGGTGACCACCGCGTAGAGGCTGCTGGCGAGAATGCCGAAGCGGCTCTCTTTACCTTCCATATTGACCGTGCTGTTCGCCCCAAGCTGCATGAAATGGGGGTTGCCGTTCCATTCAGCCCACATCACCAGCGCCACGCAGACCACGAAAATCAGCGACATCGTCCAGAGCAGGGTACGACCCTGACGGCGATCGTTGACCACATCACCAAAGGCGAAACAGAGCGCGGCGGGGATCAGGAAGATCGCCAGCATCTGCACAAAATTGGTCAGGGCGGTCGGGTTTTCGAACGGGTGCGACGAGTTGGCGTTGAAGAAGCCGCCGCCGTTCGTTCCAAGCATTTTGATGGCTTCCTGAGATGCCACTGGCCCCATCGGCAGGAGCTGTTTTGCACCTTCCAGCGAGGTATAGGGCGCGTAAGGCAGCAGGTTTTGCAGGGTGCCCTGCTGAATAAAGAAGAGTGCGATCAGCAGCGCAATCGGCAGCAGGATCCACAGCGTAATGCGCGTCAGATCCACCCACGCGTTACCCAGCGTGCTCACTTTCTGGCGCGCAAACGCACGCGTCAGGGCGAAGATTACCGCGATACCGCTGGCCGCAGAAAGAAAGTTCTGCACGGTTAACCCGGCCATCTGGCTGAAGTAGCTGAGTGTGGTTTCACCGGCATAGGACTGCCAGTTGGTGTTGGTGACAAAGCTGACCGCCGTGTTCAGGGCAAGATGCCAGGACAGGCCCGGTAACTGTTGCGGGTTCAGCGGCAGGCTTCCTTGCATCATTAGCATGGCAAGAAGCGCAAAAAGCCCGACGATATTCAGCAGCAGAATGGCGAACAGATACTGACGCCAGTTCATCTCCCGATCGTCTATTCCCAGAACACGCCAGATCCCTTTTTCAACGCTTCCTGTGCCGGGCAGGGGAACGTTGTTGATAAGCCTGGCCAGTCCTGTACCCAGTGGCCTTGCCAGAATGAACAATACCACTAAGAAGCTGGCGATAAGTAAAAACGCCTGAGTAGCCATCAGAATGCCTCCGCATTAATCAGGGCATAGACCAGATAACCCAATAACAGGAACACCAGCACGATGCCGGCAATAAGACCTGCACTCACAATCCACCTCCGGGTGACTTTTGTTGTTGTGCTAACGGTAGGATTTACGGCGCAAAGATTTCGCAAAAATGAGGAGGGCGGGTGTAAAAAAAGTATAAAAATGGCAAAAACCACAATTTAACTATTGGTAAGTAAATCTTTAACTTTTTTGTAACTTAATTACGGCGGGAATGTAAATATTCATTAAATGGATAAAAATAAGTGGTCGGATGAGTAGTAAAATTACAAACAAAGCGATATTATTTTAGCCAGGTCACAGATTTCACATTTTCCGGAGCGTGTTTCCGGCCAACTACAGGGGAGAAAAATATGGATCTTTATAAAGAGTATCCGGCTCATATCGTGTTCATGCGTCGCGCTTTCGCCGTAGTGGCTGGCGTGCTGGCCCTGCCGGTGATGTTGTTCTGGAAAGATCGCGCACGTTTTTACAGCTATCTGCACCGCGTCTGGGCGAAAACCAGCGAGAAGCCGGTGTGGATGGATCAGGCCGAGAAAGCGACCTGCGATTTCTACTGATACGGTGTGACATCGTAGCCATAAAAAAACCGCCTACAGCAATGTGGCGGTTTTTTTGTCCCTCGGGATTCGCGGTCCGTTGGGTGGTTTTCAAGCCCTCGTCAGAGGCTTATAAGATTATCTCGGGTCCTTAAGTAATCAAACAGCAACGCCCTAAATATATTCTTAAAAACCTTTTCGATGGATTACCTTTTACGCGAGGGCCAACTACTATGCAGCGTCCCTTTCCGCCATCTCGCACATGGGCACCGGTCCCGGGAAAGGCGTCACCACAACCGTAAGTCAGGCTCTCGTCAGGGCTTGTGTCCACCGACTTATCACCGGTGGTGAACGGTGGAGCGGTTAGCTGCAGGGACCGCATAATGAAACGCTATTTTTGCATCGCGTTCATTGTCGCCAGCGCACTCGTTGTAAAGAGTGATAAACCGGATGTGTTTATTGCCTTTACCCTGATAGCGCAGGACAAGTAGCGTTAAGGCCGCCCCTGGCGGCCTTTTTTATTTCATCCCGTCTACACTTCATGGCAAAGTAGTTCAATGCATGCCTTTTTCCTTTTACGGCACGCCCTTACGGACATAATGGACAATAGCCTGGAGTTTTATGCCCACCCATCTGGTTTGGTTTCGCGCGGATTTACGCATTCACGACAACTTCGCTCTCGCGGCGGCCTGCCGCGCTAAAGATGCGAATGTGCTGGCCCTGTTTATCGCTACGCCTGAACAGTGGCGGCAGCATGGCATGGCGCCCCGGCAAGCGGCATTACTCAGCGCGTATCTGAATGACCTGCAACATTCACTGGCCGAAAAAGGCATTCCGCTGATCTATAAAGAGGCCCATGATTTTGCCGCGCAGTGCCAGACGGTGCAGGCAATCTGCCAGCAGCACGCAGTAACACATCTTTATTACAACTATCAGTACGAATTCAACGAGCAGCAGCGGGATCGTCAGCTGGAGAAAACCCTTGCGGGCGTGGTCTGTGAAGGCTTTGATGACAGCGTGATGCTCGCGCCGGGCAGCGTAATGACCGGCAGTCACGAGATGTATAAAGTTTTCACGCCGTTTAAAAATGCCTTTATCAAACGCCTGAAAGAGGGACTGCCTGAGTGCGTTACCGCCCCGGCCGTAAGAGGGGAAACGATAACGGGTCTGCCGGAGATCAGGCTGAATTATCCCCAGCAATCGTTCGATGAAACAGTATTCCCCGCCAGCGAGAAAGCGGCCATCGCCCGGTTGCGTCAGTTCTGCAAGCAGGGGGCGGCTGAATATGACGCGCGTCGGGATTTTCCCGCGATTGAAGGCACCAGCCGCTTGTCGGCCTGTTTAGCGCTGGGCGCGCTCTCTCCGCGCCAGTGTTTACATCGCCTGCTGGCGGAACAGCCTCAGGCGTTAGACGGGGGGGCAGGCGCAGTGTGGCTGAACGAACTAATCTGGCGTGAGTTTTATCGCCATCTGATGACGTATCATCCTGATTTGTGTAAACATCGGCCCTTTATTCACTGGACCGAACAGGTACAGTGGCAGTCGAATGAGAAGCTGCTTAAGGCATGGCAGCATGGGCTCACCGGCTTCCCGATTGTTGATGCGGCTATGCGGCAACTCAATGAAACCGGGTGGATGCATAACCGTCTGCGAATGATTACCGCCAGCTTCCTGGTGAAGGATCTGCTTATCGACTGGCGAACCGGAGAGCGTTATTTTATCTCTCAGCTGATCGATGGCGATCTGGCGGCGAATAACGGCGGCTGGCAGTGGGCAGCCTCCACCGGAACGGATGCGGCTCCCTATTTTCGGATCTTCAATCCGACCACGCAGGGACAACGATTTGACGCCGACGGCGAGTTTATCCGTCGCTGGCTGCCTGAACTTAAGGATGTCCCCGCCAAAGCCATTCATGAACCCTGGGTATGGGCGGATAAACAGCGTGTTACCCTGAACTATCCCCGTCCCATTGTCGACCATAAAGAGGCGCGCGTCGCCACGCTGGCGGCGTACGAAGCCGCCCGCAAAGTTTGAGAGAATGATGATGAAAAACAGTGAACTGGAACGCCTGATTAACGAAAAACTTAACGCTGCCTCCTTCAGCGACTACGGCCCGAATGGCCTGCAGGTGGAAGGTCGCGAAACGGTGCAAAAAATTATCACCGGCGTGACGGCAAGCCAGGCGCTACTGGATGAGGCGGTCCGTCAGGAAGCCGATGCGGTGATTGTCCACCATGGCTACTTCTGGAAAAACGAATCGCCGATTATCCGCGGCATGAAGCGCAATCGCCTGAAAACGCTGCTGGCGAATGACATCAACCTGTACGGTTACCACCTGCCGCTGGATGCGCATCCGGAGTTGGGCAACAACGTCCAGCTGGCGCAGCTGTTGGGGATTACCGTGATGGGTGAAATCGAGCCGCTGGTGCCGTGGGGCGAATTGTCGATGCCGGTACCAGGTCTGGAGCTGGCCTCGTGGATCGAAGCGCGTCTGGGGCGTCGTCCGCTGTGGTGCGGCGACACCGGACCCGATACCGTGAAGCGTGTGGCCTGGTGTACAGGCGGTGGCCAGGGCTTTATCGACAGCGCCGCACGCTTCGGTGTTGATGCGTTTATTACCGGCGAAGTCTCCGAGCAGACGGTTCATTCCGCTCGTGAACAGGGGCTGCATTTTTACGCGGCGGGGCACCACGCCACCGAACGCGGCGGCATCCGCGCCCTCAGCGAGTGGCTGACGGAAAACACCGATCTGGATGTGACGTTTATTGATATCCCTAATCCGGCCTGATGAGAGGTAGTTAAGTGCAGCGAGCGCGTTGTTATCTTCTGGGTGAAACCGCAGTCGTTCTGGAGCTTGAACCGCCGGTGACGCTTGCCACGCAAAAGCGTATCTGGCGTCTGGCACAGCGTCTGCCTGAAATGCCGGGCGTCGTTGAGGCTATTCCGGGTATGAATAATATCACCGTAGTGCTGCGTGATCCGCACACGGGGGCGCTGGATGCCATTGAGCGTCTGCAACGCTGGTGGGAGGAGAGCGAGGCGCTGGAGCCGGAATCGCGGACGATTGAGATCCCGGTCGTGTATGGCGGCACGAGTGGTCCCGATCTGAGCGTGGTAGCCGAACACTGTGGGCTCACGGAAAAACAGGTTGTTGAGCTGCACACCTCGGTTGATTACGTAGTCTGGTTTTTAGGATTTCAGCCGGGATTTCCGTATCTGGGCGGGTTATCGCCCCAGTTGCATACGCCGCGTCGGGCCGAACCGCGCCTGAGCGTACCGGCGGGCACGGTAGCGATTGGCGGTGAGCAAACGGGGATCTACCCGCTCGCTTCGCCGGGCGGCTGGCAGCTTATCGGGCACACGTCCACGCCGTTGTTCGAGCCCGGACAGGATGCGCCAATACTCCTGCGTCCGGGTGATACCCTGCGCTTTATCCCGCAGAAGGAGGGGGTATGTTAACGCTTATTCGCGCGGGGCTTTACACCTCCGTTCAGGATGCCGGGCGCTTTGGCATGCGTCAGTCCGGCGTGAGCTACTGCGGCGCGCTTGACCGCCCTTCGCTGGAGATTGCCAACCTGCTGGTCGGCAACGCAGGCAGCACGGCGGCGTTAGAAATTACACTGGGCCAGTGCGTGATTGAATTTGGCCAGGAGACCTGGTTTGCCTTAACCGGCGCGGGCTGTGACGCCACGCTGGACGGCAAAGCGGTGTGGACCGGCTGGCGTCTGCGGGCGAAGGCCGGGCAGAGATTGACGCTCAAACGTCCACTCCACGGCGTGCGTAGCTACCTCGCGGTAGCGGGCGGCATCGACGTGCCGGATGTGCTGGGCTCATCCAGTACCGATCAAAAAGCGGGCATCGGCGGTCATGAAGGGCGCCTGCTGCGCGACGGCGATCGTCTGACGATTAAGCCCTCCACGCGCCATTTCTCGACCACGCAGGGCGTGAAGCAACTGCTGTGGGGAAACGTGATCCGCGCCTTACCGGGGCCGGAATATCAGGAGTTTGATGAAGCCTCGAAAGAGTCTTTCTGGCGCTCGCCGTGGAAGATAAGCCCACAGAGTAACCGCATGGGTTACCGCCTGCAGGGGCAGCCGCTGACCCGCACGACGGACCGGGAGCTGCTTTCCCATGGCCTGCTGCCAGGCGTGATTCAGGTGCCGGGCAACGGTCAGCCCATCGTGCTGATGAACGACGCGCAAACCACCGGCGGTTATCCGCGGATTGCCTGCATTATCGAAGCGGATCGCTACCATCTGGCGCAAATCCCCCTCGGTCAGCCGATTCATTTCGTGCAGTGTTCGCTGGAAGAGGCGCTGAAGGCGCGGCAGGATCAGCAGCGTTATCTGGAACAGCTGGCGTGGAGGCTTGATGGTAAAGATTGATTTAAATGCGGATCTGGGGGAGGGCAGCAGCGCCGATGCGGAACTGATGACCCTGGTCTCCTCGGTCAATATCGCCTGCGGCTTTCACGCGGGCGATGCGCAGACCATGCTGGCGAGCGTGCGTAATGCCATTAAGAATGGCGTCGCGATTGGGGCTCACCCAAGCTTCCCTGACCGGGATAACTTTGGCCGCACGGCGATGGATCTGCCGCCGGAGACGGTCTACGCTCAGGTGCTCTACCAGATCGGCGCCCTGGAGGCGATAGTGCGCGCTGAGAATGGTGTGTTGCGCCACGTCAAGCCGCACGGCATGCTCTATAACCAGGCAGCGAAAGAGCTGGCGCTGGCGGACGCCATCGCCCGCGCGTTGCGGGACTGCAATCCGCAGCTGATTCTGGTAGGCCTGGCGGGCAGCGAGCTTATTCGTGCCGGAGAACGGCTGGGGCTGACGACGCGGCAGGAAGTGTTTGCCGATCGGGGATACATGCCGGACGGTAGCCTGGTTCCGCGTACGCAGGCCGGTGCGCTGATAACCGACGAAGCTAAAGCACTGGCGCAAACGCTGGAGATGGTGCGCGCTGGACGTGTCACCGCCGTGGACGGAACACCGGCGAACGTGCAGGCCGATACGGTGTGTCTACACGGCGACGGCGAGCATGCGCTCCAGTTCGCGCGCCGCCTCCGGGCGGCGTTCGCTGAAGAGGGCATTCTTGTCAGCGCAGACGAATCATAAAAGGACAATAACATGCCTGAAGGTCCGGAGATCCGCCGCGCGGCGGATAGCCTGGAGGCGGCGATAAAGGGCAAACCGTTGACAGATGTCTGGTTTGCTTTTCCTCAGCTAAAACCGTTTGAATCGCAGCTGGTGGGGCAGACGGTGACCCATATTGAAACGCGCGGCAAAGCCTTACTGACGCACTTTTCCCATAACCTGACGTTATATAGCCATAACCAGCTTTACGGCGTCTGGCGAGTGGTGGAGGCGGACGAGCAGCCGCAAACCACCCGCGTGCTGCGCGTCAGGCTGCAAACGGCCGATAAGGCGATCCTGCTGTACAGCGCGTCGGATATCGAAATGTTAACGCCGGAGCAGCTGCTTACGCACCCGTTTCTGCTGCGGGTCGGGCCGGACGTGCTGGACATGCGCCTGACGGCAAGCGATGTCAAAGCCCGGTTGTTATCAACCAAATTCCGCAATCGGCAGTTTTCCGGGCTGTTGCTCGACCAGGCCTTTCTGGCCGGGCTGGGTAACTACCTGCGGGTGGAGATCCTCTGGGAAGTCGGGCTGGCGGCGCAACATAAAGCGTCTCAGTTGAATGATGAACAGCTGGAGGCGTTATCCCACGCGCTGCTGGATATTCCGCGGCTGTCGTACAATACGCGCGGCGTGGTGGATGAGAATAAGCATCACGGGGCGCTGTTCAGGTTCAAGGTGTTTCATCGGGCGGGGAAAAAGTGCGAGCGATGCGGCGGGATAATTGAGAAGACTACGCTCTCTTCACGACCGTTTTACTGGTGCCCCCACTGCCAACGCTAACGTTATGATGAGGCGTAGGTCTTGCGATACTGCAGGGGCGTCTTTCCGATATTTTTGCGAAAGCAGGTAATAAACCAGGCGTATTCGGAGAAGCCAACCTGTGCGGCAATCTCCCGTACCGTGGCGTTGCTGTGCAGTAATAATTCGCACGCCTGGCGGATACGCCTCATCATCAAATATTCCTGAATAGTCCCGCCCGTTTCATCGTGGAATCGGCGGGACGTATGTCCACGGGAACACCCCATGGCGCTGGCGATCTCTTCCAGGGTACAGCGCTGATGAAAGCGGGTTTCGAGCCAGCGGATAATATTCGCCGAAAAGGTATTCTGCCCGGTGGCCTGCTCCTGCCAGGGGAGCAGGCTGATCAGCTGCATCACCAGAAATGCGCTGTCACTGATGCTGAACGTTTCACTTTTCATCAGCACTTCAAAGCGACCCAGTACGTTCTCAATGACGGGTTGTACGTCGTGCACATCAAAGACCCGGGCTTTTTCTCCTCGACCACACAGCTGGCGAAGCAGTTTCTGCTGACGAGGGAAATCACGCAGATAGTGGTCAATGACGGAACCGTTAAAGTGCAGTGTCGTTCGGTGGTAGATATTGCGCGCGTCCTGCTCGACGTAAACCTTGTGAAGTTTCCCCGGCGGGAAAATAAAGATCCGCCCGGGTTTGACCGTATATTGCTGATGCTCCATCAACGCAATCCCGACCCCCTGAGACACCGATAAAATTTCCACACATTGATGCCAGTGATAGTAATTCGCTGGCATATCTTTCATACGGTTAAAGTAGATCGACTTGTCGGTGAGATTGATATGTTCCAGATAACAGTTGTCTTCAGAACGCTGCATGGTGGCCTCTGAGAGCATGTGAACTAACTTAAACTTTTATCATTTTAACCAAACTTTCCCGCCAGAATTCCAGCCAATGTTGTTCATAATCACCTGCGCTGTTTGAAAATACGACAATTATCACATTTGTCTGCGTCCCTGAATCCTTATGATGCCCCGAAATCATCAAATGAAACGAGGTTTCATTATGCAAACAAGGAACGATTATTGCCGAGTCGCAGAGGGCTGGATCGCCGCTGCCACGCCCCATCTGAACCGGGAAAACACCCGTTTGCACATCGGGGAAACGGTGGCTCACTATTCGGACGATATCGCGGGCATTGAGGGCTTTGCTCGTCTGATGTGGGCGCTTGCTCCGCTATTGAGCGGGGGTGACGCGGGTGGGTATCGGGACCTGTTTTTACAGGGCATCCGATGCGGTTGCGATCCTCAGCATCCGGACTATTGGGGCGATCTGTCTGACAACGACCAGCGCTGTGTTGAAATGGCGGCGTTTGGTCTGGCGCTGGCCTTACCGGAAACGGGGATCTGGCAGGGGCTTTCCCCTGACGAGCAGGACAATCTGGAGCGCTGGCTGCGTCAGAGCGCCGATATAACCATCCCAGATAATAACTGGCATTTTTTCCCGGTGCTGGTTCAGGTTGGCCTGAAACAGGTAGGGCGCCATTACGACATGATGGTGATAGATAAGCATCTGAACGCGGTCGAACCTTTTTGGCTGGGTAACGGCTGGTATTCCGACGGCGCCGGAAAGCCACGCGATTACTACATTTCCAGCGGTTTCCATTTTTACAGTCTGCTGTACAGCCACTTTATGCAGGATGTCGATCCAACCCGTTGTCTCTGTTATCGCCAGCGGGCGCGTCAGTTTGCGGACGACTATATCCACTATTTCACCGCCGACGGCAATGCGATACCGTTTGGCCGTAGCCTGACCTACCGCTTTGTCCAGGCCGCATTCTGGAGTGCAGTGGCCTATACCGGGCTGGATGTACTGTCGCTGGAGGTTGTAAAAGGTCTGATCCTTCGCCATCTCAACTGGTGGATAGCGCAGCCCTTCACTGACAAGGAGGGCTTATTTACCCTGGGGTATACCTACCCGAACCTGGTGATGACGGAAGATTACAACAGTCCGTGCTCTCCCTGGTGGGCCTGCAAAACATTATTGATCCTTGCGTTGCCGGATGACAGCCCATTCTGGCAGGCCGAGCCCGCACCGCTGCCGGTGCGGGAAAATATCCATCAGATAAAAGAGGCCGGGCAAATCATCGTTCATGCCGACGAAAACCGGCACGTGTGGATGCTGATGTCGGGTCAATACGATCGGAATAACTTCGTCAATTTCGAGGCGAAATACAGCAAATTTGCCTATTCCAGCCACTTTGGTTTCACGCTTTCGCGGGGAAATGATGCCCTGAATCATGCGGCCTGCGATTCCATGCTAATGCTCAGCGAACAGGATAACTACTGGCGCGGACGTCGTGAATGCACCTCTGTCGAGATGACTGACGCCTGGCTCCGCAGTACCTGGCAACCCTGGTCGGATGTACTTGTTACGACCTGGCTTATCCCGCATCAACAGGGACACATCCGACTCCACCGGGTTGAAACCCTGCGCACGCTCGACAGCGTCGAGGGCGGGTTCGCCGTCAATCGTGATTTACTCGTGGAGACCAGTAAGGCTTCCCACGAGGTAACGCTCAACACTTTGTCCGGGTGTAGCCAGATTGTGGATCTGCTCTGCGAGCGTCACGCCCTGACCGTCACGACGCCCCCCAACAGCCACATTCTCCATGCCGCACCGGGCGAGATCCCCTGTCTGGGCGCATTGCTTGAACCGGGTACGCACTGGCTGGCGTGTGTCGTAACGGCCACGATGGACTTTGTCCTGCCGCCACCGATGACACTGGCTTTCGATCCCCAGAGCCAGGTTCTCACGCTGAACACGAATACCCTACACATACAATAACTGACGCACCTGGCGTGCGTGCGGAGAAAGATAACCATGAACCCTGTTCAATCAACACGTTCGGCTTACATCAAACTAAGCCTCTTCGTTTTTCTGTTTACCTTTACCTGGGCTGCCAGTTTTGGTCTTTACGCTATCTGGCTGGGGGATAAAGCCGGGCTTGATGGCATCGAAATTGGCACGGTGTTTGCCGTTAACGGCGTTTTTGCCGTCATTTTTAAGCCCATCTACGGCTATATCATGGACAAGATGGGCATGAAAAAGCATCTGCTTTACTTTGTCTGCGTCGTTTCCGCATTAATGGCTCCCTTTTTTATCTGGTGCTATCTGCCGCTGCTGGAGACCCATTTTGTCAGCGGTATGATCGTCGGGGCCTTGTTTTTCAGCCTTGGCTGGTATGCGGGGGTGGCGGCGGAAGAGTCTTATGTCGACCGTTTCAGCCGTTTATACGATATGGAGTTTGGCCGTATCCGCATGTGGGCCGCGCTGGGCTGGGCCACGGCCTCCTCATTTTCCGGTTATCTCTATAACATCTCGCCAAAAATTAACTTTGTTATCAGTAGCCTTTCCGCGCTGTGCATGCTTGCGGTGTTGCTGACGCTCAAAGTCGATCATTTCGGTCAGGAAGAGAACAACGTTCTGTCGAAAGAAAAAATCGTGATCGGCGACGTGTATAACCTGTTACGTAATAAAAAATTCTGGACCTTTGCGCTCTACATCGCCGGTGTGGCGTGGATGATGTTTATCGCTGAACAGCAGTTTTCCCGCTACTTCGTCACCTTCTTCAGCACAAAAGAAGAGGGGAATGCCATGTTTGGCTATATGAGTACAACGCAATCTGCGGCGGAGTTTTTCGGCATGATGTTAGTGCCCGCCATTATTAATCGCATTGGGGCTAAACAGGGAATGTTGCTGACCGGACTGGTGATCAGCCTTCGATTAATTGTCTCCGGCCTGACAAGCGACCCGGTCATTATCTGCCTGATCAAACCGCTGTATGGGATCGAAATCGCCCTGATTCTGGTTTCGGTCTTTAAGTACATCGCCGAGCATTTTGATAAGCGCGTCAACGCCACGATGTATCTGCTGGGGTATCAGGCGATGATCTATGTGGGCTCAATTGTGGTGGCGCCCCCGGCTGGCTATGCCTACCAGACGATTGGGTTTGAGCACACCTATCTGATTATGGGGCTGATAGCACTGGTGTTTACGGGAATTTCTGCGTTTACCCTCTGTGCGTGTTACCAGCACAAAAAGACCCCGGTCCTTCCGTCACCGGGTCAGGAAGCCCTTCACTGAAGCAACGAGAACGAGAGAATGATGTCTGAGAATATACGTAAGGAACCGATTGTCCCTTTTGTGCTGCGCCATGGTGAGCGCGCGGCGATTGCAACCAAGATCCGTAATGCCATGCCGTTAATCGTCAGCGCGGTTGAGCGGAACATGGCCTGGTTCGGACAGCGCTTTCCCGATGCGGCCTGTCGTAACGGTAAGTATCCGGTCATTGATAATCAGGAGTGGACGACCAGTTTCTGGACCGGGCAACTCTGGCTCGCGTGGGAATGGACCGGGGAAGCAAGCTATCGCAGGTTAGCTGAGCAGCATGTCCGCTCATTTGGTGAACGTATTGCCAAACGTGATTGTACAAATCACCACGATCTGGGGTTCTTATACAGTCTCTCCTGTATCGCAGGCAACAAGCTGACGGGCGACAGAGAGGCAAAATACATCGCCCTGCAGGCCGCTGAAGTGTTAATGGAGCGCTACCATCACCGCTGCGGCATTATTCAGGCGTGGGGGGAGCTGGATAACCCTGAGCAGCAGGGAAGAATGATCATCGACTGTAATATGAATTTGCCGCTGTTATATCAGGCCAGTCTTATTACCGGTGAGCCACGCTATGCTGAAGCCGCAAAAAGGCATATTGAACAGGCACGGCGCTATATTGTTCGCGAAGATGGTTCGACATTCCACACGTACTATATGGATGTCAACACCGGTGAGCCACGGTTTGGCAATACCCACCAGGGGTTCTCTGATGATTCCTGCTGGGCGCGCGGGCAGGCGTGGGGCGTGTATGGTTTCCTGCTTAATTATCTCTATACCGGTGATAAAAAGCTGCTGGAGCTGAGCCAGACCCTGGCGAACTACTTTATCAACCGCCTGCCGGACGATCTTATTTGCTACTGGGACCTGGCGTTAACGGACCCGAACAGCGAGCGTGACAGCTCTGCCAGCGCCATTCTTGCCTGTGCACTGCTGGAGCTGGTGAAACAGTTACCGGTGACCCATCCGGATCGTGAAAGCTATGAGGTGCTTGGGTTAAAAATGATTGAAAGCATGATCGATCGTTGCCTCAATCAGACGCATCAGCAGGGGGAAGGATTACTCAAACATTCTGTTTATTATTTTAAAGGTAACGTTGGCGTGAATGAATGCTGTGCCTGGGGCGATTATTTCCTGATGGAAGCCATTGCACGGGCGACCTCGTCATGGAATAGCTACTGGTAATATCTCGCTCTCCCTGTTTTCTACATTATGTCTTTTATTAGACAGGGGAGCACTTATCTCTGTAATGGCAAGGATTATATAATGAAAAGGAAAAGCGTAATACTATTAGCAGCAATAACATTTTCTTCACTGGGCGTGTGTGCAGAAAATAATAATAATATTATTGCCGCACCGGTAAAAGCGACACCGTTTACTACGGTATTTTTTGCCCCGCGTACGCAATACCGCACCGCCAGCGAAAGTTTTTTACAACGTTTAATGCTAACAGGCGTGGTTCAGGATCCGGACAGTATCCTGAAAAGCATGTACTGGAGTTTTGAAACCGATGCTGATTTAGGTAAGCACATGGATCAGTGGAAAAGTAGTTACCAGGAGGCGGAGTTCAATAAACCCTTCCCGCTCGGCGCTAGCCAGTTCTGGCTGGAGCCAGGTACCGTTTTCCATTGGGAATCGGCGGGGTCTCGCATCGATCCTTACATTGGGATTGGTTACCATTTTGATCCGACACTGGGGGCGGTGTTGCGTTATCGCTACAATCATCAGAATCATGACAGTGAAACGCGACAGGGGGATTGGGATGATTCGTCAGAGCATCGCGTGGATATTTATCTGACGAAATATTTCGCCCCTGACTTCTGGATGCAATATAACCCGACGTATTACAGTAAAACGCACTCTGATAAATTCGTGTATGCCAATGGCAAAAATCACACCTTACAGCACAACGTGGTTTTTAATTTCCATACCACGCCACGGTTCTATCCTTTCTTTGAAATTGGGTATTTGGACGAATATAAAGATGACGATGATACAAAAAGTGAATATCAACTGCGTGTGGGGTTCAAATACAATTTAAACTAATAAAAAACGCGCCCTCGGGCGCGTTTTTAGCAGGCAAAACGCATTAACGTTTAATATCTGATTTGAAATCACGCTGCTCGTAACCGGTATACAGCTGACGAGGACGAGCGATCTTCATGCCTTCGCTGTGCATTTCGTTCCAGTGTGCAATCCAGCCTACGGTACGCGCCATGGCGAAGATCACGGTGAACATGGAAGACGGAATGCCCATCGCTTTCAGAATAATGCCAGAGTAGAAATCGACGTTCGGGTAGAGTTTCTTCTCGATGAAGTACGGGTCGTTCAGCGCGATGTGTTCCAGCTCCATCGCCACTTCCAGCAGATCATCTTTCGTGCCCAGTTCTTTCAGCACTTCGTGGCAGGTTTCACGCATGACGGTCGCGCGCGGGTCGTAGTTTTTGTAAACACGGTGACCGAAGCCCATCAGGCGGAAAGAATCATTCTTGTCTTTCGCGCGACGCACGAACTCAGGAATGTGCTCAACGGAGCTGATCTCTTCCAGCATCTTCAGTGCCGCTTCGTTCGCGCCGCCGTGCGCCGGTCCCCACAGGGAGGCGATGCCCGCCGCGATACAGGCGAACGGGTTCGCGCCTGAAGAGCCTGCGGTACGGACGGTAGAGGTCGAAGCGTTCTGTTCGTGGTCAGCGTGCAGGATCAGAATACGGTCCATCGCGCGTTCCAGTACCGGGTTCACTTCATACTCTTCGCACGGCGTGGAGAACATCATGCGCAGGAAGTTACCGGCGTAGGAGAGGTCGTTGCGCGGATACACAAACGGCTGGCCGATGGAGTATTTGTAGCACATCGCCGCCATGGTAGGCATTTTGGACAGCAGGCGGAACGCCGCGATATCACGGTGACGCGGGTTATTCACGTCCAGAGAATCGTGGTAGAACGCCGCCAGCGCACCGGTAATCCCGCACATCACCGCCATCGGGTGAGAGTCACGACGGAACGCATGGAACAGACGGGTGATCTGCTCATGGATCATGGTGTGACGGGTTACGGTAGTTTTGAATTCATCGTACTGTGCCTGCGTCGGTTTTTCGCCGTTCAGCAGGATGTAGCACACTTCCAGATAGTTGGATTCGGTGGCTAACTGATCGATGGGGAAGCCGCGATGGAGCAGGATACCTTCGTCACCGTCAATGTAGGTGATTTTGGATTCGCAAGATGCGGTAGAGGTAAATCCAGGGTCAAAGGTGAAAACTCCTTTGGAACCCAGCGTACGGATATCAATAACATCCTGACCGAGCGTGCCTTTTAGCACATCCAGTTCAATAGCATCACCACCGTTGAGGGTGAGTTTTGCCTTTGTATCAGCCATTTACGGTCTCCTTAGCGCCTTATGCTTAAGACTGCGCTTTACCGGATTTGCTTTCAGCTGTTAATCACCGTTACCAGATTGTTATTTGGCTTACCGCTCAGCTCACGAGGAGTAACCAGGGTACAGAGCTATGGCGCCTTGCAGGTAAACGAATGAAATATCAGTGAAACAACAGCAAATCAGCGTTTTTGCAGTCCGAATTATTCAAACCTGTATATCACTAATAACTGTCCTGATAACTTCGGTCAATACCATCACACTGTTACATAACTATTTGTCAGGTGAAAGAGAGACCTCATAACTTTTGCGCATTATATGCCTTTTCTGATGACGTTTGTAACAATATTGTTTAACATTTGTCAAATCAGATGATTAAAAATTAAAAAGATGTTGTTATCGTGACCCTGATCACTGTTCCAGAGAAAACCCGACAAACTGTATGTAGGTTAATTGTAATGATTTTGTGAACGTCCTATACTGCCGCCAGGTCTCCGGAACACCCTGCAATCCCGAGCCACCCAGCGTTGTAATGTGTCGTTTAAGCATCTGGAAGCATTGTTTTGCATGACGCGCAGTTATAGAAAAGGAACGCTGCTTGACCCGCATCGCAGTCCGGAGGAAGGAAACAATAAGAACAGCATGTGGGCGTTATTCATGATAAGAAATGTGAAAAAACAAAGACCTGTCAATCTGGATCTGAAAACGATCCGGTTCCCCGTAACAGCAATAGCGTCCATTCTGCACCGTGTTTCAGGTGTAATTACGTTTGTGGCGGTCGGTATTCTGCTGTGGTTACTGGGCACCAGCCTCTCTTCCCCTGAAGGATTCCTCCAGGCCTCTGCCATCATGAACAGCTTCTTCGTGAAATTTATCATGTGGGGCATTCTCACCGCGCTGGCCTATCACGTTGTTGGCGGCGTACGCCACATGCTGATGGACTTTGGCTATCTGGAAGAGACTTTCGAGGCCGGGAAACGCTCCGCTAACATTTCATTTGTGATTACTGTCGTGCTTTCACTTCTCGCAGGAGTTCTCGTATGGTAAGCAACGCCTCCGCATTAGGACGCAACGGCGTACATGACTTCATTCTTGTCCGTGCTACCGCTATCGTTCTCACCCTTTACATCATCTATATGATCGGTTTCTTCGCGACCAGCGGCACGCTGACGTGGGAAATCTGGAGTGGGTTCTTCGGATCCGCCTTCACCAAAGTGTTCACCCTGCTGGCTCTGTTCTCCATCCTTATTCATGCGTGGATTGGCATGTGGCAGGTGTTGACCGATTACGTTAAACCGCTGGCGATTCGCCTCCCACTGCAGCTGGCCATTGTTGTTGCACTGGTGGTTTACGTTATTTATGGATTCGTTGTGGTGTGGGGTGTGTAATGAAACTGCCAGTCAGAGAATTTGATGCTGTTGTAATTGGTGCCGGTGGCGCAGGTATGCGTGCCGCACTGCAAATTTCCCAGAGCGGCCAGACCTGTGCGCTGCTCTCTAAAGTTTTCCCGACCCGTTCCCACACTGTGTCTGCGCAGGGCGGTATCACCGTTGCGCTGGGTAACTCCCATGAAGATAACTGGGAATGGCACATGTATGACACGGTAAAAGGTTCCGACTACATCGGTGACCAGGACGCCATCGAATATATGTGTAAAACCGGCCCGGAAGCGATTCTGGAGCTGGATCATATGGGTCTGCCATTCTCCCGTCTGGAAAATGGCACCATCTATCAGCGTCCGTTTGGCGGCCAGTCGAAAAACTTCGGCGGCGAGCAGGCGGCACGTACTGCGGCAGCGGCTGACCGTACTGGTCACGCGCTGCTGCACACGCTCTATCAGCAGAACCTGAAAAACCACACCACCATCTTCTCCGAGTGGTATGCGCTGGATCTGGTGAAAAACGCCGATGGCGCAATCGTCGGTTGTACCGCGCTGTGCATCGAAACCGGTGAAGTGGTTTACTTCAAAGCCCGCGCGACCGTGCTGGCGACCGGCGGCGCAGGCCGTATTTACCAGTCCACCACCAACGCCCACATCAACACCGGTGACGGTGTCGGTATGGCTATCCGCGCGGGCGTACCGGTGCAGGATATGGAGATGTGGCAGTTCCACCCAACCGGTATCGCCGGCGCGGGTGTTCTGGTGACGGAAGGCTGCCGTGGTGAAGGTGGCTACCTGCTGAACAAACACGGCGAGCGCTTCATGGAGCGTTATGCCCCGAATGCGAAAGACCTGGCGGGTCGTGACGTGGTGGCGCGTTCCATCATGGTCGAAATCCGTGAAGGCCGCGGCTGTGACGGCCCATGGGGTCCACACGCGAAGCTGAAGCTCGACCATCTGGGTAAAGAAGTGCTGGAATCCCGTCTGCCGGGCATTCTGGAGCTGTCCCGCACCTTCGCGCACGTCGACCCGGTGAAAGAGCCGATTCCGGTTATCCCTACCTGCCACTACATGATGGGCGGTATTCCGACCAAAGTGACCGGTCAGGCGCTGACCGTGAACGAGCAGGGCGAAGACGTGGTCATTCCTGGCCTGTTCGCGGTGGGCGAAATTGCCTGCGTATCCGTACACGGCGCAAACCGTCTGGGCGGCAACTCCCTGCTGGACCTGGTGGTGTTTGGTCGTGCGGTGGGTCTGCATCTGCAGGAATCCATAGCCGAGCAGGGCGCGCTGCGTGATGCGACCGACGACGAAATCGATGCCTCTCTTGAGCGCCTCAACCGCTGGAACGGTAACCGTAACGGCGAAGACCCGGTGGAAATCCGTAAAGCGCTGCAGGAGTGCATGCAGCACAACTTCTCGGTATTCCGCGAAGGCGACGCGATGGCCAAAGGGCTTGAGCAGCTGAAAGCGATCCGCGAGCGTCTGAAAAATGCCCGTCTGGACGATACCTCCAGCGAGTTCAACACCCAGCGCGTTGAGTGCCTGGAACTGGATAACCTGATGGAAACCGCGTTCGCGACCGCGATGTCGGCAAACTTCCGTACCGAAAGCCGTGGCGCGCATAGCCGCTTCGACTTCCCGGATCGTGATGACGAAAACTGGCTGTGCCATTCCCTGTATCTGCCAGAGTCGGAAACCATGACGCGTCGTAGCGTCAATATGGAACCGAAACTGCGTCCGGCGTTCCCGCCGAAGATTCGTACTTACTAATGCGGAGACAGGATAATGAAACTCGAATTCTCAGTTTATCGTTATAACCCGGATGTAGACGATGCTCCGCGTATGCAGGATTACACCCTCGAAGCGGAAGAAGGTCGTGACATGATGCTGCTGGATGCCTTAATCCAGCTGAAAGAAAAAGATCCTACGCTGTCGTTCCGCCGCTCCTGCCGTGAAGGGGTTTGTGGCTCTGACGGTGTGAACATGAACGGCAAAAACGGTCTGGCCTGCATCACGCCAATTTCAGCGTTGCAGCGTCCTGGCCAGAAAATTGTTATCCGTCCTCTGCCAGGCCTGCCGGTCGTGCGTGATTTGGTGGTAGACATGGGGCAATTCTATGCACAATATGAGAAGATTAAGCCTTACTTATTGAATAATGGGCAAAATCCACCCGCTCGCGAGCACTTACAGTCTCCTGAGCAGCGTGAAAAACTCGATGGGTTGTACGAGTGTATTCTCTGCGCATGCTGTTCAACGTCCTGCCCGTCGTTCTGGTGGAACCCGGACAAGTTTATCGGCCCGGCCGGTCTGCTGGCTGCCTATCGCTTCCTGATCGACAGCCGCGACACCGAAACCGACAGCCGTCTGGAAGGACTGAGTGACGCTTTCAGCGTATTCCGCTGCCATAGCATCATGAACTGCGTCAGTGTGTGTCCGAAGGGGCTGAACCCGACGCGCGCCATCGGCCATATTAAGTCGATGCTGCTGCAGCGCAGTGCGTAAGTAGTGAGAGGGGAGCGCTGTTCCCCTCACCCTAACCCTCTCCCAAAGGGAGAGGGAACAGATTGCAGGAAATCTTTAAAAACTGCCGACGACCTTCCCCCTCTCCCTGTGGGAGAGGGTCGGGGTGAGGGGAAACCCTTAAGACAGTTTCTAAAGGTTCCTTCGCGGGCCACAAAGAGCTCGCAGGTGAACCCCGGCACGTACACGTGGTGTGCGTGGTAGTTTCTACGGCGAAAGTAAGCATAAAAATGCTTAAGGGATCACGATGCAGAACGGCGCAATGAAAGCCTGGCTGGACTCTTCTTACCTCTCTGGTGCGAACCAGAGCTGGATAGAACAGCTCTATGAAGACTTCTTAACCGATCCTGACTCAGTGGACGCAAACTGGCGTTCCATGTTCCAGCAGTTGCCTGGCACAGGGGTCAAACCGGATCAATTCCATTCCAAAACACGTGATTATTTCCGTCGTCTGGCGAAGGATGCCTCACGTTACTCTTCTGCGATTTCCGACCCTGACACCAATGCGAAGCAGGTTAAAGTCCTGCAGCTCATCAACGCTTATCGCTTCCGTGGTCACCAGCATGCGAATCTCGATCCGCTGGGACTGTGGCAGCAGGAACGTGTGGCCGATCTCGATCCGGCGTATCACGATCTGACCGAGGCCGATTTCCAGGAAAGCTTTAACGTAGGTTCCTTTGCCATCGGCAAAGACACGATGAAGCTGGGCGATCTGATTGACGCGCTCAAGCAAACCTACTGCGGCTCCATCGGCGCGGAATACATGCACATTACCTCTACCGAAGAGAAACGCTGGATCCAGCAGCGTATCGAATCTGTAGCGGGCCACGCGACCTTCTCGGCCGACGAGAAGAAACGCTTCCTGAACGAACTGACCGCAGCGGAAGGCCTTGAGCGCTATCTGGGCGCGAAATTCCCGGGCGCAAAACGCTTCTCGCTGGAAGGCGGTGACGCACTGGTGCCGATGCTGAAAGAGCTGATTCGTCACGCAGGCAAGAGCGGTACCCGTGAAGTGGTACTGGGCATGGCGCACCGTGGTCGTCTGAACGTGCTGGTCAACGTGCTGGGTAAAAAACCGCAGGACCTGTTCGACGAATTCGCAGGCAAACATAAAGAACACCTCGGCACCGGCGACGTGAAGTACCACATGGGCTTCTCGTCGGATATCGAAACCGAAGGCGGTCTGGTTCACCTGGCGCTGGCGTTTAACCCGTCACACCTGGAAATCGTCAGCCCGGTGGTTATCGGCTCCGTGCGCGCGCGTCTGGATCGTCTGGACGAGCCAAGCAGCAACAAAGTGCTGCCAATCACCATTCACGGTGATGCGGCGGTCACAGGGCAGGGCGTGGTTCAGGAAACCCTGAACATGTCGAAAGCGCGTGGTTATGAAGTGGGCGGTACCGTTCGCATCGTAATTAACAACCAGGTGGGCTTCACCACCTCTAACCCGCTGGATGCGCGTTCTACCCCGTACTGCACCGACATCGGTAAGATGGTACAGGCGCCGATCTTCCACGTTAACGCGGATGACCCTGAAGCCGTTGCGTTCGTTACCCGTCTGGCGCTGGACTTCCGTAACACCTTTAAACGTGATGTGTTCATTGACCTCTTCTGCTACCGCCGTCACGGCCACAACGAAGCGGATGAGCCAAGTGCAACCCAGCCGTTGATGTACCAGAAAATCAAAAAACACCCGACGCCACGCAAAATCTATGCTGACAAGCTGGAAAGCGAAAAAGTGGCGACGCTGGAAGATGCGACCGAAATGGTCAACCTCTACCGCGACGCGCTGGACGCGGGTGAATGCGTAGTGAAAGAGCTGCGTCCAATGAACATGCACTCCTTTACCTGGTCGCCGTACCTCAACCACGAGTGGGATGAGAGCTACCCGAACAAGGTTGAGATGAAGCGCCTGCAGGAGCTGGCTAAACGCATCAGCACCGTGCCGGACGCTATCGAGATGCAGTCTCGCGTGGCGAAAATCTACGCTGACCGCCAGTCTATGGCGGCAGGCGAGAAGCTGTTCGACTGGGGCGGCGCAGAAACGCTGGCTTACGCAACGCTGGTTGACGAAGGTATTCCTGTTCGTCTGTCCGGTGAAGATGCGGGCCGTGGCACCTTCTTCCACCGTCACGCGGTTGTTCACAACCAGTCTAACGGTTCAACCTACACCCCGCTGCAGCACGTGCATAACGGTCAGGGCCAGTTCAAGGTCTGGGACTCCGTGCTGTCTGAAGAAGCGGTCCTGGCCTTCGAATACGGTTACGCCACGGCAGAACCTCGCACCCTGACCATCTGGGAAGCGCAGTTCGGTGACTTCGCCAACGGCGCGCAGGTGGTTATCGACCAGTTCATCTCCTCCGGTGAGCAGAAGTGGGGCCGTATGTGTGGCCTGGTGATGCTCCTGCCGCACGGTTATGAAGGACAGGGTCCGGAGCACTCCTCCGCGCGTCTGGAACGTTATCTGCAGCTCTGCGCCGAGCAGAACATGCAGGTTTGCGTGCCGTCCACCCCGGCTCAGGTGTACCACATGCTGCGTCGTCAGGCGCTGCGCGGTATGCGTCGTCCTTTGGTAGTGATGTCGCCGAAATCCCTGCTGCGTCATCCGCTGGCGGTGTCCAGCCTGGAAGAGCTGGCGAACGGCACCTTCCTGCCGGCCATCGGTGAAATTGACGAGCTGGATCCGCAGGCCGTGAAGCGTGTGGTGATGTGTTCTGGTAAGGTTTATTACGACCTGCTGGAACAGCGCCGCAAGAACGATCAGAAAGATGTCGCCATCGTGCGTATCGAACAGCTTTATCCGTTCCCGCATCAGGCGATGCAGGAAGTGCTGAAACAGTACGCTCACGTACATGATTTTGTCTGGTGCCAGGAAGAGCCGCTCAACCAGGGCGCATGGTACTGCAGCCAGCATCATTTCCGTGAAGTGATTCCATTTGGGTCAGCCCTGCGCTATGCAGGTCGCCCGGCCTCCGCCTCTCCGGCGGTAGGGTATATGTCCGTTCACCAGAAGCAGCAACAAGATCTGGTCAATGACGCGCTGAACGTCGATTAATTAAAGGATACAAAATGAGTAGCGTAGATATTCTTGTTCCCGACCTGCCTGAATCCGTAGCAGATGCGACCGTCGCTACCTGGCACAAAAAACCAGGCGATGCCGTTAAGCGCGATGAAGTGCTGGTAGAAATCGAAACTGACAAAGTGGTACTGGAAGTACCGGCTTCGGCGGATGGCGTTCTGGACGCGGTGCTGGAAGATGAAGGTACCACCGTCACCTCTCGTCAGATCCTGGGTCGCCTGCGTGAAGGCAACAGCGCGGGCAAAGAGTCCAGCGCGAAATCTGAAGAGAAAGCCTCTACGCCGGCTCAGCGCCAGCAGGCTTCTCTGGAAGAACAGTCTAACGACGCCCTCAGCCCGGCGATCCGTCGCCTGCTGGCTGAACACAGCCTTGACCCGGCAGCCATCAAAGGCACCGGTGTGGGCGGTCGTCTGACCCGCGAAGACATCGACAAACACCTGGCGAAAGCGCCTGCTCAGGCAGAAGCGAAAGCCCCTGCGGCAGCACCAGCAGCTCAGCCTGCTCTGGGTGCCCGCAGCGAAAAACGCGTACCAATGACGCGCCTGCGTAAGCGTGTGGCCGAGCGTCTGCTGGAAGCGAAAAACTCCACCGCGATGCTGACCACCTTCAACGAAGTGAACATGAAGCCAATCATGGACCTGCGTAAGCAGTACGGTGACGCGTTTGAAAAACGTCACGGTATCCGTCTGGGCTTTATGTCCTTCTACGTGAAGGCGGTGGTTGAAGCGCTGAAACGCTACCCGGAAGTGAACGCGTCCATCGATGGCGATGACGTGGTTTACCACAACTACTTCGACGTCAGCATGGCGGTTTCTACCCCACGCGGCCTGGTGACCCCAGTTCTGCGTGATGTGGACACCCTGGGCATGGCTGATATCGAGAAAAAAATCAAAGAGCTGGCCGTGAAAGGCCGCGACGGCAAGCTGACCGTAGACGACCTGACCGGTGGTAACTTCACCATTACCAACGGCGGCGTATTCGGTTCGCTGATGTCTACCCCGATCATTAACCCGCCGCAGAGCGCGATCCTGGGTATGCATGCCATTAAAGATCGTCCGATGGCGGTTGACGGTAAAGTGGAGATCCTGCCAATGATGTACCTGGCGCTCTCTTACGATCACCGCCTGATCGACGGCCGCGAGTCCGTAGGCTTCCTGGTTGCTATTAAAGAGCTGCTGGAAGATCCAACGCGTCTGCTGCTGGACGTCTAGTTTTTGCAGTCTTGCCCGGCGGCGCGTTGCTTGCCGGGCCTACAAAAGCACTACCTAACGATTACCTGAAGGATGGATAGAACACATGAACTTACATGAATATCAGGCCAAACAGCTGTTTGCCCGGTATGGCTTACCGGCTCCGGTGGGTTATGCCTGTACTACCCCGCGTGAAGCAGAAGAAGCCGCATCTAAAATCGGTTCCGGCCCGTGGGTAGTTAAGTGTCAGGTTCACGCTGGTGGCCGTGGTAAAGCGGGCGGTGTGAAGGTTGTTAAGAGCAAAGAAGAAATTCGTGCGTTTGCTGAACATTGGCTCGGCAAGCGTCTGGTAACCTACCAGACAGATGCGAACGGCCAGCCGGTTAACCAGATCCTGGTGGAAGCGGCGACCGACATCGCGAAAGAACTGTACCTGGGCGCGGTTGTAGACCGTAGCTCCCGTCGCGTGGTGTTCATGGCGTCTACCGAAGGCGGCGTGGAAATCGAAAAAGTGGCGGAAGAAACCCCGCACCTGATCCACAAAGTAGCTATCGATCCGCTGGCGGGCCCAATGCCTTACCAGGGGCGCGAACTGGCGTTCAAACTGGGCCTGGAAGGTAAACTGGTTCAGCAGTTCACCAAGATCTTCATGGGGCTGGCGACTATCTTCCTGGAGCGCGATCTGGCGCTGATCGAGATCAACCCGCTGGTGATCACCACTCAGGGCGACCTGATCTGCCTCGACGGCAAGCTGGGCGCTGACGGCAACGCGCTGTTCCGCCAGCCGGATCTGCGTGAAATGCGCGACCAGTCTCAGGAAGACCCGCGTGAAGCGCAGGCTGCGCAGTGGGAACTGAACTACGTCGCGCTGGATGGCAACATCGGCTGCATGGTTAACGGTGCGGGCCTGGCAATGGGCACCATGGACATCGTTAAGCTGCACGGTGGTGAGCCAGCAAACTTCCTCGACGTGGGCGGTGGCGCAACCAAAGAGCGCGTAACCGAAGCGTTTAAAATCATCCTCTCTGACGACAACGTTAAAGCGGTACTGGTTAACATCTTCGGCGGCATCGTCCGCTGTGACCTGATTGCTGACGGTATCATCGGTGCGGTAGAAGAAGTGGGTGTTAACGTTCCGGTTGTTGTACGTCTGGAAGGTAACAACGCTGAACTCGGCGCGAAAAAACTGGCTGACAGCGGCCTGAATATTATTGCAGCGAAAAGTCTGACGGATGCAGCTCAGCAGGTTGTTGCCGCAGTGGAGGGGAAATAATGTCAGTTTTAATTAATAAAGATACCAAGGTTATCTGCCAGGGCTTCACCGGTAGCCAGGGGACTTTCCACTCCGAACAGGCGATTGCCTACGGCACGCAGATGGTTGGCGGCGTAACGCCAGGTAAAGGCGGCACCACGCATCTGGGCCTGCCGGTGTTCAACACCGTGCGTGAAGCGGTAGAAGCGACGGGCGCAACCGCGACCGTGATCTACGTTCCGGCACCGTTCTGCAAAGACTCCATTCTGGAAGCGATCGACGCAGGCATCAAACTGATCATCACCATCACCGAAGGTATCCCGACGCTGGATATGCTGACCGTGAAGGTGAAGCTGGATGAAGCAGGTGTGCGCATGATCGGCCCGAACTGTCCAGGCGTAATCACCCCGGGCGAATGCAAAATCGGCATCATGCCGGGGCACATTCACAAGCCGGGTAAAGTGGGCATCGTTTCCCGTTCCGGCACCCTGACCTATGAAGCGGTTAAGCAGACCACCGATTACGGTTTCGGCCAGTCCACCTGCGTGGGCATCGGCGGTGACCCGATCCCAGGCTCTAACTTCATCGACATCCTGAAGCTGTTCCAGGAAGATCCACAGACCGAAGCGATCGTGATGATCGGTGAGATCGGTGGTAGCGCGGAAGAAGAAGCGGCTGCTTACATCAAAGAACACGTAACCAAGCCGGTTGTGGGCTACATCGCGGGTGTGACCGCGCCGAAAGGCAAGCGTATGGGTCACGCAGGCGCGATCATCGCTGGCGGTAAAGGTACGGCTGATGAGAAATTCGCAGCGCTGGAAGCCGCAGGCGTGAAAACCGTTCGCAGCCTGGCGGATATCGGCGAAGCACTGAAATCCATCATTAAGTAAGTCCTCTCTGCTCCCCGAACGGGGAGCGTTGAAGTATAAAAAAATGTCCGTTTCGACATGGTTGGCCGCTGTAAAGCGGCCTTTTTTTACATTGTGATACTGACACCGGCGAACAGGGTGAACTCCGGTAAATAGTCCCCTTTATGTGCCACGGTCCATTGCGGCTCTACAAAAGTGCTCATGACTTTATCGCCCATTGCCCAGGCACGTCCGCCGCCAAAGCCGAGTGGGATGTAATAATCATCATTTTTCATATTCAAGGTCCAGATGCCGGAGGTGCGTAAATACCAGCCTTTTGGCAACTTATAGACCACGATGGGCTGAAACGTACCCGTTTCTACGTCATCGCGTTCGCCATCCCCCGCAAAACTTGTTTGCCACTGCACCAGCGTGCCCGCCATCCATCTGGGGCTGGATTTGATGGCGATAGCGGATAACCCCGCCTGCCATTTGCCGCTTCCCAGTTCGTCTTCCGAGGCGGAAGAGGCCGTGATTAGCGGTCCGACGCCGATTTTAACCCCGTCCTGTTTAAGCAGAAAAATATCGAACAGATTGATATCACCTAACCCGGTGCTGTAGCCGCTGCCGGGCTGGGGGCGGGTAGCGAGCGGGGCGGTTATGCGCAGAATCTGCGGCACAGGCACCCAGTCGTTAGCGGCAATCGGCACGGTTGCGCGCATCAGCGTATCGTTGGTGTGCTGATCGCTACCGTAAAGCGCCGGGGTGTAATAGTCCTGAAGCGCGATTGAAGTGGAAAGATGCAGCGGATTGGTGGCTTTTTCTACTGCATCCGTCTCTTCCGCCAGGCCCAGTACTGGCAACGCGCCCAGTAGCGCGATAAACAATGTCATACAGCGCATTGACGTCGTCTCCTTACCAGAAATACTGAAGCCTGAAGGTCCACGTTGTGATGTCAGGTGAGGCATCCCGGTGTTTGGCTGTATCGGTGTAAGCGACCATTCCACCAAAGTGCGGGCTCAGCATAAAGCCGACGGAGCCGCCCAGCAGCACGTTTTCCTGCTCATCGTCCTGTAACTGACCATCAACGCGTGTTTCACCTCCTTTTGCCCAGCTTCCGTCTAATGCCAGCCACAGCGCGGGGGAAAGGGTATAGCTCCAGTGGCCTTCCAGCGTATAGAGCGGGCGCTGCTCAAGGCGGCTGTTTTGCTGATAGTCTTTATTGTCGGTGTAAAAACTTACCCAGCTGTTAAGCTCCAGCCAGGTTGGGCCAAGGGGCAAGCCAAACGCCAGTTCGGGTTTAAACGACCAGCGGTTCGCGCCGATATTGATCGTATTACTGCTGTCGTAGTCACCGGTCGGTAACGTGAGCCACATGGCGGCGCTGAGAAACATTTCAGGCTGCCAGCGGCGAAACTCTTCTTCACTTAGCGCGGGGGCACCAAACAGGTTATGGGCAAAAATAACCTGCGTATCGCCGAGATTTTCATGGCTCAGCGATCCGGTGAAATACCGGGCGTTATCGAGTGAGGCCGTCACGCTGGCGTAAGGTTGAATGATTTGTATCGCCGATATTCGCCCGTCAATATCAAAAGAGCGGGCAAAGCGCAGCAGGTAGAGATCGGCATCGACGCTCGCGCCGTCCACGGGCAGGGCGCTGTCAATGGATGTGTTGGTATGAATATTACTGTAGTAACCGAAAATCAGGTTTTTATCTTTTGGCATGTTTTGCCAGTCGCGGGCATTATCGGCGCGCACATAGACCGGCAATAAGACGAGCAGCATTCCCACTATCAAAACTATAATGGCGACCAAAAGGTTACGCTCAGAGCTTCGCATAAAGCCCTCCTGTTATTTTTAGGCGCAGGGCTCCCGCCCGCTCAAGCCGGGAGCCGTCAGAGTTTAAGGGGTGACGATATTGAACATCGGCGGGAAGACATCCAGTAGCCCGAGTAATTCGTCCAGTTTCTGCGGGTTACCCTTTAGAGATACCGTGCCATCGCCCAGGATTTTATCCACGGGGGCGCTGTGGCTTATCAGCCGCGCCACGTCGACGACATTGGCTTTGAGGCTGAATGCCGCATCGGTAAACGGTAGCCCTTTGTGATAGATAATCACGCTGTTATTGAGCTCCACGCCATAGGTGTCGCCCTCTGGCAGCGTCCAGTTGAAACGAAGGGTTTTGCCGTCCGCTTTCGGGCCGTTTAACGTCACGCCCATATAATCAAGCAGGGTTTCAGGCTCGATACTGGCGGTTAAATCGCTATCCAGCGTACTGGCGACCGGCAGGACAGGAACGCCATCACGAAGCTCCTTCGCTCCGCTGAGATATTCGTTGCGCCAGATGGCGTTTTCGCTTTGATAGCCCAGCTGCGTAAAGATTTCCGCCTGCAGATCTTTCGCCTGCTTGTTACCAGGATTAGCGAAAATAAGATGATTGAGCAGCTGCGCCGCCCAGCGATAATTCCCGCTGTCCGCCGCCTGTTTTGCCTGCTCATAAACTTTCTTCTCGCCCCCCATCAGGCGAACATATCTCGGGGCGGCCTCTTTCTCCGGAAGTGGGTTCAAATTAGCAGGGTTGCTGTCGTACCAGCCCATGTAAAACATATACATTGCTTTGGCGTTATGGCTGAGCGAGCCGTAGTAGCCCCGGTTGAACCAGCGTTTACCGATGCTGTCTGGCAGGGTAAGTTTTTCAGCCACTTCATCCATGCTGTAGCCTTTGTTGATGAGGTTCAGCGACTGGTCGTTGATATATTTGTACATGTCGCGTTGAGAGGCGATGTAATCTTTCACCCGCGCATTATCCCAGACCGGCCACAGATGCTGGCTGAGCGCGATCTCCGCCTGATCGCCATATTTAATCAGCGCTTTATCCAGCGCTTTCCACCAGTTAACGGCGCTGCGGGCTTTCGCACCGCGCAGGGTATACAGGTTATGCATCGTGGCGTTGAAGAGTTCGGAGCCATCAAACATTTTGAACTGTGGGAACCACATCATCATTTCTGATGGCGCTTCTGCGCCCGGCGCGAGCATAAAATTCACTTCAACGCCGTCAATTTTTTCGCGCTGCTCAGGCTGGCTAATGATATTGGTGGGGGTGATGAGCGTGTGTTTGCTGGTGGCGATAGTTTTACCGATCCCATCGTCCACCTGGCCCACCGCGCTGGGTTTTACCATCATCGCGTACATATAAAGCGCGCGACGACTCATCGCGTTACCGGCCAGGAGGTTTTCGCTGGCGGCTTCTTCCATAAATCCTTCCGGCGCGTATATTTTGACTTTGCCGCTTTTCACATCCGTTTCGGACACTACGCCTTTGACGCCGCCAAAGTGGTCGAGGTGGCTATGGGAATAAATCACCGCGACAACCGGCTTTTTGGGCCGATGCTGATAATAAAGTTCCAGCCCGGCACGCGCTGACTCGGGAATAACCAGTGGGTCGATGATAATTAATCCGCTATCGCCTTCTATGATGGTCATGTTTGAAACGTCGATACCGCGTATTTGATATACGCGATCGGTCACTTTAAAGAGACCGTTAATATTATTCAGCTGAGCATGACGCCAGAGGGAAGGGTTAACGGTATCGGGCGCTTCACCTTTTAAAAATGACCAGTTTTCAAGGTTAACAACAGTTTTGCCATTATCGTTTTTTATGACCGAAGGATCGATGGTGGCGATAAATCCACGTTTTGCATCGTCGATATCGCGCTTGTCATTGAAATTGAGCTTCTGATACATCGCCGCGTTATATTCACGGGTGTAAGCAGAGGCGGAGGGGGCGACGCTGCTTGTGGAGGCCTGCGCAGATGCCGCCAGGGTGAGCACGAGGAAAGCAATTTTCTTGAGTTTCATAACCTGAATCCCTTTGTGTATAAGACCACGCCGAGAATGAGGCATAACGAAACCGGAAAAGAGAAATTATATCCGCGAGTAGTATGAACTGCGCGAAAAGAAAACGAAAGCGTGGCAATTCATCTCTTTAGTGAATGAATGACGAAGATCCAGCGTTGATAAGGGGTTAAAGCGTAGGCTTTGTTAAAATGAAAATAATAAGCGTGAGCGCGCTCACTTTATATTATTTATGTCGTAAATAGTAAATTTGCCAGGCCTTACAAAAAGGTACAGACAGAAATATTTCTCCCCATCAATTATTATGCCCTGTAGTAATACAGGGCGTGAAAATTAGTGATGGCGACGCGCAATTAACGTGAAGCGGTAATCTTCGCTTTTAAAACGATTGCGGCTGTATTCAAACACTCTGCCGTCTTTGAGAAAGCCGCGCGAAATTTTTTCCAGGATCGGTTTGGCGGGATCAATACCGAGCGCGGCGCTCGTTTCCTCATCCGGCATGACCGGGACGATCTCCTGCTCGCTGCGATCGATAACCATTTTTTTGATCTGCTCAATGTAGTGATATTTCGAGTTTTCCATCACTTCCCAGGTCAAGTCGGGAAAGAGCGCGAGCGGCATCCATGTCTCTTCCAGCGTCACCGGTTTTTGCTTAATAAAGCGTACGCGTTTGACATGCCAGACTTTCTCGCCCGTTGTCAGCAGCAGCGTCTGCGCCAGCGATTCGTCCGTTTTGACAACCTCAAAAATCTGCACGTCGCTGTGGGTTTCTACATTCCGGTCCGCGAGTTTTTCGTAAAAGCTGGTGAGCTGATAAATATCGTAATTGACCCGCTCCTCTTTCACATACGATCCGCTGCCCTGAATGCTCTCAATAATGTTCTGTTCGGTGAGCAACTTAAGCGCCTGACGTACCGTGACACGGCTGACTGCGTAGGCTTCCTGCAGGGCGGATTCTGTAGGTAACGCATCACCCGCTTTAAGTTCGCCGCGCTGAACTTGCTCACGCAACGCGTCTGCAATCTGTCGATACATCGGTTTGCTGGTCATGTTATTCCATTTTTGTATTGTTTTCTTAATACTATTCGCACTAATTATGCACCGTCAGGGAAATTTGTAAACAATACAAATTAAATACAAATATTGCACCATAAGTGAAAGTGATCACATAAATGTATGGTTAGTTCTGGCACACTCGGCGCATACATTTTTTAAATGGTGAGAATGATGATTAACCTGACGGCGTTAACGCATCCTGATGCGCTGTGCCTCAACGCACATTTCAGTAGCCGTGATGAAGCTATTCACGCGCTGGCTGAGCGGCTGGTTTCGCTTGGCAAAATTACCGACTCGCAGGCTTTCATTGATGAAGTCTTTGCTCGCGAAAGTCTCGGGCCAACGGCGCTGGGCGAGGGGCTGGCCGTGCCGCACGGTAAAAGCTCAGCGGTGAAAGAAGCGGCCTTTGCGGTGGCAACATTGCGTGAGCCGCTGATGTGGGAAGGTGTGGAGGGGCCGGAGCCGGTGGATCTGATTTTTTTGCTGGCAATCCCTCCTGCGGAAGCAGGCAGTACGCATATGCAGTTGTTGACAGCGTTGACCACCCGGCTGGCGGATGATGACTTACGGGCACGCGTGCAGGCGGCGTCCACTCCTCAGGCTCTGCTTGAGGCACTGGCTACGAAAGAGGATGCGCAGAGAAGCGCGTTTTCGCAGGATGCCCCGACCATCGTCTGCGTCACCGCCTGTCCGGCCGGGATCGCTCATACCTATATGGCTGCGGAGTATCTGGAAAAAGCGGGACGCAAACTGGGCGTCAACGTGGTGGTTGAAAAGCAGGGGGCGAACGGCATTGAGGGGCGCATCACCGCGCAGCAGTTACAAGAGGCTAAAGCGTGCATTTTTGCCGCCGAAGTGGCGATCAAAGAGAGCGAGCGTTTTCAGGGGATCCCTGCCATTTCTGTGCCCGTCGCGGAACCTCTGCGCCATGCTGAAGCGCTCATTGAACGCGCGCTGGCGCTCCAACCCTCAACCGATGCGCGTCCTGCGCATGTCGATACCGAAACGAAAAAGAGCATTAAAACTGAACTCAAGCAGGCGCTACTTAGCGGAATCTCCTTTGCGGTGCCGCTGATCGTCGCCGGTGGGACGGTGCTGGCCGTGTCGGTACTGCTGGCGCAAATCCTGGGCCTGCAGCACCTGTTCGACCAGGAAAACTCGTGGCTGTGGATGTATCGCAAGCTTGGCGGCGGCATGCTCGGCATTCTGATGGTGCCTGTCCTGGCGGCCTATACCGCTTACTCGCTGGCAGATAAACCCGCGCTGACGCCGGGCTTTGCGGCCGGTCTTGCTGCCAATATGATCGGCTCAGGTTTTCTTGGCGCTATCGTCGGCGGGCTAATTGCGGGCTACCTGATGCGCTGGGTGAAAAATCACATCCGCCTGAGTAGCCGCTTCAACGGCTTTTTAACCTTTTATCTCTATCCGGTAATTGGCGTGCTGGGCGCGGGCAGCCTGATGCTGTTTGTGATCGGCGAGCCGGTGGCCTGGCTCAATAACACGCTCACCGCCTGGCTTAACGGTCTGTCAGGCGCGAATGCGCTGCTTCTGGGAGCGATCCTCGGGTTTATGTGCTCATTCGATTTGGGTGGGCCGGTTAACAAAGCCTCTTACGCGTTCTGCCTGGGGGCGATGGCGAACGGCGTTTACGGTCCCTATGCGATCTTTGCCTCCGTCAAAATGGTATCGGCCTTTACCGTGACGGCCTCAACGATGCTGGCGCCGAAGCTGTTTAAACCGTTTGAAATTGAAACCGGTAAATCAACGTGGCTGCTCGGCCTCGCGGGCATTACCGAAGGGGCGATCCCGATGGCGATTGAAGATCCACTTCGCGTCATAGGCTCATTTGTGCTCGGCTCCATGGTCACAGGCGCGATTGTTGGCGCGATGGGGATCGGGTTGTCGACGCCGGGGGCCGGTATTTTCTCTCTCTTTTTACTTCACGATGCCGGGTTGAGCGGTGTGGTTGCGGCGGCGGGCTGGTTTGGCGCGGCGCTGGTGGGGACCGCTATCTCTACCTTTGTTCTGCTGCTCTGGCGACGTCAGGCGGTAAAAAAGGGCAAGTACGTCACTGAAGACGCCATACCGTAAAAAACTCACAAAACAGGAAACGAAGATGAAAGCTGTATCTCGCGTTCATATCACGCCGCATATGCACTGGGACCGTGAGTGGTACTTCACCACCGAAGAGTCGCGTATTCTTCTGGTCAATAATATGGAAGAGATCCTGACCCGTCTGGAACAGGATGACGAGTATAAATATTACGTCCTTGATGGCCAGACGGCGGTGCTGGAGGATTATTTTGCCGTGGTGCCCGAAAACCGCGCGCGGGTAAAGGCGCTTGTGGAGCGCGGAAAGCTAATTATTGGCCCATGGTATACCCAGACCGACACCACCATTGTCAGCGGCGAGTCGATTGTCCGCAACCTGATGTACGGCATCCGGGACTGTATGGCGTTCGGCGAGCCGATGAAGATCGGTTATCTGCCGGATTCGTTTGGTATGTCCGGCCAGCTTCCGCATATTTATAACGGGTTTGGCATTACCCGCACCACGTTCTGGCGCGGCTGTTCTGAACGACACGGGACTGATAAAACCGAATTTCTCTGGCAGAGCCAGGACGGCAGTGAAGTGACGGCACAGGTATTGCCGCTGGGCTACGCGATTGGTAAGTACTTACCGGAGGACGAAGCAGGGCTGCGAAAACGGCTCGACAGCTATTTAGACGTTCTGGAAAACGCCTCCGTCACCAAAGAGATTTTGCTGCCCAACGGCCACGATCAGATGCCGCTGCAGCAGAACATTTTCGCGGTGATGGATAAGCTGCGCGAAATCTATCCCCAACGGCAATTTGTGATGAGTCGGTTCGAAGAGGTGTTTGATTATATCGACGCGCACCGCGATGAGCTGGCGACGCTGAAAGGGGAATTTATCGACGGGAAATACATGCGCGTGCACCGGACCATCGGCTCCACGCGCATGGACATTAAAATCGCCCATGCGCGTATTGAGAACAAAATTGTCAATATCCTCGAGCCGCTGGCGACGCTTGCCTGGACGCAGGGCTTCGATTACCACCACGGCCTGCTGGAGAAAATGTGGAAAGAGATCCTCAAAAACCACGCTCACGACAGCATTGGCTGCTGCTGCAGCGACAAGGTGCATCGCGAAATTGTCTCCCGCTTTGAGCTGGCTGAGGACATGGCGGACAACCTGGTGCGTTTCTATATGCGCAAAATTGTCGACAACATGCCGCAAAGCGACGCCGATAAGCTGGTGATGTTCAACCTGATGCCCTGGCCTCGTGAAGAGGTGATGAACACCACAATTCGGCTGCGCGCCAGCCAGTTCCGACTGCGGGATGATAAAGGCAACGAGATCCCCTATTTCATTCGCAGCGCGCGCGAGCTCGACCCTGGCCTGATTGACCGGCAGATTGTTCATTACGGCAATTACGAACCGTTTATGGAGTTTGATATTCAGCTTAGCCAGATACTCCCGTCGATGGGCTACCGTACGCTGTATATCGAGCCGAACGTGGCCGGGAAGGTGCTCCCTGCGGTGAAAAATCCCGAATCCTTCCTGGAGAATGCCTTCTGGCAAATTGACTTAAACGATGACGGTACGCTGCGCCTGCGCGACAAAGAAACCGGGCTGATTTATGACCGCGTGCTTGAAATCGAAGAGAGTTCCGATGATGGTGATGAGTACGACTACTCGCCTTCCCGGGAAGAGTGGAGACTCACTTCAGCGCAGGGCGAACATCAGGTTGAGGTCACGCACGAAGGCTGGCAGAGCAGGGCGACAATTCGCCATCGAATTGCTGTTCCGGCGAATCTGGCCGAACGTGCTGCGCGTCAGCGAAACGGCTCTCTCAACGTGGAATTTGACGTCACGCTTAGCCAAAACAGCAGGCGCATTGATGTGGCCGTGCGTCTGAATAACCAGGCTGACGACCACCGCGTTCGCGTGCTGATCCCAACGCCGTTTTTGACAGAGGAAGTGTTAGCGGATACGCAGTTTGGCGCGATCGCTCGCCCGGTGCAGGATGCGGCGATGGAAAACTGGCAGGAAGAGGGGTGGAAAGAAGCGCCGATTCCCGTCTGGAATTTGCTCAACTATGCCGTCCTGCAGGAAAAACGAAACGGGCTGGCGCTGTTCACTGAGGGACTGCGCGAGTTTGAAGTGGTAGGTGAGGACAAAAAAGCATTTGCTTTGACCTTGTTGCGTGGCGTGGGGCTACTCGGGAAAGAAGATTTGCTGTTACGCCCTGGCAGACCTTCGGGGATCAAAATGCCTGTTCCTGACTCTCAGGTGCGCGGGTCGTTAACCTGTCGCTTTAGCCTCTTCAGCTTTAGCGGTACGCCGGAAAACGCGGGCGTTGCACAGCAGGCTAAATCGTGGCTAACGCCGGTGCAGTGCTATAACAAAATTCCCTGGGATGCGATGAAGCTGAATCGCGCGTCGTTTACCACGCCAGAAAGTTACAGTCTGCTGGCGCTTTCGCCAACGGGATGCGTGCTCAGTACGCTCAAAAAAGCGGAAGATCGTGATGAGCTCATTCTTCGCCTGTTCAACCCTTCGCCGTCAAACGACTGTGACACGACGCTATCGGTGAATCCGACGGTGAAACGGTGCTGTGAAACGGACATGAATGAACAACCCCTGGCGCAGCGTGAAGAAAAGGGCATTGTCGGGGCATTCAGGCCGGGGCAGTCGCGAACCTTTAGCATTTTACTTGCCTGACAACCGCTGATAGGATCAAAAGGCTGCAAAGTTTGCGGCCTTTTTTCATTAAATAGTCACACTGCGGTGTTAACTTCCGGGATAATAAAAGTAAATTAAATGTAATTTTCAGGGGTTGCAAAAACGCAGTGGAAAAATAAGCTGCCACGGCCGTGAGTTATTGTTAGTCCCCCATTGAAATGACGTTTTTCTTTCGCGTTAATTAAAATCACTTCTGTTTATATTTTTTTCCGTCTTCGATAACCAATCATATCTTTACATACACATATCATTAACATGGTTTTTACCATTCTTACCACGTTTAAACATGGTTAACATCAAGGTTTGTTTTTGATTTAAATCAAAGTTTAATCCTTGGAAAAAGGTGCTGAAAAGCGCTAAATTGTTCCCGATCAAAATGGCCGAAAAGTGGTAATTTTGCTATAAATTGATCACCGTCGAAAAACGTAAATGTGATTCAATAAAAACCTGTTTATTGTAAGGGTTTTGCAGCGTATTATATTTGCGGGATCAATTTGAGTTTTTTATTAACCTATTTGTAACCTGTCGTCATCGTTTTTATCCTTCTCCAGGGTAATAACGACGACAAGGATGCGAATAATTTGTATTGGGGCATGCGTGTGGATCTCTCTCTGACGGGGTTCACTCTCGGAGTCTTCATGCGATGAGCAAGGAGTCATAATGTTAGACGTAGTCGAACTGTCGCGCTTACAGTTTGCCTTGACCGCGATGTACCACTTCCTGTTTGTGCCACTGACGCTCGGTATGGCGTTCCTGCTGGCCATCATGGAGACGGTTTACGTCCTCTCCGGCAAACAGATTTATAAAGATATGACCAAGTTCTGGGGCAAGTTGTTTGGTATCAACTTTGCGCTGGGCGTGGCAACCGGTCTGACCATGGAGTTCCAGTTCGGGACTAACTGGTCTTACTATTCCCACTATGTTGGGGATATCTTCGGTGCGCCGCTGGCCATTGAAGGTCTGATGGCCTTCTTCCTCGAATCCACCTTTGTAGGTCTGTTCTTCTTCGGTTGGGACCGTCTGGGTAAAGTCCAGCATATGGCGGTAACCTGGCTGGTGGCATTAGGTTCGAACCTGTCCGCGCTGTGGATTCTGGTGGCGAACGGCTGGATGCAGAACCCGATCGCGTCTGACTTCAACTTCGAAACCATGCGTATGGAGATGGTCAGCTTTGCCGAGCTGGTCCTGAACCCGGTTGCCCAGGTTAAATTCGTTCACACCGTGGCATCTGGCTACGTGTGCGGCGCGATGTTCGTGCTGGGCATCAGCTCCTACTATATGCTGCGCGGTCGTGATTTCGCGTTTGCCAAGCGCTCCTTTGCCATTGCTGCAAGCTTCGGTATGGCTGCAATCCTCTCCGTTATTGTTCTGGGTGATGAATCCGGTTATGAAATGGGTGACGTGCAGAAAACCAAACTGGCTGCTATCGAAGCCGAATGGGAAACCCAGCCGGCACCTGCTGCCTTTACGCTGTTCGGTGTTCCCGATCAGGACGCGCAGGAAAACCGCTTCGCCATTCAGATACCTTACGCGCTGGGTATCATCGCAACCCGTTCTGTCGATAAGCAGGTAACGGGTCTGAAAGAGCTGATGGTTCAGCACGAAGAGCGTATCCGTAACGGTATGAAGGCTTACTCGCTGCTGGAGCAGCTGCGTGCCGGTTCTACCGACCAGGCCGTTCGCGACCAGTTTAACGACGTGAAGAAAGATCTGGGTTACGGTCTGCTGCTGAAACGTTATACCCCGAACGTTTCTGATGCGACGGAAGCGCAGATCCAGATGGCAACCAAAGACTCGATTCCGCGCGTTGCGCCACTGTACTTCGCATTCCGTATCATGGTGGGCTGCGGCATCATCATGCTGCTGATCATTGCGGCGTCCTTCTGGTCCGTGATTCGCAACCGCATCGGCGAGAAAAAATGGCTGCTGCGCACCGCGCTGTACGGTATTCCACTGCCGTGGATCGCGATTGAGTCCGGCTGGTTTGTTGCAGAGTACGGCCGTCAGCCATGGGCGATTGGTGAGGTACTGCCAACGGCGGTAGCGAACTCCTCCCTGACGGCAGGCGATCTGATCTTCTCCATGCTGCTGATCTGTGGTCTGTACACCCTGTTCCTGGTGGCTGAACTGTTCCTGATGTTCAAGTTCGCGCGCCTTGGCCCAAGCAGCCTGAAAACCGGTCGCTATCACTACGAGCAGTCCACAGCGACTACTCAGCCGGCACGCTAAGACAGGAGTCATCAAATGATCGATTATGAAGTATTGCGTTTTATCTGGTGGCTGCTGGTTGGCGTTCTGCTGATCGGTTTCGCCGTCACGGATGGGTTCGACATGGGGGTGGGGATGCTCACCCGTTTCCTCGGTCGTAATGACACCGAGCGTCGAATCATGATCAACTCCATCGCCCCGCACTGGGACGGTAACCAGGTGTGGCTGATCACCGCAGGCGGCGCGCTGTTCGCTGCCTGGCCGATGGTCTACGCGGCTGCGTTTTCCGGCTTCTACGTGGCGATGATTCTGGTGCTGGCCTCTTTATTCTTCCGTCCGGTCGGTTTCGACTACCGTTCCAAGATTGAAGATACCCGCTGGCGCAACATGTGGGACTGGGGCATCTTCATCGGTAGCTTCGTTCCACCGCTGGTGATCGGCGTGGCGTTCGGTAACCTGCTGCAGGGCGTGCCGTTCCACCTGGACGAATACATGCGTCTTTACTACACCGGTAACTTCTTCCAGCTGCTGAATCCGTTTGGCCTGCTGGCTGGTGTGGTGAGCGTGGCGATGATCATCACTCAGGGCGCAACCTACCTGCAGATGCGTACGGTGGGTGAACTGCACCTGCGTTCCCGTGCTACTGCCCAGGTAGCGGCACTGGTGACCCTGGTTTGCTTCGCTCTGGCTGGCGTGTGGGTGGTGTACGGTATTGATGGCTACGTGGTGACCTCTGCGATCAACCATTCGGCACCGTCTAATCCGCTGACCAAAGAAGTGGCGCGTCAGGCTGGCGCATGGCTGGTGAACTTCAACAATACCCCTGCGCTGTGGGCGATCCCGGCTCTTGGCGTACTGCTGCCGCTGCTGACCGTGCTGACGTCTCGTCTGGAGAAAGGCGCGCTGGCGTTTGTGTCCTCCTCACTGACCCTCGCGTGCATCATCCTGACGGCGGGTATTGCGATGTTCCCATTCGTCATGCCATCCAGCACCATGCTGAATGCTAGCCTGACCATGTGGGACGCAACGTCCAGCCATATGACGCTGAACCTGATGACGTATGTTGCCTGCGTATTCGTTCCGATTGTTCTGGCTTACACCATCTGGTGTTACTGGAAAATGTTCGGTCGTATCACGAAGGAACATATCGAAAGCAACACCCACTCTATGTACTAAGTAAGGAGCTGAATATGTGGTACTTCGCATGGATTTTAGGGACGCTTCTTGCCTGTGCATTTGGTGTCATCACTGCCCTGGCGCTTGAGCACGTCGAAGCGACCAAAGCGGGTGAAGAAAAACACTGATGAATATTATCGCGAAGCTTTACGCGGTAATGGATAAGCGCCCGTTACGGGCGCTTTCTTTAGTGATGGCATTACTGCTGGCAGGCTGCATCTTCTGGGACCCGTCGCGTTTCGCGGCAAAGACCAGCGAACTGGAAATCTGGCACGGCTTCCTCATTATGTGGGCAGTGTGTGCGGGTGTGATTCACGGTGTTGGCTTTCGTCCGAAAGCGGTACACTGGCAGGGAATTTTCTGCCCGCTAATTGCCGATCTGGTCCTTCTTGCAGGTCTGATTTTCTTCTTCTTCTGAATAAGAAATGTCCGTTAACGTTATGGGCTTACCCGAGCCCATAAAAATTTACTCTCCGTTTACTTTCTCCCATTCCAAACCATCTTTCCCGCGCGTATAGTAGCGAAGTTTGAAAGCTCCAACTTTTCTTGTATTACCGGGATGTAAAGTGAATACAACGCTGTTTCGATGGCCGGTTCGTGTCTATTACGAAGATACCGATGCCGGTGGTGTGGTTTACCACGCCAGCTACGTTGCTTTTTATGAACGGGCACGCACAGAGATGCTGCGCCATCATCACTTTAGTCAACAGGTACTGTTGGCTGAGCGAGTTGCCTTCGTGGTACGCAAGATGACGCTTGAGTATTTTGCGCCTGCCAGACTCGACGATATGCTCGAAGTCCAAACTGAAATTACATCAATGCGCGGGACCTCACTGGTATTCACGCAGCGGATAGTCAACGCAGAGAACACCGTACTGAACTCAGCTGAAGTACTGATTGTTTGTGTTGATCCAACCATAATGAAGCCTCGTGCGCTTCCTAAGTCTATTGTCGCGGAGTTTAAGCAGTGACTGACATGAATATCCTTGATTTGTTCCTGAAGGCAAGCCTTCTGGTTAAACTTATCATGTTGATTTTGATTGGTTTTTCAATCGCATCCTGGGCCATCATTATCCAGAGAACGCGTATCCTCAATGCCGCTGGCCGTGAAGCCGAAGCCTTTGAAGATAAGTTCTGGTCGGGTATTGAGCTTTCTCGTCTGTATCAGGAGAGCCAGGGGCGCCGTGAAAACCTGACCGGCTCCGAACAAATTTTCTATAGCGGATTCAAAGAGTTTGCTCGTCTGCATCGTGCAAACAATCACGCGCCGGAAGCCGTCGTGGAAGGGGCATCGCGTGCGATGCGAATCTCTATGAACCGCGAGCTGGAAAATCTCGAAACGCACATTCCATTCCTCGGCACTGTGGGTTCCATCAGCCCGTATATCGGTCTGTTTGGTACCGTGTGGGGGATTATGCACGCCTTTATCGCGCTGGGCGCGGTGAAGCAGGCGACGTTGCAGATGGTTGCACCGGGTATCGCTGAAGCACTGATTGCGACCGCTATCGGTCTGTTTGCGGCAATCCCGGCGGTTATGGCTTACAACCGTCTGAACCAGCGCGTGAACAAACTGGAACTGAACTACGACAACTTTATGGAAGAGTTCACTGCGATTCTGCACCGTCAGGCGTTTACCAGCACCGAGAGCAACAAGGGGTAAACCATGGCCAGATCGCGTGGACGAGGTCGTCGCGAACTCAAGTCCGAAATCAATATCGTGCCACTGCTGGACGTTCTGTTGGTACTGCTGCTGATCTTCATGGCAACAGCGCCCATCATTACCCAGAGTGTGGAAGTCGATCTGCCGGATGCGACAGAATCACAGGCGGTGAGCACCAATGACGATCCTCCGGTCATCATTGAAGTTTCCGGCGTAGGGCAGTACAGCGTCGTGGTAGAAAAAGATCGTATGGATCAGCTGCCGCCTGAGCAGGTTATTGCTGAAGCGCAGCGTCGTCTGGAATCAAATCCGAAAACGGTCTTCTTAATCGGTGGCGCGAAAGACGTACCCTACGATGAAATTATTAAAGCGCTGAACTTGCTACATAGTGCGGGTGTTAAGTCAGTTGGCTTAATGACTCAACCTATTTGATCATCCGCGTAGTTTTTGGGAACCGATAGTGTCAAAGGCAACCGAACAGAACGACAAGCTTAAGCGAGCGATAATCGTCTCCGCAGTGCTGCACGTTATTCTTTTTGCAGCGCTGATCTGGAGTTCGTTCGACGAGCATATTGATGCATCAGCAGGCGGCGGTGGAGGGTCTTCCATTGACGCCGTGATGGTGGATCCCGGTGCGGTAGTGCAAAACTATAATCGCGAACAACAGCAGAAGGCGAGTGCCAAACGGGCTGAAGAGCAGCGTGAAAAACAGGCGCAACAGCAGGCGGAAGAGCTGCGTGAAAAGCAGGCCGCCGAGCAGGAACGTCTGAAGCAGCTTGAGAAAGAGCGTTTGCAGGCGCAGGAAGCGGCGAAAGCGCAGGCAGAGCAGCAGAAGCAAGCCGAAGAGGCCGCGAAGAAAGCGCAGGAGCAGCAAAAGCAGGCGGAAGAGGCGGCAGCAAAAGCCGCAGCGGATGCCAAAGCGCAGGCTGATGCCCAGGCGAAATTAGCGGCAGAAGCGGCGAAGAAAGCCGCTGCCGATGCTCAGAAGAAAGCGGAAGCCGAAGCGGCGAAGAAAGCCGCTGCGGATGCCCAGAAGAAAGCGGAAGCCGAAGCGGCGAAGAAAGCCGCTGCGGATGCTCAGAAGAAAGCTGAAGCCGAAGCCGCGAAGAAAGCCGCTCAGGAAGCAGAGAAGAAAGCGGCTGCCGAGGCTGCGAAGAAAGCCGCTGCGGCTGAGAAGGCTGCAGCAGAAAAAGCTGCCGCCGCGGAAAAAGCCGCTGCTGATAAAAAAGCTGCAGCTGAGAAGGCCGCTGCCGATAAGAAAGCAGCTGCTGAAAAAGCGGCAGCCAAAAAGGCAGCAGCCGCTGAAAAAGCCGCAGCCGCCTCAGGGGTTGACGATCTGCTGGGCGATTTAAGCTCCGGTAAGAATGCACCGAAAACGGGCGGTGGCGCGAAAGGAAACAACGCAGCGCCGACCGGAAGTGGTAACACTAAGAGTAACGGTGCGACAGGGGCTGAAATCAACGGCTATGCCGCGCAGATAAAATCGGCGATTGAAAGCCGGTTCTATGATGCGTCTTCCTATACCGGTAAAACGTGTACGCTGCGTATAAAACTGGCTCCGGACGGCATGCTGCTTGACATTAAGTCTGAAGGTGGCGACCCGGCTTTATGTACTGCGGCTCTGGCTGCAGCGCGTCAGGCGAAGATGCCTAAACCGCCTTCTCAGGCAGTCTACGAAGTCTTCAAAAATGCGCCGCTGGACTTCAAACCTTAAGTTACATTTTCCCCGTGCAAACGGGGAAAAATAGACCAGGTTTAGTCACAGGGTTCTGGTAGTTTTGTCTATTTGAGTTTGTTAACATTCTGCTAAATTATCGTGGGTAAGGTTACCCGGATAAGGGAGATATGATGAAGCAGGCATTACGTGTAGCATTTAGTTTTTTAATGCTGTGGGCAGCAGTCCTGCACGCAGAAGTACGTATCGAGATCACCCAGGGGGTGGACTCGGCACGCCCAATCGGTGTTGTTCCGTTCCAGTGGGCCGGTCCTGGCGCTGCACCTGAAGATGCCGGCGGCATCGTGGCGGCTGACCTGCGTAACAGCGGTAAATTCAACCCGTTAGATCGTTCTCGTCTGCCGCAGCAGCCGGGTAGCGCGCAGGAAGTACAGCCTGCAGCGTGGTCTGCACTGGGGATTGATGCCGTGGTGGTGGGTCAGGTTACGCCTAACCCGGACGGTTCTTACAACGTGGCCTGGCAGCTGGTGGATACCGGCGGTGCACCGGGTACCGTTCTGGCACAGAACTCTTACAAGGTCACTAAACAGTACCTGCGCTATGCGGCACACGCGGCCAGCGACGCGGTATTTGAAAAACTGACCGGCATTAAAGGTGCGTTCCGTACCCGTATTGCTTATGTGGTACAGACCAACGGTGGTCAGTTCCCGTATGAGCTGCGTGTATCTGACTACGACGGTTATAACCAGTTCCTGGTGAAACGCTCTTCACAGCCGCTGATGTCTCCAGCCTGGTCTCCGGACGGGTCTAAACTGGCTTACGTCACCTTCGAAAGCGGTCGTTCTGCGCTGGTTATCCAGACGCTGGCTAACGGTGCGGTTCGTCAGGTTGCGTCGTTCCCACGCCACAACGGTGCACCTTCGTTCTCGCCGGACGGCTCTAAGCTGGCTTTTGCGTTGTCTAAAACCGGTAGCCTGAACCTGTACGTGATGGACATCGGCTCTGGTCAAATCCGTCAGGTGACCGACGGTCGCAGCAACAACACCGAACCGTCATGGTTCCCGGACAGCCAAAACCTGGCGTTTACCTCTGACCAGGCAGGCCGTCCACAAATCTATAAAGTCAACATCAACGGCGGTGCTCCGCAGCGTATCACCTGGGAAGGCTCTCAGAACCAGAACGCAGACGTGAGCAGCGACGGTAAATTTATGGTAATGGTCAGCTCCAACGGTGGGCAGCAGCACATTGCCAAACAAGATCTGGTAGCGGGTGGCGTTCAAGTTCTGTCGTCAACGTTCCTGGATGAAACGCCAAGTCTGGCACCTAACGGCACTATGGTAATCTACAGCTCTTCTCAGGGGATGGGATCTGTGCTGAATCTGGTTTCTACAGATGGGCGTTTCAAAGCGCGTATTCCGGCAACTGATGGACAGGTAAAATCACCTGCCTGGTCGCCGTATCTGTAAATAATAATTAATTGATTACTAAAGGAATCATAGAAATGCAACTGAACAAAGTGCTGAAGGGGCTGATGATCGCTCTGCCTGTAATGGCAATCGCAGCGTGTTCTTCTAACAAGAACGCAAGCAATGACCAGAGCGGCGAAGGCATGATGGGTGCCGGCACCGGTATGGACGCGAACGGCAATGGCAACATGTCTTCTGAAGAGCAAGCGCGTCTTCAGATGCAGCAGCTGCAGCAGAACAACATCGTTTACTTCGATCTGGATAAATACGACATCCGTTCTGACTTCGCTGCGATGCTGGATGCGCACGCAAACTTCCTGCGTAGCAACCCATCTTACAAAGTCACCGTAGAAGGTCACGCGGACGAACGTGGTACTCCAGAGTACAACATCTCCCTGGGTGAACGTCGTGCGAACGCCGTTAAGATGTACCTGCAGGGTAAAGGCGTTTCTGCTGACCAGATCTCCATCGTTTCTTACGGTAAAGAAAAACCTGCAGTACTGGGTCACGACGAAGCGGCTTACTCCAAAAACCGTCGTGCCGTACTGGTTTACTAAGAGAATTGCATGAGCAGTAACTTCAGACATCATCTGTTGAGTCTGTCGTTACTGGTTGGAATAGCGGCCCCCTGGGCCGCTTTTGCTCAGGCACCAATCAGTAGTGTCGGCTCAGGCTCGGTAGAAGACCGGGTCACTCAGATCGAGCGTATTTCTAACGCTCACAGTCAGCTTTTAACCCAACTCCAGCAGCAACTTTCCGATAACCAAAACGATATTGACTCTCTCCGCGGCCAGATTCAGGAAAGTCAGTATCAGCTTAACCAGGTTGTGGAACGTCAGAAGCAAATTTTATTGCAGATAGATAGCCTGAGCAGCGGCGGTGCAGCAGCACAACCCGCAGCGGGCGATCAAAGCGGCGCGGCAACCTCAGCGCCTGCGCCGTCTGCTGATGCTTCAGCCTCAACAGGGGCGCCTGTACAGAGCGGTGACGCGAATACGGATTACAATGCGGCCATTGCCCTGGTGCAGGATAAGTCTCGTCAGGATGACGCGCTGGCTGCGTTTCAGAGCTTTGTTAAGAAATACCCTGACTCAACTTATCAGCCAAATGCGAATTACTGGCTCGGTCAGTTGAATTACAACAAGGGTAAAAAGGACGATGCGGCGTTTTATTTTGCCTCCGTGGTAAAAAATTACCCGAAATCGCCGAAAGCGCCAGATGCGATGTTTAAGGTTGGCGTGATCATGCAGGACAAAGGCGACACGGCGAAAGCCAAAGCGGTCTATCAGCAGGTTGTTGCAAAATTCCCGGGCACCGAAGGTGCTAAGCAGGCGCAAAAACGCCTGAATTCGATGGGATGATTATCGCATGACCAGAAATCGCGTTATTTCTGGTCGTGCAGAATGATTCGTAAGCAGTTAAGTGATCTTCATCGAAATTTTTGTTGCGCTGAATTCTTAAATCAGTAATATATGCCGCCGTTGCCACGGGATATCAAACAACGTGAAAACAGCGTAAAAGTGGGTCGTTAGCTCAGTTGGTAGAGCAGTTGACTTTTAATCAATTGGTCGCAGGTTCGAATCCTGCACGACCCACCACTAAGTCAGGTGGAAGAAGTAGTAAAACGTGAAGGATAACGTTGCGTCAGCAACGGCCCGTAGGGCGAGGCAAAGCCGAGTCATCCTGCACGACCCACCACTTAACGCATTACTGGCAGTACAGAGTGGGTGATTAGCTCAGTTGGTAGAGCATCTCCTTTACACGGAGGGGGTCGGCGGTTCGAGCCCGTCATCACCCACCACTCGGGTCGTTAGCTCAGTTGGTAGAGCAGTTGACTTTTAATCAATTGGTCGCAGGTTCGAATCCTGCACGACCCACCACTTTAAAGTGGTACCGAGTAAAAATCTTCGAAGTCAGCACCCGAATGGGTCGTTAGCTCAGTTGGTAGAGCAGTTGACTTTTAATCAATTGGTCGCAGGTTCGAATCCTGCACGACCCACCACTTCGAAGAAAAAAATCCCGCAAGGGGTCGTTAGCTCAGTTGGTAGAGCAGTTGACTTTTAATCAATTGGTCGCAGGTTCGAATCCTGCACGACCCACCAATGTAAAAAAGCGCCCTAAAGGCGCTTTTTTGCTATCTGCAGTTCTACAAATGCTCTTCATATCTATTCCCGGTGACTTTTTACTCCAGATTCGCTATCTTGTTTAGTATACAAAACACAATTGCCCAGCGTTTTGCTATGTCAGGCAAAAGAAAGGCAATATTGTTAAGCCAGTAAAACGAGAAGCCATAATGAGCGTGATGTTCGATCCTGAAGCCGCAATCTATCCGTTTCCGCCAAAGCCTGTGCCATTAAGCCAGGATGAAAAGCAATTCTACCGCGAGAAGATCAAACGTCTTCTGAAAGAGCGGGATGCGGTGATGGTAGCCCATTACTACACTGACCCGGAAATCCAGCAGCTGGCGGAAGAGACCGGCGGGTGCATTTCTGACTCGCTGGAGATGGCGCGCTTCGGTGCAAAACACCCCGCGTCCACGCTGCTGGTCGCAGGCGTGCGCTTCATGGGCGAAACGGCAAAAATCCTCAGCCCGGAAAAAACCATACTGATGCCGACGCTCAATGCGGAATGTTCGCTCGATCTCGGCTGCCCGATTGACGAATTCACTGCCTTCTGCGATGCCCATCCTGACCGTACCGTGGTGGTTTACGCCAATACCTCTGCGGCGGTAAAAGCGCGCGCAGACTGGGTAGTCACTTCCAGCATTGCCGTTGAGCTGATTGAACATCTGGATAGCCTGGGCGAGAAAATTATCTGGGCGCCTGACCGTCATCTCGGTAATTATGTTCAGAAGCAGACGGGGGCTGACGTACTCTGCTGGCAGGGCGCCTGCATTGTGCACGACGAATTCAAGACCCAGGCGCTGTCCCGTATGAAGGCGCTTTATCCTGACGCCGCCATTCTTGTTCACCCTGAATCACCGCAGTCGATTGTCGATATGGCCGATGCGGTTGGTTCAACCAGCCAGCTTATCAACGCGGCCAGAACGCTGCCGCACAAGCAGCTTATCGTCGCGACCGATCGCGGTATCTTCTATAAGATGCAGCAGGCCGTGCCGGAAAAAGAGCTGCTTGAAGCACCAACCGCAGGTGAGGGTGCAACGTGCCGCAGCTGCGCGCATTGCCCGTGGATGGCAATGAATGGTCTGAAGGCGATTGCCGAAGGGCTCGAAACTGGCGGTGCAGCGCATGAAATTCATGTGGACGCCGCTCTGCGTGAAGGTGCGTTAATTCCGCTTAACCGCATGCTGGATTTTGCGGCTACACTACGTAATTAATTCAAAAACGCCCTGGGGAAAAGATGGATTTTTTTAGCACACAGAACATTCTGGTTCATATACCGATTGGTGCAGGTGGCTATGACCTGTCATGGATTGAAGCCGTAGGCACGCTGGCGGGATTACTCTGTATCTGGCTGGCAAGTCTGGAGAAGATCAGCAACTACGCGTTCGGGCTGATTAACGTTACCCTGTTTGCGATTATCTTCTTTCAGATCCAGCTGTACGCTAGCCTGCTTTTACAGCTGTTCTTCTTCGCCGCTAATATTTACGGCTGGTACGCGTGGTCCCGGCAGAACAGCCAGCAGGAGGCAGAGCTGCAGATCCGCTGGCTGCCCTTGCCTAAAGCCATCGCCTGGCTTGTTGCCTGTGTGGTCGCCATTGGCTTAATGACCGTCTATATCAACCCGGTGTTTGCGTTCCTGACCCGCGTTGCTGTTTCAGTCATGTCCGCTATGGGCCTGAATGTGACAATGCCAGAGCTTCAGCCGGATGCCTTCCCGTTCTGGGATTCCAGCATGATGGTGCTGTCGATCGCGGCGATGGTCCTGATGACCCGGAAATACGTTGAGAACTGGCTGCTGTGGGTGATTATCAACGTGATCAGCGTGGTGATTTTTGCGCTGCAGGGCGTCTATGCGATGTCGCTGGAATACCTGCTGCTGACCTTTATTGCCCTGAACGGCAGCAGGATGTGGATCAAGAGCGCGCATGAGCGTGGCTCACATGCGCTTTCCAGTTAATGGTGATGATGATGTGAATGGTCGGACTGCGCCTCGTTAAGATGGCAGTCCGGCCCGCTACAGGGCTGATATTCCATCTGGATGGTGGCGTGACCAATCTCATAGTGGTGCTCAAGAAAATGCTGGATGCGCTCAAGCAGCGCATCGTGGTCATGAGGTGGGAGCACCTGAACATGCAGCGTCATGACCGGTTTTTCACCCACCAGCCAGACGTGAACATGGTGAACGTTACGCACTTCCGGGACAGTACGACGCAGGTTGCGCTTCAGCTCGTCAATGTCCATCGATGCCGGTGCCCCTTCGAGCAGTTCGTTCACGCTCTCCTTCAGCAGCCGCCAGGCGCTGCGCAAGACCAGACACGACACCAGTACGGAGAGAATCGGGTCGACAGGCGTCCAGCCTGTGTAGAGGATCACCAGCGCAGCGACAATGGCCCCGACTGAACCGAGCAAATCCCCCAGCACGTGCAGAGCCGCAGCGCGCACGTTGAGGTTCTTTTCTCCGCTGCCGCGGTGCAAAATCCAGAACGCCAGAATATTTGCCAGCAGCCCCGCTACGGCAATCACCATCATTGTCGCCCCGGCGATCGGCTGCGGGTGCCTGAAGCGCTGTACGGCCTCCCAGACGATAAGAACAGTAATAACCACCAGCGCGATAGCGTTAACAAACGCAGCAAGGGTTGTCAGCCTCAGCCAGCCGAAGGTGTGGCGCGCATTAGGAGGACGACGGGCAAATTGCACCGCCAGCAGGGCAAAGAGTAGCGCAGCGGCATCGGTCAGCATGTGTCCGGCATCAGCCAGCAGCGCCAGCGAGCCGGAGACCAGGCCGCCAATGACCTCGATAACCATAAATGTGGCCGTAACGCCAAAGGCCAGCATCAGTCGCTTAGCGTTGTCGTTGTCGGGAGAAGATGGGGTGGAGTGGGTGTGCGCCATGTCTGCTTTCCTGATTCGTTATTATTTTAGTGTAGCGTTTTTAACAGGTTACTCCAAAAAGAAAGGAGAGCCTGGGCTCTCCTTTCGCATTTAAAGCATCAAGAATTATTGGGTTGTGCCATCAGTTTTGGTATTGGCGTCGTTACCCACTTTGTCGTTCGGATCCGGGCACTTGCCGTCCTTGCACATCGAGTTCTTGTGAACCTCATCCGAACTCATATTGTCATGATTCATGGTACCGGAATCGCTACCGTTCGGATGCAGCATGGTGCCACCGGTATTGGTGTTGCCGGTATTGATCTGGCTATTATCGACATTATTTGGGGCGATATTCTGTTTCGCATCAGGGGCAGGCTGGCCTGCTGCGGCCGCCGCGTTCGCATCGCCGTTGCTGTCTGATGTGCCCGTTTCAGCGGCCAGGACGCTGCCGCTTGCCAGGGTGAGTGTGGCAGTCAGGAAGAGGGTAGTCAGTTTTGTCATTTTCATCATGGTGCTCCTGTTCTTGTCGTTACGCTGGATAACATTCTCCAACAGTGCATCGTTTCAGAGGCGAAAGATTCCGCCTTACGGACTTACGTCAGTAGGGAATCGCGTTTAAGCGTGTAAAATTGGTTGTTACAGTTAAAAAGCTTAGGTTAGATCTCGTTTTTCGCTATTTTGTGGCGATTTTTAGGCGAATTCCAGGAATTATCTGCGTGAAGTGTAAAACCGTGTTTACACTTCCTGGTCGACAAGATAGATTGAAAGGATTGCTTTCATTACTAAAGATATGGCAGAGCTGGAAAGAAAATGAATTATCAGAACGACGATTTACGTATTAAAGAGATCAATGAGTTATTACCTCCTGTAGCACTCCTTGAGAAATTCCCCGCCACTGAAAATGCCGCAAACACGGTTTCTCATGCTCGTAAAGCGATCCATAAGATCCTGAAAGGTAATGACGATCGTCTTCTGGTGGTGATTGGTCCATGCTCTATTCACGATCCTGCTGCGGCAAAAGAGTACGCGGCAAAACTGCTCCAGCTGCGCGAAGAGCTGAAGGGCGAGCTGGAAATCGTTATGCGCGTCTATTTTGAAAAGCCGCGCACGACCGTGGGCTGGAAAGGGCTGATTAACGATCCGCACATGGATAACAGCTTCCAGATCAACGACGGCCTGCGCATTGCGCGTAAGCTGCTGCTGGAGATCAACGACAGCGGCCTGCCTGCCGCGGGTGAGTTCCTGGACATGATTACGCCACAATACCTGGCAGACCTGATGAGCTGGGGCGCCATTGGTGCGCGCACCACTGAATCTCAGGTTCACCGCGAGCTGGCGTCCGGTCTCTCTTGCCCGGTGGGTTTCAAAAACGGCACTGACGGCACCATTAAGGTGGCTATCGACGCCATCAACGCCGCGGGTGCGCCGCACTGCTTCCTGTCTGTGACCAAATGGGGTCATTCCGCCATCGTTAACACCAGCGGCAACGGTGACTGCCATATCATTCTGCGCGGCGGCAAAGAGCCAAACTACAGTGCAAAACATGTGGCAGAGGTGAAGGCCGGGCTGGAAAAAGCGGGGCTGCCACCGCAGGTCATGATCGACTTCAGCCACGCTAACTCCAGCAAGCAGTTTAAAAAACAGATGGAAGTGGGGGCAGACGTCTGTCAGCAGATTGCCGGCGGTGAGAAGGCGGTGATCGGGGTGATGATCGAAAGCCATCTGGTTGAAGGCAACCAGAATCTGGAAGGCAGCGAGCCGCTGGTGTATGGCAAAAGCGTCACCGATGCCTGCATTGGCTGGGACGATACCGATGCCATCCTGCGTCAGCTGGCGAATGCGGTAAAAGCGCGTCGCGGCTGAGTTCTCTCGCACAAATAAAAAAGCGCGGAAGGCTCCGCGCTTTTTTTATGTCTGGAGAAAATTACTTCGCTTTACCCTGGTTCGCCACAGCCGCTGCTTTCGCTGCGATCTCGTCCGCGTTACCCAGATAGTAGTGTTTGATTGGCTTGAAGTTTTCGTCGAACTCATATACCAGCGGTACGCCAGTTGGGATGTTCAGTTCGAGAATTTCGTCTTCGCCCATGTTGTCCAGGTATTTCACCAGCGCACGCAGAGAGTTACCGTGAGCGGCGATGATCACGCGCTCGCCGCTTTTCAGGCGTGGCAGAATGGTTTCGTTCCAGTAAGGCACAACGCGGTCGATGGTCAGCGCCAGGCTCTCGGTGGTTGGCAGCTCAGCGTCGGTCAGTTTCGCGTAACGCGGGTCGTGGCCCGGATAGCGCTCATCATCTTTGGTCAGCTCTGGCGGGGTTACCGCGAAGCCGCGACGCCACTGTTTAACCTGCTCGTCACCGTATTTCTCAGCGGTTTCCGCTTTGTTCAGACCCTGCAGCGCACCGTAGTGACGCTCGTTCAGTTTCCAGGATTTCTCAACCGGCAGCCAGGCCTGATCCAGTTCGTCCAGCACGTTCCACAGGGTGTGGATGGCACGTTTCAGCACAGAGGTGTAAGCAAAATCAAAGCTGAAGCCTTCTTCCTTCAGCAGTTTACCTGCTGCTTTTGCTTCGCTTACGCCTTTCTCGGACAGATCAACGTCGTACCAACCGGTAAAGCGGTTTTCGTTGTTCCACTGGCTTTCGCCGTGGCGCACCAGGACCAGCTTAGTTACAGCCATATCTTACTCCTCAAGCATTTTAGAATGATAACAATTCTCATTATATTGCCGTGGACGTGCCACCAGCAACGCTTAACCCTAACCATAGCGAAAATAGTCTCTGAGTGTAAGATGCTTGTGAATTCAGGGTTATGATTTTGTCTGCGATCGGCGCTATTTTCAGCAAGACGCGCAGAAAAAAGCCCTCCGGGGGGAGGGCTGGAAGTTAATGTGAAATAAAATGGTATTCCGTTACGCTCACGTACTCTTCACCCGGGCGCAGCACGCAGTCCGGCTGCGGCCATTCCGGATGGTTGGGGCTGTCCGGCAGGAACTCGCTCTCCAGCGCCAGGCCTTGCCAGTCGCTGTACTCATCGTGTTCGCGCGCCGTCGTGCCGTCAAGATAGTTGCCTGAGTAGAACTGCAGGGCTGGGGCGGAGGTATACACCGTCATCTGCAGTTTTTCATCGCTGGACCAGACCTGTGCGGCAGGCTGCTTCACATCACCTTTGGCCTGCAGCAGGAACGCGTGGTCGTAGCCTTTCACCTTACGCTGATCGTCATCGCTCAGGAAATCCTCGGCGATAACTTTCGCGCTGCGGAAATCAAAGCTGGTTCCGCTCACATCCTTCAGTCCCTGATACGGAATGCCCATCTCGTCAACCGGCAGATACGCATCCGCCAGGATCTGCAGCGTGTGATTACGCACGTCGCACTGATTACCGTCCAGGTTGAAATACGCGTGATTGGTCAGGTTAACCGGGCATGCCTTGTCGACCGTCGCACGGTATTCAATGGTGATACGGTTGTCGTCCGTCAGCGTAAAACGCGCGGACGCGGTAAGGTTCCCCGGGAAGCCCTGATCGCCATCAAGCGAATCCAGCGAGAACAACACTTCGCCGTCGTTTTGACGAACAATCTTCCAGCGGCGTTTATCAAACCCGTCCGGTCCGCCGTGCAGCTGGTTCTCGCCCTGGCTTGGCAGCAGGGAGTACTGCACGCCGTCGAGCTCAAAGCGGCTCTTCGCGATGCGATTAGCATAGCGCCCCACGGACGCGCCCAGGTAGGCGGACTGATTAACATACTGCTCAGGCGAGGCGCAGCCCAGCAGGGTTTCGCGTACGCTGCCGTCCGGCATCGGTACGCGGGCAGAAAGCAGGGTTGCACCCCAGTCCATCAGCGTAACCACCATCCCCGCGCTGTTGCGCAGGGTTAACAGGCGATACGGCAGACCATCCGGTGCAAGAGTAGGGGTTTCGTTTAGCACTGTCCGGCTCCTTGTGATGCTTTACATACATAGAAGGTTTCTTTGATACCTGTTTTCGCTTCGTACTGCTTCGCCACGGCGTCCTGGACGGCAGGGACCAGCTCTTCAGGCACCAGCGCGACGATGCAGCCACCAAAACCGCCGCCCGTCATACGTACGCCGCCTTTATCGCCAATGACCGCTTTGACGATGTCCACCAGGGTGTCAATCTGCGGAACGGTGATCTCAAAATCATCGCGCATGGAAGCGTGAGATTCCGCCATCAGCTCGCCCATGCGCTTCAGGTCGCCCTTCGCCAGCGCGGAGGCGGCTTCAACGGTACGGGCATTTTCGGTCAGCACGTGACGCACGCGTCGGGCGACAACCGGATCCAGCTCGTGCGCCACTTTGTTAAATTCATTGAGCGTCACGTCGCGCAGGGCAGGCTGCTGGAAGAAACGCGCGCCGGTTTCGCACTGCTCGCGGCGGGTGTTGTATTCGCTGCCTACCAGCGTGCGTTTGAAGTTGCTGTTGATGATCACCACGGCCGCGCCTTTTGGCAGCGGAACGGCTTTGGTGCCAAGCGAACGGCAATCAATTAACAGGGCATGCTCTTTTTTGCCCAGCGCGGAGATCAGCTGGTCCATAATGCCGCAGTTGCAGCCCACGAACTGGTTTTCTGCTTCCTGACCGTTCAGGGCGATTTGCGCCCCGTCCAGCGGCAGGTGATAAAGCTGCTGGAACACGGTGCCAACGGCGACTTCCAGAGATGCAGAGGAGCTTAAGCCCGCACCCTGCGGCACGTTACCGCTGATCACCAGGTCTGCACCACCAAAGTTCTTGTTGCGCTTCTGCAGATGCTTCACCACGCCGCGCACGTAGTTAGACCACTGCTGGCTGTCGTGCGTCACAATCGGCGCATCGAGCGAAAACTCGTCCGTCTCATTACCGTAATCAGCCGCAATTACGCGGACTTTACGGTCGTCGCGCTTCGCACAGCTGATGACCGTCTGGTAATCGATGGCGCAGGGCAGCACGAAACCGTCGTTATAGTCGGTGTGTTCACCGATCAGATTCACGCGGCCTGGCGCCTGAATAACGTGGGTGGCAGGGTAGCCAAATTTCTCAGCAAACAGGGATTGTGTTTTATCTTTCAGACTCATTTTTTAAACTCCTGATTCGCGATAGTGGACGTCGCTGACGGCACGCAGACGTTCTGCCGCCTGTTCCGCCGTCAGGTCACGCTGGGTTTCCGCCAGCATTTCATAGCCCACCATAAATTTACGCACCGTCGCGGAGCGCAGCAGCGGCGGATAGAAATGGGCGTGCAGCTGCCAGTGCTGATTTTCTTCACCGTTAAACGGGGCGCCGTGCCAGCCCATGGAGTAGGGGAAGGAGCACTGGAACAGGTTGTCGTAACGGCTGGTCAGCTTTTTCAGCGCCAGCGCAAGGTCATCACGCTGCGCGTCGCTGAGATCGGTAATGCGTTGCACGTGCGCTTTTGGCAGCAGCAGCGTTTCAAACGGCCAGGCGGCCCAGTAAGGCACGACCGCCAGCCAGTGCTCGGTTTCGACCACGGTACGGCTGTCGTCGGCCAGCTCACGCTGAGTGTAGTCCACCAGCATAGGTGAGCCGTTTTCTGCGAAATAGTCTTTCTGCAGACGGTCTTCACGCTCGGCTTCGTTAGGCAGGAAGCTGTTTGCCCAGATCTGGCCGTGCGGATGCGGGTTGGAGCAGCCCATCGCCGCGCCTTTATTTTCGAACACCTGCACCCACGGGTAGCTCTGCCCCAGCTCAGCGGTTTGCGCTTGCCACGTGCTGACCACCTCTTTCAGGGCGTCAACGCTCAGCTCCGGCAGCGTTTTGCTGTGATCGGGCGAGAAGCAGATGACGCGGCTGGTTCCGCGCGCGCTTTCGCAGCGCATCAGCGGGTCGTGGCTCGCGGGCGCGTCCGGGGTGTCGGTCATCAGGGCGGCAAAATCGTTGGTAAACACGAAGGTGCCTTTGTAGTCCGGGTTTTTATCCCCGGTCACGCGCGTGTTGCCCGGACAGAGGAAGCAGTCCGGGTCGTGCTGTGGCAGCGTCTGTTTCGCAGGCGTCTCCTGCGCCCCCTGCCAGGGGCGCTTGGCGCGATGCGGAGAGACCAAAATCCATTGCCCGCTTAGCGGGTTAAAACGACGATGCGGATGATCGACGGGATTAAACGAAGTCATGACGGATCCTTAGTCCGGATAACCCTGCGGATGGCGAGACTGCCAGTGCCAGGTATCCTGTGCCATTTCATCAAGCGTGCGTGTGACACGCCAGTTAAGCTCTTTGTCGGCTTTGGAGGCATCGGCCCAGTAAGCCGGAAGATCGCCTTCGCGACGCGGTGCGAAGTGGTAGTTCACCGGCTTGCCGCAGGCTTTGCTGAAGGCGTTGACCACGTCCAGCACGCTGCTGCCGACCCCGGCGCCGAGGTTGTAAATATGCACGCCCGGCTTGTCAGCCAGTTGCTGCATGGCGGCCACGTGGCCATCGGCCAGGTCCATCACGTGGATATAGTCACGCACGCCGGTACCGTCTTCGGTCGGGTAGTCATTACCAAAAATGGCCAGCGACTCACGACGGCCCACCGCCACCTGGGCGATGTACGGCATCAGGTTATTCGGGATGCCCTGCGGATCTTCCCCCATATCTCCTGACGGATGCGCGCCGACCGGGTTGAAGTAGCGCAGCAGCGCGATGCTCCACTCTGGCTGGGCTTTTTGCAGGTCGGTCAGGATCTGTTCCACCATCAGCTTGCTTTTTCCGTACGGGCTTTGCGGGGTGCCGGTCGGGAAGCTTTCCACGTAAGGGATTTTTGGCTGATCGCCATAGACGGTGGCCGAGGAGCTAAAGATAAAGTTTTTGACGTTCGCCGCGCGCATTGCGGAGATGAGACGCAGGGTACCGTTGACATTGTTGTCGTAATACTCAAGCGGTTTTGCCACTGACTCGCCCACAGCCTTAAGACCCGCGAAGTGGATCACAGCCTCGATGGCATGGTCATGAAGGATTTCGGTCATCAACGCTTCATTGCGGATGTCGCCTTCCACGAAAGTCGGCTGTTTTCCACCAAGACGTTCAATCACCGGCAGCACGCTGCGCTTACTATTGCACAGGTTGTCGAGGATGATCACATCGTGACCATTTTGCAGCAGTTGCACACAGGTATGACTTCCGATGTAACCGCTACCACCTGTTACCAGAACTCGCATAATTCGCTCCATTGGGCTTATGGTATGTAATAACCATAGCATAACAGAGACGCGAAAAGTGTGACATGGGATAAAATAGTGGAATCGTTTACACTCAGTTTCACACTCACTTTTTCGTTGACTGAGAGCATTCTAGATCAAAGAGATAGCAATGTATTGATGCAAGTTATCTGAAAAAGGAGGGCTTTGCCCTCCATGGTCAATCGAGGTTGCTGAGAAGGTAGCGATAACCCTCGCCGTGCGTGACAAACTCAAGGCGATGGGTGATACAGGCGGGGGCATCTTCGGCATGGTGTGAAACGAACAGCAGCTGCGTTTCGCCTTCGCCAATCAGCACGTCCACAAAGCGGCGGATCAGCTGGCGGTTAAGCGGATCGAGCCCCTGCAGCGGCTCATCCAGAATTAACAGCGTCGGGTGTTTTACCAGTGCGCGTACGATCAGTGCCAGGCGCTGCTGCCCCCACGACAGGCTATGAAACGGCGCGTCAGCGACCCGGCTGTCCATGCCCAGAATATCCAGCCACTGCTGGGCCAGCTTATGCTGTTTGTCCGACACCGCCTGATAAATGCCGATGGAATCAAAATACCCGGAAAGGATCACGTTCCGTACCGTAGTGCTGACCCGGTAATCCAGGTGCAGGCTGCTGCTGACGTAGCCAATGTGCTTTTTAATATCCCAGATGGTTTCACCGCTGCCGCGACGGCGGCCAAATAGCGTCAGATCGTTGCTGTAGCCCTGCGGGTGATCGCCGGTGATCAGGCTCAGCAGCGTGGATTTCCCCGCACCGTTGGGGCCGACAATCTGCCAGTGTTCGCCAGGATTGACCGTCCAGCTGAGGTGATTCAGGATCGGTCGTTCGTCATAGGAGACGACGCCATCGCGCAGGACGATAAGCGGCTGCCGGGGATCGAGACCGTGGCGTGCTGCCGGAGCGTCAGGATCCGGCAGCGCAATACCCGCCATTTTTTCGCTGTGCGCAAGCTGGGCAATCAGCGCCTGCCTGAGCAGCGTGGATTTGTCCCCGGTTTCGATCAGGCTACAGTCTGCCAGCACGCCCGCGTTCTGCACGAAATCAGGAATTTCATCAAAGCGGTTCAGCACCAGTACGATCGTATAGCCTTCCTGATTCAGAGAGCCCAGCAGGGCAGCCAGCTGGGCGCGGGAGTGGACATCCAGCCCGTCAAAGGGCTCATCCAGAATCAGCAGCTCTGGCTTGCCCATGAGCGCCTGGCACAGCAGCGTTTTCCGCGTCTCACCGGTAGAGAGGTACTTAAAGCGCCGGTTCAGAAGCGCGGAAATGCCAAACTGTTCCGCCAGATGCTGACAGCGAGCGGGATCTTTCACCTCATCCTGAATAATTTCCGCCGTCGTACGGCCGGTATCTTCTTCGCCAGGACTGAGTAAATCGGTGTTGTTGCGCTGCCATTCGTCACTGACCAGCTTTTGCAGTTGTTCAAAGGAAAGGCGCGTCAGTCGTGTGAAATCGCTCCGGCTTTCGCCTTTGAGAAGGGGAAGCTCTCCGGCCAGCGCGCGGGCCAGCGCGGATTTACCGCTGCCGTTAGTGCCGACAAACGCCCAGCTTTCACCCGCGCGTATTGTCAGATCGGCAATCGTCAGCGTTCGGGTATCGCTAAGACGAAACGTACCTTGCGAAATATGCAATGATGACATGATTTATCCCATTTTTTGCAGCAACAGCTGTCAGGGATACGCACTGTCGGCGCGATTGTCAATGCGCTCAGCACAATGTGGCGATAATCACCCGGTCCGCGTTGAAATATGCGGTGACGGCAGCACCTTCTTCTAAACCGTCCGCCTCGCTGAGCGGGACCGTGGCGCAAAGCATTTGCCCGTCAGCCAGGGGCATCAGCACCTCGCACTGCTCCTTGCCGCGTTCGATATGGCTGATGGTGCCCCGCAGTTGATTATCGGCGGCTCTGGCCTTGTCCGGGTCGCGCGTGATATTCACCCACGGCGCTTTCAGCAACACCAGCACCTCTTTACCTTCATCCAGGTCAAGGCGCTCTGCGCTCTGGGCCGTTATCGCCGCTTTCAGACGGGTGGCACCATCGGCAAGCAGGATCTCAATATGCTGCTGTACCTGGAGATTATCGCGCGCTGTCACCGTACCAAACCACTGATTACGGGCGCTGGTTTGTAACGAGAAGCGGGAAATGGCGGCCAGCAAACTGTCCAGCGGAACGTTATCGTCGTCACTCAGGACATCAAACGCTTTTTGCTGGATCTGAGCCAGAAGATCGTACAGCTGAATCAGGCGCTGGCCGTATCGCGTGACGACTGCACCCCCACCGCCTTTTCCGCCAGTGGCTCTGTCCACCAGCGGATGCTCGCTCAGGGTGTTCATGTCATTGATGGCATCCCAGGCACTTTTATAGCTAATGCCGGCGTTTTTTGCCCCCTGGCTTATTGAGCCGGTTTGTTCTATTTGTTTAAGCAGGGCCATGCGTCTTGGGTCGGCGAAAAGCTTTTGCTGAAGTCGGAGAGTAAGAAGGATTTCGGCCTGCATAACAGTGTCCTGGCAAAAAGTCTATTGTGACCCAAATGGTGCAGGGCGCAAAGCGCACCGCACAAAAGGGGATGTTTTTCTTACTTTTCGGGGTAGAATAAGCCATTCACAAAATCTGGAGAAAACCATGTTAGAGTTGTTGAAAAGTCTGGTATTCGCCGTGATCATGGTACCAGTAGTGATGGCCATCATCCTCGGTGCCATCTACGGCCTGGGTGAGGTGTTCAACATCTTTTCGAACATCGGTCACAGAGACCGGGCGAAAAAACAGCATTAATTTCCCACAAAACGCCCGGCTTCCCCGGGCGTTTTGCTCTCAAGTATTTCTCATTTTTACCGATATTCTTTAAGTACCAGACCTTCTTACCCCTTGAGCGGTACGATTTAGCGCTGGGATCTCCCTGAAGATACCGTTATATTAATGTGTATATAACGCTACTTACAGGAGCAACAAATGCCACGTTCATGGGTACGCCTTTTCGCAGGGGCAACGCTGACGCTTTCGCTTACCGGACACGCGCTGGCGGACGAAGGTAAAATTACGGTCTTTGCGGCGGCATCGTTGACCAACGCGCTGCAGGATATCGCGGCGGCGTATAAAAAAGAGAAAAACGTCGAGGTGGTCTCCTCTTTTGCGTCTTCCTCTACGCTGGCACGGCAGATAGAAGCGGGCGCACCGGCGGATCTGTTCATCTCTGCTGACCAGAAGTGGATGGATTACGCGGTGGAGAAGAAAGCCATCGATGCGGCAACCCGCGAAACGCTGCTGGGTAATAGCCTTGTTGTGGTTGCACCGAAGGCCAGTGCGCAGGGTGATATCACCATCAACAAAGAGACAAACTGGACCCGTCTGCTGAACGGTGGGCGTCTGGCGGTGGGGGACCCGGAACACGTCCCTGCCGGGATTTACGCCAAAGAAGCGCTGCAAAAGCTGGGTGCATGGGAGACCCTGTCACCGAAACTGGCCCCGGCGGAAGATGTGCGCGGCGCCCTGGCGCTGGTGGAGCGTAATGAAGCCCCGCTGGGGATTGTGTATGGCTCCGATGCCGTTGCCAGCAAGGGCGTGAAGGTGGTTGGCACCTTCCCGGAAGACTCCCACAAGAAAGTGGAATATCCTGTGGCGATTGTTGATGGACATAAAAATGCGACCGTGACGGCCTTCAGTGATTATCTGAAAGGGCCCGAAGCGTCCGCAATCTTTAAACGTTATGGATTTACGACTCACTGATGATATTGACCGATCCTGAATGGCAGGCTGTTCTGCTGAGCCTTAAAGTCTCTTCCCTGGCGGTTGCGCTGAGTTTGCCCTTTGGGATCTTCTTTGCCTGGCTACTGGTTCGCTGTCAGTTTCCCGGCAAAGCGCTGCTCGACAGCGTGCTTCATCTTCCTCTCGTTTTGCCGCCCGTTGTGGTCGGTTATCTGCTGCTGATTTCGATGGGGCGACGCGGTTTCATTGGCGAGAAGCTCTACGACTGGTTTGGGCTGACGTTTGCCTTTAGCTGGCGCGGTGCAGTACTGGCGGCGGCGGTGATGTCATTCCCGCTGATGGTGAGGGCAATCCGCCTCGCGCTGGAAGGCGTGGACATGAAGCTCGAACAGGCGGCCCGCACGCTGGGCGCCGGGCGCTGGCGCGTCTTTTTCACCATCACGCTCCCGCTTACGCTGCCGGGCATCATTGTCGGTACGGTACTGGCCTTCGCCCGATCGCTGGGTGAGTTTGGTGCGACAATTACTTTCGTGTCGAATATTCCCGGCGAGACGCGGACCATCCCGTCGGCCATGTATACCCTGATTCAGACGCCGGGGGGAGAGGGTGCCGCAGCGCGACTGTGCATCATCTCCATCGTGCTCGCCCTGGTTTCGCTGCTGGTCTCTGAATGGCTGGCGCGGCTAAGTCGCGAGCGGGTGGGGAAATAACGATGCTGGAACTGAATTTTACCCAGACGCTGGGCAATCACACCCTGACGCTTAACGAGACGCTGCCTGCGAGCGGCATCACCGCCATTTTTGGCGTGTCAGGGGCAGGAAAAACATCTCTGATTAACGCCATCAGCGGCCTGACGCGCCCGCAGTCAGGCCGGATTGTCCTCAATGACCGCGTCCTGAATGACGTGGAGAATAAGATTTACCTCGTGCCGGATAAACGCCGCATCGGCTACGTTTTCCAGGATGCGCGGCTATTCCCGCACTACAGCGTTCGCGGCAACCTGCGCTACGGCATGGCGAAAAGCATGGGCGGGCAGTTCGATAAGCTGGTGACGCTTTTAGGCATTGAACCTCTGCTCGACAGGCTCCCGTCCTCGCTCTCTGGCGGTGAGAAACAGCGCGTGGCCATTGGTCGCGCGTTGCTGACCGCCCCCGAGCTGCTGCTGCTCGACGAACCGCTGGCCTCGCTCGATATTCCGCGTAAACGCGAACTTCTGCCTTATCTACAGCGCCTGACGCGCGAAATTAATATTCCGATGCTCTACGTCAGCCATTCGCTGGATGAGATCCTTCATCTGGCCGACAAGGTGCTGGTGCTGGAAGAGGGAAGCGTTAAGGCCTTCGGCAATCTGGAAGAGGTATGGGGCAGCAGCGTGATGCACCCATGGCTGCCGAAAGAGCAGCAGAGCAGCATCCTGAAAGTCAGCGTGCTGGAGCATCATCCACACTACGCGATGACCGCCCTGGCGCTGGGCGACCAGCATCTGTGGGTCAATAAGATCGACAAACCGTTACAGTCCGCGCTGCGTATTCGCATTCAGGCGTCGGACGTTTCACTGGTGCTGCAGCCGCCGCTGCAAACCAGTATTCGAAATATTCTGCGCGCCAAAGTGGCGGAGTGTTTTGATGATAACGGGCAGGTGGAAGTGAAGCTTGAAGTCGGCAGCAGGACGCTCTGGGCGCGCATCAGCCCGTGGGCCAGGGATGAGTTAGGCATCAAGCCCGGCCTGTGGCTTTACGCGCAAATCAAGAGCGTCTCGATCACCGCCTGATTACAGCAGGTGGGTATAAATATACTGCGCGATGCTGTCGGTGGTGTTGTCGCCAATCACCACGTTGGCGCGCGCTTTCACCGCATCATCCGCATTGCCCATCGCCACGCCCGTTCCTGCTGCTTCCAGCATGCTGATGTCGTTGTAGTTATCGCCGAAGGCAATCACGTCCTGCATCGATCCGCCCTGGGATTCGACAAACTGGGTCAGGCGCTTGCCTTTGCTGTTGCCTTTGCGGGCAATATCCACCTGGTCATGCCAGGACCATTCACACTCCAGACCCAGCGTGTCCTCGACGTGTTTCGCGAAGGTATTCAGTTTGGTGGTGTCTTCGTCCGTCAGGGCAAATTTCCAGATGGCTTCAACCTCTTCAGCCGCCTGGCGCAGGGAGGAAACCTGGGTAAAGACCGGGCGCTGCGCTTCCGGCAGCGAAAGTGCCCAGTTGCTGGTGCGCACTACATGGCCGGTTGGGCGCTCATACACCATCGCGTTATCCACATACATCAGGCCGTGAACGTCATTCTCATCCAGCAGATCAATCAGTTGCAGCGCCTGGGGAACCGGCAGCGGGTCGGAGGCTAAAACCTTTTTTGCCTGATAATCATACAAATAAGTACCATTACAACAAATTGCAGGTGTATCTAATGCCAGTGCCTGATAAAAAGGGTGAATGGCAACGTGATGTCGACCCGTTACGATAAGGAGTTGATATCCCACTTCCTGCGCACGTTTAAGCGCTTCAAGGGAGGAGGGGAGCAGGGTTTTCTGAGGGGTAAGTAGTGTTCCGTCTAAATCCAGTGCAATCACACGCGAGGTCATTTGTTCTTCCGGGTTAATGTTGAATTTTAGGTCTCAGGGGATGTTACACCGAGAGTAAATCGCTGCAAAATTCCTGGCTAAAATTCAGCATTCACCGTTAAAAATAATCACTTTCACGTGCAGTGAGGAAAGGAGTATTCATGAAACAAACCGTTTATACCGCCAGTCCTGAAAGTCAGCAGATCCACGTCTGGCGTTTGAATGCAGAAGGTTCGCTCACGCTGGTTCAGGTTGTTGATGTTCCGGGGCAGGTACAGCCAATGGTCGTCAGCCCGGATAAACGTTTTCTCTATGTTGGTGTGCGTCCTGAGTTCCGGGTGCTGGCCTACCGCATCTCGCCGGACGATGGCGCACTGACCTACACCGCCGAAGCTCCGCTGCCGGGCAGCCCGACTCACATCTCTACCGATCGTAAAGGGCGCTTCGTTTTTAGCGGTTCTTACAATGCCGGTTGCGTCAGCGTGACCCGTCTTGACGACGGCATTCCGGTGGAAACTGTCGACGTGGTGGAAGGACTGGAAGGCTGTCACTCGGCGAATATCTCTCCGGACAACCGTACGCTGTGGGTGCCTGCGCTGAAGCAGGATCGTATCTGCCTGTTTACCCTGAGCGATGATGGTCACCTGGTGGCGCAGACGCCTGCCGAAGTGACTACCGTTGAAGGTGCCGGTCCGCGTCATATGGTCTTCCACCCGAACCAGCAATACGCCTACGTGGTGAACGAGCTGAACAGCTCGGTTGACGTGTGGGAGCTAAAAGATCCTAACGGTCAGATTGAGTGCGTCCAGACGCTGGATATGATGCCGTCTGACTTCTCCGACACCCGCTGGGCGGCGGATATCCACATCACGCCGGACGGCCGTCATCTGTACGCCTGTGACCGTACCTCCAGCCTGATTACCGTTTTCAGCGTCTCTGAAGATGGCAGCGTGCTGGCCATTGAAGGCTTCCAGCTAACGGAGATCCAGCCGCGCGGCTTTAATATCGATCACAGCGGTAAATACCTGATTGCGGCGGGGCAGAAGTCTCACCACATCGCGCTGTATGAAATCCAAGGCGAGCAGGGTTTGCTGGAAGAGAAAGGGCGCTATGCCGTAGGCCAGGGACCGATGTGGGTAGTGGTAAACGCTCACTAAGCGGCTTAAAACAAAAAACCTCGCGAATGCGAGGTTTTTTTATGCCCGGTGGTAGCCGGGTGAGCACATCAAAACGTAACCAACCTGAGCATCATAATATTGGCCTAAGGCGATGTAAATTCTTCGTCAACGAACCAAAGAGAATATGGAAGGAATAGAGAGTATTATTTGTATAAAAATCAGTGAATTAGATGTTTTTGCTTTATGAATTCCTAAACTGGCTTTATCTGTTTTTATGTACAGTGGTGATTTGATATCATTCTGTCCGTTGGTTTGATGTGTTGCAGTTCCGCAATTCAGGATCCTTTTTAAGTCCTGGCTGTCGGGTGGTGCCGACGGTGCCTAAACTGCGGAGCACATCAAAACATAACCAACACACCTCTGATGACAGGCAGCGGAAAGGTAAATCAGAGGAGAAGTGCTCTATACCAAAGGAGTGGCGTATGAGCGGTGTGGAATGGGCAATTCTGTTCCTGCAACTCATGGTTGCGATTATGCAACTATTGGATGCGTATCTTAAGCTTGGTGCCTGACGCATTCAGTCGCAGTAAAAAGGGGGATTAAACTCCCCCTTTTACTCTCATCTTACTGCTTCGGCTCAGCAACCACGTTGCTACCCAGACCGCGGTTGTTGTATTCCCACATGCGGTTGAAGTTAGCGTCGTTCAGGTTGCGCTGCACGTTCCCTTTATCGTCCACCGCACCGGTATTGCCGGAGAACGGGCGTTTGGAGATTGCGGCATCAGCCCACGGTTTCGCCATGTTGAAGCCTTCGTTGATCACGCTGTCGCGGATAACGACCTGACCGTTGGTCGCAGAGTCCACGTCCAGCGAGCGGCCCAGCTGTGCTACGCCATCACCGGCAGCGTTGAAGTGGCTGTTGACGGCCAGGAAGCCGTAGAACAGGTTAGACTGGGTTGCCGGAGCAAACACGTAACCTTCCTGCTGAGTGCGTGAATTCACCACGCGGAATTCGGTGTTATCAAATACTACCGCGCCGCGACCGGATACCATATCCACATCACCTTCAACGTAGCTGTTCGTCACCAGCGTACGGGTCAGACGGTTGTTCTGCAGCGTGTTCTGTACGCCGCTGTTGGTTACGAAGAAGGTGTTCTGACGGCCCAGAATGTTGACGTTGTTAATTTGAACCTTGTCACCATCGCTACGCAGCGCCACGGCTTGATGGTTTCCCGCATCCACGCTGTCGCCGAGGGTATTCTGGATGGTCAGGTTCTGCAGCTGCAGGCCATTATTCTGAGACCAGAACACCGCTGAGCACATCACGCCAACGGTGGCGGAACGCTTGCTCTGGCAGTTATCAAACATATACCACGCCGGTTTGCCCGGCATGTATTTACCGGCCGGGTTCACCAGGTGACGCCAGGTCGTGCTGTCGATTTCGGAGTCAATCGCCAGGCCAATTTTTACGTCGAGCGCTTTTTCGCCCAGACCGTAAAGGGTGATGCTGCCGGGTGCCGCCGGTACATACACGGTTCCTTCATATTCGCCTGGCAGGATCGCGATGTACTGGCGAGAGGCGCTGTGCTTGGTAATGGCCGCGTCAACCGCTGCCTGGATAGACGTATGCGTTACGCCCTGCGCGCCAGCCGGGCCAACGACGAAGTCAGGCTGTTTAGGCAGGTTAATAGAAGACGGTGTCCACGGCGCCGCGTTAGGATCCATCGCCGAGAAGTAGTGTGCGCGGTCGAAATTCTTCGCTTCATCCGCGGATAAAATTGGGCGGGAGGCGGTACCGGGCGCAACCTGCTCAGAAGGACGCTGATCCGGTGGTGTGGAACTGCATGCGGATAAGGTCACGCCAAAGGCGAGCGCTAACGCCAGACGGGAAATCCTGGAAATGTTCAAGGTGAAGCTCCTGGGTATGCAAGTCTTTACGGGATAGACGAAATAGCCTGCTTTTTTATACTAAGTTGAGCGAAACGGGAAGATAAAAAGGGTAAAAGTTGCATTTTTAGCCCTGGCGCGGCGGGTAAGTGATCACAAATAAATAACATTTTACCTTAAGGCGGTTGACAGCGGACGATGGATGCAAATAAATGTCTATACAACCCATGACAAGTGGAATGCCTCATGCAGCTTCATCCTGATGATGTTATATGGCGAAATGCGCGCCTGGCAACAATGGCTCCCGATGCGTCCGCACCGTATGGCCTGAAAGAGCAGCACGCGCTGGTCGTGCGCGGCCAAACCCTTCTGGCCGTTATTCCGGAATCTGACCTTCCTTCCGGACACCGTCACAGCGTCGATCTTCAGGGACGTCTGGTCACGCCTGGCCTGATTGACTGCCATACCCATCTGGTGTTTGGCGGCGACCGCGCGGCGGAGTGGGAGCAGCGTCTGAACGGCGTCTCATATCAAACCATCAGCGCCCAGGGGGGCGGGATTAACGCTACCGTGACGGCGACGCGCAGCAGCTCACCCGAAACTCTGCTTCAACTGGCGCAACAGCGGCTTCAGCGACTGATAAATGAAGGTGTGACGACCGTTGAAATCAAATCGGGGTACGGGCTAAACGCCGAAGCCGAAGAGAAGATGCTGCAGGTTGCCCGCCAGCTGAGCCTCAATAATCCGATCGATATCAGCCCAACGTTGCTGGCCGCACACGCGGTTCCGGCGGAATACCGACAGGATCCGGATGCGTACCTCGCGCTGGTCTGTGAGCAGATCCTGCCCACGCTGTGGCAAAAAGAGTTGTTTGAAGCGGTCGACGTGTTTTGTGAAAACGTCGGCTTTACCCCGTCGCAAACCGAGCGCCTCTTCCAGGCCGCCGCCGCGCTCGGTATCCCGGTGAAAGGGCATGTCGAGCAGCTGTCGAATCAGGGCGGCGCGGCGCTGGTCAGCCGGTATAAAGGGCTCTCGGCCGATCATATTGAATATCTCGACGACGCAGGCGTTCAGGCGATGGCGGAAAGCGGTACGGTTGCGGTCTTGCTCCCCGGCGCGTTCTATTTTCTTCAGGAGCGCCAGCGTCCGCCGGTTGAACAGCTCAGAAAACGCGGTGTGCCGATGGCCGTTGCCACCGACTATAACCCCGGCACCAGCCCGTTTGCCAGCCTCCACCTGGCGATGAACATGGCCTGCGTCCAGTTTGGTCTGACCCCTGAAGAGGCCTGGGCTGGCGTCACGCGTCATGCGGCGCAGGCACTGGGACGTGGTGCAACCCACGGACAGCTGCGGGCAGGGTTTGTCGCTGATTTTATCGTCTGGGATGCTCACCATCCGGTTGAGATGGTCTACGAGCCGGGACGCAATCCGCTGTATCAACGTATTTTTCGTGGGGAGGCAGCATGAGGTTATGGCGGCCGGTAGCCGAAACGGTCTGGCAGGGACGCGACGACAGCGCTGAGGCCAGCAATGCAACGCGCATTTTCCAGACGATAAAGCAGCAGGGGCAGTTCACGCCGCTTTCATCCGGCATCGCGCTGATAGGATTTGAGTGCGATGCAGGGGTTAAACGCAATCAGGGCAGGCCTGGCGCCGCGCTGGCTCCTGATGTTCTGCGCAAAGCGCTGGCCAATATGGCAAGCCATCAGGGGCACGAACGGCTGGCGGATATGGGCTCGGTGTACGTTGAAGGCGACGAGCTGGAAGCGGCACAACGGGCGTTAAGCGATGCCGTGACGGCCTGCCTGCAGTCCGGGATGCGCACGCTGGTGTTTGGCGGCGGGCACGAAACCGCCTGGGCGCACGGACGAGGCGTTCTGGATGCGTTTCCTGATGAGCGCGTGGCGGTGATAAACCTTGACGCGCATCTTGACCTGCGCAGGGCCGACCGGGCAACGTCCGGTACCCCGTTTCGTCAGCTGGCGCACTACTGCGAAGAACGCGGGCGGGCGTTTGACTACGCCTGTCTGGGGGTCAGCCGCGCGGCGAACACGCAGGCATTGTGGGATGAGGCCGAACGCCTGAACGTGACGCTTGTGGAAGATCTTCATTTCAGGCGCGAGGCATTATCGGTACTGGAAAAGGTGCTGGCGCAGGCCGATCGTGTCTATCTGACAATCGACCTTGACGTCCTGCCCGCCAGCGAAATGCCTGCTGTTTCCGCTCCGGCCGCGTTAGGGGTTCCGGCGCTGGAGCTGCTGTCGGTTATTGAACAAATCTGTCGCAGCGGTAAGCTACAGGCCGCCGATCTGGTAGAGTTTAATCCGCAGTACGATCGGGACGGACAGGGCGCTAAGCTCGCCGCCCGTCTGGCCTGGCAAATTGCTCACTGGTGGGCATAACAACATTCAAGGAGTCATGATGTTTTCACGCTCGCCCCTGCCGCAGTCGAGCCCTCCCGCGCCTTTTTACGAAAAGGTGAAGCAGGCGATCAGCGAAAAAATTGCCGCCGGCGTCTGGCGCCCGCACGACCGCATTCCGTCTGAGGCCGAGCTGGTGGCGCAGTTTGGCTTTAGCCGAATGACCATCAACCGCGCACTGCGTGAGCTGACCGATGAAGGGCTGCTGGTGCGTTTGCAGGGCGTCGGAACCTTTGTCGCCGAGCCAAAAGGACAGTCGGCGCTGTTTGAAATTCGCAGCATCGCGGACGAAATTGCCGCACGAAATCATCAGCACCGCTGCGAAGTGCTGGTGCTGGAAGAGACGCAGGCCAGCCCCGAGCAGGCCGTAGAGCTGAATGTCAAAGAAGGCAGCCGTATCTTCCACTCCGTGATGGTGCATTTTGAGAACGACATTCCGGTGCAGATTGAAGATCGCTGCGTGAACGCTGAACGGATCCCGGACTATCTGAACCAGGATTACACCCACACCACGCCGCACGCGTATCTCTCGCTCGTCGCCCCGCTGACGGAAGGGGAGCACATTGTGGAAGCGGTGCGCGCCACGCCGCAGGAGTGCGAGCTGTTACGCATCAAAGAGCACGATCCGTGCCTGCTGATCCGCCGTCGAACCTGGTCCTCGTCGCACATTGTGTCGCATGCCCGGCTGCTTTTCCCGGGAAATCGTTACCGGCTGCAGGGCCATTTCATGTCATAAGTTTTATAAGCGTGATCGCTAACGCAATATAGCAAAATTGTATCTTTTTTGTTAAATCTGATCTTGTGTGTGCTTGTCTATACAAGTATATCTAAATGTATCACTGTCCCGTATGAGGAGCACACAATGTCGTCAGGTAAATACCGCCAGCAGGATGTCCGCGCCGCGCGCGGCACCACACTCACCGCCAAAAGCTGGCTCACCGAAGCACCGCTGCGCATGTTGATGAACAACCTTGATCCTGAGGTGGCGGAAAACCCCCACGAGCTGGTGGTCTACGGCGGCATAGGCCGCGCCGCACGCAACTGGGAATGCTATGACGCAATTGTAAAATCCCTGACCCACCTCGAAAATGACGAAACCCTGCTGGTGCAGTCCGGCAAACCGGTTGGCGTATTCAAAACCCACAAGAACGCGCCGCGCGTGCTGATCGCCAACTCTAACCTTGTGCCGCACTGGGCCACCTGGGAACACTTCAACGAGCTGGACGCGAAAGGGCTGGCGATGTATGGCCAGATGACCGCCGGGAGTTGGATCTACATCGGCAGCCAGGGGATTGTGCAGGGCACCTACGAAACCTTCGTGGAAGCCGGTCGCCAGCACTATAACGGCTCGCTGAAAGGCCGCTGGGTGCTCACCGCCGGTCTGGGCGGCATGGGCGGCGCGCAGCCGCTGGCCGCCACGCTTGCCGGTGCCTGCTCGCTAAACATTGAGTGTCAGCAGAGCCGCATTGATTTCCGTCTGCGTACCCGTTACGTCGATGAACAGGCCGATAATCTCGATGACGCGCTGGCGCGTATCAAAAAATACACATCCGAAGGTAAAGCGGTGTCGATTGCCCTGTGCGGCAACGCGGCTGATATCGTTCCTGAACTCGTTGCCCGCGGCGTGCGCCCGGATCTCGTCACCGACCAGACCAGTGCCCACGATCCGCTGCACGGTTACCTGCCAAAAGGCTGGACGTGGGAAGAATATCAGCAAAAAGCGGAAACCGATCCGGAAGGCACGGTGCTTGCCGCAAAACGCGCTATGGCAGAACACGTCTCCGCGATGCTGGCCTTCAGCCAGATGGGCATTCCGACCTTTGACTACGGCAACAACATTCGCCAGATGGCGAAAGAGATGGGCGTGAACAACGCCTTCGACTTCCCGGGATTCGTTCCTGCCTATATTCGCCCACTGTTCTGCCGTGGCATCGGTCCGTTCCGCTGGGTTGCCCTGTCCGGCGATCCTCAGGACATCTACAAAACTGACGCCAAAGTGAAAGAGATTGTCGCCGATGACGAACATCTTCACCACTGGCTGGACATGGCTCGCGAGCGTATTAACTTCCAGGGCCTGCCGGCGCGTATCTGCTGGGTAGGGCTGGAGTGGCGTCAAAAGCTAGGCCTGGCCTTCAACGAAATGGTGCGCAGCGGTGAAGTCTCCGCGCCGATCGTCATTGGCCGCGACCACCTGGACTCCGGCTCCGTCGCCAGCCCGAACCGTGAAACCGAAGCCATGCGCGACGGCTCGGATGCGGTCTCCGACTGGCCGCTGCTGAACGCCCTGTTGAATACTGCCAGCGGCGCGACCTGGGTGTCGCTGCACCACGGCGGCGGCGTGGGGATGGGTTTCTCCCAGCACTCCGGGATGGTCATCGTCTGCGACGGAACCGATGAAGCGGCCGCGCGTATCGCTCGCGTGCTGCACAACGACCCGGCCACCGGCGTGATGCGTCACGCGGATGCGGGTTACGAGATTGCCATTGACTGTGCCAAAGAGCAGGGGTTGAACCTGCCTATGATCCCTGCCACACAAGGAAATCATGAATGAACGCCTTAACTCTCACTCCCGGCTCGCTGACGCTGAAACAGCTGCGTAACGTCTGGCGCCAACCGGTCACGCTTTCGCTTGATGAAGGCGCCCATGCCGCGATAAACGACAGCGTTGCCTGCGTAGAAGCGATTGTTGCCGAAGGGCGCACCGCCTACGGGATCAACACCGGATTTGGCCTGCTGGCGCAGACCCGCATCGCCACGCACGATCTGGAGAACTTACAGCGTTCGCTGGTGCTGTCGCACGCGGCGGGCGTCGGTCAGCCGCTGGATGATGAGATTGTCCGTCTGATGATGGTGCTCAAAATCAACAGCCTGGCGCGCGGTTTTTCGGGCATTCGCCTGAGCGTTATCCAGGCGCTGATGGCGCTGGTGAACGCGGAAGTCTACCCGTGGATCCCGGCAAAAGGTTCCGTAGGTGCATCCGGTGACCTCGCGCCGCTGGCGCATATGTCGCTGCTGCTGCTGGGTGAAGGCAAAGCGCGCTGGCAGGGCGAGTGGCTTCCTGCGAAGGAAGCACTGAAAAAAGCCGGATTAACGCCAATTACGCTGGCGGCGAAAGAGGGGCTGGCGCTGCTGAACGGCACGCAGGCATCGACCGCTTTCGCGCTGCGCGGTCTGTTTGAAGCGGAAGATCTGTTTGCCTCAGCCGTGGTGTGCGGTGCGCTGACCACCGAAGCCGTGCTGGGCTCGCGTCGCCCGTTCGACGCGCGTATTCACGAGGTGCGCGGCCAGCGCGGGCAGATTGATGCCGCCGCCATGTACCGCCACGTGCTTACCGATACGAGTGAGATCGCGGATTCACACCATAACTGCGAGAAGGTGCAGGATCCGTATTCCCTGCGCTGTCAGCCGCAGGTGATGGGCGCCTGTCTGACGCAGCTGCGCCAGGCGGCAGAGGTCCTGCTGGTGGAGGCCAACGCGGTGTCAGATAACCCGCTGGTGTTCGCCCAGGAAAACGAGGTGGTATCCGGCGGCAACTTCCACGCCGAGCCAGTGGCAATGGCGGCGGATAATATCGCCCTGGCGATTGCTGAAATTGGGGCGTTATCCGAGCGTCGCATCGCGCTGATGATGGATAAACATATGTCCCAGCTGCCACCGTTCCTGGTGCGCAACGGCGGCGTGAACTCGGGCTTTATGATCGCCCAGGTCACCGCCGCGGCGCTGGCGAGCGAGAACAAAGCGTTATCGCATCCACACAGCGTGGACAGCCTGCCAACCTCAGCCAACCAGGAAGATCACGTTTCGATGGCGCCGGCTGCCGGGCGTCGACTGTGGGAGATGGCCTCCAACACCCGCGGCGTGCTGGCGGTGGAATGGCTGGCGGCAAGTCAGGGTATCGATCTGCGTGAAGGTCTTAAATCCAGCCCGCTGCTGGAGCAGGCGCGTCATACGCTGCGCGAGCATGTTTCGCACTACGATGATGACCGCTTCTTTGCGCCGGATATTGATAAGGCGATGCAGCTTCTGGAAGAAGGGCGGCTGGTGGGGTTGTTGCCTTCCGTGCTCTGATTTTTACCCTCTCCCCTGTGGGGAGAGGGTTAGGGTGAGGGGCCATCAGCCCGCACGATTACGAATACATCGCCGTAATCGACGCGCTACCCAGCGAATGGAAATGCACGTTAAACCCGACCATCGCGCCGCTCGCCCCTTCATCGACCTCAATCTTGTCCACATCCAGCGCGTGCACCGTAAAGATATAGCGGTGGGTTTCCCCTTTTGGCGGCGCCGCGCCGCCATAGCCCGCTTTACCAAAATCGGTGCGCGTCTGAATAGCACCTTCAGGCAGGGCAACCAGATCGGAACCGGAACCCTGCGGCAGGACGCGCGTGTCGGCAGGCAGGTTCGCCACAATCCAGTGCCACCAGCCGGAGCCGGTAGGCGCATCCGGGTCGTAGCAGGTCACGACAAAGCTTTTGGTTCCGTCCGGAACATCGTCCCACGCCAGGTGCGGGGAGATATTGTCTCCCTGATACCCCATGCCGTTGAAAACGTGGCGTTCAGGGAGTTTTTCACCGTCTCGCAGATCTTTACTGATGATTTTCATACGGTTTACCCTCGTTAATCACTCGTTCAGCAAGTGTAATGCATAGGGTTAAATCGTGAAATGTGCGGGAATGTTAACGGCTGTAACGGCCGCGTCGGTTAATTTACACAGCTGCTCGGGCGTGATGCTGTACGGCGGCATCAGGTAGATAAGTTTGCCGAAAGGCCGCACCCAGACGCCCTGCTCAACGAAGAAGCGCTGCAGCGCCGCCATATTCACCGGGTGGGTGGTTTCAATCACCCCAATGGCGCCCAGCACGCGAACGTCCGCCACGAAATTCGCCCCTGAGGCGGCGCTCAGTGCGTCTTTCAGCTGCGCCTCAATCGCCGCGACCTGCGTCTGCCATTCGCCGCTCTCCAGAATAGCGAGGCTTTCGCTTGCCACGGCGCAGGCCAGCGGGTTGCCCATAAACGTCGGTCCGTGCATAAAGCAGCCCGCCTCGCCGTCGCTGACGGTGTCAGCAACCTGGCGGGTGGTGATCGTGGCGGAGAGCGTCATGGTGCCGCCGGTCAGCGCTTTACCCAGACACAAAATATCCGGCGCAATGCCCGCATGTTCGCAGGCAAATAGCTTGCCGGTGCGGCCAAAACCGGTGGCAATTTCATCAGCAATCAGCAGAATGCCCTCGCGGTCGCACATCTTGCGAATACGCCTCAGCCATTCCGGATGGTACATCCGCATTCCGCCTGCGCCCTGCACAATCGGCTCAAGGATCACGGCGGCGATGTCATGGCGATGCGCCGCCATCAGCCGCGCGAAGCCGACCATGTCCATCTCGTTCCACTCGCCGTCGAAACGGCTCTGGGGTGCCGGGGCAAACAGGTTTTCCGGCAGATAGCCCTTCCACAGGCTGTGCATGGAGTTGTCCGGATCGCACACCGACATCGCCCCGAAGGTATCTCCGTGATAGCCGTTGCGGAAGATGAGGAACTGCTGACGCGTTTCGCCCTTCGCGTGCCAGTACTGCAGCGCCATTTTCATCGCCACTTCCACTGCCACCGAGCCGGAATCCGCCAGGAACACGCACTCCAGCGCTTCAGGCGTCATCGCCACCAGGCGACGGCACAAATCCACCGCGGGCTGATGGGTGATCCCGCCAAACATCACGTGTGACATCTGGTCAATCTGCGCCTTCATCGCCGCATTCAGGCGCGGGTGGTTGTACCCGTGAATCGCCGCCCACCAGGAGGACATCCCGTCAACGAGCCGTTCGCCGCTGGCGAGGTGCAGCTCGCAGCCGTGGGCCGAGGCCACCGGATAGACGGGAAGGGGGCGGGTGGTGGAGGTGTAAGGGTGCCAGATATGCTGCTTGTCGAAGGCGAGATCGTCCTGGGTCATAATCGACTTGTAAACCATTTTGAAAAGTTTTAGGTTTACAAGTATAAACCGAACCGACAATTAACAAAACCCTTTGGAGAAGCCCGATGGCTCACCACGCACGCTGGACGATGTCGCAAGTCACTGAATTATTCAATAAACCTTTCCTGGAGCTGATGTTTGAAGCGCAGCAGGTGCATCGTCAGCACTTCGATCCCCGCCATGTTCAGGTCAGCACGCTGCTGTCGATCAAGACCGGTGCCTGTCCGGAAGACTGCAAATATTGCCCGCAGAGCGCGCGCTATAAAACCGGCCTGGAGTCAGAGCGCCTGATGGAGGTCGAGCAGGTGCTCGACTCCGCGCGCAAGGCGAAAAACGCCGGCTCGACCCGCTTCTGCATGGGCGCGGCGTGGAAGAACCCGCACGATCGCGATATGCCGTATCTGGAGCAGATGGTGAAGGGCGTGAAGGAGATGGGCCTCGAAGCCTGTATGACGCTGGGCACGCTGAACGACGAGCAGGCGCAGCGCCTCTCGGCGGCCGGGCTGGACTATTACAACCACAACCTCGATACCTCGCCAGAGTTTTACGGCAACATCATCACCACGCGCACTTACCAGGAGCGTCTGGACACGCTGGATAAAGTCCGTGATGCGGGGATCAAGGTCTGCTCCGGCGGTATCGTGGGCTTAGGCGAAACGGTGAAAGACCGCGCGGGCCTGCTGCTGCAGCTGGCGAACCTGCCGACCCCGCCGGAGAGCGTGCCGATCAACATGTTGGTGAAGGTCAAAGGCACGCCGCTGGCGGATAACGACGACGTGGATGCGTTTGATTTTATTCGCACCATCGCGGTGGCGCGCATCATGATGCCGACCTCGTACGTCCGCCTTTCTGCGGGCCGCGAGCAGATGAGCGAGCAGACCCAGGCGATGTGCTTCATGGCCGGGGCCAACTCCATTTTCTACGGCTGCAAGCTGCTGACCACGCCGAACCCGGAAGAGGACAAAGACGTTCAGCTGTTCCGCAAGCTGGGGCTGAACCCGCACCAGACCGGGGTGCTGACCGGCGATAACGAGCAACAGCAGCAGCTGGAGCAGCAGATTTTCAACGCCGACACCGACCAGTTCTACAACGCGGCAGCCGTATGACCTGGCAGGCACGTATCCAGTCCGCGCTGGACGAACGCCGGGCGGCAGAGGCGTTTCGCGTACGCAGGGTAGTGGAAAACGGCGCAGGCCGTTTTCTTACCCGTGACAACCGGCAGTTTTGTAACTTCTCAAGCAACGATTATCTCGGCCTGAGCCAGCATCCGGCCATCATCCGCGCCTGGCAGCAGGGTGCGGAGCGGTTTGGCGTGGGCAGCGGCGGCTCGGGGCACGTCAGCGGCTACACCACGGCGCATCAGGCGCTGGAGGAAGCGTTGGCTGACTGGCTGGGCTACCCGCGGGCGCTGCTGTTTATCTCCGGTTTTGCCGCGAATCAGGCGGTTATCGCGGCCCTGATGGGGAAAGAGGATCGTATTGTTGCCGACCGCTTAAGCCACGCCTCGCTGCTGGAGGCAGCAAATTTAAGCCCGGCGCAGCTGCGCCGCTTTGCCCATAACGATGCGTCACAGCTCGCTACGCTGCTGGACAAACCCTGCGACGGTCAACAGCTGGTGGTCACCGAGGGCGTGTTCAGCATGGACGGTGACAGCGCGCCGCTTGCCGCGCTGCACGACGCCGCAAAGCGGCAAAACGCCTGGCTGCTGGTCGACGACGCCCACGGCATTGGCGTAATGGGCGACGAAGGTCGCGGCAGCGCGCATCAGCAAAACGTGAAGCCGGAACTGCTGATTGTCACCTTCGGCAAAGGCTTTGGCGTCAGCGGCGCCGCCGTGCTGTGCAGCGAGTCTGTCGCCGACTATCTGCTGCAGTTTGCCCGGCATCTGATCTACAGCACCAGCATGCCGCCCGCGCAGGCCGTGGCGCTGTCAGCGTCGCTGGCGGTGATCCGCAGCGCAGAAGGGGATGAGCGTCGCCAGCGGCTGGCAGAGCACATCTCCAGCTTCCGTCAGGGACTGGCGGCGCTTCCTTTCCACAGTCCCGATTCGCAGAGCGCTATCCAGCCGGTGATTATCGGCGAAAACGGCCGCGCTCTGGCGCTGGCGCAGGCATTACGCGAGCGCGGCATGTGGGTGACGGCCATTCGCCCGCCAACCGTCCCGCCGGGCACCGCGCGGCTGCGCTTAACCCTGACGGCGGCGCATGAACCGCAGGATATCCAGACGCTGCTGGAGGCGCTTCATGATGCCGGTGAATAAGCAGGCCGTCGCGGCGGCCTTTGGTCGGGCCGCGCAGAGCTATTCGCAGCACGATGAACTGCAGCGTCAGAGCGCTCAGGGGCTACTGGCCGCGCTTGGCGAGAACCGCTTCCCGCAGGTGCTGGACGCCGGCTGTGGTCCGGGCAGCAACAGCCGCTACTGGCGCGAGTCGGGAAGCCACGTCACGGCTCTCGACCTCTCCGCCCGGATGCTGGACGAGGCGCGCCAGCAGCAGGCAGCGCATCACTACCTGGCGGCGGATATCGAGGCGATCCCGCTGGCGGATGCGCAGTTCGATCTGGTCTGGAGCCATCTGGCGGTGCAGTGGTGCAGCAGCCTGCCGCAGGCCTTGCGCGAGCTTTATCGCGTGGCGCGACCGGGCGGAAAGGTCGCCTTTACCACCCTGCTGGAAAGTTCGCTGCCGGAGCTGAATCAGGCGTGGAAAGCGGTGGATGAGCAGCCGCACGCTAACCGCTTTTTATCGCATGAGCAGGTGAAGCAGGCGCTGGCAGGCCGGCGCTATCGCAGCGCGGTGCAGACCATCACCCTCAATTTCAGCGACGCGCTCAGCGCCATGCGCTCGCTGAAGGGCATAGGCGCCACGCACCTGCACGCCGGGCGGGAGAAAAAACCGCTCACCCGGGGTCAACTGCAGCGTCTGGAGCTGGCCTGGCCGCAGGCGCGGGGACATTTTCCGCTCTCTTATCAACTTTTTCATGGGATTATCGAACGTGACTGAACGTTATTTTGTCACCGGCACGGATACGGAAGTGGGCAAAACGGTTGCCAGCGCTGCGCTGCTGCAGGCGGCACGAAAGCTTGGGAAAAACACCGCCGGATATAAGCCCGTCGCCTCCGGCAGCGAGATGACGGCGGAAGGGTTACGCAACACCGACGCGCTGACGCTCCAGCGTAACAGCACGCGTGAACTCGCCTATTCAGCGGTGAATCCGTATACCTTTGCCGAGCCGACCTCGCCGCACATTATCAGCGCTGGCGAAGGCCGCCCGATTGATTTCGCCGTGCTATCTGCCGGGTTACGGACGCTGGAAAGCCAGGCCGACTGGGTGCTGGTGGAAGGCGCGGGCGGCTGGTTTACGCCGCTTTCGGACGCGCAGACGTTTGCTGACTGGGTACAGGCCGAGCGGCTCCCGGTCATTCTGGTCGTCGGCGTGAAGCTGGGCTGCATCAATCACGCCATGCTGACGGCGCAGGCCGTACGGCAGGCAGGGCTGACGCTGGCTGGCTGGATAGCCAACGACGTGGTTGCGCCGGGCAGGCGGCATCAGGAATATCTGGCAACCCTGAAGCGCGTGCTCCCGGCACCGTTCCTCGGGGAAATCCCCTGGATTGCCGGCGATGCTGAGCAGGCTGATACCGGACACTATCTCGACCTCAGCGCCTTGCTTCCCGCGACATCCAGTGGGCAATAAGCTCATCGTTCAGCTCGCTAACGTGGCCCTGTGCCACGTTACGCCCGCGATATAGCATGCAAAACCGATCCGCCACCCGGCGGATAAACGACAGCTGCTGCTCCGCTAGCAGTACCGTCATGCCTAACTCCCGGCTTAAGCGCACCAGCAGCAGCGCCAGCTTCTGGGCAAAGCTGTGTCCCGCGCCGTGCATGGGCTCATCCAGAATCAGCATCCGCGGGCGGTTGACCAGCGCATTCGCCAGGGCGAGCTGATACTGATCGTCTGGCGAAAGGGCGTTTCCTCGCGTCTGACGTCGCGCGTAGAGTTCCGGGAACAGATCGTACACGTCGCTTTTCGCTGCCGGGTCGGGTTTCCCCATCGCCCGCATGGCAATATGCAGATTCTCCTCAATCGTCAGTTGAGAAAAAATACGCCTGTCCTGCGGGACATACCCAATCCCCGGCCCTGAGCGCTGTTCTGGCATCTGGCTGAGCAAATCGCGCGGCGGAGCTCCCGCTTCATGCCAGATAATCGTGCCGCTTTCGACGGGGACGTTTCCGGTAATGCAGTTCATCAGGGTGGTCTTGCCCATCCCCGGCAGGCCAACGACGCCTGTACACATGCCCTGCGGAAAATCCAAATCCACGTTCCATAGCGTATGTTGGCTCCCGTAAAACTGATTCACTGCACGCAGACTCAACATCTTTTTCTCCTTAAAAATGCGTAGGGGTAAGACCTGATTTGACACTGCAAAACGCCTGCCAGAAACCGTAAATCGATTAATAAAACGGCTTTTTTAGGAATAAACCGCAGGAGAGCAGGGTAAAAACGCGTGGCTTGCACATCGGCGGTGCCGGGAATGTTGAGTCGTGGTGCAGGACGGAAAATGGCGGAAATGTGAGCAGGATCGCATCGGTTGGTTATGAATGACGCAACTGTTTATCGTCAAAAAATAGCTATAAAAATTTTTTGTTGCCGCTTCGTGGGAAAATCCGGGAATTTGCTGAGCGGCAGTCCATACGGGCTGGAAGCAGTTATCCACTATTCCTGTGGATAACCATGTGCATGAGAGTTAGAAAACATGCGATAAGCGAGAGAAGACGCGGCTTTCGCCCAAATTGGCGCGAAACGCGGCTTTAGAAAATATCGTTTATAATTTAATTGCTTAGATAAAAGCAATGACCGTCATGAAAGTGTCACCCGTTGCCACAAAACTACCATTACCTGGCTTGACAAATGTTAAAAAAGGAAAAGTTTTGGGGATAACCCAACCTGGCTGGTTTTTTATCTCGTCAGAGCCCAAATTTTGTACGCTAACGCGCTAATCACACCGCCGCTATGCTAAATATCCTGACATGCTACTGGTTTTTCATCCAGTGTTTTTTACTGGCATTCCTGGCAACAAGGAGTAAAATTACTCACCTGCCGCTTAATAACGTCATCAGGTCGTCGCCCATGAGTAAACCGTTCAAACTGAATTCTGCTTTCCGTCCATCTGGCGATCAGCCTGAGGCGATCCGTCGTCTGGAAGAGGGGCTGGAAGACGGGCTGGCGCACCAGACGCTGCTGGGGGTAACCGGCTCGGGTAAAACGTTCACCATCGCTAACGTGATTGCGGATTTGCAGCGCCCCACAATGGTGCTTGCGCCCAATAAAACGCTCGCAGCCCAGCTTTACGGCGAGATGAAAGAGTTCTTCCCGGAAAATGCGGTGGAGTATTTCGTCTCCTACTACGATTACTACCAGCCTGAAGCCTATGTGCCGAGCTCTGACACCTTCATTGAGAAAGATGCCTCGGTAAACGAACATATCGAGCAGATGCGACTGTCCGCGACCAAGGCGCTGCTTGAGCGTCGCGATGTGGTCGTGGTTGCGTCTGTTTCCGCGATTTACGGTCTGGGTGACCCGGATCTCTACCTGAAGATGATGCTGCACCTGACGCAGGGGATGATCATCGACCAGCGCGCCATTTTGCGCCGTCTGGCGGAGCTGCAGTACACCCGTAACGACCAGGCGTTCCAGCGCGGCACTTTCCGCGTGCGCGGTGAGGTGATCGACATCTTCCCGGCGGAATCGGACGACATGGCGCTGCGCGTCGAGCTGTTTGACGAAGAGGTGGAACGTTTGTCGCTGTTCGATCCTCTGACCGGCCACGTTGAGTCCGTGATCCAGCGTTTTACCATCTACCCGAAAACGCACTACGTGACGCCGCGCGAGCGTATCGTGCAGGCGATGGAAGAGATCAAAGTGGAGCTGGCCGAGCGTCGTAAGGTGCTGCTGGCGAACAATAAGCTGCTGGAAGAGCAGCGCCTGAGCCAGCGCACCCAGTTCGATCTTGAGATGATGAACGAGCTGGGCTACTGCTCGGGTATCGAAAACTACTCGCGCTTCCTCTCCGGGCGCGGGCCGGGCGAGCCGCCGCCGACGCTGTTTGATTACCTTCCGGCAGACGGTTTGCTGGTGATCGACGAATCCCACGTTACGATCCCGCAGATCGGCGGGATGTACCGCGGTGACCGGGCGCGTAAAGAGACGCTGGTGGAGTACGGATTCCGCCTGCCGTCGGCGCTGGATAACCGTCCGATGAAGTTTGAAGAGTTTGAGGCGCTCGCGCCGCAAACCATTTATGTTTCGGCCACACCGGGCAACTACGAGCTGGAGAAATCCGGTGAAGACGTTGTCGATCAGGTTGTGCGTCCAACGGGTCTGCTCGACCCGATTATCGAAGTCCGCCCGGTGGCGACTCAGGTAGACGATCTGCTCTCTGAAATTCGCGCCCGTTCCGCCATTAACGAGCGCGTGCTGGTGACCACGCTCACCAAGCGTATGGCGGAAGACCTGACCGAGTATCTGGAAGAGCACGGCGAGAAAGTGCGCTATCTGCACTCGGATATCGACACCGTAGAACGTATGGAGATTATCCGCGATCTGCGTCTGGGCGAGTTCGACGTGCTGGTGGGGATCAACCTGCTGCGAGAAGGTCTTGATATGCCGGAAGTTTCGCTGGTGGCGATTCTGGATGCGGATAAAGAGGGCTTCCTGCGTTCTGAGCGCTCTCTGATCCAGACCATCGGCCGTGCGGCGCGTAACGTCAACGGTAAAGCGATTCTGTATGGCGACAAAATTACGCCGTCGATGGCGAAAGCGATTGGCGAAACGGAACGCCGACGCGAGAAACAGCAGCGCTACAACGAAGAGCACGGCATCACGCCGCAGGGGCTGAACAAGAAGGTGGTGGATATCCTGGCGCTGGGTCAGAACATTGCCAAAACCAAAGCGAAAGGTCGCGGCAAGGCGCGTTCAGTGGTGGAAGAAGATACCGTCGTGCTGACGCCGAAAGCGCTGCAGCAGAAAATCCACGAGCTGGAAGGGCAGATGATGCAGCACGCGCAGAACCTGGAGTTCGAAGAGGCGGCGCAGATCCGCGACCAGCTTCATCAGCTGCGGGATCTTTTCATCGCGGCATCGTGAGTAAAGCGATGTTTTCTCCCTCTCCCCGTGGGAGAGGGCCGGGGTGAGGGCATCAGGCCGCACAAGACGAACCTAACCCAGCGCCTGAATCGCCTTCTCCAGCGCCTCGCGCAGCAGGTGACGGTCGTGACGATACTTGATATCGCTGGCCTCCAGCGGCTCCTGCACCACCAGACGATCGCCAATCCCTGACACATCCACTTTTGGGCCCACGACGACGCCGTCGATGATTTTCTTGCCGACGTAATGCTCCATCAAATTGAGTTTGTCCGCCAGCGACAGGCTCGCCGCCGCCGGGCTCAGCTCACGCCCCAGGTTACCGATGTAGACCATCGGGGCAGGGGTGCGACGCAGCGCCTGCGCCAGTTCCTTCACCAGCAGTATCGGCATCAGGCTGGTATAAAAACTGCCCGGACCGATCAGGATCAGGTCCGCTTCCCCGATGGCTTCCACCGCTTCCCGCGTGGCCGGCACGCTCGGGTAGGTCATCAGCTCTGTCGGCGGCAGGAGGAGCTGGTCGATATTCACTTCACCGTAAACTTCATGCCCCTCGGCGTCGATGGCCATCAGGTCAACCGGCTGTTCAGACATGGGGATCAGGAATGCGTCCACCTTGAGCAGGTTACGGATCAGATTGATAGCTTCCAGGGGCCGCACGCTGAGATGGTCCAGAGCCTTTAACATCAGATTTCCCAGGTTATGCCCCGAAAGCTCGCCATTGCCGCCAAAACGGTACTCAAACATCGCTGACGCGACGCTTGGCTCGGTAATTAACTGGTTCAGACAGTTGCGCATATCTCCCCAGGCAATGCCGCCTTCGGCGCGTCGGATCCTGCCGGTTGAGCCGCCGTTATCGGTGGTGGTCACTATCCCTGTCAGCCTTGAGCCGAGTGAGGACAAAGAGGACATAACCCGGCCTAAGCCGTGCCCGCCGCCAAGAGCGACCACTCGGTCAAGATCCGCAAAAGTGCGATTGCGCATACGTATTCCTTATCACGTTCGATCGCGTAACAGTAACCTAACTACCCCTAAAAGACGATGCCTCACCCGATGCAAAATGACGTATATCAATGTGAAAACGCGGTTTTTAGGTATTCTGTAGCGAAAATGCAGGATTGATACGCTATATAGATAATTATATAGCGTAAAGCGATAATGGCGCCGCCAGAATTTCCGCGCTACTATCGTCCTAACCACGTTTTCAAAATTGAAAACATACACTCTAGCCCTTGTGCCTGTGTCGAACGATATGGCGCTCTGGCCGTGGCGAATTTGCCACCAGGGTACAGAAAGAAATGACTGTGCCTCCCGATCTGGAAAGGTGTACATGGCTTCACAACTTACTGATGCTTTCGCACGTAAGTTTTATTACTTACGTCTGTCGATTACCGATGTGTGCAACTTCCGTTGCACCTACTGCCTGCCCGACGGCTACAAACCGGGCAGCGTTACCAATAACGGCTTTCTCTCCGTGGATGAAGTGCGTCGCGTCACGCGTGCGTTCTCTGAGCTCGGTACCGAAAAAGTCCGTCTGACCGGAGGCGAACCCTCCCTGCGACGTGATTTCCCCGACATTATTGCCGCCGTACGCGAAAACGAACGTATCCGCCAGATTGCGGTGACCACCAACGGTTACCGCATGGCGCGTGACGTGGCAAACTGGCGCGATGCGGGGCTGACGGCGATCAACGTCAGCGTCGATAGCCTGGACGCCCGTCAGTTTCACGCCATTACCGGCCAGGACAAGTTCCGCCAGGTGATGGACGGCATCGATGCGGCGTTTACCGCCGGATTCAAGAAGGTCAAAGTCAACACGGTGCTGATGCGCGACGTCAACCACCATCAGCTGGATACTTTCCTGGCGTGGATCAAACCGCGCCCCATTCAACTGCGTTTTATCGAGCTGATGGAAACGGGTGAGGGCAGCGAGCTGTTCCGCCGTCACCACATCTCCGGCATGGTACTGCGCGACGAGCTGCTGAAACGTGGCTGGATCCACCAGATCCGCCAGCGCAGCGACGGCCCGGCGCAGGTCTTCTGTCACCCGGATTACGAAGGTGAGATAGGGCTTATCATGCCCTATGAGAAAGACTTCTGCGCCAGCTGCAACCGTCTTCGCGTCTCCTCGGTTGGCAAGCTTCATCTCTGCCTGTTCGGCGACGGCGGTGTCGATCTCCGCGATCTGCTGGAAGACGATGCGCAGCAGGACGCGCTAGAAGCACGCATTTCTGAAGCGCTGACGCATAAAAAACAGACCCACTTCCTGCATCAGGGCAACACCGGTATTACTCAGAACCTGTCTTACATCGGCGGGTAATCAGGCTTAAGAAGGAATCAGAAGATGAGTCAGGTAAGCGCAGAATTTATCCCGACACGCATTGCTATTCTTACCGTCTCCGACCGCCGTGGTGAAGAGGACGATACCTCCGGCCACTGGCTGCGCGAGGCGGCACATGAAGCCGGACACCATATTGTTGATAAAGCGATCGTCAAAGAGAACCGTTACGCCATTCGCGCGCAAGTGTCGCAGTGGATTGCGAGTGATGAGGTGCAGGTAGTGCTGATCACCGGCGGTACCGGCTTTACCGCAGGCGATCAGGCGCCAGAAGCGCTGCTCCCGCTGTTCGACCGCGAAGTGGAAGGCTTCGGTGAAGTGTTCCGTATGCTCTCCTTTGAAGAGATTGGTACCTCCACGCTTCAGTCGCGCGCCGTTGCCGGGGTGGCTAACAAAACCCTGATTTTCGCCATGCCGGGCTCGACCAAAGCCTGCCGCACCGCGTGGGAAAACATCATCGCGCCGCAGCTGGATGCCCGTACCCGTCCGTGTAATTTCCATCCCCATTTAAAGAAATAAGCTATGTCACAACTGACCCACATTAACGCCGCTGGCGAAGCGCATATGGTGGACGTCTCCGCCAAAGCGGAAACGGTGCGCGAGGCGCGCGCGGAAGCGTTCATCACCATGCTGCCCGAAACCCTGGCGATGATTATCGACGGCAGCCACCATAAGGGCGACGTCTTTGCCACCGCCCGCATCGCCGGTATTCAGGCCGCTAAACGGACCTGGGAGCTCATCCCGCTTTGCCATCCGTTGATGCTGAGCAAGGTGGAAGTGAACCTGCAGGCGCAGCCGGAGCATAACCGCGTACGCATTGAGTCCCTGTGCCGCTTAACCGGCAAAACCGGCGTGGAGATGGAAGCCCTGACGGCGGCCTCCGTCGCCGCGCTGACCATCTACGACATGTGCAAAGCGGTGCAGAAAGATATGGTGATTGGCCCGGTGCGTTTGCTGGCGAAAAGCGGCGGCAAATCCGGTGATTTTAAGGTGGACAGCCATGATTAAGGTGCTCTTTTTTGCGCAGGTGCGCGAGCTGGTCAATACCGACAGCCTGACGCTGGATGCGTCCTTCGAAAACGTCGCCGCCCTGCGCGCGCATCTGGCGGCACAAAGCGACCGCTGGGCGCTGGCGCTGGATGAAGGCAAGCTGCTGGCCGCCGTTAACCAGACGCTGGTGGAGTTCAATCATCCACTGACCGAAGGGGATGAAGTGGCCTTTTTCCCGCCGGTCACAGGGGGATAAGATGGCTGAAACCCGAATTCTGGTGAGTCCCGAGCGTTTTAACGTGGGGACGGAATACAGCTGGCTGGCGGAACGCGATGAAGACGGCGCGGTCGTCACCTTCACTGGCAAAGTGCGTAACCACAACCTCGGTGACAGCGTGAAGGCACTGACGCTGGAGCACTATCCGGGGATGACCGAGAAGTCGCTGGCGGAGATTGTCGACGAGGCGCGAGGCCGCTGGCCGCTTGGCCGCATCACGGTGATTCACCGTATCGGCGAGATGTGGCCCGGCGAAGAGATTGTGTTTGTCGGCGTCACCAGCGCGCACCGCGGCAGCGCGTTTGCGGCAGGGGAGTTCATTATGGATTACCTCAAAACCAAAGCGCCGTTCTGGAAGCGCGAATCCACGCCGGAAGGTGAGCGCTGGGTGGAATCGCGCGACAGCGATAAACAAGCCGCAAGCCGTTGGTAGTCGGTTTACGTGGATGTGTTAATCTTAACGTGTGTGTCTACTTAATCTTAATCAGGAGTGAATCATGGACCGATTTCCGCGTTCCGATTCAATAGTACAGCAGACCCGTAGCGGCCTGCAGACGTATATGGCTCAGGTGTACGGCTGGATGACGGTCGGCCTGCTGCTGACGGCGTTTATCGCGTGGTATGCGGCGAACACGCCCGAGCTGATGATGTTTATCTTCTCCAGCAAAATCACCTTCTTTGGGTTGATTATTGCGCAGCTGGCACTGGTGTTTGTGCTCTCCGGGCTGGTGCACAAGCTCAGCGCGGGCATGGCGACCACGCTGTTTATGCTCTATTCAGCGCTGACCGGGCTGACGCTCTCCAGTATTTTTATCGTTTACACCTACTCCTCCATCGCCAGCACGTTTGTGGTGACCGGCGGGATGTTTGGCGCGATGAGCCTGTACGGTTACACCACCAAACGTGACCTGAGCGGCTTCGGCAACATGCTGTTTATGGGGCTGATTGGGATTGTGCTGGCGTCGCTGGTGAACCTGTGGCTGAAGAGTGACGCGCTGATGTGGGCTGTAACCTATATCGGCGTGGTGGTCTTCGTTGGTTTGACCGCCTACGACACCCAGAAGCTGAAAAACATCGGCGAGCAGATCGACGTGCGCGACAGTTCAAACCTGCGCAAATACTCGATTCTGGGCGCGCTGACGCTCTATCTGGACTTTATCAACCTGTTCCTGATGCTGCTGCGTATTTTCGGCAACCGTCGCTAGTTATTTCCCCTCACCCTAACCCTCTCCCCACAGGGGAGAGGGGATTGCACGGTGCGGCCTTTTCTCCCTCGCCCCTTTGGGGAGAGGGCCGGGGTGAGGGGGCATTCATTTTGCCATCGCCTTCTCGTTCTTCGCCCTCAGCTTTTTCGCCCGACTCTCCAGCACCAGATAACAGACCGTGGCCAGCGCCAGCGGCAGGAAGTAATAGAGCATGCGGTAGGCGAGCAGGGCAGCAATAATCGTTCCCTGTGAGACATGCTCTCCGGCCAGTAGCGCAATAAACACCGCCTCCAGCACCCCGATCCCCGCCGGAATATGCACAATCACACCCGCAATACTGCTGACCAACAGCACGCCCAGCACGAAGAAGTAATTCACATCTTCACCAATCAACAGCCAGATAATCGCGCCCATCGCCATCCAGTTGGCGCTGGAGACGGCCATCTGCAGGACGGCAAACTTCCACGACGGCAGCACCAGTTTCTGACCTTTGATGGTCATATGGCGACGCCTGGCAAAGGCGCAGGCCCACAGATACACGGCGATGATCAGCAGCAGCACAATGCCAAGAATGCGCAGCGTGGCTTCGTCGATATACCAGTGCGCGGGCAGCTGCACCACGCCGATGGTGAAAATCACCCCGCCGAGGAGAATATAGCCCAGCCAGTTGGTGGTGATGCTTAAGGAGAAAATACGCGTGATGGTCCCGCCCGGCAGGCCGAGCCGCGAGTAGAGGCGATAGCGCATGCCGATGCCACCCACCCAGGTGCTCAGCGTCAGGTTAAAGGCGTAGCAGATAAACGACACCAGCATCACCTGACGTTTAGCGAGCTTGTGGCCGCAGTAGGCGCGCCCGAGAAGGTCATAGCAGCCGTACATCAGGTAGCTGACGATGACCAGCCCAACGGCGCCCAGCAGCACCAGCCGGTTATAGTTGCGGATGACCTTCCACACCTCTTCCCAGTCCACTTTCTGCGCGTACACCACCAGCAGTACCGCGACCGCAATGAAGAACACCCAGGTGAGGATTTTTTTTGCCAGCCGCCAGCGAGGATGTGATTTCGACATCAGGGTTTGCCTCCATCTTCCGCTTCAACGCGGTCCTGGGTTTCCATTTCGGGTTGTACCGGCGGGTCCACCTGAGCAAGCTTTGGCGTATGCGCCGGTAGCCAGCCGACCATCGCCGGGAAGTGGCGCAGGAAGTGGAACACCACCACGCCGATGCCAACGTTCCACCAGCTGCGTTTCGGCACCATGGATTCATCCACGCGCACGCAGTCGTTAACGATCAACGCCTGCAGGTTATCCCGCAGGGTCTGATTAAACTGGCGATCGTGAATGATCAGGTTAGCTTCGAGATTAAGCGATAAGCTCAGCGGATCGAGGTTGCTGGAACCCACGGTGGCCCAGTGGTCGTCCATCAGCGCCACTTTGCCGTGCAGCGGACGGCGGCGATATTCATATATTTGCACGCCGCCCTTCACCAGGTAGTTATACAGCAGCCGCGCGCCGACTTTGACGATGGGCATATCCGGCTCGCCCTGCACAATCAGCTTCACGCGTACCCCGCGTCGGGCGGCATTGCGCATGGCATGCAGCAGGCGATAGCCAGGGAAAAAGTAGGCATTGGCGATGATGACCTCGCGCTTCGCGTTGGCGAGCATCTTCAGGTAATGACGTTCAATGTCGTCCCGGTGCTCGCCGTTATCCCGCCAGACGAACAGCGCCTGCGCTTCGCCGGGCTTGCGGTTCTCTTCCGGACGATGGCGGCGTTTCCACCAGCGGCGTACGGCCTCTTTGCCGGGCAGGTTTTCCAGCTCGAACAGCAAAATATCCTGAACCACTGGCCCTTCAATGCGGATGGCATAATCCTGCTTCGCCTCGGGGCCGTAATCGGACATGTGCTCAGCGGAGTAGTTAATACCGCCGACAAACGCCACCGTCTCATCCACCACCACAATTTTGCGGTGCATCCGGCGGAACAGGTTGGTACGCATGCCGAACAGGCGAGGGCCGGGATCGTAGTAGCGGAACACCACGCCTGCGGAGGTGAGTTCATTAACGAATTCATCGCTGAGATCCGGCGAGCCATAGCCATCCAGCAGGGCTTCGATTTTCACGCCGCGCCGGGCGGCGCGCAGCAGCACGCTGTGTAGCTGTTTGCCCACGTCGTCTTCGAACCAGATAAAGGTTTCGAGGATCACTTTCTGCTTTGCCTGGTCAATTGCCTTAAACACGGCCGGGTAGTACTCGTCGCCATTGACCAGCAGCGTGATCCGGTTGCCTTCCTGCCAGGTACATTTCATAGGTGGATCTCCGCGCTGAGCGGGGCATGGTCGGAAAGATGTCGCCAGTTAAGAAGCGCCAGAGCGGTCGGGCTGCTGGCATGAGCGTTTTTCACGTAGATGCGATCCAGACGCAGCAGGGGGAAGCGCACCGGAAACGTTCGCGCAGGGCGACCGCGTGCGCGGGTGAAAATCTCCTCCAGCCCCGCATTTACCTTCAGAGGGTGGTTGGCGCGCTGTCGCCAGTCGTTAAAATCCCCGGCCACCACCACGGGTTCGCCTTCCGGCAGCGCATTGGTCCAGTCTGCCAGCATCTGCAGCTGGGCCTGACGGTGGGCCTCGCGCAGGCCGAGATGCACGCAGCCCACGTGAATGGGAATATCGAGATCCGGCGGCGCGATGCGGCAGTAAAGCAGCCCGCGCTTTTCGCTCTCCCCAACGGAGACGTCCCGGTTCTCGTAATGTTCAATGGGAAAACGTGACAGCACCGCGTTACCGTGATGCCCCTCCGGATAGACCGCGTTGCGCCCGTAGGCGTAATCGCTCCACATGGTATCGGCCAGAAATTCATAGTGCGGCGTATCGGGCCAGTTTTCGAAATGCATCGGGTGCACCTCGTGCGCGCCCATGACCTCCTGCAGGCAGACAATATCCGCGCTGACGGTGCGAACGGCGTCGCGCAGCTCCGGTAAAATGAAGCGGCGGTTAAATGCTGTGAAGCCTTTATGAATGTTTATCGTCAGCACTTTAAGCGAGAAATGCTGCATTTTTTTGGTCATAAGCTCCTTCCTGAGTGACTATCCCAATGAAAATAAAGTGTAGTAGGCGTCACAAAAAGATGCGGCGTTACGGAATTTTCCGTAAAGTGCGGTAGTCTGATTAAGCAGAGAAAAATCCTTCAGGAGAGAAGCCATGAAGTGGCAACAACGTGTTCGTGTCGCAACGGGTTTGAGTTGCTGGCAGATAATGTTGCATTTACTGGTCGTGGCCGTACTGGTGATGGGCTGGATGAGCGGCACGCTGGTGCGTGTTGGCCTGGGGCTATGCGTCCTTTATGGCGTCACCGTGCTGTCGATGCTGTTCTTACAGCGTCACCATGAAGCGCGCTGGCGTGAGGTGGGTGATGTGCTCGAAGAGCTCACCACCACCTGGTACTTTGGTGCCGCGATGATTGTGCTGTGGCTGCTGTCACGCGTGCTGCAAAACAACCTGCTGCTGGCCCTCGCGGGTCTGGCAATCCTTGCAGGGCCCGCGGTGGTCTCGTTACTCACCAAAGAGAAAAAGCTACGCAATGTTGCGTCTAAACATCGCGTACGCCACTGAGCCCGTTGTGGCCGCTATGACCAGTAGCGGCCACAAACTTCCCCAGACAATGTCCAGACTCGCATCCTTCAGATAAATTTGCTTGGTGATATCCGTAAAGTGCCGAATCGGATTTACCCACGTCAGATCCTGCAGCCACACCGGCATGTTCTCGACGGGTGAGACGTACCCCGAAAGCAAAATCGCCGGCATCATAAAGACGAATACCCCGATAAACGCCTGCTGCTGCGTGGAGCAGAGCGCCGAAATCAGCAGTCCAAACCCCACCAGCGACAGCCCGTAAATCACCATCGTAAAGTAAAACAGCGCCAGCGATCCGGCGAACGGGATCTGGTAAGCAAATATCCCCACGCCGAGCACGATGGTGGCCTGGAATGTCGCCACTATTAGTGCCGGAACCGCTTTGCCGACGAAAATTTGCCAGGTGGCGAGCGGGGAAACCAGCAGCTGATCCAGGGTGCCCTGTTCGCGCTCGCGGGCCACGGACAGGGAGGTGACGATCATCACCCCGATGGTGGTGATCATGGCGATCAGCGACGGCACCACAAACCATTTGTAGTCCAGATTCGGGTTGTACCAGTTGCGCACCACCAGCTCGCTGTTGTTGGGTTTGGGTTTGCCCTCCATCAATTCCTGCTGGTAATCCTTCACCACCTGCTGCAGATAGTTGGCCGCTATCTGGGCGCTGTTGGAGTTGCGCCCGTCGAGGAGCAGCTGCATCGGTGCAGTCTGGAAGGTGTCCAGGTTACGGGAGAAATCCGCCGGGAAGCGCACCAGCAGCAGCGCTTTTTGCGTGTCGATGGTGGGCTGGATCTCCTGCGGGCTTTTCAGCAGCAGGATGTGGGTAAAGGCTTTCGCCCGGGCGAAACGCTGCGTCAGCTCGACGGCATGTTTGCCGTTGTCTTCGTTGTAAATGGCAATGGTGGCGTTGGTTACCTCAAGCGTGGCGGCAAACGGGAACAGTAAAACCTGGATCAGCACCGGCAGCACCAGAATGGCGCGGGTTTGCGGCTCGCGCAGCAGGGATTGCAGCTCTTTGCGGATCAGCGTCCATAAACGGTGAAACATATGCGCTCCTTAATCTAACCGCCGTTTGGTTTTCATCCACGTCAACCCGATAAACATCACCGCCGACGCCATCAAAAACAGGGTGTTGATAATCAGCACCACCGGAATATTCCCCGCCAGGAACAGGCTTTGCAGCGTGCTCACGAAGTAGCGCGCCGGAATAATGTAGGTCACGGCGCGGATCACGGCTGGCATGCTGTCGATCTGGAAGATAAACCCGGAGAGCATAATCGACGGCAGGAAGGCGGCGTTCAGCGCCACCTGCGCGGCGTTAAACTGGTTACGGGTGATGGTGGAGATGAGCAGCCCCATCCCCAGCGTGCTCAGTAAAAACAGGCTGGTGATAAAGAACAGCACCACCAGCGAGCCGCGGTACGGCACGCCGAGGATAAAGACGGCGACCAGCATGCAGAGCAGCATCGCCAGCATGCCGAGAAAGTAGTAGGGGATGAGCTTGCACAGCAGCAGCTCGACGCGCGTCACTTCGGTGGAGAGCAGCGCCTCCATGGTGCCGCGCTCCCACTCGCGGGCAATCACCAGCGAGGTCAGAATCGCGCCGATCACCGTCATGATGATGGTGACCGCCCCCGGAATAATAAAGTGCTGGCTGATGGCGGCAGGGTTAAACCAGTAGCGCGTCTGCACGTCGATCAGTGGTTTAAATTCTTCGCCCCGATCTTCCGCCCGCTGCATTTGCCACAGCTGCCAGATCCCCTCCGCATAGCCCTGCACAAAGTTCGCGGTGTTCGGCTCGCTGCCATCGGTGATCACCTGGATCGGCGCATCGGCATCCGGGCGCGCCATGCTGGCGGCGAAATCCACCGGAATGACGATCAGGCCGCGTATTTTACCGGCCTGCATTTTCTGGATTAATTCCTGCCGGTTGTCGCTGATGGTGGCGTCAATGTAGGGCGAGCCGGTCATCGCATGGGTGAAGTCCAGCGCCTCTTCGCTCTGCTGCTCCAGCAAAATCCCGACCCGCAGCTTGCTGGAGTCGAGGTTAATGCCGTAGCCAAAGATAAACAGCAGCAGCAGGGGGATCACCACCGCAATCAGCCAGCTGCTGGGGTCACGCACGATCTGCCGCATCTCTTTAATGCACAGCGCGCGCACCCGGCGCCAGGATATAGCACTATTGTGCATGAGCATTCTCCTTATCCCAGTCGTGGATGAGGGTGATAAACGCCTGTTCCATGGTCGGGTCCGGGACCTCGTCATCGGCAGCCTGGTTTTTCAGGTCATCCGGCGTGCCGTGGGCGATCAGCTTGCCGCGATAGACCAGCCCGATACGGTCGCAGTACTCCGCCTCGTCCATGAAGTGGGTGGTCACCATCACGGTCACCCCTTTTTCCACCATGCTGTTGATATGCAGCCAGAACTCGCGGCGGGTTATGGGATCAACCCCCGAGGTCGGTTCATCCAGAAACAGAATATCCGGCTCGTGCATCAGCGAGCAGGCCAGGGCCAGCCGCTGCTTAAAGCCGAGCGGCAGCTCGTCGGTGGCGTGGGAGGCAATACTGGTTAACCCGAAGGCGTCGCTCATGCGGCGGATTTTCTCGTTCTGCGCGCGCCCGCGCAGGCCATACACGCCGGAGAAAAAGCGCAGATTCTGCTCGACCGTCAGGTTGCCGTACAGGGAAAACTTCTGCGCCATATACCCCAGATGCTGGCGCGCCTTGCCGGAGCTGACCTTCAGGTCCATGTCCAGCACCAGCGCTTTGCCGGACGTCGGCACCAGCAGGCCGCACATCATCTTGAAGGTGGTCGATTTTCCCGCGCCGTTCGGCCCGAGCAGGCCAAAAATCTCGCCGCGCTTCACGGCAAAATTGACGTTATCGGTGGCGGCGAAATCGCCAAATTTTTTGGTGAGCGAGTTCGCTTCAATGACCGTTTCGCCCGGCGTGCCTTCCACCGTGTGCAGGATTGCACCAAGCGGTGACTCTGAGGTGCCCGCGCCGCCCAACAGATCGATAAAGGCATCCTCAAAGCGCGGCGCGGTTTCCGTCATGTCGATCTCAGGCATCCCCGGCGCACGGCGGATATCGTCGACGGTGGCCTCTTTTTTGAGGATCACGCGCACCGAGCGGCCCTGAATCATCCCGTCGCTGACCTGCGGCAGCTTCAGCACCCGCTGGAGCAGCCTGCGGTTGGACTCCTGCGGGCTGTGCAGCAGAAAACTGCGCCCGGCCATGGTTTGCGTCAGTTTGGTCGGCTCGCCCTGATAAAGCAGTTCGCCTTCGTTCATCAGCAGCACGTCGCGGCACTGTTCCGCTTCGTCGAGGTAGGAGGTGCTCCAGAGGATCAGCATCCCGTCGCCCGCCAGCTCGTGCACCATCTGCCACAGCTCGCGGCGGGAGATTGGGTCTACGCCGACGCCGGGTTCGTCCAGCAGCAACACCTTCGGCTCGCCCACCAGCGTGCAGGCCAGCCCCAGCTTCTGTTTCATCCCGCCCGAGAGCTTGCCCGCCAGCCGGTCGGTGAACGGGCCGAGAGAGGTGAACTCCAGCAGGCGCGCGAAAGTTTTTTGTCGCGTTTCGCCGGTGACGCTGCGCAGGTCGGCGTACAGGTTCAGGTTTTCCATCACCGTCAGATCTTCATACAGACCAAACTTCTGCGGCATATAGCCGAGCATGGCGTGAAGCGCGCCGTCGTCCTTGATCGGGTCAAGACCGAGCACGCTGGCGCTTCCTTCATCCGGTTTCAGCAGCCCCGCCAGCATTCGCATCAGCGTGGTTTTTCCCGCGCCGTCCGGGCCGACCAGCCCGGTGACATAGCCTTTCTGTATGGTGCAGTTCAGCGGCGCGACCGCTGGCTTGTCCATTCCCTTAAAGCGTTTAACCAGACCGTTGAGCTGAATAACCGCGTCATTCATGTCGTTCCCCGTTGTCTACTTTTACGGTGACAGGCATGCCCTGACGCAGGGCGTCGTCTGCATCGGTCACGATGATGCGCAGGCGATACACCAGGTCGGTACGCAGGTCCGGTGTTTCAACGGTTTTCGGCGTGAATTCGGCGGTAGGGGAGACAAAGCCCACTTTGCCGTGATACGGCTTGTCCGGGCGCCCGTCGGTATAGAGCAGCAGTTCGCGGCCCGGCTGCATCTGCCCGAGGTTCGGTTCATCAATATAGGCGCGCACCCACACCGGACGGGTAAGGGAGAGCGTTAAGACGGTGCTGCCCGCGCTGAGCATGCTGCCCGGCTCCACGGCGCGGGTCATCAGCGTGCCGTCAGACGGGGCGATTAAGGTGGTGTCGCGCAAATCCAGCTCCGCCTGAGCCAGCTGCGCCTGCGCCTGTTCAAGGCTGGCTTTCGCCTGGGCAATATCCTGCGCGCGGTTACCGGTGCGGTACTGGCTTAACTTATCCTGCGCAGATTTCAGCGTCGCCTGCGCCTGGTCGCGGGACGAGCGCGCATTTTCCAGATCGTTCGCGGAAATGGTGCGGCTTTTCCACAGCCCCTGCTGGCGCGCGTAGAAGTTCTGCGCGTAGTCATAGGCGGCTTGCGCCTGCTTAACGGCGGCGGCGGCCTGGGCGATCTCTTCATCACGGTAGCCTGCCAGCATCAGGTCATACTGCGCCTGCGCCACGGAGACGCCCGCTTTAGCCTGCATCAGCGCGTTCTCATAGGGCGCTTTATCCAGCATCCCCAGCGTCTGCCCGGTTTTAATGGCGTCGCCTTCGTCAACGCTCAGCGAGGCGAGACGCCCGCCGACGCGGAAGCTCATATTCACGGTACGGATATCCACGTTGCCGTACAACGTCAGGCCTTTATCCTGCTGGCTTTGATACCACAGCCAGCCGCCGACGCCCGCAGCAAGCAACACAACAACCACCAGAACGATGGCGACAGGTTTTTTCATGACTTCAGGCTCCTTTGCGTTAAGCCTTGCAGGATCAGATCGAGATGACAGGCGATGACCTGGCCAATCTGCGCGGCTTTATCCTCATCGAATTGTGTCCAGCCCGTGCGTAACAGGATGGTCTCACGCCCCAGACGGAAGGCAAGAATTTCGCCCAGCAGGGCGTGGGTATGCAAAATCATTTCGGTGTCGCGTGCATCGCGTCCGGTATAGGCCGCGACAAGCCGGGTCAGGTGCGAGTGCATCGGCGCGATCACCCGATCGTGTACCCGCTGGTAGGCAGCCGTAGGGGAGAGCTGCTCGCGGGAAATAAACTTGCTCAGGTTCAGCGTATCGTCGTGCGTCAGCAGGCGGATCATATTATGGCAGGCGTTGAGAATAAGCTGGCGAACGGCGGCGCGATCGGGCGACGGCTGGCCGAGCAGCGCGGTGGCTTCCTCAACGTGCGGGTGAAACTGCGTGCCGATAAAATCGGCGATCCACTCGGCGCAGGCGAGGTATAAATCCTCTTTTGAGCCAAAATAGTAGGTAATAGCCGCAATGTTCTGCCCGGCCAGCGCGGCAATATCGCGCGTGGTCGCATGCAGCCCGTACTCGCCAAACTGCGCCAGCGCGGCGGCGATAAGCTGATTTTTGGCCTGTTCACCTTTGGTAGTTGTGGGTGTCGTATTCATGGCGGCATTAAAAATTAATCAATCGATTGATTAAGATTATGTCTGATTCACTCTCCCGTCGAGGGAATGTTGAGGGATATTTTATGCGCCACGTCACAAAAGCTGCTACACTCCGCCCCTTCGCGACATTGTGGTTTTTGTCCTCCCCTATTCGTTATATCTCCCTGAAAACTACACCTGTGATGGTCGGGGCGGTTCGGAGTTTTTATGTCTTTTGATTCCCTTGGTCTGAACCCGGAAATTCTGCGCGCCATCGCAGAGCAGGGCTACGTTGAGCCAACCCCTATCCAGCAGCAGGCTATTCCGGCTGTTTTGCAGGGCCGTGACCTGATGGCAAGCGCGCAGACCGGTACCGGTAAGACCGCGGGCTTTACCCTGCCGCTGTTAGAGCTGCTGGTAAAAAACCAGCCGCACGCCAAAGGCCGTCGTCCGGTGCGTGCGCTGATCCTTACCCCAACCCGTGAGCTGGCGGCCCAGATTGGCGAGAACGTGCGTGAGTACAGCCGCTATCTCAACATTCGTTCGCTGGTGGTTTTCGGCGGGGTAAGCATTAACCCGCAGATGATGAAGCTGCGCGGCGGCGTGGACGTGCTGGTGGCAACGCCGGGGCGTCTGCTGGATCTGGAACACCAGAACGCGGTAAAGCTGGACAGCATCGAAATTCTGGTGCTGGACGAAGCCGACCGCATGCTCGACATGGGCTTTATTCACGACATTCGCCGCGTGCTGGCTAAACTGCCTGCGCGTCGTCAGAACCTGCTCTTCTCCGCGACCTTCTCCGACGAGATCAAGGCGCTGGCGGAAAAACTGCTGCATAACCCGCTGGAAGTGGAAGTCGCGCGCCGCAACACCGCTTCCGAACAGGTGACGCAGCACGTTCACTTCGTTGATAAAAAGCGCAAGCGGGAACTGCTCTCCCAGATGATCGGTCAGGGCAACTGGCAGCAGGTGCTGGTCTTTACCCGCACCAAGCACGGTGCGAACCACCTGGCGGAACAGCTGAATAAAGACGGCATCCGCAGCGCAGCCATTCACGGTAACAAGAGCCAGGGCGCGCGTACCCGCGCGCTGGCTGATTTTAAATCCGGCGACATCCGCGTGCTGGTGGCGACCGACATCGCCGCCCGTGGCCTGGACATCGAAGAGCTGCCGCACGTGGTGAACTACGAGCTGCCAAACGTGCCGGAAGACTACGTTCACCGTATCGGCCGTACCGGCCGTGCGGCGGCAACCGGCGAAGCGCTCTCTCTGGTCTGCGTGGATGAACACAAGCTGCTGCGCGACATCGAACGTTTGCTGAAGAAAGAGATCCCGCGCATTGAAACCCCGGGCTACGAAGTTGACCCGTCGATCAAAGCCGAGCCGATTCAGAACGGTCGTCAGGGCGGCGGTGGACGTGGTCAGGGTGGTGGCGGTCGCGGTCAGCAGCCGCGTCGTGCAGAAGGTGGCGCACCGAAATCATCCGGCAAACCGCCGCGTCGTAACAACGACAGCAAACCGGCGGGTGAAAACCCGTGGCGCAGCGGCGAAGGGAAACCGGCAGGTGAAGGGCAGCGTCGACGCCGCCCGCGTAAACCTGCTAACCCGCAGTAATCTGGAAGCCCGGTCGTAAAGCCGGGCTTTTCTTTTTGCGGCAGCGAAGAGAAAGTGCCACAATAGTGGCTGTTTATACAGTATTTCAGGTTTTCCAATGGCTTTAACCGCTGCGCTCAAGGCGCAAATTGGCGCATGGTATAAGGCGCTACAACAGCAGATCCCCGACTTCATCCCCCGAGCGCCGCAGCGGCAGATGATTGCTGACGTGGCAAAAACGCTCGCCGGGGACGACGGGCGACATCTGGCGATTGAAGCCCCGACCGGCGTCGGGAAAACCTTGTCGTACCTTATTCCCGGCATCGCGATCGCGCGGGAGGAGGACAAAACGCTGGTGGTCAGCACCGCCAACGTGGCGCTGCAGGATCAGATCTTCAGCAAAGATTTACCGCTACTGCGCAAAATCATCCCCGACCTGCGGTTTACGGCGGCCTTTGGGCGCGGGCGTTACGTGTGCCCGCGTAACCTGGCGGGGCTGGCCAGCAGCGAGGCGACGCAGCAGGATCTGCTGGCCTTCCTCGACGACGATCTCACGCCGAACAACAAAGCCGAGCAGGAACTCTGCGCCACGCTCAAGATCGATCTTGACGGCTATAAGTGGGATGGCCTGCGCGATCATACTGATAAGGCCATCAGCGACGATTTATGGCGCAGGCTCAGCACCGACAAAGCGAGCTGCCTGAACCGCAACTGCCACTACTATCGCGAGTGCCCGTTCTTCGTCGCCCGGCGTGAAATTCAGGAGGCGGAAGTGGTGGTGGCTAACCACGCGCTGGTGATGGCCGCGCTGGAGAGCGAAGCGGTGCTGCCGGAACCCAAAAACCTGCTGCTGGTGCTCGATGAAGGCCACCATTTGCCGGACGTGGCGCGGGACGCGCTGGAGATGAGCGCCGAAATTACCGCCCCGTGGTTCCGCCTGCAGCTGGATCTGTTCTGCAAGCTGATTGCCACCTGCATGGAGCAGTTCCGCCCGAAAACCACGCCGCCGCTGGCGGTGCCGGAGCGGCTGAGCGACCACTGCGAAGAGGTCTATAGCCTGATTGCCTCGCTCAACAACATTTTGAATCTTTATCTTCCGCAAACGCAGGAAGCCGAACACCGCTTTGCGATGGGTGAGTTACCTGAAGAGGTGATGGAGATTTGCCAGCAGCTGGCGAAGCATCTGGAAAAACTGCGCGGGCTGGCGGAGATGTTCCTGAACGATCTTAGCGAGAAAACCGGCACCCACGACGTGGTGCGTCTGCACCGCATTCTGCTGCAGATGAACCGCGCGCTGGGGATGTTTGAAGCTCAGAGCAAGCTCTGGCGGCTGGCCTCGATGGCGCAGGCGTCCGGCGCGCCGGTCACCAAATGGGCCACCCGCGAAGAGCGGGACGGGCAGGTGCACCTCTTTTTCCACTGCGTGGGCATCCGCGTGGCCGATCAGCTGGAAAAGCTGATCTGGCGCAGCGTGCCGCACGTGGTTGTCACCTCTGCCACGCTGCGCTCCCTGAACAGTTTTTCTCGTTTGCAGGAGATGAGCGGCCTAAAAGAGAAAGCGGGCGACCGTTTCGTGGCGCTGGACTCGCCGTTTAACCACTGCGAGCAGGGCAAGCTGGTCATTCCGCGCATGAAATTCGAGCCGCTTATTGACAACGAAGAGCAGCATATTGCGGAGATGGCGGCCTACTTCCGAGAACAGGTCGAGAGTAAAAAGTACCCCGGCATGCTGGTGCTGTTTGCCAGCGGGCGCGCGATGCAGCGGTTCCTGGAGCACGTTACCGATCTGCGTTTACTCCTGCTGGTGCAGGGCGATCAGCCGCGCTACCGGCTGGTGGAAACCCACCGCAAGCGTATTGATAACGGTGAGCGCAGCGTGCTGGTGGGGCTACAGTCCTTTGCCGAAGGTCTGGATCTGAAAGGGGATTACCTGACGCAGGTGCACATCCATAAAATCGCCTTCCCGCCCATCGACAGCCCGGTGGTGATCACCGAGGGAGAATGGCTGAAGAGCCTTAACCGCTATCCGTTTGAGGTGCAAAGTTTACCTGCGGCGTCGTTTAACCTGATTCAGCAGGTCGGGCGTCTGATCCGTAGCCACGGCTGCTGGGGGGAAGTGGTGATTTATGACAAACGTCTGCTCACCAAAAATTACGGCCAACGGCTGCTGAACGCGCTGCCGATCTTCCCGATTGAGCAACCGGATGTGCCGGAAGTAAAAAAACGCCCGGCAAAACTGACCTCCGGGCGTAAGAAAAGCATCCGTGCTAAGGGGCGCGGTCCTACTGGTAAGTGAAGGTGACCTGAATAACGCTGTTGAAGGTGCCTGCGCTGACCGGCATTGAGGTGGTGTAATAGCGCGCGGCCAGCGGGAAATCGACGGTGTGGTCACTCTGGTTGACGAGCGCGCTGAAACTGGCCTGCGGGGCGATCAACATATTGTCCGGACGGTCTGCCAGCTCCAGCGCCAGTCCACCCGCGCTGCCCGTGTTGGCAAATTTGTTCGGATGGGCGGCGTCCGCCTGGCCCATAAATGTCGCCGTCGCAAGCGTGGTGGTCGACGGGCATTTTGAGAGCGTCAAATCAAACGCTTTCCACTCGCCGGTATCCCCCACGTCTTTAAAATTGCCCGCAACTGCCTGCCCTAAATCGACGGTCAGGTTCTGGCTTGCCGTATCGACTGAGCAGGTATTGGCATAAATATTTCCCGTCATCGCTATCTGAATGTCTTCAGCGTAAGCGGTGGACAACAGACCGAGAGCCAGCAAAATCAGCGTTTTTTTCATTATTAACCTACTTATATGCAACGGTAATGGTCGCCACGGTATTGGCCGGTCCGGGGGTGACGGTATCGCTTATCTGCTCGTAGCGTACCTTAAAGGGAATGTTTAGCGTTTCGTTGGCGTTCGCGGTGCCTGAGGTGGTGAAGTACTCATCAAAAGCGGGAACCTTGTTATCGGCGACGATAAATACCCCCACCCCTGTTGCCACGCCGCTTTCCGGGGTCAGCTTAATCACCCCTTCGTAGCCGGGGACATAGCCGTTCGCACTGCCGATCTTCAGCTCCGGCTGAACCGTGGTATTACAGTTCAGGCTAACGTTAAAGTCCTTTTCGTCGGTGAGCAGGCCGAGTGTGAAGAACTGGCTGACCGGGAAATCACCCAGTACCACGGTCAGGCTTTTTGGTGAGACGGAGCAGGTCACCTGCTGGACATTGATATTCCCTGCGTAGGAGACAGAGTTTGGATCACCGATGCCATCGTGGTGATATACACCAATCCCAAAACGGGTCTGGCTTTGATTCAGCGTGCCTGACGTCACCGTATCGCTGGTTTTGACCAGCTCAAGCGTAACGTCAAAGTTAAAAGAGAGATTGCCATCACTGGAGACATAACCCACAGGCGTTCCCGTTGAGATGCAGTTTACGCCTCCGGCTCCGCTGATGCGTTGGCCCCGATCGTTCATCAATGCAACACCGACACCAGGTACGCCAGAATCGTAGACGCCTTTCAGGCCCGGGATTTCCGCGCCAGTGCCGTAATAGCAAGAGACGATTTCCAGCCCGCTTTCTACCGCCTGATCGCAATGACCGGCGACATGGGTGATCTGTTCGGTGCCGGGAATGGTCTCGCCAACCGCCAGCGTCGTCGGGACGGAGATGGATGCCACATTGATCATTTTGGGCAGATCCGGCGTGGTGCATGTCGCTTTCGCATGCGGCATAAATAACGCGGCGGTTCCCAGAACCAGTAAGAAGAAGCACTGTTTAATCATTTGCATAATATTTGCCTGATGGATGCATCAATGACACTGCGCCGCAGCGTTGATAATGCTGGTTTTCTCGTTCTCATCCGTTAGCGCGTAGTCAGCGACGCAGTGCTCGCTCACATCCTCTCCCCAGGAGACGGCGAGGTGCCCTTGCTGTGGCAGACCTGAGAGGTAGGTCTGTCCGTCGTTACCGACAATAAATTCGCTGTCCTTATCCTCCGTGGTCACCGTTGCACCGAAGGGCAGCGGTTTGCCGTTGTGGGTGAGCGTCATCAGAACGCGACTGCCCACGCGGGTATTAAAGCTCGCACGCACCACGGCGCCGCGCGTTGGGGTCACCACCTGCGCCGCGTGCGTCACGTCGGCGTTGTCCGGCAGCGTTTCAGTATCCAGCGCGATGGTGTTATGGCGATATGCGGTGACGAACGGCACGACGGTATAGCCGCGGAAATCGGTCTCCACGCCCGTCTGGTTAGTGATATGCGTCCCGTGCGTGCCGGGTGCTTTCACCAGCGCGATGGTCTCACCCAGCGGCTGGCTCAGGGTGATGCCGTTCGCGTGGGCTACCACGCCACCCTGCAAACCAACGTTAACGGTCTGCTGATACTTATCCTGACTGACGCCGCCACTCACTTCGCCGTAGGTCGCTTTGTAATCGGCGTTCATGCTGGTCGAGTTACCGCTGCCGGTACTGCTCAAACCTTCCTGAATATTCCAGTTCAGGTTGTCTTCCTTCAGCGCCGTGCCGTTCAGGCCGATGTTCTGGGTGGTGCCGTCTTTGGTGTTATTCAGGTTGTAGGTGGCCCAGGTGTTATGCATCCAGTGATCCAGCGGCACCGAGACGCTCAGCGAGAACTGGTTGTCGTTCGTCACCTCATTACCGTCTTCATCACTGTCGTTGGTGTTTTTGTTCATGCTGTAACTGAGGCTGTAGCTCACGCCGTGCCAGCTGTTGTTGTAGCTGACGCTCATCGAGGTCATGTTCTGGCTCTGGCTCCAGTAAGTCTCTTTCACCATGCTCAGGGTGACGGACCCCCAGCCTTCAGGCAGCGTCTGGTCGACGGTGGCCTCGGTTCGGGCGCGGCGCTGCTGAGGGGCAGACCAGTCGTCAGAGCGGGTGTAAGACTCCATGGTGTCTTCCAGGGTGTAAAACCCTTTGCTGTTGTAGCGATAGCCCGCGAGCGAGAAGTTGGTGCCTGAACCGGCAAAATCTTTGCTGTAGCGCACGCGCCAGGACTGCCCCTTGCTGGACTGCTGCTTTTTCAGCAGGGCTTTCGCACGGGTGACGTCGATGGAGAACGCCCCTAAATCGCCCATGTTTTTCCCGGCACCGATGGCCTGTGACTGATAGTGGCTGCTCTGCTGCACGCCGCCGTAGGCGGTGAAACCATAGGGCAGGCCGTAAATCGCGCTGCCCTGAGCAAACGGGGTCTTTTCGACGTCTTTGTCATACGAACGATAACGCCCGGCGGTTACGCTGTAGCGCAGGTTTTTTTCACGCTGTAATACCGGAACGGAGGCAAACGGCACGACGAAATGGCTTTCGCTGCCGTCGGTCTCTTTGACCGTCACCTGAAGATCGCCGCTGCTACCTGTTGGGTAGAGGTCGTTAATCTCGAACGCGCCCGGTGCGACAGTGTTCTGGTAAATGACGTAGCCGTTCTGGCGAACCATCACCAGCGCGTTGCTGTGGGCGGTGCCACGAATAATCGGCGCATAGCCTTTCTCGCTGTCGGGCAGCATGTCGCTGTCGGATTTAAGCTCTACGCCGGTATAGGGCACGCTGTCAAAAACATCAGAAGGCGAAGTGCTTTGCCCAACGGTGAGATCGCTCTTCATCGCCACGATATCGCGCTGGGCATAGGTATAAACGGAGGAGAATTTTTGCTGCTCTTCCTTGCCCTGGGTGCTGCGATTCCACGTGGAGTAGTTGCGCACGCGCCAGGCACCGATGTTAAAACCGGGACGCAGGTTAACGTACTGGCTACTGTTATCCTGCTCGCCCGGCTGACGCGCATGGCTTTGGCTGGCGTTCGCGCTGTAATTAAGCAGGCCCGCATTAATCCCTTCGTCAAACTCTTTCGGGTCGATATAACCGCGAGGCACCTGGCCGAGCGCAGATTGAGGGATACTCAGCAGCAGCTGCTGGTTGCGAACGCGAAAAGTTGCGGATGCCGCAGGAATGGCGTGTAAATCGGCGCACTGGCCTTTGGCCATTAGGCGGGGATATTTTTTGGTTTTAATGCCGAGGCTTTTTAAATCGTCCAGGCTAAAGCAAGGCTGCAGCGTGCTGTTGCCCTGAGCGTCTTTCTGCAGCGTAAAGGTGACATCGCGGGTATCAATTTTATTGTTATTGATAAATACCGCGACCTGATATTTACCCGGCGCCTGGCCAGGGCCTTTTTCATAGACGGACAAATCGGTTTTTCCCTGCTGGGGATTATCAATATCCAGCAGGGCAGGGTTAAAATAATCATCAGCCATAACCTGCTGCGCAAAGATCGCCATTGCCAGGCCACAGAGAATGACCAGCAATGACGAAAATCGACAGGTAAACGGCTTTTTATCGCTGTACATGATTATTTTATTACCGGGGGAGTATTAATGAACGGATTTCGACCAGGTATGGCTGATGCTGCCGTAATCAGTAATAATGGACCAGGTGACATTCGAGCCGCCAACGTTACCCGGTAAGGCAAAATGCGTTTCCGTTTTCGGCACGGCCCAGGTGGCTTTTGTTACTTTCTGACCGTTCAGCGTGACGGTCTGGAAATTCATATAGAACGGCGTGGGGTTATTCACCACCAGATCGTTACCTTCACGATGCCATTCAAGTTTATCGGCCACATCTTCTGGTCTGCCTTTTACTGCAGTCGGGCGATAGAGCAATTTAATGCGGGTATTAATCGCAATTTGCAACGTATTCACGCCCTCAACGTGCTTTGAGGACGGGATCGCTTTAATATTCAACCAGTACAGGGATTCCCTGTCTTCCGGTAAATTTCCGCCCGTACGTACCACGCGCAGAACGTTATCTTCTTTCGCATCCAGACGGAAAAGCGGCGGGGTGATCAGGAACGGGGCTTTGGCCAGGTTTTTACCGCCGGAATCAACCCAGGACTGCACCAGATAATCCGTCGCATCTGGATTTGAAAGACCAAGAGATGATTCCTTTTTATCTCCCTGATAGACCAGACGAGTGCCATTAATAATGACACCTGCATGTGCAGTGGCGGCTACCAATAAAAGAGTGCTCAGTAAATAACCGTGGCGCATAAAGATTTCTCAATAAATAGATGAGATATTAATGCTCGCAAAAGCATTAATATCTCAGGATTGATAAGATCAGTTATAAATAACGGTGAAGGTCGATACAGAGTTAGCGGGGCCTGCGGTAATTGCCGGGCCGGTTTGAATATAGCGTGCGCCGAACTCCAGATCGTTAACCGCCGTGCCGGAGGTTAACTGATACTGCTGAGACGGCGTATACAGGCTGACAGGCTGCTGCGAGGCATCCACCAGCTGAATCGCCACCCCTGTTGCCGCATCGGTATCTGGCGTTAAAGCAAGCGTTGAATTGTTATTCGCATCCGGGGTCCCGCCAAAGTTAATGGCGGCGGAGGTAACCGTTTCCGGGCAATTGGTTAACTGAATATCAAACTTCGTTAATGTGCTGGTGGAGCCTGCACCGGTAAATACCGTTTTAGACACTTTGCCCAGCTGAACATTTAATGGATTACTTAACCCATTCACGACCTGGCAAGCAGAATCGATGATTTCGCCGGTGAAATTAATCTGGCCTTCACCGTTGGTTGCCGCAAATGCGGATGCAGAACATCCTACCGCTGCGGCGATGATTAAACCTAAAGCAACCTTGTTCATAACAAATCCTGGTATGTTTCTGGTGATAGCGTTGCCTGGACGTTTTCACCGTTGACCTTTAATAACTTTCCGCTGGTTATTTAAACAAATAATGACGAATTAAGAATCTTCTGTAGAAATCACAAATAATTGAAATAATCCTTGAGTTTCATTTTTTGTCATAAAAACAGTGCATTGATTGTGTCGAAAAAACTAACGTCCGGGCGTTCAACGGGGCTATATTGTTAATAAGATGATATTTTCAGGAGAAACGTCGTGGATTATCGCAAGATTATCAAAGAGGTAGGCCGGGGCAAAAACCACGCCCGCGATCTGGACCAGGAAACCGCTCGCGCACTGTATACCCATATGCTCAATGGCGAAGTACCGGACCTGGAGATGGGCGGCATCCTGATTGCGCTGCGCATCAAGGGCGAAGGCGAAGCGGAGATGCGCGGCTTTTATGAGGCTATGCAGGCGCAGACGCTGCGCTTAACGCCGCCCGTGGCAAAGCCCATGCCGATCGTGATCCCGAGCTACAACGGCGCGCGCAAGCAGGCAAACCTGACCCCGCTGCTGGCGATCTTATTACACAAGCTGGGGTTCCCGGTGGTGGTACACGGAGTCAGCGAAGATCCCACCCGCGTGCTGACGGAGACCATTTTCGGCATGCTGGGGATTGAACCCACGCGTCATGCGGGCCAGGCGCAGGCAAAGCTGGAGGGTCATGAACCGGTTTACATCCCCATCGGTGCAATGTGCCCGCCGCTGGAAAAGCAGCTTGATATGCGCTGGCGAATGGGCGTGCGTAACAGCGCACACACGCTGGCGAAACTGGCCACGCCGTTTGGCGAAGATGCCGCCCTGCGTCTCTCCAGCGTCTCGCACCCGGAATACGTGGCGCGCGTGGGACAATTCTTTGAGGCCATTGGCGGAAGGGCGTTACTGATGCACGGCACCGAAGGTGAGGTTTATGCGAACCCGCAGCGCTGCCCGCAGGTGATGCTGATTGATTCTGCAGGTACGCGCGCGGTTCTGGAGCGTGGGGAAGAGAATACGGGAGTCCTCCTCCCCGAGGCGAAAGATCCGCTCACCACCGCGCGCTGGATTGAACAGTGCCTTGCCGGAAAAGTGCCTGTGCCGCATGCCATTAAGCTGCAGATGGCCTGCTGCCTGCTGGCAACCGGGGAAGCTGACACGGTCGAGGCCGGTCTGAAACGCGTGGAAGCGGCGTTTTAGGCAAAAAAAAGCCCGTCCAGTGGCGGACGGGCAAGCAAGGGTAACATACAACAGGGTCAATGAGGGTTGGAGCAGCTCACCAGAGGGTTTGGCGAGGGTACAGCATTCATCCAGGCAATTATTTGTAGATAACCGCAGTACCGCTCAGTTTGTTATTGGTGTTAGCGGAAGTGATGGTGTATCCGCTTGCACCGGCAGCAGCAGCTTTCTCAGCCAGTTTGGCTTCCAGGCCGTCCAGCGTGGTCGCGCCTTCTGCACTTACCACACCGATTTTATTCATGCTCTGTGCCTGAGTGGTTGAAACAGGCTCTACAGCGAATGCACCAAAGGACAGAGCGGACAGGGCAACAGCAGCAACAGCATATTTGATGGTTTTCATAATTAATCTCTCGCAGGTTATTCTGTTAAGGGGACGATGTTCCGTCGATGTGATAAGTATCACGGTTTTTCGCGAGAGATAAAATCGAAGAGAATTGACGTGGTCAGTCAAAAAAATTGAATGACAAATAACTTATTGAATATTAATAAATTCAAACCAGCGCTTTACACTTCTTGCTGATGCGCTTTACAGAAGAACGGGGAAGGGCACATTTTGCTACGCGGTACGCTAAAAACCGTGAGCGTAAAGGTACGTGCAGGCAGGGTTAACTTAGGTAAAGGAGAGTCAGCGTAACTGGCTATCTTTCGATCCTCTGCGATTATAACCTGAATGTGAAGCATTTTTTGAATCTTTATCCTGCTGGCAGGCGATGCAAAACCTTACGCCGGGAATGGCTTTACGGCGTGCCTCCGGAATCGGCTCGCCACACTCTTCGCACTCCTTCAGACTTTCGCCGCGCGGAATCTCACCGCGAGCGCGCGCCACCGCATCTTCAATGGTACTGTTGATCTGTTCGTTAACAGCGTCATCATTTGCCCAGCCGGAAGCCATATATCCTCCTGAAATCGTGATACACCCTGCCAGTAATATGGGGTTAAAAAATGAACAATCAAGGGGGCAAACTGCATCTGGCAGGCAGATGCAGTCTTGTGGAGGGGGAAACTATTTATAGATGGTCGCCGTGCCGTACATATGGTTATCTCCGCCAGCGGAGTTCACCACGAAGCCTTTGGCACCTTCCTGGCGGGCTTTTTCGGCCAGTTTATTTTGCAGATCGTCCAGATTACTTGCGCGGCTTACCGAGACGGTGCCCGCCGGACGCAGCTGGCTGGTATCGGTGCTTTGGGTCAGCGACTGGACGGCCATTGCAGAAAATGAAGCGGTCGCCAGGACGCCGGCGATAACAGCAAGGGTCAGGTACTTTTTCATAATCACATCCTCATGAGGAAACAACAGGTGATTCCCTTTAAGTTTAGAAGCCTGCCGAGTGTGACTTAGCGCAAATATTTGATGATGATCTGCTTATTTTTTGAACGATAAAAATTGGCAATCCGCTGACAGATCATAGAGATAAAGGTGTTTGATTTATGACGAGTTTTTAAGCGGCGCAGAGAAAGATTTACCGCTGAGCCAGCAAAGGGTATCTTACGCCGCTGTTTAAAGGAGAACGCCATGACTTCCCACAAGCCGGGACTGCACCCACGAAACCGCCACCGCAGCCGCTACGACATGAACGCCCTGTGCCAGAGCTGCCCTCCGCTGCAGGACTACATTGTCCAGACCCCAGCGGGTGAGCCGTCTGTCAACTTTGCCGACCCGCAGGCGGTGAAAATGCTGAACAAAGCGCTGCTGGCGCATTTCTACGGTGTGGCGCACTGGGATATTCCGGAAGGCTTTCTCTGCCCACCTGTGCCGGGCCGTGCTGATTACGTTCATCACCTTGCCGATCTGCTTGCCGAAGATCGTGACGGCGCTTTACCCCAGCAGGCTTCCATCCTGGATATTGGCACCGGGGCAAACCTGATTTACCCGCTGATTGGCGTGCATGAATATCACTGGCGCTTTACTGGCAGCGAAATCGGAGCCGAGGCCTTTGCCAGCGCGCAGGCGATTATCAGCGCAAACCCTGGCCTGAGTCGTTCCATTCGTCTGCGTCGTCAGAAAGAGGCGGCTGCGATCTTCAACGGCATTATTCACAAAAACGAAAGCTATGACGCCACGATGTGCAACCCGCCGTTCCATGATTCTGCGGCGGCAGCCCGCGCAGGCAGTGAGCGCAAACGCCGCAACCTCGGTCAGGCGGAAGACGCCGCGCTGAACTTTGGCGGCCAGCAGCAGGAGCTGTGGTGCGAGGGCGGGGAAGTCGCTTTTATCCTGCGCATGATTGCAGAAAGCAAACAGTTTGGCCGTCAGGTGAAGTGGTTCACTACGCTGGTCTCCCGCGGGGATAACCTGCCTCCGCTCTACCGCGCGCTGACCGAAGCGGGTGCCGTAAAAGTAGTGAAGAAAGAGATGGCGCAGGGCCAGAAGCAGAGTCGCTTCATCGCCTGGTCGTTTATGGACGATAACAAACGTCGCAAATAGCACCCCATCGAAGGCCGGGTAAGGCGAAGCCGCCACCCGGCCCGGTTACAGCGTCGGCTCCTGCGGAGGGAGCGGTGAGGTGGGCGGCGGTAACACCTGATACGTCTGCACCGGCATCCGCACGTTCGCCAGATCGAAGTGTTTTTTCACCATGCTGTCGAGGGCGAAACGCACCGTCCACTGCTTCAGCGGCTGCGTGGTGAACGACACACGCAGGGTGAACGCCGTGTTGGTCAGCCCAACGATGCCGGCAAACGACGGTTCACCAATCACCAGCCCACGAATATCCTCCATCTCCATCAGTTCGCTGACTGCATCCCGCAGCGCCTGCTTCGCTTTATCCGCATCCTCATGACGATCCACATCGTAGTTGGCCACAACGGAGCCAATCCCGCGCACGAAATTGGCAAAGGTGGTGATCGATGACCACGGAATAATGTGGTACGCCCCGGTATCCTGGCGCACCCCGACGGAACGAATCGACATCCGCTCGACCGTGCCGGTCAACGGCCCGATGGTCACCAGGTCGCCGGTGTTCATCCCGTTCTCAAACTGGATAAAGATGCCGGTAATAATATCCTTTACCAGCGTTTGTGAACCGAAGGAGATCGCCAGCCCCAAGGCACCGGCACCCGCCAGCAGCGGGGCGATATTCACCCCGATCTCCGAGAGCACAATCATGATGGTGATGGTGCTGATAATCACCGCCAGCGCGTTGCGAAACAGCGTTAACAGCGTGCGTGCACGGGCGCTGGGAAGCGGTCTGCCATGAATATCGGACACCAGACGGTTTTCGATAAGGCTCGCCAGCAGCGTCCAGCCGACGGCGGAGAAGAAGAGAATCAGCGCGATACGAATTAAAATATCGACGGTTTTCTCACCTGCGCCGTTGTGCAGCCAGTTCCAGAAATCAAACAGGCTCCACGCATTCAGCAGCAGCATGATCGCCACGCAGACGGTCAGAATGCGCGCCACCTTAAGCGATACTGACATCCAGCCGTTCACCCGTTTTTGCAGTTCCGGGTAGTTACGCTGTACCTGCGGCGACAGGGTGACGGTTTTCGAGAGCCAGCGCGACAGCAGCCCCGACACAAAGGCCGCAACGCCGATAATCGCCAGGCTTTTGAACGTTGCCCCCATCATAAATTTCAGGCTATTGCCCGGATCGAACAGCGAAAAGAAGCACAGGACGATAAAGTACGCGCTCGCCAGCCAGTGCCACACCAGCGCGAAGGCGCGGATAAACAGGCTGAAGAAAGAGAGGGAACGATCGGCCAGATGTAGCAGACTTTCGGTGATCGCCTTTTTATTGTGAAAGATAAGGTAAAGGGACCAGACGGTTATACAGAGCATAATCATCACGTTCGCCAGCGCGCCAAACTGCACGTTAACCTGGTTGGAGATGATCGGCACGGCTACCAGCAGGCCGTAGCCTATCAGGCCGCTGAGTACGCTTAGCCGCACGGCCCAGTATTTCGCGCTGTCGTCGGTGATATTGAAAGGGCGAAGTTCAGGCACGCGCGGGCAAAAGATGACGCGCAGCACCGCTTTAAAAAATTCGATGAGCGCAAACGCATTCAGGAAGAGCGCCTGCTGAAAGGCAATGGTTTTGTTGCCCGTGTTGAGGCGATCGGCCACTACCTGGCCGACAAACAGCGTCAGCGCCAGCAGCAGTAAATCGATGATAAACGCCCCGGCGATCATCGCGGGAAGATGCAGCCAGCTGCTTTTATGCTGGTTCTTTTTTCGTCCCCAGTGGCCCATCCTGCGGTACAAAGGCCAGGCGCACCAGCCAGTAAAAAATAAAAACGGCGGCGGCCAGCATCAAAAACTGGGTGGCAGCCGCGGTAAAGGTTTGCGAATTGAACGCCTTATGCGGCGATCCCATCAGATTGCGGTAGAGCTGGGCAAAGCGTGAGGAGAGCGCTTCACCATAGTGGCGGCTGACGTCGGTGACGTTTTCCAGCACCGTTTTTTGCTCCTCCACCTGCGGCGGGGTGAGGACAGGAGCAGACTCCTGCGGTGGCGTGGCGGCGGCTTTACGCAGCTGCTCGATGAGCTCTTTGCGGGAGGCATCGTTCTCAAGGACGTCGGCAAGTGCGCTATAGGCCGCTTTTTTTTGTTCTGCATCCGGCTCCGGAGGCGGCTTATTTTGCTGAGTGGTGGTTGTTCCGGTGGTGACGCCGGGGATCGCCACGGCGAGCGATGGCGCACTAAACAGGCTTATCAACAGCAGCAGGATCCACGGCACGGCGTCCTCCGGCAAAAAATATCGTGCAAAATGATAAGTATAGAGGGCGAGAGGCGGAGGGGAGTTTTTGGGAACAATCTGGCGTAAAAAAGCCGGGCAAGCCCGGCTCTGTATGAAGCGATGTGTCAGGAGACGTGCTGCAGGAACTCCTGCAGGCGCTGGCTCGGCGGATTCGCGATCAGCTCCTGCGGGTTACCGTCTTCCGCGATGCGGCCCTTATCGATAAAGATCAGGCGGGAGGCCACTTTCTCAGCAAAGCCGATTTCGTGGGTCACGATCACCATCGTCATCCCTTCTTCTGCCAGATCCTGCATGACTTTCAGCACCTCGTGGCGCAGCTCCGGGTCGAGTGCGGACGTCGGCTCATCAAACAGCATCATCTTCGGTTTGACCGCCAGCGCACGGGCAATCGCCACGCGCTGCTGCTGGCCGCCGGAGAGTTCGGAAGGGTAGTGGTGCGCACGCTCCGCCAGGCCAACCTTCGCCAGCAGATCTTTTGCCAGCGCTTCCGCCGCCGCTTTGCTGGCGCCGCGCACGCGCAGTGGACCAAACATCACGTTTTCCAGCGCCGTCAGGTGCGGGAACAGGTAGAACTGCTGGAACACCATGCCCGCTTCCTGACGAATCAGACGCTCGTCCACTTTCGGGTCATTTACCTTCAGGCCGTCGACGATCAGATCGCCGCTAGTGATCTCTTCCAGCTTGTTGATGCAGCGCAGCAGAGTTGATTTACCGGAACCGGACGGCCCGATAATCACCACCACTTCGCCCTGCCTGATGTTCAGATCGATATTGTGTAGCACCTGGGTTGGGCCAAAGTGCTTGGATACGTTTTTAAATTCAATCACAGGATTTTCATCCTTCTTTCAAGACGGCGCAGAACAAAGCTCAGAACCAGCGTAATGATCAGATAAACAACGGCGACCGCACTCCAGATTTCCAGCGCGCGGAAGTTGCCAGCAATAATCTCCTGACCCTGACGGGTCAGCTCGGCCACGCCGATAACGATGAACAGGGACGTATCTTTGATGCTGATGATCCACTGGTTACCCAGCGGCGGCAGCATGCGGCGCAGCGCCAGCGGGAGAATAACGTGGCGGATCGTTTCGCGACGAGAAAGACCTAATGCCAGGCCGGCTTCGCTGAAGCCTTTATGAATCGACAGCACCGCACCGCGGGTGATTTCCGCGATGTAGGCGCCTGAGTTGATCATAATGGTGACCACGGCCGCGCTAAACGGATCGATGCGCAGGTCGGTGAAGGCCATTGGCAGGGCGAAGTAAATGAACATGACCTGTACGACAATCGGGGTGCCGCGGATCACTTCGATGAAAACCAGTGCGATGTGGTTTGCAATCCAGCCGCCGTAGGTGCGGGCGAAACCGGCGACGAGACCGATAATCAACCCACCAACCAGACCCAGGACCGAAATCCACAGGGTCATTTTAGCGCCTTCAAGCAAGAGTGGAATGGCAGGCCAGATGGCGCTCCAGTCAAACTGCATGATGTATTCCTGTATACCGTGGTGAAAAACGAAAAACGTAGGCCCGGCAAGCGTGAGCGCCGCCGGGCGTTACAAACCTGAGTTCAGGTAAAATTATTTAGGTTCGGTACCGAACCATTTTTTGTAGATTTCGTTGTAAGTACCGTTCTCTTTCAGCGTTTTCAGCGCGCCGTTAACTTTCGTGCGCAGGTCGTCGCTGCCTTTCGGGAACGCGATACCATACTGCTGTGCTTCCAGAGAGTCGCCTACGGCTTTGAACTTGCCGTTACCCGCTGTTTTGATGAAGTACAGGATGTTTGGCGTGTCGTGCAGAACGGCGTCAGCACGGTTGGTGCCGAGTTCCATGTACGCGTTGTCGATGTTCGGGAACTGGCGCAGATCTTTGGTTTTGATATTCGCTTTCGCGTAATCCACAGAACCGGTGCCGCTCTTCACTGCCACCACTTTACCGTCCAGGTCTTTTACGCTTTTGACGTCATTATTATCCGCTTTCACCATCACCAGCAGACCGCTTTTGTAGTAGCCGTCAGAGAAGTCGATCGCTTTTTTACGTTCGTCGGTAATGGTGATACCTGCCAGGGCCAGATCAACGTTTTTGGTTTGCAGCGCCGGGATGATGCCGCTGAAGTCCATTGGCTTCAGGGTGTAATCCAGTTTGAGTTCTTTTGCGATAGCGGCCCACAGATCCACATCAAAACCAACGTATTTATCACCCTGTTTGAATTCAAACGGAACGAACGCCGTGTCGGTCGCCACAACCAGTTTGTCGGCAGCCTGAGAGGACACCGCAAAAGCCAGGGTAAGTGCAGCCAGTGAAACTTTTAATACAGACTTCATAGCATTTCCTTTTATATCCACGGGGCGATCCCCTGCGAGAACGAGTGGCACAATGAAAAAATCGTGCCAACTTTACAAGCTGTTGTTTTGCAAAGGGGATGGAATCATGCATTGCACAAAAAACGGGGCAATGATGTCGTGTTGCACCAGAATGGAGCACCATTTTGGTGCGCTTCGTTTGGCTCAACTGACGGGGAGATATTTAGCGTCCATTCTGACGAAAAAACAATCTTCCGTTAACGGTTGTGTGAGGTGATTATTACAATTTCTTCACTTTTGCACCATCTCAGGCAAAAAGTGTGCACCACAGATGTGCAAAACCCTCACCGGAGGCGAGGGTTTGATAGAAAAGTCGTATGGATTATTCGATGTTGGATTCGATAAACCACAAGAACTGATCCAGGTCGCGGGACGCGGCGGTGAAGATGTCTGCGGTATCTTCATCTTTGGCTTCGCTAATCGCTTTACGCACGTCATTAGCCACGATCGCGTAACGGTCTGCCAGCTCTTTCAGGTGATCCTGAACGGTGTGGATATCCAGCGGGTAGCTTTTCAATGGCGTTTTGCTGTTGATGACCTGCGTGGTCCCCAGAGCAACACCGCCCAACTGTACGGCACGTTCAGCCATCGTATCGAGATGTGTCACCAGTGCTGTGCGGAAGCCATCCAGCATTTCATGGACGGCAATAAAGTTTGCACCGCGCATATTCCAGTGGGCCTGTTTGGTGATCAGCGAAAGATCGATGAACTGGATCACCTGGCGATTCAGCAACTCAATGGTCGCTTTTTTGTCGCTATCCGATACATCGTTACGGGTATAAAGCAGATTAGACGCTTTCGTTTTCACCAGTTTAGCGGTACTCATAATCTCATATCCTCTTGATGTTTATGTCCCAGGTAATTACGGAACTAAGTATAGCACCGGATTTTTCCTCTGCGGTCTGGCTGTGCCTATCGGTTTAATAGTAAGAAGGTGGTTGATAATTTAATTGATTGAAATTTCTGTTTATTTTTAAAATTGATACAGATCAATCTTAATTCAGGAAGAGGGAAATTGGCGGGTCTGGATATTTCGATAATAAGACAAACTATGTAAGAAATTATAACGAGGGATAATCTGGCCTTTATTCTGCATGGCCGTGAAGCCATGCAGAATATATGGCTTTAGCGGATGTCGACTTTCTCGACTTTGGGTTCAGGACGCATGGTGAGCGTTGATCCCATCGACGCCGCAATAATTGAGCAGAGCGCCAGCGTCTGGGTGAATGTCAGCGTTTCTCCCAGGAACACCATCCCGGAAATTGCGGCGAGAGCAGGCTCCATACTCATCAGGGTGCCAAATATGCGCGTCGGCAGACGCGTCAGGGCGATCATCTCAAGAGAGTAGGGAAGTGCTGTTGAGAGAACAGCGACCGCCAGGCCGATGGGCATGACTGACCATTGCCAGATAGACTCCGTGGCCTGCGCCATCCCGATCGGCACAAAAACGATAGCCGCAATCACCGAACCCAGGGCCACCGTTGCCGGGCCATGCTCCTCTCCTGCGCGCTGCCCGGTGAGGATGTAAACAGCCCAGCAGGCACCTGCCCCCAGCGCCAGCGCCGCGCCCGTGAGATCAATCTCAGAGACATTCTGGCCGAGCGGCAGCAGGAACCATAATCCCAGCACGGCTAACACGACCCAGATAAAATCCACCGCTCGACGGGAAGAGAAAAGCGCCACCGCCAGCGGACCGGTAAACTCCAGCGCGACGGCAATCCCCAGCGGGATGGTCTGGATGGAGAGGTAGAACATATAGTTCATTGCCCCAAGAGAGAGACCATAAAACAGAAGGGGGAGACGCTGCTCCTTTTTGAAGCGCAAACGCCAGGGTTTGAAAATGGCAACCAGTATCGCCGTTCCCAGCACGATACGTAGGGCTGTCACCCCGGGCGCACCCACCAGTGGGAAAAGCGATTTTGCAAGCGAAGCACCGCTCTGAATGGACAACATGGCAATAAGTATGACTGCTACCGGCAACCAGACCGACGACGTGCGGGATAACCCAGGCATCCTTTCTCCTGTCAGCTTATGTCAAATGAAGTAAAGGTTGCAGTGTAAAGGAAATATACGGCAGCGGTTGAGACTCCGTTGAAAAAAAGCATCATGAAATCCGTAAAATGGCTAAGCGCTGGTGGATTTATCGCCTGAAAGATTAGGAATAATCTGGATGAATGTAACAGCGCACACGCGCACTATGAGCATTTAGTAGGGAAAATTGCATGTGATTTGAAAGGGATAGCTGAGGCTGGAAACGTTTAGTTACAGGAAAAGCCTCATTAGACATCACGAATCGCAAAGAGTTTCGCAAATTTTTTTGATATATTTATAACTTACGGACTTACTTGAAGCACATTTGAGGTGGTTATGAAAAAAATTGCATGTCTTTCAGCACTGGCAGCCGTTCTGGCTGTTTCTGCAGGTACCGCTGTAGCGGCAACTTCAACTGTAACTGGTGGTTACGCTCAGAGCGATATGCAGGGCGTGATGAACAAAACTAACGGTTTCAACCTGAAGTATCGCTACGAGCAGGATAACAACCCGCTGGGCGTGATCGGTTCTTTCACCTACACCGAGAAAGATCGTACTGAAAACGGCGCATATAACAAAGGCCAGTACTACGGGATCACCGCGGGTCCAGCTTACCGTCTGAACGACTGGGCGAGCATCTACGGTGTTGTAGGTGTTGGTTACGGTAAATTCCAGCAGACCGAAAACCAGGGTCTGAACCGCACTGCAAGCACCAGCGACTACGGCTTCTCCTATGGCGCAGGCCTGCAGTTCAACCCAATCCAGGACGTGGCTCTGGACTTCTCCTATGAGCAGAGCCGTATCCGCAACGTTGACGTTGGCACCTGGATCGCGGGCGTAGGTTACCGCTTCTAATCACTTCGGTGAGCGAATAAAAAATCCGCCCAATGTGGCGGATTTTTTTTGCCTTTTCCCTCTCCCACAGGGAGAGGGCATCAGACCGCACGAGACGGCAGAAACTACTTACTCTTAATATCAAAAATATCCGTACCCAGATGGTTATAGTCAACTTTCTGTAACTTGAAGTTGGTAACGTACACTGGGGGCGCTTTTTTGTTAGAGATAAACGGGTAAGCAGTTTTTATCTCTTTGGCCTTAATCCCCGTCCACTGCGAGAAGAACTGCAGGAAATCATTCGCCGAGCGCCGCGCTTTAATAATGCGATGCGTTTTATCATCGCTCGACAGCACCATAAACGGCACCTGGAAGTTCTGCTGGAACGTATCGTCGTGCGCCAGATACTGCACTTCTTTCCCACGCTCTTTAAACGCCAGCCCGTGATCCGAGAAGTAAACCATAGAGAAGCTGTCGCCCGTATTGCGCAGTTGATCGTACAACTTGCTGAGCAGCTCGTCGGTTTGCGTCATGGTGTAGAGATAGCAAGAGGTCTCTTTCGACTGCACAAACTCTGCATATTTCCCGCCAGTGCGATCGCAGGCCTGCGGATGCGATCCCATCAGGTGCAGGACAATCAGCTGAGGCTGAGTGCGCGGGGTAGCAAAGACCTGTGCCGTCATTTTCAGCAGCGCCTCGTCTTTGGTATTTTTGTCGGCTTCAAAGTCGCCGCTTTTCAGGAACTGCACTTCGTCAGCACGCCTGGCGATACTGGCGATGGCCGTGTCGTATTCGCCAATTTGTCCCTGATTGGAGAACCACCATGTCTGAAAACCGGCGCGGTTGGCCAGGGTGACAAAATTATCCTGATACTGGGGTTTGCCATCCACCACGCGGTTCAGCGTCAGACCGAGTGATTTCTGCGTCGAGCCGCTGGCCGCAATATAGTCGGTAAACAGGGTGCCATTGACGGAGCTGGCAAACGGGGTGTTATTCCAGTGCCCGCCGAACGCCCCCATTGCATCGCGACGCGCGCTCTCGCCGATCACCACCACATAGGTGTGATATTTCGGCTTAACCGCCAGCACGTTCCAGGTGTCTTTCATCGTGGAAAGCTCAGCCATGCGCGCCTGCTCGTCGAGAACCTCTTTATTGTTCACCACGACGTCTTTTACGAAACGGAATACCGGGTAGCCGGTATCCTTCAGCTTGAATACGCCGCCCCAGGCCAGGTTTTGCACGGGCGTAACGAAAAACGTTCCCACGCTGAACGCCAGGCACAAATATTCTATTTTTCCCCATGCTTTTTTAGCTTCAGCTTTACGGCGAACCGCGATGACGCCAAGCGCAAAGATAAAGAGGCCGACGACGTAGCTGTACCACGGGAAGATCGTCAGGATCTCCGTCGACTCTTCCATATTGGTGGAGTGCAGCGCCAGCAGGGTATTGAAGTTTGGCGCGCCATACGCCTGGCCAAACGGGAAATACATCGCAGCAATCAGCGAACAGACCCCCACCAACGCTTTCTGCACGCGCGGGGCACTCCGCCACAGTACGTGGAGCACGCATGTGAACGCCACGGCGTAGAGCAGGCTAAACGGGTAGCCAAGCGCAAAGTTAATCAGCAGCGATTGCAGAAAGTAGAATCCCGTCCACGGGCTTAAGGCCCGGCTGCGGGTAACAAGTGTTTCTTTCAGGGTTAAGTTCATAGATCACTATCATGAAAACGCCATGTGCTCACCCTGGCGCCAAGGGTCAAAACCTGCCTGACAGTGCGTGGAAAGGGAATGAGAGGTCCGCTTCAGCGAGCCGCAAATTGTGCAGGGCTGCAAGAAGATAGAGCGAGCGAGTAATAAGGTCAACAGTTGCTAAGCAGATGTTTTGCGAAGGGGGCTGCAAATCCGTAAAAAAGATCGGGAATAGCGCGGCCGGAAGCCAGTGTACAGCGGAAGTGTGACGGAAAAATGAAGCGGCGTACCGCAACGCCGCTTAATGGGAAGGTTTGTCGTCCTGATGCGGTTTGTTGTTAAACATATCGCACAGCATGTTCAACAGCATTAAGCGCACTTTAAAGGGAGAGTGGGTAAACACGGTCATACACCTCTTGAGTTCGTTCATAAGACCTCCTGATTTCAGATCCCTTCGATCCGTGAAGGGTGACTGCATTACATACAGATATAGCACAGGCTATATTGTATAGCTATGGCTATTTCGTTAATTTTTTGTGCTTGCAGAGCTATGGTTTACAATGTGCGCTCTCGATACCGGGCGCTGGAAGCGTCACCCCCACTGAGGAAGTACAATGAACCGTCGTGCAGGTAAGCCAACAATGAGGAAAACGACGCAACTGGTGAACGTTGAAGAACATGTCGAAGGTTTTCGCCAGGTTCGTGAAGCGCACCGACGTGAACTGATTGATGATTATGTTGAGCTGATTTCCGATTTGATTCGCGAGGTTGGGGAAGCGCGTCAGGTCGATATGGCCGCCAGACTGGGGGTTTCGCAACCGACTGTCGCGAAAATGTTAAAACGTCTGGCCTCGGTAGGCCTGATCGAAATGATCCCCTGGCGCGGCGTATTTCTCACGCCGGAAGGGGAGAAGCTTGCGCAGGAGAGCCGCGAGCGCCACCAGCTTGTCGAGAACTTTTTGCTGGTGCTGGGCGTCAGCCCTGAAATTGCCCGCCGGGATGCGGAAGGAATGGAGCACCACGTGAGCGAAGAGACGCTGGTGAAGTTTCGCGAATTTACCCTAAAATATGGTCCCTCCGCTGAATGAAAATCCCTGGACTGCAGGCCCTGTCACGCGATCGTTTCTTCCATCTTTTATTAATCACTGGCGCAGGGTTAAGCCTCTTTGTGCCATTTGCCCCCCACGCCTGGCCCGCAGCCATTGACTGGCGCACCATCATTACCCTGAGCGGCTTGATGATGCTGACAAAAGGGGTCGAGCTGAGCGGCTATTTTGACGTGCTGGGACGTAAAATGGTGCGCCGCTTTGCCACCGAACGCAGGCTGTCCCTGTTTATGGTGTTTTCCGCCGCGGTGCTGTCGACGTTTCTGACCAATGATGTGGCGCTGTTTATCATCGTGCCCCTCACGCTCACCCTGCGTAAGCTTTGCGAGATCCCGGTCAGCCGACTGATCATCTTTGAAGCGCTGGCCGTGAATGCTGGCTCGCTGTTAACGCCCATCGGTAACCCGCAAAATATTCTTCTCTGGGGACGTTCCGGCCTGTCGTTCGCCGCCTTTACCTGGCAGATGGCGCCTCTGGCGCTGGTGATGATGCTGTCACTGCTGGTGGTATGCTGGTTTGCGTTTCCGGATAAAAAGCTGCAATACCACAGCGGAACAACCGGCCCGCAGTGGCAGCCGCTTCTGGTCTGGAGCTGCCTCGGGCTGTATATCGTCTTTCTGTTCGCCCTGGAGTTGAAGTATGAGCTGGCGGGCGTTCTGCTCGTCGCCGCGGGCTTTGTCGTGCTGGCGCGGCGCGTGCTGGTGAGCGTGGACTGGACGCTGCTGCTGGTTTTTATGGTGATGTTTATCGATGTGCATCTCCTGATTCAGCTTCCAGTGTTGCAAAACGTTCTGCACAGCGTCAGCGCGCTGTCGCAGCCGGGGCTATGGCTGACGGCGATTGGCCTGTCGCAGTTTATCAGCAACGTACCTTCCACCATTCTGCTGCTTAACTATGTTCCACCGGACACCCTTCTGGCCTGGGCGGTGAACATCGGTGGCTTTGGGCTGCTGCCCGGCTCGCTGGCAAACCTGATCGCCCTGCGTATGGCCAACGACCGTCGCATCTGGTGGCGCTTCCATCTCTGGTCAATTCCGATGCTGTTCTGGGCCGCGGCGATCGGTTTCGGACTATTCCTTCTCATATAGTGCGCAATTTGTCAGTTTTTCCTGGCAAACGTATAGCAACGTCCTAGCTTTAGTGAACGGCATAGTGTGATGCCGCTCACTGACAGGACCGTTGCTGAACTATGGCTGAAGATCAAAACCCGCCTGCTGACGAGCAGGACAAAAACAATAATGAGCGTAAGCGCCCCGGCAAAAAACCGTTAATTATCCTCGGCATTGTCGTGGTGGTAATGGTCGTCGTGGCGCTGGTCTGGTGGTTTTTAACCCGCAACGAAGAGACGACCGACGACGCCTTTACCGACGGCGACGTGGTGACGATTGCCCCCAAAACGGCAGGCTACGTCACGGAGCTGCGGGTGCGAGATAACCAGCGCGTGAAAAAGGGCGACCTGCTGGTGGTCATCGATCCGCGCGATACCACCGCCCAGCGCGATCAGGCGCAGGCCCAGCTTGGGCTGGCTATCGCGCAGCTGCATCAGGCCCAGGCGCAGCTGGCGCTGTCAAAAGTGCAGTACCCCGCCCAGCGTGACGAAGCCAAAGCGCAGGTGCTGAAAGCGCAGGCCGATCTGGCGAACGCCCAGGCGGAGTACCGTCGCCAGCGCGGCGTCGACCCGCGGGCGACCACCCAGCAAAGTATTGATTCCGCGAACGCTCAGCTGCGCAGCGCCCAGGCTGGCCTTGCCAGCGCGCAGGCGCAGCTGGAAGTGGCGGAGCAGGTACAGCTGCAAATTCGCCAGCAGGAGACCAACGTAGAAGCGCGCGAGCGTCAGGTCGATCAGGCTAAAGCGCAGCTGGAAACCGCGAACCTGAATCTCTCTTACACCGAGGTCCGCGCCCCGTTCGACGGCTTTGTCACCAAACGCAACGTGCAGCCCGGCACGCTGGTGCAGGCGGGCACTGCCCTGTTCTCGCTGGTCTCCCCTAACGTATGGATAGTGGCGAACTTTAAAGAGTCCCAGCTCGAGCGCATGAAGCCCGGCGATAAGGTCACCGTCTCCGTGGATGCGTGGCCGGATATGGAGCTAGAGGGCCACGTCGACAGCATCCAGCAGGGCAGCGGCTCGCGCTTCTCCGCCTTCCCGGCAGAAAATGCCACCGGCAACTTCGTCAAAATTGTGCAGCGCGTGCCGGTCAAAATCGTGATTGATAAAGGCCTCGATCCGAACAAACCGCTGCCGCTGGGGCTGTCGGTTGCACCGAAGGTGACGGTGGAATGACGGATCACAGCCACGATAACTGGAAACCCGCCAGTAACCCATGGGCGGTGGCGATTGTCGTCACCCTGGCGGTGTTTATGGAAATTCTGGACACCACCATCGTCAACGTGGCGTTGCCGCACGTGGCGGGGTCGCTCTCGTCCAGCTATGACGAATCCACCTGGGTCTTAACCAGCTATCTGGTGGCGAACGGCATCGTGCTGCCCATCTCGGCGTTTTTGAGCCGGGTGTTTGGCCGCAAGCAGTTCTTCCTGATCTGCATCGTGATGTTTACCGTCTGCTCGTTCCTCTGCGGAATCGCCACCGAGCTGTGGCAGATCATCCTGTTCCGCGTCATGCAGGGCTTCTTTGGCGGCGGACTGCAGCCCACGCAGCAGTCGGTACTGCTCGACTACTTCAAACCCGAAGACCGGGGCAAAGCGTTTGGTCTCTCCTCTATCGCCATTATCGTTGCGCCGGTGCTTGGCCCGACGCTGGGCGGCTGGATCACTGACAACTACTCCTGGCGCTGGGTGTTCTTTATCAACATCCCGGTTGGGATTGTCACGGTGCTGGCAATCTACCAGCTGCTGGAAGATCCGCCGTGGGAGAGTAAATCGAAAGAGAAGCTGACGATCGACTGGACGGGGATCGGCCTGATCGCCTTAGGGCTCGGCTGTTTGCAGGTGATGCTCGACCGGGGGGAAGATGAAGACTGGTTCTACTCGAACTTTATCCGCACCTTCGGCGTGTTGACGCTTATCGGCATTATCGGCGCCATCTACTGGCTGGTGTATGCCAGAAAGCCGGTGGTGGATCTGCACTGCATGAAGGACCGCAACTTTGCCATCTCCAGCCTGCTGATGGCGGGGATGGCGATGATCCTGTACGGCAGCTCGGTGGTGATCCCGCAGCTGGCGCAGCAGGATCTGGGCTATACCGCCACCTGGTCCGGGCTGGTGCTCTCGCCCGGTGCGGTGTTGATTGTGCTGACCATCCCGCTGGTGCTGAAGCTGATGCCGGTGGTGCAGACGCGCTGGATCATTGCTTTCGGCTTTACCTGCCTGGCGGTGTCGTTCTTCTGGTCCCGCACATTGACGCCGGATATTGACTTTGAAACGCTGGTGCTGTTCCGCAGCGCCCAGTCGATTGGTCTGGGGTTCCTGTTTGTGCCGCTCACCACTATCGCCTTTATCTCGATCCCGAGGCGGCTTAACGCCGACGCGGCGGCACTGTTTACCATGTTCCGCAACGTGGCCGGCTCGATTGGGATTTCACTCTCGACGGCCGCCATTACCGAGCGTTCGCAGGCGCACAGCGCCCATCTGGCGTACCACGCCTCGCCGTTTAACGAGCAGTTCCAGCAGGCGATACGCGAAAGCGCCCAGGCGATCCAGAACTTCACCACCCAGGTGGGCGACCCCACCGGCATTGCCACCGGGCGGATGTACCAGACGATGATCGAGCAGTCGCGCTTTTTGGCCTACATCGACGTCTTCACCATTCTGAGCGCGGTGGCCTTGCTACTGATTCCGTTTTGTTTGTTGCTCTCGCCGGTTAAGAGCGAGGGGAGTGCAGGAGCACATTGATGATACACAGACGTTTACACCCCCTGATGATTATGATGCTGCTGGTGGGCTGCGCCGTCGGGCCGGACTACCAGCAGCCCGCACCGCCTGCCGTTACGCACTGGAACGATAAGGGCGACAGCGCGGTGAAATCGCAAACCACCTCCGCCGCGACCAACCCGCGCTGGTGGAAGACCTTTGGTTCGCCGCAGCTCGACAGCCTGGTTGAACGCGCCATTGCCGGGAACCTGACGCTGCAGCAAACGGTGCTGCGCATCGCAGGAGCGCGTGAGCAGATTAACCAGGCGGGCGGGGCGTTTTTCCCGTCGGTGAACGGCAATCTGCAGGCGACGCGTCAGCAGCCTGGGCTGGAAGGGGAGCTGAAATCACACGGCGTGTACGACCAGCTGGATAATGTCGATCCTGAACTGCGGGGTGCGCTTGGGCCTCTGACGCAGCCGATCAATCTCTATCAGGGCAGCTTCGATGCTCAGTGGGAAATCGACCTCTGGGGCAAGGTGCGCCGTCAGGTGGAAGCCGCCGAGGCGCAGCAGAAAGCCGCTATCGAGCAGCGTAACGACGCGCTGGTGTCGCTGGAGGCGGAAGTGGCGCGCGCGTGGCTCCAGCTGCGCGGGGCACAGAGCATTATCGCCACGCTGAATACCCAGATTAAAAGCGCCCAGCAGACGCTGGATCTCACCGAAAGCCGCCAGCGGGGCGGGCTGTCGCCGCAGATGGACGTGGAAAACGCCCGGGCGCAGCTGGGGAATCTTGAAGCACAGCTGCCGCAGTATCAGGCTCAGGAGCGGCAGGCGATGAACGGCCTGGCTATTCTGCTCGGCAAGCCGCCGGGGGCGCTGGATGCCGAGTTACAATCCGTGCAGCCGATGCCCGCGCTGCCGGATATCGTGCAAACGGGTATCCCGTCGACGCTGGCGCGCCGTCGCCCGGACGTGCGCGAAGCGGAGGCGAACCTTCATGCCGCCACGGCGCAAATCGGCGTCTCGGTGGCGGAGCTGTTCCCGAGCTTTACCCTCTCCGGGCAGTTTGGCCTGCGCAACAGCGAAAGCAACTGGCTGACCGACTGGAGCAGCCACTTCTACAGCTTTGGCCCGCAGGTCTCCATTCCCATCTTCCAGGGCGGTCGACTGGTCTCCAGCGTCAAGGTGGCGCGTGCGCAGCAGGGCGCGGCGGTGCTGGACTATCGCCAGACGGTGCTGACGGCGCTCGGGGACGTGGAAAATGCGCTGGTGAGTTATCGCACCGACCAGCAGCGCGAAGCGGGTCTGGCGAAAACCATCGACGCGCTGCAAAACGCTTTTGATCTCGCCAGCGACAGCTACCGGCAGGGGATCGCCAGCTTTATCGACGTGCTGGACGCCCAGCGGCAACTGGCGCAGGCCGAGCAGCAGAGGGCGCAGGCGCAGGTCCAGAGCGCGCTCGATCTGGTCGCGCTCTACAAGGCCCTCGGCGGCGGCTGGGAGCCGTATCAGCAGGTGCAGCTTCCGGATTACAGCGTCTTTGGCGACGCCCCGCGCGGATAAATTCAGAGGATTGGGCAAGAAACGGACAGGAACGCCACATTCGCGATGGCTGAGGGGCGGGTATAACTAACAGACACCCAATCGACATGCGAGGAAAGCGTTATGCGTTATCAAAAACTGGGCAATACCGGACTGTTTGTTTCTGAACTCTGCCTCGGCACCATGACCTTCGGCGGTGAAGGCGGCATGTGGGGCAAGATTGGCCAGCTTCAGCAAAACGAGGCCGAGCAGCTGGTGGGCCGCGCGCTGGATGCGGGTATCAACTTCATCGACACCGCCGACGTTTACTCGGAAGGGCGCTCGGAGGCAATCCTCGGGCAGTCGCTGAAAAACCTCAACGTCCCGCGCGAAAATGTGGTGGTTGCCACCAAAGTGTTCGGTGAAACGGGAACGGCAGGGGTGAACTCGCGCGGCAGCTCGCGCTATCACATTATCAGCAGCGTGAAGGAGAGCCTGCGCCGCCTGCAGCTGGATCATATCGATCTCTATCAGCTGCACGGTTTCGATCCGGCAACGCCAATTGAAGAGATGCTTTATGCGCTGGATAACCTGGTGCAGCACGGCCACGTGCGCTACATCGGCGTCTCGAACTGGGCGGCGTGGCAGATTGCCAAAGCGCTCGGTATTTCCGAACGTCTTGGACTGGCGCGCTTCGCATCGCTGCAGGCCTACTACACCATCGCCGGGCGCGACCTTGAGCGCGAGCTGGTACCGATGATGCAGAGCGAAGGCGTCGGGTTGATGGTCTGGAGCCCGCTGGCGGGCGGCCTGCTGAGCGGAAAATATGGCCGCGACGGGACGAGCGAGGCCGGTAGCCGTCGTCTGGAATTTGACTTCCCGCCGGTGAATAAAGATCGCGCCTTCGACTGCGTGGACGTGATGCGCACGATTGCCGGGAGCAAGGGCGTCTCCGTCGCGCAAATCGCGCTGGCGTGGCTGCTGCACCAGAAAGCGGTGACCAGCGTCATTATTGGCGCGAAACGCGTCGATCAGCTGGACGATAACATTGCCGCGACCGGGATCCGCCTCAGCGAAGACGAGCTTAAGCAGCTGGATGCCGTCAGCGCGCTTCCACGCGAATATCCGGGCTGGATGCTGGAGCGGCAGGGCGAGTATCGCCGCAGTCAGCTTGCGCAACAATAACCTTCCTCGCCCTGGTAGCGCTTCGCTCACCGGGGCTTTTTTTCCCGCACTGCTCACAAAAAACGATCCTCCTCTTTGATCCCCATTTCATCTTCGCCTATATGACTAGTCATGAAAAATTAAATGACTAGTCATATAGGGAGAGAGCATGAATAATTCGCTGCCGGCCAACTTTTTATGGGGCAACTCGGTGTCCAGCATGCAGACGGAAGGCGCATGGAACGAGGGTGGGAAGGGGATGTCGGTCTACGACATTCGCGAAGCCGGAGAAAACATCTCCGACTGGAAAGTGGCAACCGACTCCTACCACCGCTACCGGGAAGATTTCGACCTGATGCAGGATCTGGGCATGAACTGCTACCGCTTCCAGATCTCCTGGAGCCGTGTCTGCCCGCAGGGCGACGGCGCGTTCAACGACGAAGGTATCGCGTTTTACGACCGCTTTATTGACGATCTGATCGCCCGCGGCATTGAGCCGATGGTCTGCCTCTACCACTTCGATATGCCGCTGGCGCTGGCGCAGGAGTACAACGGCTTTAACGACCGCCGCGTGATGGAGGCCTTTATCCGCTACGGCAAAAAGATGATCGACTGCTTCGGCGACCGCGTGAAGTACTGGCTAACCTTCAACGAGCAGAACATCTTCCATATGCCGGAAGCGTTCCGCATTTCCGGCTACATGAAAGGGGAGCAAACCCTGCGCGAGCTGTATGAGCTGCAGCACCATGCGATGGTGGCGCACATGTCGCTGACCGAGTACCTGCACCAGACTAAACCGGGACAGATGATGGGCGGCATGCTGGCGCACCAGCTGATTTACCCGGCCACCTGCAAACCGCGCGATATCTTCTGCGCCCAGCAGTACGACGAGTTCCTCAACCAGAACCTGCTGCGCGTCTTTGCCGGGCAGGGCTACAGCCCGGCGGTGATGGCGGTGGTGGAGCAGGAGGGCTTTGGTGATATCTACCGCGCCGGGGATTTAGCGCTGCTGGCGCGCACTAAAAACGACTTTATGGCCTTCAGCTACTACGCCAGCAAAACGCTGGACAGCGATGCGATCCCTGAAGGCACGCCGGTGAACTATTACCTGCTGCACGGCGAGAAAAACAACCCGTACCTGAAGGCAACCGAGTGGAACTGGCAGATCGATCCGCTCGGTTTTCGCACCATTATCACCCGCTACGCCAACGACTGGCGGATGCCGGTCTTCCCGATCGAAAACGGCATTGGCGTGATTGAGTCCTGGGACGGCGTAAATCCGATCGACGACACCTACCGCATCGACTACCACCGGGCGCACATTGAGGCGATGAAAGCGGCGATGTTCGAGGACGGGGCAGAGGTAATCGGCTACCTCGGCTGGGGGTTAATCGACATTCTCAGCTCCCAGGGCGACATGCGTAAGCGCTACGGCGTGGTCTATGTCAACCGTGAAAACCATGACCTGAAAGACCTGAAGCGCGTGCCGAAGAGGAGCTACGCGTGGTTAAAACAGGTTATCCATACCAACGGACGCGAGATGTAAGCCGTACGCTGCCGGGCCGTTTTTGTGACTGATTGATGGGAACTATCCGCTATGTCTGAAGCAAAAATAACACCGCACATGCAGTCTTTTGTCGATAAATTTGTTGAGTTCTCGGCGCGCCTGGCAAACCAGGTGCACCTGCGATCCCTGCGCGACGCCTTCGCCACGGTGATGCCGATTTTCATCCTCGCCGGTCTGGCGGTGCTGGTGAACAACGTGGTGTTCCCGTGGATTTTTGAGGGCGATACGCTCGCGCAGTTTAAGGTGTGGGGCGAGGCGATCATCAACGGCACGCTGAACATCGCCGCGCTGCTGCTGGCGCCGATGATCGCCTGGTCGCTGGCGCGCAACAAAGATTTCGACAATCCGGTCTCGGCAGTGGTTATTGCCGTCAGCAGTTTTATCATCATGATGCCGATGCGCTTACAGATTACGCCCGTCGGCAGCGAGGCCGCGGTGAACGTCACGCAGGTGCTGACGTTCGCCAATATCGGCTCAACCGGCATTTTCGCCGGGGTGCTGATCGGGCTACTCTCAACGGAGCTGTTTATCGCTCTTTCGCGGCTGAAGGCGCTGCATATTTCGCTCGGGGAAAACGTACCGCCAGCGGTAAGCAAATCCTTTACCGCGCTGATCCCAACCATTATCACGCTCTCCCTGTTTGCGGTGCTGGCGGCCATACTGGCAAACGTGCTGCATACGGATCTGATCCATCTCATTACCACTTTTATTCAGCAACCGCTGCGGCTGATCAACACCAGCCTGCCGGGGACGATCTTCATCTACAGCTTCGGTAATTTCCTGTTCACGTTGGGTATTCATCAGTCAGTGGTCAACAGCGTGGTGCTGGAGCCGTTCCTGCTGATCAACACCAACGAGAACATGCTGGCCTTCGCCAACGGTCAGCCCATCCCGCACATCATCAACAACATCTTCGTGCCTACCTTTGGCATGGTGGGCGGTACCGGCAGCACTATCTCGCTGCTGATCGCCATCTTTATCTTCTCCCGACAAAAATCGGCGAAACAGGTGGCGCGTTTGTCGCTGGCGCCCGGTTTATTTAACATTAACGAGCCGGTGATTTTCGGCCTGCCAATTGTGTTTAACCTGCCGCTGATGATCCCGTTTGTACTGCTGCCCGCCATCGGCATTTACTTCGCCTGGCTCTGCACCACGCTGGGGTTAATGTCGCGCTGCGTGGTGATGATCCCGTGGACCACGCCGCCGATCCTCAGCGCCTGGCTGGCGACGGCGGGGGACTGGCGGGCGGTGGTGGTGCAGTTGGCAATCATCGTATTTGGTGTATTCTTCTACCTGCCTTTCCTCAAGATTGCCGAGCGAGTGGCGTTGAAAAACAGCGGGATAGAAAACTAACGGTAAGGAAGGACGATGGCGGCGAAGTACATCACCATAGCGCGGGAAATTAAGAAACGTATCATCACCCAGCAGTACGCCGCCAATGAACCGCTGCCGGACCAGTTTGCGCTGGCGGCGGAGTTCAGCACCAGCCGGATGACCATTCAGCAGGCCATGCGACAGCTGATCGTCGAAGGGCTGGTCTATACCCGTCAGGGGCAGGGAACGTTTATCCGCAAGAATTTCCTTCAGCTTTCCCAGTGGGATCTCTCCGGCAGTGACTACTTCGGCGCCACGAAAACCTGGGAACATCTGGGCACGGTCACCAGCCAGGTGGTGCATTTTGAACTGCGCTTCCCGAACGAAAAAGAGCAGGCGTCGCTGATGATTAACGCCGATGCGCCTGTTTATGACTTTATTCGCCTGCGCTTATTAAACGGTGAACCCATGTCGCTGGATTCAACGATAATGCCGATGAATCTGGTGCCCGGCCTGACGAAAAGCCATCTTGAAGGTTCGGTGTTCCAGTATGTTCAGGAGACGCTGGGGCTGAAAATTATGGGATCGTATCGCGTCGTGCGCGCGCTGAAGCCAAATGCGCTGGATATGCAGCACTTAATCTGTGAGCAGACCGATCCGGTGCTGGAGGTAGAGCAGGTGATTTATCTGGAGGACGGCACAGCGCTGGAGTATGCCCACTGCCACTATCGCTACGACCACGGCGGGATTGTGATCGTGAATAACGGGTAAAAAAAAGCGGGCATCGAAGCCCGCTTTTTTAATGTTGCTCTATCAGTTCAAACGAACCGGCATACCGGAACGGTTCTGAATCGCCTGGTCAACGATGGTCGTTTCAACATCCGCCTGAGACGTCACGGCCTGTACCGCGCTGTTCAGTTTAATCGGCACGATCTCGTTGTTGTTGATCTGGTCTTCGCTGGTGGACAGCGGGTTGTGCACTTCAATATAACGGCTGCCGTCTGGCTCAGACGTCGCTTTCACGGGTTCGTTGATGAACTGCACGCGCGTACCGACCGGCACGTTTTCGAACAGGAACTTAATGTCGTCGTTACGCAGACGTACGCAGCCGTGGCTTACGCGCAGGCCGATACCGAAGTTGGCGTTGGTCCCGTGGATCGCGTACAGACGGCCAATGTACAGTGCGTACAGGCCCATCGGGTTATCCGGGCCGGCTGGCACAACGGCGGGCAGCGGTTCGCCCGCGGCGATGTATTCCGCGTGCATTTTGGCGGTAGGGGTCCAGGTTGGGCCCGCTTTCTTACGCTCAACTTTGGTGGTCCAGTTCAGCGGGGTATCTTTGCCCAACTGACCGATACCGATTGGCAGCACGATAACGGTGTTGGTGCCTTTCGGGTAGTAGTACAGACGCATTTCGGCGCTGTTAATCACGATACCTTCATGAACGGTATCCGGCAGGATCAGCTGCTGAGGGATGTTCAGCACGGTACCCGCTTTCGGCAGATACGGGTCAACGCCCGGGTTGGCTTCCAGCATGTTGGACAGGCCCAGCTGATACTGCGCAGCGTAGTACTCCAGCGGCTGCGTGTTACCCTCAGGCACCGTCACCACCTGGTTTTGACCCACCAGACGGCTTCCGTCTGTCGGCAGGGGATACGTCACCGCAGAAGCGGTCTTACAAAAACCTACTACGGCTAACGCCGCCGCAAAAAGCGTTGTTAATTTCATGTTCATGTTGTGCGAGGTATCTAAGCCATTCTGGCGATGAGTTGATAAGTCTGAATCTGTGATGGGAGCGCATTATATGTGCATTCCCGCTAACAGGGAATTCAGATGTGTACGAAATCACATTTTTTTCGATTTTGTTAAAGTTTAGTGGATTGCCGCAACACGGGATCTCAATTCGGAATTGTGGCATAATGCCGTGTTTATCACACTTTTCGCAGGAATCTCCCCGTGTTAGTTACCAGCAACGTCACTATGCAGTTTGGCAGTAAGCCGCTGTTCGAAAACATTTCCGTCAAATTTGGCGGCGGCAACCGTTACGGCCTGATTGGTGCCAACGGTAGCGGAAAATCCACCTTCATGAAGATCCTCGGCGGTGACCTGGAGCCGACGCTCGGCAACGTGTCGCTCGACCCTAACGAGCGCATCGGTAAGCTGCGTCAGGATCAGTTCGCCTTTGAAGAGTTCACCGTGCTCGACACCGTGATCATGGGGCACGCGGAGCTGTGGGAAGTGAAGCAGGAGCGCGATCGTATCTACGGTCTCGCTGAGATGAGCGAAGAAGACGGTTACAAAGTGGCCGATCTGGAAACGCAGTACGGCGAAATGGACGGCTACTCTGCGGAAGCGCGTGCGGGCGAGCTGCTGCTGGGCGTGGGCATTCCGGTTGAACAACATTACGGCCCGATGAGTGAAGTCGCGCCAGGCTGGAAGCTGCGTGTCCTGCTGGCACAGGCGCTGTTCTCAAACCCGGATATCCTGCTGCTCGACGAACCAACGAACAACCTGGACATCGATACCATCCGCTGGCTGGAGCAGACGCTGAACGACCGCGACAGCACCATGATCATCATCTCGCACGACCGTCACTTCCTGAACATGGTCTGTACGCACATGGCGGATCTGGACTACGGCGAGCTGCGTGTGTACCCGGGCAACTACGACGAGTACATGACGGCGGCAACCCAGGCGCGTGAACGTCTGCTGGCGGACAACGCCAAGAAGAAAGCGCAGATTGCGGACCTGCAATCCTTCGTCAGCCGCTTCAGCGCTAACGCCTCTAAATCGCGCCAGGCAACGTCGCGTGCCCGTCAGATCGACAAAATCAAGCTGGAAGAGGTTAAAGCCTCCAGCCGTCAGAACCCGTTCATCCGCTTCGAGCAGGACAAGAAGCTGTTCCGTAACGCGCTGGAAGTGGAAGCGCTTACTAAAGGCTTCGATGAAGGCCCGCTGTTCAAAAACTTCAACCTGCTGCTGGAAGTGGGCGAGAAGATTGCCATCCTCGGTGCTAACGGCGTGGGTAAATCCACAATGCTGAAAACCCTGGTGGGTGAACTGCAGCCGGACAACGGCACCGTGAAGTGGTCTGAAAATGCGCAGATTGGTTACTACGCGCAGGACCATGAGTACGAGTTCGAAAACGACCTCACCGTCTTCGACTGGATGAGCCAGTGGAAGCAGGAAGGTGACGACGAGCAGGCGGTGCGCAGTATCCTGGGACGTCTGCTGTTCAGTCAGGACGACATCAAAAAGCCCGCCAAAGTGCTCTCCGGTGGTGAGAAGGGCCGTATGCTGTTCGGCAAGCTGATGATGGAAAAACCAAACATCCTGGTGATGGACGAACCGACTAACCACCTGGATATGGAATCTATTGAGTCGCTGAACATGGCGCTGGAGATGTATCAGGGCACCCTGATCTTCGTCTCTCACGACCGTGAGTTTGTCAGCTCGCTGGCAACCCGCGTGATCGAAATTACGCCAGAGCGCGTGGTGGACTTCACCGGTAATTACGAAGACTATCTGCGCAGTAAAGGTATCGAAAACTAAAAAAAGCCGGGTGGCGGCTTCGCCTTACCCGGCCTATGTTCTGTTCCCTCTCCCCGTGGGAGAGGGTTAGGGTGAGGGCTACACCACCCACTCGCCCCCTTCAACCCCATTAACCAGCAGCTTGCGTTTTTCCCCCGCCGGTAACGACACCTTCAGCGCTTTCCACGCCGGACGATAGTCCCCGCGCGCGTTGACCTTCAGGTTAATGGTTGCGCCGTCGCACATCATTTCCCATTCCACCCACAGCGCATTGCCGTTCTGGTAGCCCCAGCTTTCGCCGTCATCTTCAAACAGCAGTCCGGCGGTGGTGCCGACGCCTTTCACCGGGAACAGTTTCAGCTCACGGGTATCGTCTTTATCGGCGCTCACGTGACGGATACGCTCGCTGAGCGGCAGACCGGCACCGGCGCGCACCAGCAGCGGGAGTTGTTCCAGCGGGGCATCGAGGACGATCGACTGGGCCCCCGCATACCACGCGTGGGTGTAAAAATCGTACCAGCCGGTGGCGTTATCCGGCAGCCAGACGCGGCGCTCGCGCTGCCCGGCTTCGACGACGCTGGCGACCAGCAGGTCGCGGCCCAGCAGGAAGTCATCGCACTCTTCGAAAGTCTGCGCGTCGTGCTCGTGGTCGAGGAAGGTCGGGCGCAGCATCGGCTCGTCGTCGGCGTGTGCCTGCCAGAGCAGGGTGTAGAGGTACGGCAGCAGGCGGTAGCGCAGCTCAATCGCCCCGCGAATAGCGGGCGTGACGCCCGGGTACATCCACGGCTCGTTCACGGTGTGGTCGTCGTTCCACGAGTGAATGGTAAAGCGCGGGTGCATCACGCCGTTCTGCACCCAGCGCACGAACAGCTCGGCGTCAGGCTTGTCGCCGGAGAAACCGCCGACGTCATGGCCGACGTTGAACAATCCGGACAGGCTCATACCCAGCCCCATGCGGATGTTATAGCGCAGGGTGTCCCAGTTAGTGCGGTTATCGCCGCTCCAGGTCTGGACGTAGCGCTGCATCCCGGCGCAGCCGGAGCGGGAGATGAGATACGGGCGCTTTTCCGGCGCAAAGCGCTGCTGTGCTTCCAGCGAGGCGCGCATCATCAGCAGCGGCATCACCGGGCGAATGTGCTTGATGGCGATCTCCTTGCCGAAGCCAAAGCAGCGCGCTTCCCCGTCCCACACTTCATATTCGTTGTTGTCGTTCCAGGTAGAGTCGATGCCCATCTCCAGCAGCTGCGTGGTGACGCCGTTCTGCCACCACTGCACCGTCTGCGGGTTGGTAAAGTCGAGGTGCGAGCCTTCGTCATCCCAGAAGCTGGAACGTTCTGGCGCATCGGTTTCTGAATCACGGATGAACAGGCCGCGCTCCGCCACTTCGTTATAGCGCGGATGGTCCTGCAGCAGGCACGGCTTGATGTTTGCCGCAAGCTTCAGCCCCGCGTCATGGAATGCCTGGCTCATCACCTTCGGCTGCGGCACCTTGTCGTAGTTCCAGTTAAAGACGTAGCGCTTGCTGTTGATGGAGGTATAGCCGGAGGAGAGCTGGAACGAGTCGCACGGAATGGCGTGCTCTTCGCACAGGCGGATGAAGTTCATCAACTGGTTTTGCGCGTCCGGCGCGTCGGTGTAGTGCATGGTCGAGCCGCTGTAGCCCAGGCTCCACTTCGGTCCGAACAGCGTTTTCCCGGTCAGGCGCACGAAGGCTTTGGTGACGTCAAGTACGCGTTTGCCGGTAAAAATGTAGTAATCGATATCGCCCGCTTCCGCCTGCCAGCGACGATAGGCGGTGTGGTAGTTATCGATCTCGTTGCCCAGATCCAGCCAGCAGCTGCTCAGGTTGTCGTAGAACAGGCCGTAGCTCACGTCATCGCGGCGGGTGATAGTGAACGGAATATGCTTGTAAAGCGGGTCTGTGCTGGCCGCGTTGTACCCCATCGCGTCGAGGTTGCGCATCTCATAGCGTTTGCCGTTGCGCTGTAAATCACCCGCTTTCTCACCCAGACCGTAAAAACGTTCATCCTTACGACGGCTGAGATAATGCGCCACGCCGTCGCCGTGGGCGTTCAGCAGGTAGGCGCTGGTCGGACGGTCATTGACCAGCGGCTGCCACTCGCCTGCCTCATTGCGAAAGTGCCACTCCAGCCACAGCGGCTGGTGGACGGTCACGCGCAGCTGTTCAGTTGCTACGGTTACTGTGTCGTCCTGCTGCGTCAGCGTCCAGGCCGGGCAGGAGAAGCCGCTGATATCGTCACGGCGGCGGCCTTCCCACGGCACGTCTTGTTCCGGCGCGATGCTCCAGGTGCGGTCCAGCGCCAGCTCGCCTTTGCGCTTAATCAGCACGCGGAACAGGTTCTCTTCCAGCACATACAGGCACAGGCGGTGCTGGTTATCCACCAGCAGTTCCAGATGGTTTGCCGACTGCGTATCAACGGTCCAGTTTTTCAGGGTTTTCATATGCAATACATCCACTATCAGGCGCGCTTGGCGCGACGTTCAGCAATAAATGCTACCAGGAAGACAGCGCCAATCAGGTCAAAGAAGCCCATGGCAATAAAGAGCGGGTTAAAGCCGATTTTGTCGGCGGTCACACCGATTAACAGCGAGAACAGGAAGCTGGCGATCCACGCCGCCGAGCCGCGCATGCCGTTGACGGTCGCCATCTGGCCTTTGTCGAACGACTCCACGACCAGGGCGCTCAGCATGCAGGAGATAATCTGGTGCCCGAAGCCGCCGATGGAGATCAACACGATGGTGATATACGGGTCGCGGGTCACGGCGACGACGGCGAGAGAAATCATCAGGAACGCGCCGGTGACGGAGCTGGCTACGACCGAGTTAACGCGGGTGCAGCCGAACCAGCGGGTGTACAGGCGCGTCAGGTAGCCGCTTGCCACGCTGCCGAGGTCGGCGGCGAGGAAGGGTAGCCAGGCAAACATCGCAATCTGCTTCAGATCCATGCCGTGCTCTTTGGCGAGGTACAGCGGCACCCAGAAGCTCAGTACGGCCCAGGCCGGTTCCGCCATAAAGGCCGGGATGGCGATACCGTAAAAACGTTTGTTCTTTGATACGGTTTTCAGCGCCGTCAGGAAGGGCAGCTTGACCGGTGCGGGTTCGTTATCCTGCTTGATGAACGCCAGTTCGTCCTTGCTCAGGTTCGGGTGCTGTTCCGGGTTGTGGTAGAACACCCACCAGAGGATCACCCACAGCAGCGCCAGCACGCCGGTGAACATAAACGCACCCTGCCAGCCGAACGAGGCGTGAGCGAAGTAGATGATAGGCGGAGCCAGCATCGCGCCGATGGAGAAGCCCACGCCTGCCCAGCCAGCGGCAACGGGACGCTCCGATTTCGGGAACCATTCGCCGATAGTTTTGGCGTTCGCCGGGGTGGCGGCGGCCTCTGAGGCGCCCATAAAGAAGCGCAGAATCGCCAGGTGCAGCCAGCTTCCGGCGCCCGCGTGGAAAATACACATTAGCGCCCAGATCCCGGCGCAGACCATAAAGCCAATCTTCAGGCCGATAACGTCGATCAGCCAGCCGCACAGGGGCTGGAAAATGGTGTAGGCGATCTGGAACGCGCCGACGATCCAGGAGTATTGCTCGGTGGTGATCCCAAGGCTCTCTTTCAGTTCGGGGGCGAGGATCCCGAGCGAGTTACGGGTGATGTAGTTAACGGTGACGCCAAGTAAGAACAGCACCAGCACGTACCAGCGCAGGTTCTTGATGACGCGACGGGTTTTGCTTGTCGCAACGGTATTATTGATGCCCTGACTCATTTTACTCTCCACAAGACGGACGGTAAGGGGACGGAGGTTCAGGTGTCACACAGATTGTTATGCCTTTGATTTCTATCCGTTTAGAATGCTTAAGTTGGTATACAACTAGTATGGAAGTTGTGTGACAGGTTCACCTTAAGGGAGAAAATGAGCAGGCAATAGTGGATTTTGTGCAAAATTTCTCATAACTGACCTCAACCCTCTGGCATGATGGCTTTTACGTCAGTTATTTCCTGACAGATACGCTATGAAAATTTTTTCATTTCGCAAATGGAGCCAGATCACAAAATGGACAAAAGGCTAAAAATCACTGAAATCGCCGCCCGGACGCAGCTCTCTATCAGCACCGTCTCGCGCGTGCTGGCGGGAAAAGCGAATACCAGTGAAAAGGCGCGGGCTAAGGTACTGGCGTGTGCGCGGGAGCTGGGGGTGATAGACGGTATGGCGGCGGGGCGCTTGCTGCTTAACAGTCTGGTGGTTTTTGCCCCTCAGCGTGCATTCGATGAGCGGTCCGACATCTTTTACTACCGCGTGATCCAGAGCGTGAGCAAAGGGCTTGCCTCGCACGAGGTTCGCCTGCGCTACTGCGCGCTGGAGGAGAACGACAGCGATGCCCAGCTGTTTCTGGCGCGTATGAACGAGCCGGATACCCAGGCGGCGATTCTGCTCGGTATCGACGATCCGCATATCCACGATCTGGCGGTAGATGTGGGGAAACCCTGCATGCTGATTAACTGCCGGGACCGCCACATGCGCCTGCCTGCCGTCGCGCCGGATCATCGCGCCATCGGCGAGCGGGCGGCAGAGTACCTCTTCGAGATGGGGCACCGGGAGGTGATGAACGTGCTGTGCCTGCGTCGCTACACCATGGAGCTGCGCCTGTCGGGGATCCGCGACGCGTGGCACACCCATAACCTCAGGTTTAACGACAGGCGCGACCTGCTGGTGGTGCCGAGCTTCAGTGCCAGAGAGACGGAGCAGCTGGTGAGCGAGTGGCTTAACCAACAGCAGGGAAAAGACCTGCCGACGGCGTTCCTGGTAGGGGGGGACTTTATGGCGGCGGGCACCATCAGCGCGCTGCAAAACCACGGTCTGCGCGTGCCGCAGGACGTCTCGGTGATGAGCATTGACGGCTTTAACCTGGCGGCGATTCAGGATGTTCCATTGACGGCGGTGCATGTTCCCCGCGATGAGCTGGGAACGGAAGCGGTGCATATGCTTCAGCAGAGGCTGATGCGCCCGGACGCGCCGGTAGGAACATTGCTGCTAAACGGCACGCTGGCCGTGCGGGAGTCGGTACGGCGAATACGTCAGGGAAAACGACGCACCGCCGTGGAGCGGGAAGGGCTGTACGACAGTTAAGCCATGCCCAGCGCGCGCTTGCCGTGGATGTTGAGATCGTTCACGGTAAAGCGGCCCTGCCAGCTTTTTTCATAATCTTCACGCGGGAAATCGCCCGGCGACGCGCCGGTTTCCAGCGCTTCCTTGACCTTTTTCGCGTAGGCGAGGTTTTTCTCGCACATTGGTGCGGCGGGAATGTACATCACGTTGCCCCAGCCCTGCTGATTTTCCACCGGCGCGACGGAGTGGATCACGTCGCAGTGCCACCACACGGAATCGCCCGCTTCGAGTGCCGGAATGCTGGTCAGCGCTTCGATGAGCAGCGGATGCCACTTCTCGGAAACCGGCAGCACGCGCCCCGGCGCCACGCCGCACAGCTCATCTTCCGGCACGTCGTCCAGCAGCGGACGCAGCAGAATGTACGCCATCGCTTCCGGGATCGGCACCACATGCAGCAGCCCCTGGCCCGGGATCATATCCGACAGCGCCGTCCAGCCCTGGAAGGTGCGGAACACCGAGCACTTGGTGGTGTTATCCACGGTGTACTCTTCCACTTCGGTACGGTGTGCGGCGTTCCACGGATCGTATTTCTCGACGTTGCCGTCAAACACGCGGGCAAAGACCTGCTGATAAGCGGGCAGCAGCCAGCGCTCCAGCGCGCCGGAATCGGTGTGCGCGCCCAGCCCTTTCGAGGTGGTTCCCGGCGGGCGGCGGCGGATGCGGTCCGGGTAAATCACGCTCACGTCCGGGTCGAACCACTGCTTGCCGTTGCTCTCAAATGTCCATAAACGGTTCAGGAACGACTGCACCTGCGCCATCGCTTCACTCTGGCGCGCCTGCATCTGCGCCTGCGACCAGTAGATCGGGTAAATCTCCGGGCGGGAGGCGGTTAAGGTGCCGAAGAAGTTGTCGCCCGGCCCTTTGTACACCTCGTCAAACTTGTTCAGATCGAGGTAGTCGAGCATCGACTGATCCCACGCCAGCGCCTGCTCGCGGGGGAAGTGACCTTTGATCACCGCGCAACCGCGGCGCTTAACGGCCTCGCGCTGAGCGTCGGTAATCGTGCCGTTTTTCACATCTGCAAACGGAATCACCGGCCAGACGGATTCGCCTTTGTTTTTCAATGCGTTAATTTCCGCCACGCGGGTAGCGATTTTATCACTGAGCCTGTCGAACACCGCCTGAACGTCGCCGATCTGGGCGCGTAATTCGCGCTTTAGCTGACGAATTGCTGCTTTGTGGTCCGCTGGCAACGTTTCACTGGTAAAGGTCATAACTGCCTCTCATCTTTCATTCGAAAGTAAATGAATCTACAAGTGATACTTTAAGTTAAAAATTAGTTAATGCAAGTTTAAAAACTTGACGCATGCCACAGGACGGAAAAAGAGTGAGAGGCCGGAGCGGGGCTCCGGCGAGGGAAGGGGGTTAGAGGTCGAACGGGGAGTGCGCGTCGAGCACGGCCTGAATCACGTTCAGCGCGCCCTGATGGTTGTTGTCATCGGTGCTGTAGCGGCTGATTTCTTTGATGCTCTGCGCCGCGTTACCCATCGCAAAGGAGTATTTCACCAGCTTCAGCATCTCGGCATCGTTGCCGCTGTCGCCAATGCCGACGCACTCCTGCGGGGAGATTTTCCAGCGTTTCAGCAGGCGGCTGATGCCGTTGGCCTTGTGCAGGCCGGGGATAATCAAATCGACAAAACCAAAGCCGCTGGTGACCGGCTTCATGATGCCGTCCAGGGAGACGTGCAGTTTATCCACCAGATTAGGGATATCGCTGTCCGGCAGGTTCAGGGAGAACTTAAAGAGCACGTCGTCAATTTCGCGGTAATCGCTGATGCGCTTTAAGCGGTGATAGTGCTTTGACATCAGTGCCACGAAGGCGTCCGGCGCTTTATCGCTGACGTACGCGCTCTCCAGCCCGCAGGCCACAAAGTTTAGTCCCTTGTCCTTCAGGAGTTCGCCAATGACAATCTGCGACTCATGGCGCGTCAGCTCGCCGTGGAAAATCTGTTCACCGTGGTCGAACACCAGCGCGCCGTTTTCCGCCACGAAGGAGATCTGGTCTTTCAGCTCGGGAAAGAAGGAGATGAGCTGGTAATACTGGTTGCCGCTGGCGACAACAAATTCAATGTCGCGGGCGTTAAGCTGTTCAAACTGTGCCTGGAAGCGGTCACGATCGTACTGCTTGGCATCATCAAGGAAAGTTCCGTCCATATCGGTGACGATAACTTTAACGGTCATACTGTGCTCCTGGGTCACTGCGTTTTGAAACATTCTAATAACAAGGTGACGGGGAGCACAAATTTAATTTCGAATGAAAGTAAAAGCAAAACGGCAACCTGGGTTGCCGTTTTTAGTGTTTTCTCCCTCTCCCCGTGGGAGAGGGCCGGGGTGAGGGCATCAGCGTGCGCATTTCCCCCTCACCCTAACCCTCTCCCCGTGGGAGAGGGGATAAACCGTTACAGCGTATGCTCAGTACGGGCGATAATATCGTCCTGCGCATCCGGCGACAGGGCGGTGAAGAACGCTGAGTAACCCGCGACGCGCACCACCAGGTCACGATACTGATCAGGATGTTTCTTCGCTTCCAGCAGCGTATCGCGCGAGACGATGTTGTACTGAATATGCCAGCCCTTATGCACCTCGAAGAAGGTACGCAGCAGCACCATCAGCTTCTGGCGATCGCTGTCGTTTTCCAGCGTCGACGGGTTCAGCTTCTGGTTCAGCAGCACGCCGCCGAGAATCGCTTCCGTCGGCAGTTTGCCTACCGAGCCAATCACCGCCGTCGGGCCGAGGTGGTCGGTACCGGAGGCCGGGCTGGCCCCTTCCGCCAGCGGAGTGTGGGCTTTACGCCCGTCCGGCGTTGCCATTGTTGCCGCGCCAAACGGCACGTTCGCGGAAATGGAAGAGGTGCCCGCATAGTAGTTACCGCCAATCGGGCCGCGACCATAGCGCGGGTTGTGGTACTGCTTCAGCTCCTCAATGTAGGTCTGGTAGGCGCGCGTCAGCAGCATATCCACGCTGTCGTCGTCGTTGCCGTACTTCGGCGCGCCGTTGATCAGGCGCTGGCGCAACTGCTCGTGGGTCAGCCCGTCGAAGTCATCCGCCAGCGCCGCCGCCAGCTGCTGCTGACCGATAGCGCCCTGGTCAAACACCAGCTTCTTCACCGCCGCCAGGCTGTTGCCGAGGTTGGCGATGCCCACCTGCAGGCCGGAAACCCAGTCATACTTCGCGCCGCCCTGCTTGATGCTTTTCGCGCGCTCGATGCAGTCGTCCACCAGCGCCGAGCAGAGAATATCGTGGACGTTCTCCTCCAGCATGGTGTCCACCACGTACTCGATCTCGATGGATTTGCGGGTGTAGTAGCGGATCTGGCTGTCCCACGCCGCCATCACCTCCTCAAAGTTATTGAAGTTACCGGCGGAGAGCGCTTTCTCCTGCGGCAGGAAAACCTTGCCGCTGGTGGCGTCGCGACCGCCTTCCAGCGCCGCCAGCATCACGCGGGCAAAGTTGATAAAGCTCATGCCGGTGCAGCGGTAGCCCCACTTGCCGCCGACTGCGGTTTCGATGCAGCCGATGGCCGCGTAGTCGTAAGCGTCGTCTCGTTCCACGCCGAGCTTGATGAATTCCGGGATCACGATTTCATCGTTATTGAACGCCGGCATCCCGAAGCCGCAGCGGATCACCTGCACGCAGGCGTCGAGGAAGTCGTTGCTCATCCCCGCGTGGTAACGCACGCTCAGGTTCGGCTGGGTGGAGCGCAGGCGACCGCACGATTCCAGAATCGCGTATGAGAGCGGGTTCACCGCGTCCATCGGCTCACCGTTGACCAGCGTCTGGCCGCCAATGGTGACATTCTGGTACAGCGGGCTACCGGCGGAAGCTTTCGAGTGCGAGCCGGAGCGGATCTTGTTCACTTCCAGCAGCTTCAGCCAGCAGCTGTGCAGCAGCTCGATGGCGTGTTCGCGATCCAGGCTCTGGTTCAGCTCCACGTCGCGGCGGTAGTACGGATAAAGATACTGGTCCATGCGCGCGAAGGAGACGGAGTGGCCGTTGGACTCAATCTGCAGGATCAGCTGAATGAAGTAGCACAGCTGCAGCGCCTGCCAGAAGGTTTTTGGCGGCTCGTGGGCGATGACATCGCAGTTTTCCGCCATCGCCAGCAGCTCGTCGCGGCGGCTTTCGCGGGTCTCGATAGACGCCATTTCACGCGCCAGGTCGGCAAAGCGTTTGATGTGCAGACTCACCGCTTCCAGCACGATATCGATCGCCTTCAGGAACTGGTCGCCGTGCAGGTCTTCCAGCACCGTCAGGTTGATGCGCGTGCGGCGTTCGGCCACTTTGGCGCGCAGGCCGTCGAGACCTTTCTCCAGCACCAGCGGGAAGTTCACCGCCAGGTGCGCATCGCCGGAGGTCATGTTGCCTTCGGCTTTGATAATGCCGGTTTCCAGCAGGCTTTTCTGCTCGTCGGTGAACATGCCGTAGCAGCGGTCCTGTACCGTCTGGCCGCGCCACCATGGGCAGATCTCATGCAGAACGCGTTTGTTCTCTTCGCTCACCGCAAAGCCCGCGCCCGGACGGTCCGCCAGATCGTCGATCTCTTTCTCAATCCAGGAGACGGTGTATTCCGGGAAGATCGGCGCGGCGCGCACTTCGCTTGCCTGGTTACCGATAATCAGCTCGTCGTGTTTGATCCAGATGGTACGTTCAGCCAGGTGATGCGCCAGCGCCAGGGCGCGACGCACCGGGATCGGCTTGTCCATATGCTGCTGATACATTTCGGTGTAATGCTGCGCGCGCTCGGTACAGACCGGCGGCTTGACGATATGCACCAGCGCCATTTTATGCGCTTTAATACGTTCGCTGAGAGTGTTGAGATTCAGGGTGGTCATAGGTTTATCCTCGTAAGGTCGCGGTTAACCCTTTCTGGCAGGCGTACTGCTGCGCAAAGTCCAGCAGGGCAGGGTTATCCAGCGGTTTGTCAGGGGCAGAGTAGGGTTGGCCGAGCAGGGTGTATTTGTTCATGCCCAGCGTGTGATACGGCAGAAAATGAATATCCTCGACGCCGAGTTCGTCGGCGGCGAAGCTGGTAATGGCGGTGATGGAGGCTTCGTCCGCGTTAAAGCCCTGGATCAGCGGCACGCGGATGGTGATTTTTTTCCCGGCAGCGGCGAGGCGCTTCAGGTTGTCCAGGATCCGCCTGGCCGAACCGTCGGTCCATTGTTTGAACACCGCTCCGTCGACGTGCTTCAGGTCGGCGAGGAACAGATCGACGTAGGGTAATGACGGCTCAATATAATGCCACGGCACGTGAAGGCAGGTTTCCACGGCGGTGTGGATCCCCTGTTCGTGGCTGGCTTTAAACAGGGCGTGCGCCAGCTCAGGGTTCATAAACGGCTCGCCACCGGAGAGAGTGATCCCGCCGCCGCTGCGGTCATAAAAGGGTTTGTCGCGCAGCACGGTGGCCATGATCTCGTCCACCTGCTTTTCTTCGCCGCAGACGGTGAGCGCCTGCGTCGGGCAGCAGTCGGTGAGGGCATTGAGCGTGGCTTCATCAAGCTTTTCACGGTGGATAACCAGCCCGTTTAGCGCGCGTTCGATACAGCCCGGTGCCGCCTGCTGGCACAGGTCACAGCCCTCCAGACACAGACGTGCATCAAACAGCACGTCCCGGCTGCGGGAGCGGCTTTCCGGGTTCTGACACCAGCGACAGCCCAGCGAGCAGCCTTTCAGAAACACCACGGTTCGAATACCGGGGCCATCGTGGGTAGAGTAACGCTGAATATTGAAGATCATGATTTCGCCTCTCATCTTGCATATGAAGATTAAATTACTTTCGAATGAAAGTTATCTTGATGCGGGTCAACTACTGAGCAGGTTTTGTCGTGATAGGGTAAATGCAGGCTAATTTTGAGGGTGACATCATGGAACTTTATCTCGACACATCTGACGTTGCGGCAGTCAAAAAGCTGGCGCGTATCTTCCCGCTGGCGGGCGTGACCACCAACCCAAGCATTGTGGCGGCAGGTAAAACGCCGCTGGAGGAGCTGCTGCCAGCCCTGCACGACGCACTGGGCGGCAAAGGCCGTCTGTTCGCCCAGGTGATGGCGACCACCGCCGAAGGGATGGTAGAGGACGCGCGCAAGCTGCGCGCCATCATCAACGACCTGGTGGTGAAAGTGCCGGTGACTGCGGAAGGGCTGGCGGCAATCAAGATGCTGAAAGCCGAAGGCATCCCGACGCTGGGGACGGCGGTGTACGGTGCCGCGCAGGGGATGCTCTCCGCGCTGGCGGGGGCGGAGTATGTGGCGCCCTACGTTAACCGCGTGGACGCGCAGGGCGGGGACGGGATCCAGACCGTGATTGAACTGCAACAATTGCTAACTTTGCACGCTCCGCAGTCAAAGGTGCTGGCCGCGAGCTTTAAAACGCCGCGTCAGGCGCTGGACTGCCTGCTGGCAGGCTGCGAGTCCATCACGCTGCCGCTGGACGTGGCGCAGCAGTTTATTACCTCTCCGGCCGTGGATGCGGCGATTGTGAAGTTTGAGCAGGACTGGCAGGGGGCGTTTGGACGGACGTCGATCTAACGGG